>NZ_JABTYE010000049.1 GCF_013314895.1 Cupriavidus gilardii | reverse complement strand
GGCGGGGGTCGCGCGGCGGCGCCCCGGGTCAGCGAGCGCCGGCCCCGGCCGCCATCGCGGCGCGGGCGGTATCGAGCGACTGTTCCAGATAGGCGCCGTAGAAGTCCGGCTGCATGCCGCGCAGCGGCGGCGCGGCCGGCCGGCCCTTGCCGTCGAGGAACAGCACTGTCGGCGCGAAGCGGATGCCGTGCGCGCGGGCCCAGGCCCGCGCCGTGGTGGCACGTCCGTCGGCATCGCGAATCGGCGTGGCGGCGCTCATGTCGAGCTCGCGCGCCGCGATCTGGCCGGCGGCGGCTTGCGGCCCCAGGTAGTTGCGCCGTACCGCCTCGCAATAGCCGCAGTTCGGCAGCGTCACCAGCACCACCAGCGGTTCGCCGCGCTGGCTCGCCGCACGGGTTTCCGCCGCCAGGTCGCTGACGGCGGGTAGATGGGCGGCGCTCGCCGACCGCGCCGAGGGCGCGGCCAGCGCCAGCAGCAGGCCGGTCAGCAAGACCAGGGCAGCGCTTCGGCGCCATGCCGCGCCAACGCAGCGGGCCGGAAAGTCCAAAAACATAATGAAATATCGAGATTAGAAAGACACTGCGCCAGTGCCTGATCCCCGATAATAGCGGCTCGGCCGCACCCCTGCCGGGGTGGCGTGCCGTGCCCTTTTTTCGACCCGTCTTTCCCCGACTTCCGATGTCTCGCCTTTCGTTCCTCCGCCGGCCGGCCCGGTGTTGCGCCGGCTTGGCGGTGGCCGCGCTGCTCGCCTGCTCGCCGCGCTACGACTGGCGCACCATCCAGTCCAACGAGGGCGGCTATGCCGCGCTCTATCCCGGCAAGCCGACCAGCGCCGCGCGCGATGTCGCCATCGCCGGCCGCAAGCTGCCGATGACGATGGAGGCCGCCCGCGTCGACGAGACGCTGTTCGCGGTCGGGGTGGTCAGCCTCCCTGGCGACGACGCATCGCTGCGCGCCGAAGCGCTGTCGGCGATGCAGACCGGTCTGCTCGCCAATCTGGGCAACGCGCCGACCGAGCCGGTGCAGACGCGCGCGGTCACCGTGATGTCGTCGGCCCAGCCGCCGGTGGCGCTGCCCGGGATCGAGATCCGCGTGGCCGGCGTCTCCCCGCAGGACAAGACGCCACGCCGGCTGACCGCGCGGCTGGTCGCCAAGGGCAGCAAGGTCTACCAGGCGGTCGTGCTCGAGGCCGGCGACGCCGCGCGCGACCAGCGCCAGGCCGAGCAGGTCGAACAGTTCCTGGCCGGCTTCCATCCGTTCTGATGCGTTCCCGTCCCGGCCCGCGCAGCAGCCGTCCCGGCTTGTCCATGCGACCGTCCTCGCTGCTGCGCCGCGGCGAGGGGGCGCTGGTGTTCGTCTGCTTCGCCGCCGCCTACGTGCTGTCGTACGGGCTGCGCACCATCAATGCGGTGATCGCGCCCGAGCTGATCGCCGACATGCGGCTGTCGAACGCCGACCTGGGCCTGCTGTCGTCGGCCTACTTTCTGGCCTTCGCCGCGATGCAGCTGCCGGTCGGGCAGTGGCTGGACCGGCGCGGCGTGCGGCGGGTGGAAACCGTGCTGCTGCTGGTCGCCGCCCTCGGCGCGCTGGTATTTGCGCTGGCCGGCTCGGCGGCGACCTTGTGGCTGGGCCGGGCACTGATCGGCGCGGGCGTGTCGGCCTGCCTGATGGCTTCCTACACCGCCTATCGCCGCTGGTTTCCGACCGCGCGCCAGAGCCAGCTGTCGGTCTGGATGCTGGTCGCCGGCAGCGGCGGCGCGCTGATGACGACGCTGCCGGTGCAGGTGGTGCTGCCGTGGCTGGGCTGGCGCGGCGTGTTCCTGGTGATGGCCGGCCTGCTGCTGGTGTCGGCGCTGGCGCTGTATCGGGGCCTCGCGCGGGTCGAACGGCGCAGTGCGCGGCTGGCACGCGGCGCCGAGCGGGCCCGGGTGTTCGTCGACAGCGTGGACGGCCTTCACGACACGCCCGCGCTGCCGGCAGGCGAGATGGCCGGCGGCTATCGCGCCCTGCTGCGCCATCCGGCCTTCGTCCGCGTGCTGCCCTTCGGCCTGCTGAATCAGGCCGGCTTCATGGCGGTGCAGACGCTGTGGGTCGGCCCCTGGCTGGTCGACGTGCTCGGTTTCGGGCCGGACCGCAGCGCGCAGATCCTGTTCATCTTCAATATCGCGCTGCTGTCCGGCTATCTGCTGCTGGGCTGGCTGGCGCCGCGGCGCGCGCGCGATCCGGTCGAATCGGCGCGGCTGGTGATGATCGGCGCCGGGCTGACGCTGGTGCTGCAGGCGGCGATCATCGCCTGGACCGCGCCGGCGGCCTGGCTGCTGTGGCCGCTGCTGGCGATGTGCGCGAGCACGCTGTCGCTGATTCTCAGCACGCTGAGCCTGGCATTTCCCGCCGAAGTGGCGGGGCGCGCCAATACCACCTACAACCTGCTGGTGTTCGGCGGCAGCTTTCTGATCCAGTGGGGGGTGGGCATCGCGATCGACCTGTTCCGCGAGGCCGGGCTGCCGCAGGCCGACGCCTTCCGCGCGGCGCTGGGCGGGCTGCTGGCGCTGCAGCTCGTCGGCTATCTCTGGTATGCGCTGGTGCCGCGGCTGTGGCGGCGGGCGGCGGGCTGAGCGTCGCCGGCGTTTGGAAAGGTCCGCGGTTTGGAAGTTCGGGCCTTGGAAGAGTTCGGGCCTTGGAAAGATCCGGGGTTTGAAAAAGTCCAGGCTGGGAAGAAACAAGAAGGAGCAAATCATGCGTTGGGAAATCTGGCTTGCCTATTTCGCGGCCTGCTGGGCGATCGCGGTCTCGCCGGGCTCGGGGGCCGTGCTGTCGATGAGCCACGGTCTGTCCTATGGGCTGCGCAAGACCACCACGACGATCCTCGGCCTGCAGACCGGGCTGCTGATCGTGCTGCTGGTCGCCGGCGGCGGGCTCGGCGCGCTGCTGATCGCGTCCGAGCATGCCTTCGCGGCGGTCAAGACGGTGGGCGCGCTGTACCTGATCTATCTGGGCGTGCAGCAATGGCGGGCGCGCGTCGAGCTGGAGCCGAACGACACCAGTGGCGAGGCAAATGGCGAGGCAAATGGTGGGTCGAATGGCGGGCCGAATGGCGGGCCGAATGGCGGCGGCAAGAGCGTGCGCGGCGTGCGCGCGGCCGCGATGAGTCCGCGACGGCGTTTCGCCACCGGCCTGCTGACCAATGTCACCAATCCGAAGGGCATCGTCTTCATGGTCGCGGTGCTGCCGCAGTTCATCGATGCGGCCCGGCCGCTGGCGCCGCAACTGGCGATCCTGGCCGTGACGATGTGCGCGGTCGACCTGATCGTGATGCACGGTTACGCGCTGCTGGCCTCGCGCATGCAGGGCCTGTTTCGGGACGCCCGCGCGATGCGCTGGCAGAACCGCGTGTTCGGCAGCGTGCTGATGGCGGTCGGTGCCGCGCTGTTCTTCGTGCGGCGCCAGCCCGGCTGAACGATGTCGGAGGGAGCCGGCTGGCGATCCCCCGGCCGGTTTGCTTCAATGGTGGTTACCTTGCCCCTGGAGCCAGCCGATGCCGCGCCGCGCCGACCATACCGTTCCACCGATAGAAGACCCGCCCCCGCCCGGCGTGCCGCCGGATCATCCGCCGATCGAGGACGAGCCCGAACCGCCGGGCGAGCCGCCTGAGGCTCGGCGTTAAGTCGACGGCCTTGTTTGCTCCCCTCTCCCGCCAGAGGGAGAGGGGAGATTGACAGCAACGCGCCGCCACCGCGCTGGTTTGCTCCCCTCTCCCACTTGTGGGAGAAGGGCCGGGGGAGAGGGCAGGGCGCTCAAATGATCAGCGCTGTCCGAATGGCCACCGCCGTTCCCTCTCCCCCGACCCCTCTCCCGCCAGCGGGAGAGGGGAGCCAGTTGAACCGCGCCGCATCGCTAAACCGGGCGCAACACCCGCCGGTACTGCACGGCCTCCGCCGCATGCGCCGCGCCGATGACGTCCGCGCCGCCCAGATCCGCAATGGTGCGCGCCACCTTCAGCACGCGAAAATAGGACCGCGCCGACCACCCCAGCCGCGCCATCGCCGCGCGCAGCAGCCCCTGCGCCTGCTCGTCCAGCGGGCAATGCCGGTCGATCTGCTGTCCCGTCAGTTCGCCGTTCGGTTTGCCCTGCCGTTCCAGCTGCCGTGCCCGGGCCGCCAGCACGCGTGCGCCGATCGCGGCGCTGTCCTCGCCGGGCGGGCCGTCGAGCGTCTCCTGCTGGCTTTGCGCCGGCACCTCGATCTGCAGGTCGATCCGGTCCAGCAGCGGCCCGGACAGCCGCGACTGGTAACGCTGGATCTGGTCGGGCGTGCAGCGGCAGGCGCGGGTCGGATGACCCTGATAGCCGCACGGGCACGGGTTCATCGCCGCGACGAACTGGAAGCGCGCCGGGAAGTCGGCCTGCCGGCCGGCACGCGAAATCGTGATGCGGCCCGACTCCAGCGGCTCACGCAGGACCTCCAGCACGCGCCGCTCGAACTCGGGCAACTCGTCGAGGAACAGCACGCCGTGATGCGCCAGCGAGATCTCGCCGGGGCGCGGGTCGCCGCCGCCGCCGACCATCGCCGCCGCCGACGCGGTATGGTGGGGCGAGCGGAACGGCCGGCGGCCCCAGCGCTCGGTCTGGAAGCCCGCGCCGGTCAGGCTCAGCACCGCGGCAGATTCGAGCGCCTCCTGCAGCGTCATCGGCGGCAGCAGCCCCGGAAAGCGCTGCGCCAGCATCGACTTGCCGGTGCCCGGCGGGCCGATCAGCAGCGCCGAGTGCTGGCCGGCTGCCGCGACCTCCATCGCGCGGCGCGCCTGCCCCTGGCCGCGAACATCGCGCATGTCCGGCATGCCGGCGGGTGAACCCGCCACGGGGGACGTCGCCGCGGGCCTGGCTCGCGCCAGCGGCGGGCCGGTGCGGGCCAGGTGGGCGCAGACCTCGGGCAGCGAAGCGGCCGCCAGCACCGTGACCGACTCGACCAGCGCCGCCTCGGCGCCGTTGCCGGCCGCCACCACGAACGCGCGTGCGGGGCCGCCCGCTGTGCCGCCCGCCAAGCCGCTCGCTGTACCGCTCGCTGTGCCGCCCGCCAAGCCGCTCGCTGTACCGCTCGCTGTGCCGCCGGCCAAGCCGCCCGCTGGGCCGCACACCGTGCCGGCTTGCTCGCGCGCCAGCCCCATCGCCATCGCCAGCGCGCCGCGCACCGGCCGCAGTGCCCCCGACAGCGACAGCTCCGCCGCGAACTCGTAGCCGTCCAGCGCCGCTGCGGGGATCTGCCCGCTTGCCGCCAGGATGCCAAGCGCGATGGCCAGGTCGAAGCGGCCCGATTCCTTGGGCAGATCGGCCGGCGCCAGATTGACCGTGATGCGGCGGTTCGGGAATTCGAAGCCGCAGTTAAGGATCGCCGCGCGCACGCGCTCGCGGCTCTCGCGCACCTCGGTCTCGGCCAGCCCGACGATGGCGAAGGCCGGCAGGCCGTTGGCCAGATGGGTTTCGACCGAGACCGGCGGCGCGTCGATGCCGGTCAGCGCGCGGCTGCGCAGGACGGCGAGGTGCATGGAGGCGATCCGGGCGATGAGGTGGACGTGGACGGCGGGCCTGCAGGAGAGCCCGCCTGCCAACGATGACTGACGACGCAAGGACGCGATCCGATGCGTCACCGATTTATTAACGCCGCCGTAAACGCAGAAGGCCGCCGGTTGCCCGGCGGCCTTCGCCTGATGCGTGGTCTGGAGCGTTCAGCCGGCCAGGCCCGGATTGGTCGGTCCGGTGCCCGGCTCGGGCGTGGCCGCGCCCGGTACCGAGGACGTGGTGGACGCCGTGGTGCCCGCGCCGGCGGTGCCGACCGTGGCCGGCCCCACCCCCGTCACGCCGGTCACGCCCGCCATGCCGGCACGCCGTTCGAGATCGGCGACGCGCATTTCCAGTTCTTCGAGCCGCGCGCGCGTGCGGGCCAGCACCTGCGACTGCACGTCGAATTCCTCGCGCGTGACCAGGTCGAGCTTGGCAAAGCCCTGGGTCATCATGCTGCGCACGTTCTTTTCGATGTCTTTGGCGGGCGAGTTGCGCAGGACTTCGCTGACCTTGCTCTGCAGGTCGTTGAAGAGATCGGTCGGTTTCATCGGTTTCTCCTTCTGCACCGTCGGGGTGCATCGATCGGGGGCGGCGGGGGCGACCGGACGGGCGCATCTGCACGTTATCGGTGCAGCGCGCGCCCGTGGCGGCGGCCGGCACCAGCCGGTGGCATGGGCCGATTATGGCCCGTGAAGCGCGCGGGGAAAAGCGGCTTCGACCTGGCGGACACAGCATTTAACCCGGCACGGCCCGTGCGGCCCCGTGTGGCGGGCTTTCCGAAGGCTGATTGAAACGGCCTTGCCACTGGCGGCAAGCGCGCATCGCCCGGGCAGCCGACGCGCGCCCCCACCGCTGCTCACCCTGGCATGGCAGTTGCAGTATTGGGCTGACAAAGAAGTCCCGAGCCCAAAGGAAAAGGAGAAGAAATCCATGAAGACGCTGGCCCTCGCCATCGGCGCGCTGACGCTGTGCGGTTCCGCCACCACCGCGCTGGCGCAGAGCGCGCCCGCGACCGCCGAAGCGGCCTCGCCGCATACGTTCACGGCGAACGTGACGCTGGCCTCCGAATACCGCTACCGCGGCATCATGCAGACCAATCGCCGGCCGGCGATCCAGGGCGGTTTCGACTAC
>NZ_JABTYE010000048.1 GCF_013314895.1 Cupriavidus gilardii | reverse complement strand
CCCTCGGCCCCCTCGCCAACGCCCTCCACGGCACCAGCTGCATCCGCCGCATCGACGGCCGAATCCCCGCCACTGCCGCTGGTCCGGACGCTCACGCAAGTTCTGCCATTCCTTGAGCCGCCTGACCGGCTGCGGGCCATGTCGATCTGCCGGGAGGCGTATCGCGTGACCGAAGGCGAGCGCTTGCCGGCGCATCTGTTGGTGCGTGCGCAAGGCGTTCATACGCGTTCGGCGCTGCGGACTGCGCTGTCGGACGCCGCGCGATGGCACGAGGCCGGCAAGCTGAGCCACCGGGAATACGCCGAACTGCTGGCCGCGTTGGCGACGCGCGTCGCATGCCTGCCGCCCGGTCAGCGCGTCACCGGCTTCGGCGACATGCTCGAGGCGCTGAGCGCGGCGCGCACCCTGCGCAAGTGGGCCAGCATGCCGCTGATCGCCTTGACCGGCGTGCTGCGTGACAAGGAAGGGCTGCGCCAGGTCGGGGCCGCGCTGACCGATCGGCTTTGTGTGCTGATCGACAGGCTGGCAACGGCTCTGCCGCAGTCGGCCACGCCGGATGAGCGGCTTGGAATCTGGCTTCCGCTGATGCAGCATCCAGCCAGTGTGCCGGCGGTCGCACGCCGCGCATGGTGCAAGCTGGTGCCCGATCCATCCGCCTGGCCGGACGCCATCGCGCATCTGGACCCGGCCCGGCAGCAAGCGCTGGTGCCGACGCTGATTGCCGCCGCGATGGCGATCCGGAGCAAGACCGGCGAGCGCAATGGCGTAATGGAGGAGATCGATAGCCAATGGCTCGCGATGGTAGGTGCGGCGCTGGATCTGGACGACCGTCATCCCGTCAAGGGGGCGGGGCTTGCTGCCTTGGCGAGGCACTCGCGACGCGCGGAGCGGAAGATCGATGCCGCCGGCCTGAGCAGGGACATGCCGCCTGTCGAGCAAGTCTGGGACGAGTTGTTCGAAGCGGCGAAGCAGGCCGATGCCGCCTCGGCAGCCGAGTTGGTGCTCCGGCTGATCGACAGACTCGGGGATTTTCCGCCGCCCCTTGTCAGGCGCCGGTGGCTATCGCTGTGGCACTGGGTGAAAAGCAGCGAGCACGTACCTGACATGCTGCGGCGCATCGAGCTTCAGATGGCCATGCACCGGCCCGTCTTCGCCACCGAGCCGATACGTGTCGAGTTGTGGTGCCGCCTTTGGGACGAATGGCGCCATGGTCCCGAGGCGTCGGACATGCAGGTCGGCGCAGCGTTGATGGCGGCGGTAGTCCAGCTCGACAAGTGGTGTGGGCCGCTTGTTGCCGACAAGCTGACCACTGCGGCGCAGGGATTGTCCGCCCGGCAGCAGGCGCACCTGCTCGAGGCGGTCTGCACCCAGGCACGCTTGCACGACGCGACCGCGCTGCGGGTCGTCGCCCTGGATCTTGCACGTGTCCATGGACAGCCAGGGCCGCTGCTTTCGCTGTGCCGCCTCGACCGCTCGCTGTTCGATGAAGTCAGTGGGGTCGCATTGTCGGCGCTGAAGACGCTGCCGCGCCCCGAACAGGCGCGCCATCTCGAGATGTTGTTGCGCGCCGACTGTCTGCCGACGCTGCCCGGTATCTGGGCGGAGGCCGCTCGTGACCTGACAAGCAGCGGCGAGCTTCCCCGTCCTCAGTGGGCAGCGCTGGCTCGCGAGCTGGTGCGCTGGTACGCGCGCCAATGCGCGTATGGCGCCATGCAGCCGGCGCATGTCCATGGGGTCGTGGAGCTGCTCGACAGACCCGATGCCGGTCGGGAGCCTGACCTTCTCGCCGCGATCGCTTCTCTGGCCGACGCCATGGCGACACGGGGGACGTCGTGGGAGCCGACGTCGGCAGACCGCAGTGCGGCCGGAACCTTGGCCGGAACCTTGTTTCGCGGCGTATGGGACCGGATCGGAAGCGCACCGGAGCCGCTTCGCAATGCGGTGCTTGACGCGTTGGTGCGCGACGAAGGCGCCAGACAGCGCAAGCCCATGTATTGGTTGACGGTTCAATTCATCGTCGACCATGCGCAGCGGTCGCCCGCGCAACGGCCGCGGTTGCTTGCCAGGCTCGCGTCCAGTGTAGGCAGGCACGCGTTCGACGTTGGGCAGGGCCCCCCAGCGGGTCCGCTCGGGCCGCACAGGGAGATCGTATGGAGGGCGATCCATGCGCTGGCGGACGATCAACTCGCAAGACCGTTGGACAAGGTGATCCCGTGGTTCAAGCGAGGGTGGGTATGGGGAGCCAAAGCGGACCACCGACAGGCGCAATGGACCGGGTTGCTCGAGCAGCTGGACAAATTGCGCGGCCGCCTGCCTGATGCGGACAAGCCCCTGTTTTCCAGGCCGTGACGGCCGACCATCCGATGCATTGATGTTCCGTTGATCAAACGCATGCGTTGGCCGCCGTTTTGACAAGCAGCGGCGCCGCGCTGTGGGAACAATGCCGGCTTGGCACGGAAGGCGAGGCCTGTGCGCCGTGCCGACTCCCGCTTTGACCATCGATCATGCTCCATCCTCCCAGGTACATCTACGACCCTGATCACGCGGACAGCATTGCCGCGCTGTCCCGCCTTGGGCGTTCGTCGTCGGGCCGCGTGCAGACCGTTGGCGTCTTTCGCTTTCGGGGCGGCGAGCGGGTCCGGATCGATCGGCTGGACGACAAGTCCTTTGTCGCGACCCGGCTCGATCCAGCCGATCGCCGGCGAAGCGTGTTCGTCAGGCTGCTCCACATCGTCCGGTCTCTGTTCGGGCTGGAAGGCGGGTCACGGTGGAAGCTGTCCAGGCACGACTGTCGCGCGATGGAGTCCTGCGTGCTCGCCTTGTCGACGCGCGCGATGCAACAGCAGGAGCGATGGCGGGAATGGGCCGCGAAGCGCGATCGGCGCGACGCCAGCGCGCTCTCCCGGCTGGAAGCGTTGCCGCTTCCCTTGCTGCATACGATTACCTCGAAGCTGAGCCTACAGGACTGCCATGCGATGCGGCTGGTTTGCTCCGGACTGGCCAAGGCGACGGCGGACTGCGTACCCCTGTCGGAGGCCGCATCGTGGACGACGCTCGCCGGACTGCGCCGTGCAGTCGCGCGTGCGCTGGCGAAAACGGTCCACGCACCGTTTGCCGATCCGCTGGACCGCTCGGCGCGTACAAAGGCGATGACGCTGGCCGCCGGCCGCGTTTCGGTCCTGCCTTGCAGCGAGCGCTGCGAGGCACTGTGCATCCTGCTCGATGCCGTGGAACGGGCATTTCCCGATGGCGTCGGCAGTGCGGTGCCGCTGCGCACGCTCGCCGCTCAGGCCGGCAAGCTGTCCAGTTTCAGCAGGGAGGAAATACGCGAGGTCCGGCAGCTGGCGTACAAGCTTTGTCGGGCGCTGGAGCGTCTGCCGCTCGCCGATCGCGTCGACGCGGCGCTCGCGCTGTGCAAGAACCCGATGCAGTCGATCGCCGAGCGCGTGCGCGCGCTGCTGGTGCCGGACTCGTGCTGGGTGCTGGCGGCGCGGGTGGTGCCCCCCGTCGATCGGCGCCGCGTCATTGCCGGCCTCGCCGGCCTGATCGCCGAGCCTTCCCGTTTGCCGCCTGCAAAGGCCGTCCCGATGGCCGTGCAGGCGCTGCAGCTGGCAGAACTGGATCCGACCGCCAGCGCGCATGCTGTCGCGGCCCTGTCCGGGATATCGATGGCCGCCATGCTGACGCACGCCTGGCCGAACGATGAGCGGGGCGGCGAAGGGGCGTCCGGCACTGGCATGGCGGTATGGGAGCACCTGTTGGCGACGGCGACGGCGTGGCCCACGCAGCCGGCGCTCATTCTGGTCAAGGTACTGTTGCAAGCGTTGTCCGCGCTGCCGGATCAGGGCGTCAAGGATGCGGCGGGCCTGGCGGTACGCAAGTGGCTGGGAAACGCGACCGCCGTGACGGGCGACGATCGCCGTCACATCGAGACGCTGTTGTTCCCGCTGTTGCCGGAGCACGCGCGTCCCGCTGCCTGGGATGCGCTGTGGGAAGCCTGGTCGCCATCGAACGGGCAAGGCGAGATCGGCGAGGCGCAGGCCCGGCAGATCGCCACATGCCTGTGGCATCTGCCCGGGGCCATGCAGTGGGAATCGACGCTGCTGCCCCGGCTCGCGCCATTGCCGCCGCAGCAGCAGGCGGCAGTGCTCGCAAACTTGCCGGCGTACCTGTACACCGGGCCGCATACGATGGAGTTGTTCGAGCTTGTCGTGGACCTGGCGGTGCATCACCGACTGCTGAAGCCGCTGGCGCTTTGGTACCGCGCTCGCACGCTGGAGGACTACGGGCAATACAGCGATGCGCTGGACAGCGCGCTGATTTGCCTGCCGAAGGCCCAGCAGGCGGAATGGATCGTCGCGCTTTCGCCTCATCGCGTAGTGCCCGCACTGTGGATCAATGTGGGACTGGCGGCGCTGGAACCGCCGTTGCAAAGCGCCGCGCTGCAAGCCTCGCTGCTCGGCGCCGTGGTGTCGCAGTGCCGTCGCCACGGCGTCCGCCTGGACGATGTGTGGCGGGCGCGGGTCGTCGGCTTGACCTCGGTACTGGCGCAACAGCAAGGCACGACGGCCGACCTGGACGGCAGCACGGTGCAGGCGCTGACCGGCATCGCCGACGCGTTGTTGAACCTGCACGACGGCGCGGCAAGGGGTCGCAAACCGGACTGGGGCGCCGACGCGATCCCGGCATTCGTCGATGCGGTATGGAAGCACGTCGCGAGGCTGCCCTTTCAAAGCCTGCTCAATATGATCGCCAACATGTGCGTCGTGCGTCAGCCCTACCATCCGGCCTTCGAGCGGCACTTCCATCTGACCACGGTACGGTGCGCGATGGCGTTGCTGCCAGCGTTGTCGCCGCAGCAACAAGGCCACTTGTTGCCGATGCTGATCGAGATGGAGTCAGGACTCAAGGGCGCCCGGCCGGTGGATTGGCGCGGCTTCGACGACTGCCGCCAGACGCTGTGGCAGGCAATCGCGGCATTGCCCGCTCGTCACCGTGCCCGGCCGCTGGACAAGGTGGCTGGCTGGTTCGCGCGGACGCCCGCCGACGCCGGAAGTCGCCCCGCGTGGAAAAAGGCCCGCCGGGAATACCTTGCGTTGGTCGACGCCATGCCCGTCGAGGATCGTCCGGTACTGGACTGGCGCTGATCGGCGTTGACCGCGTGCTGGTCGTGAACTGCCGTCCGGGGTCGGCCGGACTGTGCCGTCACGCCAATGGCGCTACACTGCGTCGATCAGCCCAGCAGCCAGTCCGTTCGTCCCCATGTCAACCGACCCCAAACTGATCGCCGATCTGCGCCGCCGCGCGCTTGCTGCCCAACACGCCAAAGCGGTGGCATCGCCGTGCCGCGACATCTGCCGCATGGGCCAGCATGGCTATTGCGAGGGGTGTTTCCGGACCATCGACGAGATTGCAGGCTGGGCCGGCCGCAGCGAGGACGACAAGCGCGCCATCTGGCAGACGTTGCCTCAACGTGCCGCCGCGTGCGGGACGGCCGGCGGCACGGTCGACGATGCGGTGGGAGGGGGCCGGCCATGACAATCTCCACCGCAACCCACGCGAGCGCATCGGCCGACATGTTGCCCGCCGGCATCCGCGTGTTCGAGCGCGGCTGGCTGTCGGCCAACAATGTGCTGCTGATCGACGGCGACGATACCGCGCTGGTCGACACCGGCTATGTCACTCACGCCGAACAGACGCTGGCGCTGGTCGACGCCGCGCTCGACGGCAAGCCGCTCGGGCGGCTGATTAATACCCATCTGCATTCGGACCACTGCGGTGGCAATGCGCTGCTGCAGCGGCGTTGGCAGCCTCGCACCTGGATTCCCGCGGCAGAAGCCCGCGCGGTGGCGCAGTGGGACGTCGATGCGCTGAGCTACCGCGCCACCGGCCAGCAGTGCGATCGCTTCGCCTTCGATGCGCTGCTCGAGGACGGCCACTCGATGCGGATGGGCGGCCTGGACTGGCAGGTGATCGCCGCGCCCGGACACGACCCGCATGCAGTGATGCTGTACGCGCCGGACGAGCGCATCCTGATTTCGGGCGATGCACTGTGGCAGCACGGCTTCGGCGTGATCTTTCCCGAGCTCGACGGCGACAGTGGCTTCGCCGAACAGCACGCCGTGCTGCAACGGATCGCCGAGCTCGATGTGCGGCTGGTGATTCCGGGTCATGGCAGCCCGTTTACCGATGTCGGGCCAGCGCTGGAGCGCGCCAGCGGCCGGCTCGACTATCTGCGTGCCGATCCGCGCCGCAACGCCGCGCATGCGCTGAAGGTGCTGGTGAAGTTCAAGCTGCTGGAGCAGCGGCAAATGACGCGGGACGCGCTGCTGCAGTGGATGACACAGGCACCGCTGCTCGAACGCGTGCGGCTGCGCTATCTCGATGGCGCGCCGCTGCCCGACGTGCTGGAGCAGGTCATGGCCGGCCTGGTCAAGGCGGGCGCGGCGACCGTGGACGGCGAGCTCGTGTGCAATTCGGATTGAGCGCGATGAGGACCGTGCCGATCCTGCGAGGCGACGGCTTTTCGCTGCGCCCGTTTCGCCAGGCCGACGCGGAGCAGTTTGCCGCCGCGGTGCAGGAATCGATGGCGAGCCTCGCACCATGGATGCCGTGGGCCCACCTGCGCTACAGCGTGCGCGACGCGCAGCTGTGGATCGATACCTGCGCGGACAATGTCGCGGCAGGGCTGTCCTACGACATCGGCATCTATTCGCAGGACGGCCGCGTGCTGTTCGGCGGCGTTGCGCTGAACCAGATCTCCACCGAGAACCGCATGGCCAATCTCGGCTACTGGGTCCGCAAGAGCCGCCAGGGGCAGGGGCTTGCCACCCGAGCCGCCTGGATGATGGCCTGCTTCGGCTTTCATCGGCTGCATCTGACCCGCATCGAGATCGTGGCGGCCGAGCAGAATCTGGCCAGCCGGCGCGTCGCCGAGAAGACCGGCGCGCTGCTCGAATGCATCGCGCGCAACCGGCTGGTGCTGCGCGGCATACCGTGCCGCGCAGCGATCTATTCGCTGGTGCCGGAGTCGGTGATGCCTTCGGACCAGACTTCGGCCCCGCCCTCGGCCCCAGCTCTCAGCGGGTGATGCTGAACGCGTAGGTGCGTTCGTCCTGCCGCGGAATCACGGTCAGGCCCTTCTTTGCCGCCCACACATTGATCTGGTAGTACAGCGGAATCACGCCGTAGTCCTTGATGCCGATCTCGGTGGCCTCCTGCAGCAGCTTCTCGCGTGCGCGGTCGTCGATGGTGGTCAGCGCGGCGCTGAGCTTGGCGTCCAGCGCCGGATTGCTGTAGCGGCCGCGATTCGAGGCGCCCCAGCCCTTGGCGGGATCGTAGGTCGCCAGCAGCGACTTGAGCGACGAGCCGGCCTCGCCGGTGTCGGCGCCCCAGCCCGCCAGCATCAGCGAGAACTCCAGCTTGTTGGCGCGCGTGAAGAAGCTCGCCGACGGCATCGCCTCGACGCGGGTCTGGATGCCGATGCGCGTCAGCATCGACGCGATCGCCTGCGCCACCTGCTCGTCGTTGACATAGCGGTTGTTCGGCGTATGCAGCGTCAGCTGGAAACCGTCGGGATAGCCGGCCTCGGCCAGCAGCCGCTTGGCCGCGGCCGGATCCGGAGCGTCCGGTTTCAGGCCCGGCACGTGGCCGAACAGCGAGCTGTTGACCAGCTGGCCGGTCGGCTCGGCCGCGCCCTCCATCACGCGGTCGACGATGGCCTGGCGCGAGATCGCCTTCGACATCGCCTGGCGCACGCGCGCATCCTTCAGCGGATTGCGCGGCAGCGGCTTGCCGGCCTTGTCGGTGACGAAGGGCGAGGTGTCGCGGTCGCTGTCCATATGCAGGTACATCATGCGGAAGGTCGGCACCTTGAATACCGACACGCCGGGATCGGACGACAGCTTGCGGATATCCGAGGTCGGCACGTTCTCGATCACCTGCACGTCGCCGGCCAGCAGCGCCGCCACGCGCGGGGCATCGTTGGTCAGGATGCGCAGCGACACCGTGTCCCATTGCGGCTTGTTGCCCCAATAGGCGTCGTTGCGGGTCAGCTCGATGCGGTCGCCCTTGCGGAAGCTGACGAATTTGTACGGCCCGGTGCCGACCATCGCCTTGCCGCTGTTGAAGTCGTCGCTGGAGGCGTTCTCGGCCGCCTTCTTCGAGACCATGTAGATGGTCGACAGATCGTTGGGCACCAGCGGATAGGGACCGTGGGTGGTGATGCGCACGGTCAGCTTGTCGACCGCGACCACGTCCTTGAAGCCCTTGGTGTAGATCGTGTACGGCGACGGGCTGTTCTTGACGGTGGCCGGCCGGGCCAGCGAGAAGACGACGTCCTGCGCGGTGAATTCGCTGCCGTCGTGGTACCTGACGCCCGGCCGCAGCTTGACCTCCCAGGTGGTGTCGTCGACCGCGCGCCAGCTCAGCGCCAGTGCTGGCTTGAAGCGCATCTTCTCGTCCTTGGCGATCAGCGTCTCGAACATGTGCTCGGCGACGTTCGCGTTGGGCGTGACGTTGTGGTAGTGCGGATCGAGCGAGGTGATATCGCCGGACATGCCGATGGTCAGGCTGGCCGCATGCGCGGGCAGGGCGAGAAGGGGGGACAAGGCGCCGGCGCCGAAGGCGAGGCTCGTGGCCAGCACCGCGGCGCGCAGGGTACGACGAACGAATGGCATCAGACACTCCCGTCGGGTATGTGGTGTGGGCGCATTGTCGGGACCGCGCTCTTGCAGTGTCAAGACGGATAGACCCGTGGCGCGGTATTGCACCGCCGGTACGCACCCCAGGCCCTTCGCAGCTTCCATGTGCCCCGTGCGGGTGCCTGCGGGGGCCTGTTGCACCGCGATGAAACGTGGCGGCGGTTGTCGACAGAGCGGGACAACGCGACCGGCAAGAATGCCCGTCCGGCGCGACCCCCGCGCCTTGACCCCATCTGTCGAGGAATACCATGCCCGACCATCATTTCGGTCGTACCCCCGCGGCGATGCCCGCTCAGGCCAACCTGCCCGGCGCCAACCACGTGGCCGGCGCGGCGACCGCGCCGGCCGGCACGCTGCTTACCCCCGCTCAGGCTTCCAGCGTTTCGCTGGTCGCGGCCCGCTCCGGCGCCGCGACGGACCTGCGCTGGTCGCTGCTGGCCGTCCCGATGAAGCAGATCGCCGGCTATTTGTCCTTGCATGACCGGATCGCCCTGGCGCGCGCCAGCCACGCCGTGCGCGACGCGCTTGGCCAGCTGGCTGCGACGACGCTGGAGCGCGCGTGGCAGGTGTCGACGCTGTCCGGCTTGTCGGCGGTGTTGGGCCGCATCGATGCGATGTCCGACGTCAACGACCGCGCGTCCGTATTGAAGGCGCTGGCGCGGCGCACGAGATGTCTGGCACGTCCGCACCGTCGTCGCGCATGGCGGCGAATTCTGCAGGCGTGCGACGCGCTGCCCGTGGCGGCGAGGGCGTCCGTGTTGACGGATCTGAGCTGCGTGCCGAGCGTGGCGCGGGTGCCCCAGCTGGTCAGGAATCCAGCCCTGGGGGCGGGCGACGTCGAAGATTGTCTCGCGATGCTCGATCAGCGCTTGAACGCACTGCCCGCTGCCGGCCGGGCGGCGTTGACCTTTGCGCTGCTGCGGGTACGCGAACCGCAGCGGGGCGGCAAGCTGTACGTCAAATTGCCGCCGCGGGTGCGGTTCGATCTGGCCGGCCATCTTGCGCTGGTGCCCTTGTTGCCGGCCGCTGGGCAACGCGATGCCACGAAGCTCGCGGTCGGCTACCACCTTCGCAGTCCCGGCACCCCCCTGGAGCTCTGGCGCGGCGGTATTGCCGCGGCCTGCGCCGCCGGCCAGGCGTCGATATCCGCGTGGACGCTGGTGGCGCTGATGGAAGCCAGAACCGTCGAAGGTCCGCGGCTGCTCAGTGCGCTGGAGGCGCCGCAGCTGGCGTGGCAACAGGCCATCGAGCGAGCCCGGAAGCTGCCCGCGGCCGAGGCCGCGAGCGTAGGCGTCGGCCTGGCGCAATGCCTGAAGGCTGGCTGGGCCGCCGCCTCGTTCCGCACCCAGGGTGTCGATGCGCTGTGGCAGTTGGGTCTGGACTTGCGTCTCGATATTGACCAGCGCGCCGAGATGCTGGCTCCGTGGGGCCTCTGGCTGCCCCGGCAGAAGTGGGAAGCACTGTGGCATGAGCTGCTGGAGCGGTGCGCCACCGAAGGGATGACGCAAGCGCGTCGCCGTTGCCTGGAGCGCTTCGTCGAAACCGCGCCGGGCGCGCACCATGCGCCACGAGGCAAGGCTGCGTGGGACACGACGGTGGCGGCGATCGAAACGGCACTGATGCGGAAGGACCCCGGGGACGCCACGCCAGAGCCGGGGACGAGCCGCCGCGCCGACGGCGCCGCCAGCCTGGGCGCGGCGCTCTGTTCCATCCTGGCGAACAAGTGGCTGGCGCCGGCGCCGCAGCAAGGTGCGACAGCCCTCGATCGGCTGCTCGGCTGCATCGACCGGTTGCCGCCCGTCTGGCGAGGTCAGCCGCTGCGTGATCTGCTGGCATGGGTCAATCACCAGTTGCATGCCGGCATCGTCGTGCCGCGTCTGCCTGCGCTTGCGCCGCTGGACCGCGCGACATTGCTCGCGGGGCTGCTTCAGGTAGAGCCGGGGCTGCGGCCTTCCACCACGATGCAGGATTTCCTCGATGCCCTGAAAGCGGCCGGGCCACTGATGGACGAGGGCTGCGCCGTGCTCGCGCAGGTGCTGCACGGCATGCGGGAACGGCCCGAGATGCTTCGTTCCGATTGGCTCACGCTGGCCGCCGATCTGCCGACGTGGGCCGGCCAGATCGACCTCGCCACCCAACCCAGGCTCGCGCTGGAGTATGCCAAGCTGGCGATCGCGATGCGCTGGCAGTCATCCCGCGAACTGCCGGACAGTGTCCAGGCGCGCCTTTTCCGGAATGTTGGAGATTTTCTGACCGCGTCGGTAAAGGGCTTGCCGATGGAAGTCCGCAAGACGGTGTTGCTGGAGCTCGGACAAGGACCGTCCGCGCAGCTCCAGGCCCTCGACAGCATGAACGCGAGTACCGAATGGATACTGTCTCTCGCTGAATCCCTGCCCCCCGCGTACCGCGTCGACGTGCTGTGCGGGTGGGCCGAGGCCGATACGTTCAGGAACAGCGTGGCGGCCGTCCTGCCGATGATGGCGCTGCAGGAACGGGATGGCGCGTATGGCTGGCAGCCAAGGCGCCCAGTATGGCAGGCGATCCTGCGGATGCCGCCGGAATATCTCGCTCCCCCGCTGTGCGCGACCACGGACTGGTTTGTCGATGTCAGGTCCGCGACCCCCTACTGGGCGTCTCGAGACGACGACGACTTCAGGGCCGCGGAGGCGCAATGGCGGCAAGCGCTGCAGCGCTTGCCCGATGCGGACCAAGTCGAAGTCCGATTCCTGGCGATGCCGCAGCTCGCCGTCATGATGGACGGGATGGCGGCGAACATGATGCGCCTGTTAGAGAGGATCTGAACGGTGAGGCGGCAGCCGGTACCGGCCGCGACTGCAACGATGCCGCGACCGAGCGGCGCAAACGCCGGGGGCCGCCGGCCGCCGGCCCCGGCGCGCGCCGCTAGAACGTCGTGCGCAGGCCCACCCGCACGCTGCGGCCGGCCATCGGCGCGATGTCGCGCAGGATCGAGGCGGAATTGCGCGCCTCCTCGTTGGTCAGGTTGTCACCGCGCAGATAGAGCAGGGTTTGCGTGCGCCCGCTCTTGATCTTGTAGGTCAGCGCGACACCCAGCATCGTGTAGGCGTCGGTCGGCGTGTCGTTGACCGGCACGCGGGTCTGCTTCGCTGCCCAGGTCAGGTCGACGCGTGCGCCGAAGGCGCCGGCGCCATAGACCAGCGCGCCGCCGAGCCGCAGCGGCGCCAGGCGCGGCAGGGGCTCGCCGGTTTCGCGGTTCTCGCCGCGCACGTAGTCCGCGCGGGCCTCAAAGTCCAGCGTATCGCTGCCGGTCAGCAGCTTGCGCGCCAGCCGGGTCTTGCCTTCGGCCTCGAAGCCGTACAGCGTCGCCGGGACACCGAGATAGCGCAGCTCGGGCAGGGCGTCCGCGCTGCCGGGGGCCACCAGTTCGCCTTCCTCGTTGCGCGCATTGCCCGTCGCCGACAGCGCCAGATAGTTGGAGAAGCGGCTGTAGAAGCCCGACACGCCGGCGCTGTGGTCGCCCTGCTTGAAGCGCAGGCCGAGGTCGACCGAGGTCGCGCGTTCCTTGTTGGCGTTCGGATCGCCCTGCTCCCAGGCGCCGGTGGCCACGTGCGGGCCGTTGGCGTACAGCTCGTAGAAGGTTGGCGCTCGCTCGGTGTAGGCGACGTTGGTGGTCACCGACCAGGCCGGGTTCAGCTTGTAAAGCAGGCCCGCCGAGGCGCTGCCCGCGTTGAAGCTGCGGTTGGCATCGGCAAAGCGTTCGTTGCCGCCGGCGGTGGCCTTGACGCTGGTATGGTCGATGCGGCCGCCCAGGTTCAGCTTCAGGTTGCCGGCCGCGTCCAGCGGCATTTCCTCGAACACGAACAGCGCGGCGTTGTCGGTGTCGCTGCTGGGCACGAAGGCCTCCTCGCCCAGCGCGGAGAAGCGCGTGGCGCCGAACTGCGCGCCGATCACGCCCCGCATGCGGCCGATCTTGCCGTGCTGCGCCTCGATGCGCGCGTCCCAGCCCTTGTTCTTGAACACCGTGCCGGTCTCGCCGCCCTCGATTTCCTTGTGCTCGTAGTCGGTGTAGCCGAACTTGCCCTTGACCGACTCGAACCAGCCGCTGGTGGTGCCGGACAGGTTGCGCGCCTCGCCTTCGAGCGCGAAGCGGTCCTGCTTCATGTTCAGCCGCACCTCGTCTTCGGCGGGGGTGCCGTAGTCGTTGCGGTAGGCGCTGTAGCTGGCGCCGACGAAGCCGTCGGCCCAGGTATAGGAGCCGCCCAGCGCGCCGCCGTGCTGCTCGGCGTTGGTGTTGGGGAGGCGGCGGCGGACTTCGGTCTCGCCTTCCTCCAGCGGCTGACTGTTGCGCAGGCGCTCGCTGCGGGCATAGCCGGGGATGCGCAGGTCGCTGGTCTTGCGGGCGAACGCGTCGGCATGGATCGCGAACCTGCCGTTGCCGGCCTCGATCAGTCCGCTGGCATTGCGGGCCGCGTCGCCGTCGATGGTGGCGCTCAGGTCGGTGGCGCCGGTCACGCCCTCGATCGGCGCCTTCGGGATGCGGTTGTCGATCACGTTGACCACGCCGCCGATCGCATTGCCGCCGTACATCAGCGCCGCGGGGCCGCGCACCACCTCGATGCGTTCGGCTACCAGCGGATCGAGCGGCACCGCGTGGTCGTAAGACAGGGTGGCGGCGTCGATGCTGCTGCCGCCGTTCTGCAGCACCTTGATGCGGTCGCCATCGAGGCCGCGGATCACCGGCCGGCTCGAATTTGGCCCGAAGTAAGTCGACGACACGCCGGGCAGGCTGTTCAGCGTTTCGCCGAGCGTGCTGTTCTGGCGCACGGCCAGGTTGTCGCCCTGCAGCGTCGAGACGGCGGGCACCAGCGAGTTCAGATCGCTGCCAAGCGGATTGGCGGTGACCACCACTTCGCCGAGGG
>NZ_JABTYE010000047.1 GCF_013314895.1 Cupriavidus gilardii | reverse complement strand
GAGCGAGATCACCTGCGACGGCGCGTTGACGCGCGGCGTGTAGGTATTGGCCGTGGTGATGCCGTTGATCAGCTTGAGGCCGGTCAGCGACACCTCCGTCCCGATCACGTTGCCGACGTTCTGGATCTGACCGCCAGAGGTAATCGAGAGATTCGGTGCCTGGATGGTCGCGGCGATATTGCCCACCGGTGTGGGCGGATTGATGGTGCCGCCCGTAGCGGTATACGCGCTGCCATACAGTTGCGCGCATTGCTCCGCCGAGCCGCAAGCCCACACATCGTGGCGCTTGTCGCTGCGGAACATGCCGGTCCTCTGGACCCAATGGGAATGCCAGTAGGCGTTCAGCGTCTGCGCGTTGTTGACCACCGGGCCAGCGACATTGATCACCGCATTCGCACCGGCGGAGATCAGGCTGCCGACGTTGGTCAGCGAACCCGCATTGATGTTCAGCTTGTTTCCGGCCGAGATGACCGAGGAGCTACCGGCCTGGTAGTCGACATAGCCTTCGCAGTAGCTCTCCTTGTAGCCGCCCGCCGTCATGCAGCCGGCGTACTGCTCCTTCTTGCCGTAGTTCTCGTGCACCGTGACCGGCGGCGGCAACGTATTGGTAATCGCGCCCTCAACATTGAGCTCGATATTGTTGCCGGCGACGATGTTGCCGGAGTTGTTGGTCAGGCTTTTTGCCGGCGTGGTGGATCCTGCCGTCGAGCCGACGCCACCAATCACGATGTCGTGGCCGGCGATCAGGTTGCCGTAGGTGTTGCTGGTCTGGCCCGCCGCAATGACGAGGTCATTGCCGGCGTAGATCGACGCATTCTGCTCGTGATAGCTGAAGGTCGTCGTGTTCGGATCGTTGCCACGCGGGCGACCGGCTGTACCGCAGGAGGTATCTGGCACGCCGGCCGCGCAGCCAACCTGCGTGGAGAAGTCCTGGCGGGTACCGCCCTGGTTCGTCAGGCTCTGCGCATTGATAACGACGTTGTTGCCGGCGTACAGGATGCCTTCATTGACCAGATTGCCGCCGCTGATGGTCAGGTCGCTGCCGGCGGCGATCAGGCCGAGCGGCATCGACGAAGTGAGGGTGCCGGTCGACGTTGCCGCGGGGGCTTGCAAGTTGAAGTTGTACAGCGGAGGGGTACCAGAATAGGAATCAAAATCGCCCGAATAGGCGATACGACCCAACTCATTCAACGCGTTCAGGAAGGCGGTAAGTTGGCCCTGATCGACCGTTCTGATCGATTGATTGACCATCGTTGGCGCCACAGCGCCATTGGCGAGCGATTGGATGTTCAGCTGGACACCGCCAATCGCCGATATTTGGCCACCGCGATTCGAAAGCTCGTTGGCGACCATGGAAATGGAGCCACCGGCCGAAATAACGCCTGACGTGCCGGGCTGTTGCGTCGTGGTGGTCTGATAGACCTCGGGCAGCAAGACAGTCGGCAACGCCGCCCTCAACGATGGCGCAACCTTCCAACCGTCTCCGTAGATCGTCGAGTTGTTGTCGTCGGTCGTCACCCCAATCGCGATCCGCGTCAACTCGAATGCCACCCTGTCTGCCGTATTTGCGTTCGCACCCATAGGCGCGAGCAGGTCGCCCAGTGTCACCGTTTTAGTCGATTCAACGATTTCACTGCTTTCTTGATCACGGTAGTGGCCCACTGTAACGCTGCCGATCACATTCGAAAGCAACAACTGCCGATCATCGACCCGCGTCGTCGTAGTAGTCTGGCCAGTCGGTGCCGTCTGATCGTTGATCACCCGATTCGCCTGGATCGAAATGTCGCGGCCGGCCGTGATCATCCCGCCGGTATTCTGCAGATCGCCGCCCAGATTGAAGCGAATGTCCCCCGCCGCCTGCGTGACGCCCAGCTGGTTGTCATACCAGCCGCCGTTGACAGCAATCGTTCCTTGCGCCTCCACGGTGCCCCGGTTCGTCGCCGAACCATTGAGCGTGAGGTTGCTGTTCGAATGAATGACAGCGTCGAGCGCGTTGTTGATCGTGCCGTTGATGGTCAGATCGCCTGCACTGATCTGACCGGTGTTGGTGAACATGCCGCCCGTGGCCAGCGTCATCGGCGCCGTGCCGTCGATACGGCCGGCGTTGGTGAAGCCGTTGTAGCCATTGGCATAGACGCCCTGGCCGCCGGTGTTCCACGTCCCGGAGACATAAATCGACCCGGCATTGATGCGAAGCTGGCCGGCCTGGCTGATGGTGCCTTGCGAGGGATCGAACGCCATGTTGGCGGCCGAGATGCCCAGATCGCGTTGGGCCAGGATATGGCCGTAGCCGTTGTAGAAGGAGCCATCGCCGCCGGTCAGGGTCAGCGACATGTCTCCCGTGGCGCCATTCGCCACGTTCGGATTGCCCGCAAAGAGCAGGCCGCCGCCATTGTTCAGCGAAGCGGCCGTGATGTTGAGCGCGTTCAGACCCATCAGCGAACCGCTGTTGGTCAAGCCGCCGGCCACCGAGACCTGCGTGGTATTGCCGTTCACCACGCCGGCATTGGTCAAGCTGCCGCCTTGAATCGTGGTGGTGCTGGTCGAGGCGAGCGAAGCGCCCGCGTTATTGACCACGTTCCCGCCGGAAACGGTCAGATTGCCGCCGGACAATACGTTGCCGGAGTTGGTGACGCCGTTGCCACCATTAAGCGATGCCCCGCCCACCACCAGCACTTGTTGTCCGGTGACGGCAAGTTGATCGGTCGCGCGCGCGTCCAGCGAGCCGCCCACGATGGCATTGCCGACAACGACATGGTTGCCGCTCAGCGTGGTATTGCCGGCGGAGACGACCTGCATGCGGCCAGCATCCAACGTCTGCTGCGCGGCGACCTTGACGTTCTTCGAGCCATCGAGCGAGCCGGACAACATGACGTCGCGTCCAGCCAGATCCACCTGCCCCGCGACGGTGCTGCTGCCGGTCAGCGCAAGCGTCTGGCCGGCCCGCACCGTGGCATCGCCATTGGCCGAGATGCCTGCCACGCTGACATTGCCGCCCGATCCCGTGACATTCACCGCTCCCATCGCGGACAGATTGCCGGTGGTCACATCACGTGCTGCCTGAATGGTCAGATTCCCGCCGGTCGCCACGGGTCCGGCGAACGTTGCGCTGCCCGCTGACGAGGCGACCGCAATATCGCCGACCACCGTGGTCTTGCCGAATGCCGCATCGCCGGCGGCGGTTGCCGTCAGCTTGCCGGCCCCTTCGATACTGCCGAGCGCGATGGCGCCGCCCGAACGAATGCCGATATCCTCGGCAAAGCTGAGCGCGCCGCCGCCGACAACATTGCCGCCAGCGTCGATGGTTGCGCTGCCCAGTCCGAGCAGCGCGCCGGTCAGCGTCATGCCATTGCCCGACGACAGCGTCGTGTCGCCATTGATCAGACCACCCGCGAGCGCGAGATTGGCGCCGGACCTGGCGTTCAGATTGCCAACGACCGTGGTGTCGCCAGTCACGGAGAGATTTCCCGTGGTGGCTGTCAGGGTTGCATCGGCGTTGGCACTGAGCGGCCCGCCGACGGTCAGGTTTCTGCCGGCAGTGGCCGTCACCGCGTCATAGCTCAGTACGCCTCCATTGAGCGCGGCATCGCGCGCTGCCGTGACGGTCGTCGAGCCGCCCGACACAGTGAAACCGCCCACGGTAACGTCGCCGCCACCGCTGGTTCCGTTGGCTGTCAGGCGAATGGTGTCGCCTGCCTGCGCGTCGCCGAGTGACAGGCTGTTACCCGCGGTCGCGGTCAGCGCGCCGTTGGTGGCGGTGGAACCTGTAACGGTCAGATCCCGGCCAGCGGTGAGCGTGGCCTGCGTGCCGAGCGCGGCAGCCGCGGCGGAAAGGTTGCCGCCCGCGCTGATCGTGCCCGCGCCTTGCCCCGCAATACCGCCATCAAGGGCGATGTCACGAGCGGCCCGGATTTCGGTGGAACCAGCCGATGCCACCGCACCGGTAGCGCGCAGATCGGAGCCGGCAGACAGCGTCAGGTCGCCCTGGGTCGCAATGCCGGCGACGTCGACGCGTCCATCTCGTGCCGTGACCGAGAGGTCCCCGACTGTGTTGATATCCCCGGCGACGGCGACATTGCGTCCCGCGCTCAGCGTACCGGCGGCTCCGCTATTGATGGCACCCGCTGCGGAGATGTCGCGCGTAGCCTGCAGCGAAACGTCGCCGATCGCGGTGATCGGGCCTGTCGCCGCGATGTCGCCGCCTCCAGCTGCGCCATTGGCATGGACGGTGAGCCCGCCGCTGACAGCCTGGACCGCGCCCAGTCCGGCCGAGTTGCCCGCCGTTACTGCGACGGTCGCGCCCTGCAGGCTGCCCGTGAGCGCTGTGTCATGCCCGGCCTGCACGGTCGCAGCGTTCGCAAACGCCGCGGTCCCGTTGCCTCGTACATCGCGCCCTGCAACGAGTTCGCCATCGCGCTGTCCCGCGATCGCACCGGTCAAGGCGATATCGCGCCCTGCATGCGCCGACAGCTTGTCGGCGGACGATACCTGTCCTGCGAGGTTGATGTCCTGGCCAGCCGAAGCAGACAAGGAACCATTGGTCACCGCGTTGCCGGAGACGGTGACACTGCCCGTGTCCGCCCGCAGCGCAAGATCGTCAACCGACTGCACCGAGCCGGTCACGGTCACGTCGCGGCCCGCATCGAGCTGGGTGGTTGCACCCGCCGTCAGTGCGCCGCCTACGTTGACATCGCGGCGGCCGGTCACGTTGACGGCGCCTGGCACGCCTACCGTGCCGGTCAGCGCGGCATCGCCCTCGCCTGCACTACCGTTGGCGGCAAGCGTCAGCGTGGTCGAAGACACGACGTTATGCAGCGAGGCGTTATTGCCGCCGATAGCCTCGATTCGATCGGCCTGCATGTTCCCCGTGAGGGCGATGTTGCGGTCTGCCGCGATCTTCAGCGCCTGCGTCATCGATTGCGTGCCGCCACCCAGCACGTCGCGGCCGGCGTGAATCGTGCCCTGGGCCGACCCAACCAGGGTACCGTTCAGGGTGGCATCACGTCCGGCCGTTAGCGCGATGGCGCCCACTGCCGTGGTACTCGCGCCGGTTGTCAGATCCTGTCCAGCGATCGCGTCGAGCGTGCCGCCGCTGTTCAAGCCGCCGGTGGCGTGCAGGTTGCCCTGCCGCGCCAGCACCGACAGATTGCTGACCGACTCGACGGCGCCCGCCACATCGACATGCCGCTGTGCATCCATGACGATGGCACCGCCCGCGGCGACCTTGCCGTCCACGGCGATGTCATGTGCCGCGTCGATGCGTGCGGCACCGCTGGCCGCCGCCGTGCCGGCGATACGGACGTCTCCCGCTCCACCGTTGCCCAACGCTTCGATGTCGAGCGTCGATGCCGATTCGACATTGCGGACGCTGACGGCATTGCCGCCGAAGATTTGTACTGCCTGGCCCTGGATCAGCCCGTCCTGCGCCACGTCGCGGCCCGCGGCGACCGTCGCTCCATTGCCGAACGCAATGGTTCCCGCGCCGGCGACATCGCGCGCCGCCATCACCGCGCCATCCGATTGCCCGTGCAGCACGCCCGAAATGACGACGTCCTGGCCGGCAGACAGCCTGGTTTGCCCGCCCGCGGTCGAATTGCCACCGAGTCGGATATCGGTCCCGGCCCCAATATCGAGGCTGCCCTGGCTCGCAATGGTGCCGTTGCTGGATACCGAACCGCCGGTCGAGTTCAACGTCATGCCGGTGACCGACTGCATGCCGCCATCGACGATGAGATTGCCGGCCGCGGTTGCGCTGACCTCCTCGCCCCCAATGATGGCACCAGTCAGCCTCATGTCCTGGCCTGAGGCAAGCGTCAGCGTCGAACCCGCCTGCACGTCGTGCAACGTGGTGTTGCCGCCGGCCTCAGCCCGAACGGTTCCTCCGCGTAGCGAGCCGGTCAGATTCGTATCGCCGCCTGAGCTGACCTTCGCCGCGAGCCCGAAGGCCGTATCGCCGCCGCCGGCAATTGCGCCGCCAGCCTTGAGCGTGCCGTCACCCTGGCCGACGAGTTTTCCATCGAGCGATATATCGGCGCCAGCGGTCAGCGATGTATGCCCGAGCGCCGTCGTGGACTTCTGCCCCAGCGCGATGTTCTGCGCCGAATCGATCGCCAGATCACCGCCGGCCTGAATATCCCCGGTGCTTCGCAGCGAGCCGCCGCGAGATTGCAGCGAGACGTTGCCGTTTGACTGCAGGTTGCCGGCGATGACAGTATCCCGGCCCGCATCGGTGGTCAGCGCACCCGCGGTTTTCAACGCGCCGTCGACAACGATGTCGCGCGCCGCAGCCAATGTACCGGTGCCAGCGCCCTCCACGGTACCGGCGATCGTGATGTCGCCGCCGTCGGCATTTCCATTGGCACGCACAGCGAGGCTATCGTTCGCCTGAACGTTGGCAAGCGACACCGAGCGGCCGCCGGCGATGTCCACGGCCTTCGCCTGCAAGGTGCCCGCAATATTGGCATCACGCCCGGCATCGATGGTCGCATTGCCGGCAATCGCGTTGGTGCCGCCGAGAATTACGTCGTTGCCCGCCGTGATATGGCCGGCGCCCTTCGCAGACGTATTTCCGATCGTCCGCACGTCGTGACCAGCGCTCAGCGTCATATCGCCCACGACGTTGGTATCGCCGCTCAGCGCGATGTTCCCCGCGGCATTGGCCGTCAGCTTGTCGCCCGCGGTCAACTCGCCGCTCGCGGTGATATTGCCGGTCGTCGCGGACAATGCGAGCGACTTGATCGCCTCGACATTGCCACTGACGCCGATACTGCGGCCCGCCGCGATGGCGACATCGGCGCCGCCGGCGAGCGATCCGCCGATGGCGACGTCCCGCTGCGCGCTCAATGTCGCGCCGCCGACCGACGCTACGTTACCATTCAGTGCGATGTCGCCTGCACCGTTGAGGCCCTGCGCGGCAACATCGAGGGCGCCGCCCGCCTGCACGTCCTTGACGCTGACGCCGTTGCCGGCGCGGATCGCCAGATCGTTGGAAAGGAGCTTGCCACTCAAAGCAACGTCGTTGCCGGCGGTCAGCGAACCGCTTTCGCCAAAGGCGACCGAACCGGCGCCGGAGATATCGCGGCCGGCCTCAAGCGTGCCGCGCTTCTGAGCAATCAGGACACCGGACACATCGAGCCCATTGCCAGCGCGCAGGTCGGCATCGGTGCCCGCGAGCATCGAACCCTCGATGCCGATGTTCCCGCCGGCGTTCACGGATGTGGCTGTCCCGCTGGCGAGCGACCCGGAGACGGTGGTATCGCCCGCCGAGCTCAACGTTGCCTGCTTTCCGGCCGTGACTTGGCCGGACACCACGATGTTCTGTCCTGCCGCTACGCCGAGATCACCGTCCGTGCTGACCTTGCCGTCCGCCGTGACATTGCGCCCTGCTGCAATGGTGGTACCACCCTTGCCAAGCACCGTGCCGCCAGCGGCGATATTGACGTCGCGGCCCGCCTTGCCAGCGACCGACGCCGCACCGAGCTGCGCCGCGACGGTGACATCCCCGGCGGCGTCGAGCATCACAGCGCCTGTCGCCGTGGTCTCGTTCGAAAGGTGAAGGTCACCGGCGACCGCCTTCATCGACAGCGCGCCGCCGCCTTGAAGTTTCCCCGCCTGAAGACTGCCGCCTGCCGAGAGATTCATGTCGCCGCCGGCCTGCGCGTCGGCGATCCGGGCATTGCGGCCCGCATCTACCGCCAAGGTCTTTCCCGCTTGCAGCGTGCCGCTCGACGTCACGTCTCCGTCGGCACTGATCGCGTAGCCTTCCACGCCCAGCTGCGTACCGCTCAGCGCGACGCTTCCGCCGGACCTGAGCGTTGCCTGCCGTTGTGCGGCGGTGGCGGCCAACGTCAGATCGCCATTGGCAGAAATATCGAGATCGCCCGCGTTGGCGGCCAGCTGGCCGTCCATGCGTACACCCATACCGGCAGCGGTGCCGATCACCTGGATCTGTCCGGCGGTGATCGCACCAAAGGCCGTCGCGTCGACCGCATAGCCACGGTTGGCACCGCCATTCGCCGCGACGATGGCAGCGGCGGTATTCGCAGCGCCATTGGCCGAGGTCGCATAGCTCGTGCCGGTATCGCCGATGCTTGCCGTGGCGACCTGCTGCCGGCCGGCCACGATGTTGATGCGATTGCCCGCGTACAGCGGTGCATTGACGCCAACGGTCTCGCCGATCAGGTCGATCGCCCCGACCGTACCTTCGATCCCGGCACCAGGGCCATTGACGCCGCTATTGCCTTCGATCTGGATATGGCCGCCCCGGACGTCGAACGCCAGCGCACGAGCGTTGGCAAAGTCGGTCAATCCACCACCGGGCGCCGACAGGAACTGTGGCCGGCCGGTGGACAGCGTCACACCGATCGTATTGGTAAATCCGACGCCTTGCGTGGCGATGCCATTGGGGTTGGCAATGATGACGTTCGCCGGCGCGCCAAAGACTTCCAGCGGGCCACGGAGATAGGTGGCATAGCCTGTGCCGGTCGAGGTCACCTCGTTCAGGATCGTGCTGGCCGTACGGTTGCCCAGGTTCGGGTTGGCCTCGAGTTGGCCCCCGGTGAGCGACGTGCCGCCCATCAGGCTGTTGTTCAGGATCAGGCCGACGGGGTCGACGTTGAACTGCTGGTATTGATTGACCGAAATGCCCGCGGCGTTCGGGGCCGCAATGTTGACGACCGGCACGCCGCCGCCTGCGCCGGTGGTCTGCGTGATGGTGGGACGGAAGACGATCGGCGCGTTCGGGTCGACGATCGGCGTGGCATGCGCGGCCTGCAGTTCAAAGCGGACCTGGAGCGCGGTGAGCGCGCGCAGCCCCTCCCACATCTCGTCGGTCAAGGCGCGCTGGCCAGCATTCAGCGCACCAGCGGCGCGGCGATCCTGTTCCAGCGAAATGGAGAACGGTGTCAGCCATGTCAGCACGGCGACGCCACCAGCGAGAACGCGCTGCCACAAACGATGGCCGGTGGCAGGCGTCTCGCTGCTACGCTCGTGCAATGCCACGCCGTCGCGTGCGACGTCGCGCGCCACCGCTCCCTGTTCCAGTTGACCGAAGACGACCCGATTACGCTTGTTCATCGCTATGTCTGCGCTTCTTATTGTTTGCCTTGCCTACGGCCGGACTTTTCGCCAGCCGGCGCCCTGTCCCGACACAGGGCGGTGCATTTGAAACGGTGTTGCGTGACTACTGCTGAATGCGGGCGCTCTTCATCAACTCGACCACGACCTGTTCGGTCGCCTTCTGCAGCGCCAGTTGCTCCAGCTGAGCGCGCAGCGGCGTCTTGATCTGGTCATACGGAGGAATCTGCGTCGGGCGCTTGGCGTCGACGCGCAGAATCCAGAAGCTGTCGCCCAATTGGACCGGGTTCGGCGACACACCGCCCTCCGGCAATTGCGTCAGCGCTTGCGCGAGCGGCATTGGCCAGTTCTGTGTATTACCTTCCTGCAGCGGCAGCTTGAACGACACCCAATTCAGCGCACCGCCCTGCGCGGCCGAGGGCCCCTGCCCGTACTGGCGCGCCAATTGCGCGAAATCGGTTCCCTTTCGCAGCTGCTCGAGCACGGTCTGAGCCGTCGCCGCGTCCTTCACCACGATGGCACTGGGCTTGAGCTCGAACTCGCCGAGCGTCGCGACAATGGTGTCGAACTTCGCGCGCACGTCGCTCTCGCTGACGGGCTGCGGCTTGACCGCATCGCGCAGGTACTCCTGCATCATCGCCGTGGTCTTGGCTTGCTCCATTGCGGCCTTCACGCCGGGCCGGACGTCGTAGTTGCGCTTCTCCGCGGCCTGGCGGAACAGCTCGCGGGCGATCAGCTGGTTCTTGACCGATTCACGCAACGTAGGCGTCTCCGGAGCATTGAGCGCCTTGATGGCTTGCTGCAGCTGTTCCTCCGGAATGGGAACACCGTTGACGCGGGCGGCCACCCCAGCGGGCAGCGGGCCTTCCCCCGCAGTCTTCCCGGCAACCCGGGTGTCGGGGGCCGATTTATTTGCGGCGTGAGCCATCGGCGTGGCGGCGGCAAGCACGGCGATGGTCAGGCTTGCGAGGGACGATTTCAGCGGGTCCTTGAAGTTCTTCATGACGCGATTCCTTTGATTCCTTGATGTCTTCGACCTAGATCGACCAATTGAATGTGGCCAGCAATACGGTGGCCTTTTCGCCTAGCAAGGCGGGTTGAATCAGGGCACGGCCCAGCAGCACTTCGGCGGAGAGGACCTGTTGGCGGATCTTCCACTGGGCCCGGACGCCAAGGCCGGCCCCCATCAGCGTGGGCCAGCCGCCTTGGGCCACCAGATGCGCCTTGCCGCCGTCGAGGAAGACGTACGGCTCGATCCGAGCGTCTTGCCAAGCCGGCGCGTTTTGCCACGCCAGTTCGTTGCGCACGTAAAAGCCGCTGTCCCCGGCAATCCCGCCTTCGTTGAAGCCGCGCACGGAGCTCATGCCGCCGAGGAAGATCTGCTGCGTACCGAATAGCGCAACGTCGCTGTATTGCATGCGCGCCAGCCCTCGATAGCCGAGCGATGCGCCCGCGATCGAGCCCAGCGTCGCCTGGAGCGTCGCCGTCGCATCGAGCTTGGTGAACTGGTTGTGCGCTTCGTCCCGGCCGATGCCGTCCGCATCCGCGACCGCGGACAGCCAGCGCAGGCCGCGCGACACGCCGACGTCATAGGTAGACGTGGCGGGCTGTCCCATCGCGGCAAATCGCACCAGCCCATTCAGGGCTGCACGTACCACGGTCAACCGCTGCGGAGACAGGTCGATGCCATTGACGCTGCGTTCGGATCGCGTCTTCGTCAGCGTCAGGTCGAAGCTGGTACGGCCGGCACGCGAGCGTGTCAGTACCGAGTTCCAACCAAAGATCTGGCTGAAGCTTCGCCCCTGGAGCAAGGCGATATCGCCGATGGTCTGCTGGTACTCGGAGACCGACGTGGTGTAACTGAAGGTCTGATAACCGATCGGCACCGCGCTGGACATCACCAGCGCATTGCTGTCGCGCGTGCCGATGAAGTTCAGGCCGATCGATTCCTGCAGGCCGATGAGGTTGCCGGCCTCCGCGCCAAACCGATAGCGCTGCTTACCGGTCTGCGTTCCGCCGTAGTTGTCGAAGCCGATGTCGTAGTAGATCCGATCGCCATAGCGATTCGTGACGGCCACCACCGACTCGCCGGGCGACTGGCCGGGCAGGATTTGCAGCGCGGCCTGATTGCGCCGCAAGCGGTTGATCTGGTCGACGCCCTGTTCGACGTCGGGAAGGCGCAGCACGTCTCCCGGGCTGGCCGGGAATGCCCATGCGGTGCCGGCATCCGTCACCAGTCCGCCGCCAACGGTATCGAACAAACGGGCGCCTTCTGGAACCGGACGCAACGGCGTGCCATTGAGCGTATATCCGGCGATCCTCCCGGCAATGACATTCACCGTCAGCACGCCGGAGGCCAGATTCTGCGGCCCGAGATAGGCGCGCGTGGTAATCAATCCTTCGGCGATGAACGCTTCGGACAGGCGCCTGAGCAACAGATTGACGCGATTGCGGCCCAGGCGTTTGCCGAGGAACGGTGCCGCGATAGCCTCCATGCGGTCCGCCGGCAGGACCTGGTCACCGGTGAAGCGGATCTCGCGGATGGCGAAGGTCGGTTCCACATCAGGCAGCGCTTCGATATCGGTGCCAGGCGGCAAGTCCGGCGCAGAAGGCAATGCGGGCGCGGCAATCTGCGCAGGCGGCTGCTCGGCTTCCTGCTGACGCTCCCGCGCCTTCTGATCCTGCAGCAGGCGCTGCGCCGGGTCCTGTTCGGCCCGTATGGGCGGCAATCCGACCGGCGGCAACGGCGGCACGCCCTGCGCGAATGCCATCGGTGAACCGAACAGCGCCATGCCGGCGCAAAGCAGGCGACGAAGCGGCTTCATCTCACAACCCGATCCAGGATACGAGGCCGAGATGGTTCTGCAGCGTCACAGGCGTACGGTAGGGCAGGCGCAGCGTCACCATACCGCCGGTCGCGCTGACACCGTCCGGCGCCATGAAGGCGCCACCGTCGATCTCGCCGACGCCATCGATCGTCACCTTGCCTGTGCCGGCACGGAACAGTCCACCGCTGTCTGCTCGATAGATGGTGGCCCAGCGGTTGCCGAACCATGCCTTCATGTCGTTTTCGCGGGTGAAGGCCGTATAGCCGGTGACGCCTTGCGCCACGACGCGCGGTGCAGAGAGTTGCAGGCCGCCAATGGCGAGCACGGTGCCGCCTACGTTGTCGATCCGCGTTCCTGCAGACAGCGCGATATCCTTGCCCGCCTGAATCGTTCCGCCAAAGGCCTGGACGGTGCTGGAAGCACGGGACCGGCAGAAGAACACGCAACTGCGGTGAAACGACGCCTGCCCGGTAAAAATGGCTTCGGTACGAAGCGTATCGGTGGCGACGATATCGACAGCACCGTTGTTCGAAAGAATGGACCCGCCGCGATTCAGCACGTTACGCGCGGCGATCCGGACGTCGCCGCCATCGGCGGTCACATAGGCGAGGCGCTCGGGGTCGGCGAGCGAGCCGTAATCCACCGTCATGCCGCTCTCGCGCCGCGAGAACACCAGCCAACGCGGACTCCGGCGCGAGTACGTCAGCTCCTGACCGTTCGCGACCCCTTCGATATGGTCAACGACGTTCGAGAAGTCCCCGCCCCCAGTGATCGCCACCCTCCCGTTCGACAGGATGCGCGCATTGCGGTTGGTAATGTCTCCCGCGGCAGATATCGATACGTCGTCAGCCTGACCGAACAGGATGCCCAGCTGCCTGCCCTGCGTGGTGCGGTTGATGACGTTGCCTCCGGCAATCAATGTCACCGCCCCGGCCGATTTGGCATTGCCCTCGATGCGTTTGCTGCCTTGAACGAGATTGTTCAGATTGACGATGTCGCCTGCGCTCTCGATCAGCACGCCGCTGCTTGCCGAGGCAAGCGTGGTGGAATCGGCGCCGCGGTTCTGCAGGCTCACGGAGGCCGCGTCCAGCACCACCGCGCCGTTGGCCAGCGCGCTGCTGTCCGAGATCGCGAGATCGCCGGCGGCTGCAACGGTGAGGCCCGCACCATTGGCACGGAGGTCCGCATGGCTGAACTCGACGGCGTCCTTTGCATTGACGCTGATGCCATTGGCTGCCGTGAGGCTGTTGTTCGCGATCTGCACGCTGCCGTTCGAAGTCAGCACGAAGTCGCCGTAGGTGGCATTCAGTTCGCCGGCACTGCGTACGCCGGGGCCTTTGTCGGTGACGATCAGCTCGATACGCCCGCTGGACAGGCTGCCCGCCGCGGTGATGTCGATTGCATACTGGCTGGCGGTCCCAGGTTGCGAGGGCGGCGACAGTTGCAGCCACTCGTGGCCGTTATCGGTCGGAGAGAGACCGGTGTCGATGGTGGCCTTGCTGATCCCCGCTGTCAGCCGGGTCACCGCCGTGTGCGACGAGAAGGTATTGGTCACCGGCCCTTGCACGGTGATGTTGCGCGCAAGCAGGTCCAGCGCAATCAGTGCGCCGCTGAGGCCCTGTGGACCCACGACGATACTGCCGCCCGAGGTGTCGAGGTTGACGTTGCGCTGAAGAACTCCGGGCGCGATTTGCACATCGGTAAAGCTGACCTGTCCCGTAGACAGCGCCAGATGGCCTACGTTGACGAACGAACCGCCGTTGACGGTGATGCCGTTCGGATTGGCCAGTACCACGTTCGCGCGCGGGCCGGCGACCGCCACCTCGCCCATGATCAAGCTGGGATTCGTGCTGGTGACCTGGTTGACGATGGTGCGCGCGTTGATGCCGACGTTGTTTAGCGTGGCACCGGCACTGCCCACATCGAAGCGCGAGTAGGTGTTCTGCGAGACCCCGGCTATCGCCGGCGCGATATTGACCGTCTCCCTGCCGTTCGGCCCTATTGCGACGCTGGTGGCCGTGCCCCCGTCCGGCACAATGCCGGCGGCAATGGCTGACGAACTCGCGCCAGCGCTCCATACGCAGACAGCACAAAGGACAGCGGTCAGCACAGCCGGGCTGCCGCAGCAGGTGTAGATATTGACCATGTCAGGCGCGCTGCCCGATGCCGCGGGGCGCGCTCCTCTCGTTATTTTGGCGTTCGCCTTGAAACAAACTTTCGCCGGATTGGCGACCTCTTGTCGGCGTTTACGACCTGGGAGAGGAGGGTCTGAACCCCACTGAAGTTGGGGCGAGCGCTTGGCGGCGCGGTTATTCAGCAGCCGTGTGTCAACGCGCCGATTGGCGCTGGCAGCTCCAGATGCTGCGTTGCCGGCCAGGCGGCGCGTTGTGCCGCATTAAGCTTTGCCGGCTTGCATCCACCGTTCCTATGAAGTCTGGCGATTAATGTGGCACTGGTGATTCCACCGGCCGCTCCCACGTGCGCAATATCGCTCCGTCGGACTGTTGGCCGGTGGCACCCATGCCCCTACACGAGCTCTCCCCAGAATCCCCTGAAAGGGGCCTCGGGGGCGACTAACCGCCATACCTCACCAGAGGCCTTGCAGCGATACCAACGCTCTGACACCCCGAATATGAGGTCGCTACTCGGCTCCCTTACTGGAAGCTGTTCGACCAACCCGGCATCTATCTGCGCTTCAATCCAGACGCAGAAGCGTGAGTATTCGCCGGGTGACTTGAATCCATGGATCCCTGTCCAATTACACGATTTCATGACACAGACAGCCAGCTCCTTCATTGAATAGAGATTCAAGCTGTGGCGGGGGGGTAACGCCTATTTCTTTCAATAGAGACAGCATAAGCGCTAATTCGCCACTACATTTCCGCTATCGTCCTGAAAATCGTAAAAGCTACTGAATGGATCATCGGGCCACTCATCGTCCGTTAAGGAACACGCCTCCAATTGGGAAATTCTCCCATCCTCCCCTAGCCAGACGATAAAACTGACCAGGCCATCTACCGGCTCGCCACGCCTCGCTTTTATAGCGGGCGGATACTGCTTTACCGGGAGGCCGTTATCCTCGCACGGAACGCTGACCGGGTTCGCCGCTTTTGCGCAGATAAAGTCAGTCATAAAGCCACGGCCTGTTGAGCGGCGTTCGGACACAGTGAGGTGCGATATCTGAGCTCGCATGCCTGCAATCCAGTCCGCTTCGCCTTGCAAGGCGAGTCTCATCACTTTCAGTTCAAATGGATCTAGCGCGCGCTTCATATCCCCCTCCATTTCGAACGTGCCCGCTTCAAACTATGTACATTTGCTCCACCCATCGCTCGATCCAGCAGCCACTTGTAACCTGCCGGAAAGATCAATGCGGTCATGAGATAGCATTCTTCCTTGTAAGCTGAAAAATAGGCATCGCATTCTGTCGCGCGAACGGCGAACACATCGCCGGAGTTTTTCCCGAAGTACCACCCTCGCTCCGCCTCCCAACGACGGATCATCAATGCCCTTATGCTGTGCCTGATTTTCATGGCGGCATGGCGGCGTTTACGGCAGGTACGGCTAGAGTCTTGACCATACTGAAGGCGGGACTCCTCCAACACACTCGAGGAAAACATCACCCCATCGCC
>NZ_JABTYE010000046.1 GCF_013314895.1 Cupriavidus gilardii | reverse complement strand
CCCGGGTGTTTTCCCCCCCCCCCCCGGGGGGGGGGGGGGGGGGGGGGGAGGGGCCAAGCGGCGTCCGCCATGTCACCGCCGTCGGAAACCACCCCCTCTCCCCAACCCTCTCCCCCATGAGGGGGAGAGGGAGCACCCCACTGGCCATTACCAAACGTCGTGCCGTGCGGAATCGCACGATTGTCGCGTTGCTGATGTCCTGGCTGACGGTGATATCGCCATCCGCCCATGCCGCCCCCGACGACTGCCGCGCCGGCACGCTGTACCTGACCTTCGACACCGGCAGCATGAGCCAGGCGCAGCTGATCGCCGACGTGCTGCGCCGCCAGCGCGTGCGCGCGACCTTCTTCCTGGCCAACGAGCCCACGGTGCGCGGCGACCATTCGCTGGATCCCGGCTGGGCGCCGTACTGGAAGGCGCTGGCTGCCGACGGCCACGTGTTCGGCTCGCATACCTTCGACCACGTGTATCTGCGCAGCACGCGCGGCGGCAAGGTGGTGATGCGGCCGCAGTTCGGCCCGAACGCCGGTCACGACATCGCGATGGATCAGGCCGCGTTCTGCGCCGAGCTGGACCGCAGCGCCGCGGCGCTGCAGCGCCTGGCCGGGGTGAAGATGGATCCGCTGTGGCGGGCCCCGGGCGGCCGCACTGCGCCGCAGACGCTGGCCTGGGCGCGCCAATGCGGCTATCGCCATGTGGGCTGGGCGCAGGCGGGCTTTCTCGGCGACGAACTCGATTCCGACCGCTATCCGAACACGGCGCTGCTGACACGGGCGCTGCGCGACCTGCGCGACGGCGATATCGCGATGGCGCATCTGGGCATCTGGTCGCGCCGCGATCCGTGGGCGCCGGCCGTACTGGAGCCGCTGATCGAGGGGCTGCGCCGCAAGGGCTTCTGCTTCGCCACGCTGCGCGAGCATCCGGATTACCGCGGGGCGAAGCCGGCGGCGACGAGGGGAGGGGCCAGCTGATGCTGCAGACATTGGACGCCTGGCTGGGCGATCTCGAGGGCGCGCTGTTCCAGCATGTGGTGCTGCCGGTGGTCTACGCGCTCGGCCTCGGCGGCTATGCCGAGGACGCCTTCACCGGCACCGAATGGCTGGTGATCGGTCTGCTGCAGCTGACCGTGATGGTGGCGGTGCTGTGGCCGCTGGAGCGGCTGCGTCCAGTCGAGCCGGTCACCGATCGCGCCGCGATCCGCACCGACATGCTCTACACGATCATCCACCGGCTCGGGCTGTTCCGGCTGGTGCTGTTCTTCACGCTCGATCCGGTGGTCGACGCGATCGAAGGGCGCCTGCATCTGGCCGGCTGGCAACGGATCAATGTCGAGGACTGGTGGCCCGGGGTCACCAGCGAGCCGCTGGTCAGCTTCCTGATCTATCTGCTGCTGTTCGATCTGCTGGGCTACTGGTATCACCGGCTGTCGCATACCGTGCGCTGGTGGTGGTGCCTGCATGCGGTGCACCACAGCCAGCGCCAGATGACGCTGTGGAGCGACAACCGCAACCACCTGCTCGACGATCTGCTGCGCAGCCTGGTGTTTGCGGTGACCGCGCTGGCGATCGGCGTCGAGCCGTCGCAGTTCCTGCTGCTGGTCGCGCTGTCGCAGTTGATGCAGAGCCTGCAGCATGCCAACGTGCGGCTGCATTTCGGCCGCATCGGCGAACGGCTGCTGGTGTCGCCGCGCTTTCACCGGACCCACCATGCGATCGGCATCGGGCACGAGGCGCACGGGCAGCCCGCACGGCTGGGCGGCTGCAACTACGGCGTTCTGTTCCCCTGGTGGGACATGCTGTTCGGCACCGCGCGCTTCGTCGACGACTACCAGCCCACCGGCATCCGCGATCAGCTGCCGCCGCCGGCCGGGCGCGGGCGCGATTACGGCGCCGGTCTGCTACAGCAGCAGTGGTACGGCATCAAGCGCTGGTTCCGGCGCGCCTGAGGCCGTCGCGGCGGCGCTTGCGAAGGCGGCCCGAAGCGGTCGGCATGCCGCTTCGACACGAAGCGTTGCCGGCACGTGTGCTAGTCTGTTCCACCTGAATCGGCCGTCATGGCGCGCCGCCGCGGCGCGCGGCCTGCACCGCCCCATCTCCACGCCGATCCGTTTCGACCTTCGCCTTTTGCATGAACGACCTCGTCCGCTCCTTTGTCCGCGCGCTGATCAGCCAACTGCATCCGCGCATGCTGGCGCTGACCGTGATTCCCTTCGTGCTGGCCACCGTGTTCTGGGGCGGCCTGCTGTATTTCACCTGGGATCCGGTGATGACCGCCGCGCGCGGCTTCCTCGAAACCTCGATCTTCACCAGCTGGATCTATGGCGCGCTCGACTGGTTCGGGCTGTCGTCGCTGCGCGCGGTGGTGGCGCCGCTGTTCGTGGTCGCGCTGACGATTCCGCTGGCGGTGGCCTCGCTGCTGCTGTTCATCGGCCTGTGGTCGGTGCCGGCGGCGGTGCGGTTTCTCGAGCGCAGCTATCCGGAGCTGGCCAAGAGCAAGGGCGGCAGCGTGCTGGGCAGCGTCTGGCATTCGCTGTCGAGCACCGGGGTGTTTCTGCTGCTGGTGCTGATTTCGCTGCCGCTGTGGCTGGTGCCGCCGTTCTTCGCGCTGGTCCCGCCGCTGCTGTGGGGCTGGCTGACCTATCGCGTGATGACCTACGACGCGCTGGCCGACCACGCCAGCGTCGACGAGCGCAAGGCCATCATGCGGCGGCATCGGATGCCGCTGCTGATCATCGGCGTGGTGGTCGGCCTGCTGGGCTCGGCGCCGACGCTGCTGTGGGTCTCGTCGGCGGCGATCATCTTCCTGTTTCCGTTCGTGCTGGCCGGCGCGCTGTGGCTCTACGCGCTGATCTTCATCTTCTCGGCGCTGTGGTTCGGCCACTATTGCCTGCACGCGCTCGGTCAGCTGCGCGCCGAGCGGCAATCGGTGGCGCCGCCGCCGTCCGGGCCGGACGTGATTGAACTGGCGCCGTCGGACGTGCGCCGCATCGAATCATCCTGAAGCGAGGACATCATGGGTTTCGGTCTGATCGTGATCGGCGACGAGATTCTGTCGGGACGACGCGAGGACAAGCACATGCGGCGCGCGATCGCGCTGCTGGCCGAGCGCGGCCTGGCGCTGCAATGGGCCGAGTATGTCGGCGACGACCGCGAGCGCATTACCGCGACGCTGCGCCGTACGCTGGCAGGCCCCGACGTGGTGTTCTGCACCGGCGGCATCGGCGCGACGCCCGACGATCACACGCGCCAGTGCGCGGCCGCGGCGCTGGGCGTGCCGCTCGAACTGCATCCCGAAGCCAGGACGCTGATCGCGCAGCGCATCGCCGAAACGGCGGCCGGCGATCCGGTCAAGGGCGACCTGTCGCTGCCCGAGAACCAGCATCGCTTCAAGATGGGCGAGTTTCCGCGCGGCGCCCGCATCATCCCCAACAGCTACAACCGGATCCCGGGCTTCTCGGTCGGCCACCACCATTTCATGCCGGGCTTTCCGGTGATGGCGTGGCCGATGATGGAATGGGTGCTGGACAACGAGTACGCGCACCTGTTCCACCAGGTCCAGCACGTCGAGCGCGCCTTCCTGGTGTTCGAGGCGCCGGAATCGACGCTGACGCCGCTGATGGAGCAGATCGAGGCCGCCTTCCCGGGCGTGCGCGTGTTCAGCCTGCCGTCGGTCGGCGACGCCCAGCGCGGCGAACTGTATGCGCGCCGGCATATCGACCTGGGCGTCAAGGGCGCGCCCGCGCTGGTGGAGGACGCCTACGCGATGCTGCGCGACGGCGTGCGGGCGATGGGATTCGAGGTGGTGGAGATCGCGGGGGCGGGCGTCAGCGCGGCGTAATCATATTGCGCCAGCATATTGCGCCGGCATATTGCGCCGGCGCGTTGCGAACGCGGTGGTTTTCCCCTCTCCCGCTTGCGGGAGAGGGGCTGGGGGAGAGGGACAGGGCAGTGGCTATGTCTGGGCGCGTCGCGATGGCGGGCGCGGTTGCCCTCTCCCCCGACCCCTCTCCCGCGCGCGGGAGAGGGGAGCAAGGCTGCGGGCGGCCAATGGGATCAGCTTCTCAAGCCCCGTGCCACGGCAGCCCGCGCACGCACCAGCCCTCGATCGTCTTGCGATGGTGGTGTTCGTCGCGCGGGCCTTCGAAGCCTTCCAGCACATCGATCGCGTAGCGGTAGCCGGCTTCGGTGGCGACCCGGGCGGCGTGCTTGGAGCGGGCCGCGCTGCGGCACAGGAACAGCACCGGCGCATCCTGCGGCACCCTGGCCTTCAGTTCCTCGACGAAGCGCGGATTCTGCGCGCCGCCGGGGTAGCCCGACCACTCCACATGCAGCGACTGGCGCTGCGGCACATCGGGGCCGCCGACCCAGTCCAGCTCGGCCTGGGTTCGGACGTCGACCAGCACCGCGTTCGGGTCGGCCAACAGCAGATCGTAGGCTTGCTGCGGCGTCAGCGCGCCGTAGTAGGGCAGTTGGTCCTGTTGTTGCCGCGCGTTGGCGGCCTGCAGAAGCGCGTCTCGGGTGGTCATTGCAAGGGACGGTTTGGATCGATGGGGGGGCGTGACGCCGATCGCGGCCACGCCATCAGCAAAGAGAGATATTCTACTCCGCCGGCGCGGCCAGGCCGCAGCGGGCGCCGAACGGGACGCTGCAGTGGAAACGGGAGCCCGGCGCGAAATCGGTGCTGGCGCCAGCATGGTGCCGATGGCACCATGACGGTGCATTCTGTGCTGGGTATGCACCGGATTGGGGTTTGGAATCGCGCGATCCGCTGTCGGCCGCGCGCGTGCCGAGCGGCGCCGTGACATGACCGCCGCAAGTGCAAACCGTTGCGCCAGCGCGGTGCGGACGTGCCCGCCCGCGCCGATGCACAGATTTCGGGAACGAACCGCAGACCGCGCGACGTCGGCGCCACCGCGGCGCCAAAACCGTGCGGACGTTGGCATGCTTTCTGCTAACATGCTTCGTCCTTTTGAAGGCCGGTCGCCGCCCGCAGGCAGCAGCGATGCGCCCCGGCGGCCGGCACGTGAATGGCTCCAACTGAACTCAGCCGAATTACCAGGAGATAGGCATGGCGCAGAGCGTTGCAGATGTGATGAAGCTGGTGAAGGAAAACGACGTCAAGTTCGTCGACTTCCGTTTCACCGACACCAAAGGCAAGGAGCAGCACGTGTCCGTGCCGACCTCGCACTTCGGTGAAGACAAGTTCGAGAGCGGCCATGCTTTCGACGGCTCGTCCATCGCTGGCTGGAAGGGAATCGAGGCGTCGGACATGCTGCTGATGCCGGATGCGAACACCGCCCATATCGACCCGTTCTACGAAGAGCCGACGCTGGTGCTGACCTGCGACGTGATCGAACCGTCGGACGGCAAGGGCTACGACCGCGACCCGCGTTCGATCGCCAAGCGCGCCGAAGCCTATCTGAAGAGCACGGGCCTGGGCGACACCGCCTACTTCGGTCCGGAGCCCGAGTTCTTCATCTTCGACGGCGTGACCTGGAACATCGACATGCAGGGCTGCTTCGTCAAGATCCATTCGGAAGAAGCGCCGTGGTCGTCGGCCCGTGAGTTCGAGCACGGCAACAGCGGCCACCGTCCGGGCAAGAAGGGCGGCTACTTCCCGGTCGCCCCGATCGACACCTTCCAGGACATGCGTTCGGAGATGTGTCTGATCCTCGAATCGCTGGGCATCCCCGTCGAAGTCCACCACCACGAAGTGGCCGGCCAGGGCCAGAACGAGATCGGCACCAAGTTCAGCACGCTGGTGCAGCGCGCCGACTGGACGCAGCTGCAGAAGTACGTGATCCAGAACGTCGCCCATACCTACGGCAAGACCGCGACCTTCATGCCGAAGCCGGTGGTCGGCGACAACGGCTCGGGCATGCACGTGCACCAGTCGATCTGGAAGGACGGCCAGAACCTGTTCGCGGGCAACGGCTACGCCGGCCTGTCGGAGTTCGCGCTGTACTACATCGGCGGCATCATCAAGCACGCCCGTGCGCTGAACGCGATCACCAACCCGGGTACCAACTCGTACAAGCGTCTGGTGCCGGGCTTCGAAGCCCCGGTCAAGCTGGCCTACTCGGCCCGCAACCGCTCGGCCTCGATCCGCATCCCGTACGTGGCGAACCCGAAGGGCCGCCGCATCGAGACTCGCTTCCCGGATCCGCTGATGAACCCGTACCTGGGTTTTGCCGCGCTGATGATGGCCGGCCTGGACGGCGTGCAGAACAAGATCCACCCGGGCGAAGCCGCGGACAAGAACCTGTACGACCTGCCGCCGGAAGAGGATGCGAAGATCCCGACCGTCTGCGCGAGCCTGGATCAGGCCCTCGAGTACCTCGACAAGGACCGCGAGTTCCTGACCCGCGGCGGCGTGTTCAGCAACACGATGATCGACGCCTACATCGAGCTGAAGATGGAGGAAGTGACCCGCTTCCGCATGACCACCCATCCGCTCGAGTTCGAGATGTACTACTCGCTGTAAGCAGATCGGGCGAGCAGGGCGCGGTGGTCCCGCCGAGGCGACCACCACCGCGCCTGCGGGTCCGCCGGGCGGCGGTACCGCGCTCGCTCGCCGCGCTTGTTGCACCACGAAGGGGCGGCCTCGGCTGTCCCTTTTTGTTTGGCTCGCTAGAATTGGGCTTCCTCGACCTCGACTCCTTCCGATGCGACGCCCGTCCATGACCGCGACCCTGCCTTCGTTCCGCCAGCCGCACCGCATCGGTGCCGACCCGGCGCCGCCGACCCGCAGCGGTGCGTCGGCGGCCCTGTTGTTGGGCATCGCAGCGGTTGTCGTTTCGCTGGGCGCGACGCCGGCCGCCGCACAGTCCGCGGCGAACGGCTCGGAAATCTACGTCTGCAGCGGCCCGAAAGGCGTGCCCGAATACCGCAACGGCAACGGCGGCAAGGGCTGCAAGCGGCTCGATCTGCCCGACGTGATCAGCGTGCCGGTGACCCGCCAGTCCGGCCGCGGCGCGACGGGCGGTGCGGCGCCGATCGAAGGTGCCACCGCGGCGAACTTCCCCCGCATCGATGCGGCCACGCAGCGCCGCCGCGACGGCGAACGCCGCGCCGTGCTGGAGGAGGAGCTGCGCAGCGAGCAGGCCAGGCTGACCGCGCTGCGTGCGCAATTCAACGAGGGCCAGCCCGAGCGGCAGGGCGACGAGCGCAACTACCAGCGCTATCTGGACCGCACCGCCGCGCTGCGCGAGGACATCGCCCGCAGCGAGGCCAATGCCGCCGCGCTGCGGCGCGAACTGGCCAACCTGAAGGATTGAGGATTGAGGATCGATCGATGCGCCGCCTGATTCGCAGCGTTTCACGCAAGGTCGGCGGCGCCGACCGCGCGCCGGCCGACGACAGCACCGCGTCGGCGGTGTCGCCGGCGGTGGCCGCGCTGGCCGCCGGGCTCGACATGATGCCGAACCCCGTGCTGCTGGTCGCGCAGCCCGGCATGCGGATCGTCTACGCCAACCCCGCCGCCGAGGCGAACTTCGGCCTGTCGCGCAAGTCGATGCTGGAGCTGTCGCTGTCGGCGCTGTTCGGCCGCGCCGACGAACTGGACGCGATGATCGATTCGGTGCTGGTGCGCCAGGTCGATGCGCGGCGCCAGGACGTGGTCCTGCAACCGCCGCTGCGCGAGCCGATGCACGCGCATGTGGTGATCGGCGGCATCGACGCCAGCCCCGGCACCGCGCTGGTCGAGGTGCTGCCCAACGAGCAGAAGGTTCGCAGCGAAAGAGAGGAACGCATCCTCGACCTGACCTCGGCCAACAAGGAGCTGATCCGCAATCTGGCCCACGAGATCAAGAACCCGCTGGGCGGCATTCGCGGCGCGGCGCAGCTGCTCGAATTCGAATTGCCCGAGCGCAGCCTGCGCGAATACACCCAGGTCATCATCAAGGAATCGGATCGCCTGCAGACGCTGGTGGACCGGCTGCTCGAGCCGCACCGGCATCCGCATATCGTGCGCGAGCTCAATATCCACGAGGTGCTCGAACGCGTGCGCTCGGTGGTGCTGGCCGAATTCCCCAACGGTCTCGAGATCGTGCGCGACTACGACGCCAGCCTGCCCGAGCTGTCCGGCGACATCGAGCAGCTGATCCAGGCGGTGCTGAACATCGTCCATAACGCCGCGCAGGCGCTGGCCGAGCGCATCGCGCGCGGCGATGCGCAGATCGTGCTGCGCACGCGGGTCGCGCGCCAGGTCACGATCGCCAAGCGGCTGTACAAGCTGGCATTGGACTTGCATGTGATCGACAACGGTCCGGGCATTCCCGAGGATATTCGCGAGCGCATCTTCTACCCGCTGGTTTCGGGCAGGGATGGCGGCAGTGGGCTCGGTCTGACACTGGCGCAGACCTTCGTGCAGCAGCACGAGGGGCTGATCGAATGCGAGAGCCGGCCCGGCTGTACCGATTTCCGCATCCTGCTGCCGCTGCGCTGAATCGCCCGAGATCGGCTCACGACCGATGCCGCCCATGCCGGGCGGCGGGTGGACAGCGCAGCGAAGGCGGACCTCCGAAACACCGAGCAGACAAGCGACGCACATGAAGCCGATCTGGATAGTCGACGACGATCAATCTATTCGCTGGGTCCTGGAAAAGGCCCTGGCCCGGGAAAGCCTGCTGTCCCGCAGCTTTACCAATGTGCGCGACGTCCTGTCGGCGCTCGAGGACGACGAACCCCAGGTCCTGATTTCGGACATCCGCATGCCCGGCGGCTCGGGCCTCGATCTGCTGCAGGCGATCAAGGGCCGCCATCCGGGCCTGCCGGTGATCGTGATGACCGCCTATTCGGATCTGGACAGCGCGGTCGCGGCCTTCCAGGGCGGCGCCTTCGAATACCTGGCCAAGCCGTTCGACGTCGACAAGGCGGTCGAGCTGATCCGCCGCGCGCTGGAGGAAAGCCTGCGCGAGGAGGAGATGGACGACCGGCTGCTCGACGCGCCCGAAATCCTCGGCCAGGCGCAGGCGATGCAGGACGTGTTCCGCGCGATCGGCCGGCTGTCGCAGTCCAACGTGACGGTGCTGATCACCGGCGAGTCGGGCACCGGCAAGGAGCTGGTCGCGCGCGCCCTGCACAAGCACAGTCCGCGCGCCAACGGCCCCTTCATCGCGCTCAATACCGCGGCGATTCCGAAGGACCTGCTCGAGTCCGAATTGTTCGGCCATGAGCGCGGCGCCTTCACCGGCGCGCAGACCATGCGCCGCGGCCGCTTCGAGCAGGCCGAGGGCGGCACGCTGTTCCTCGACGAAATCGGCGACATGCCGTTCGACCTGCAGACGCGGCTGCTGCGCGTGCTGTCGGACGGCAACTTCTATCGGGTCGGCGGCCACAACCCGCTGCGCGCCAATGTGCGCGTGATCGCCGCCACCCACCAGAACCTCGAGACGCGCGTCAAGGAAGGGCTGTTCCGCGAGGATCTGTTCCACCGCCTGAACGTGATCCGGCTGCGGCTGCCGCCGCTGCGCGAACGGCCCGAGGACATCACGCTGCTGGCGCGGCATTTCCTGCAGAAGAGCGCCAAGGAGCTCGGCGTCGAGCCGAAGCGGATGACCGACGAAGCGCTGGCCTATGTCAGCACGCTGCCGTTCCCCGGCAACGTGCGGCAACTGGAAAACCTGTGCAACTGGCTGACCGTGATGGCGCCGGCGCAGACCATCGAGGTCAAGGACCTGCCGCGCGAGATGATCGGCGGTGCGCCGGACGGGCAGGCCGGCATGGCGACTTACGGCAGCACGCGCGCGCTCGAGCGCGAAGCCCAGGGCAGCGGCGATTCGATGGACGCGCTGCATGGAGCGGCAGGCGGCTCGGCTGGTGGATTGGCCGGCGGCATCGGCGGCGCGGCGGCAGCCGGTCTTGCCGACGCCGGCACGGCCACCGTGGCGCCCGAGGCCGAAGCGGCTGGCTACGGCGGCCGCATCGCGCCGGGCTTCGGTACCGCCGGCGCACCGATGCCGGCGCCGATCAGCGCTCCCGCGCCGGGCTGGGAAAGCCTGCTGGCCGGCGAGGCCCGCGCGATGCTGGAGGCCGGTCAGCCCGAGGTGATGGACGCGCTCACGCGCCGCTTCGAAAAGGCGGTGCTGGAGGCCGCGCTGGGCGTCACGCGCGGCCGGCGCGTCGAGGCGGCGACGCGGCTCGGCATTGGGCGCAACACCATCACGCGCAAGCTGCAGGAGCTGGGCTTCGATTGAGCGGGCTCGCCGATCGCGCAAGACAAAACGCCACGGCAATGCCGTGGCGTTTTTGTTCGGGGGTGCGGCATTGCGAAGCCGCTGTCCCTCAGCTGCGGCGCGCGCCGACCGTAAAGGCGAACTCGCTCAATCCCGCCACGCCGCCGCGCACCGCATCGCCCGGCTGCAGCTTGCCGACGCCGGCCGGCGTGCCGGTGAAGATCAGGTCGCCGGGTGCGAGCGCCACGCTCTGCGAGATATAGGTGATGACATCGGCCACCGGCCAGATCATCTCGTTCAGGTCGCCCTGCTGGCGCACCTCGCCGTTGACCTCCAGCCAGATGCGGCCCTGCGCGGGATGGCCGACCGCGCTGACGGGTTGCAGGGGCCCGCACGGACCGGACGCGTCGAAGGCCTTCGACCAGTCCCACGGCCGGCTCATCGACTTGGCGACATCCTGCAGGTCGCGGCGCGTCAGGTCCACGCCGACGCCATAACCCCACACGTGGTCCAGCGCGCGTTCGACGGCGATGTCGGTGCCGCCCTGGCCGATCGCCACCACCATTTCGATCTCGTGGTGCAGGTTGTCCGTCAGCGGGGGATAAGGCACGGTCCCTTGCGCGGGCACCACCGCATCGGCCGGCTTGGTGAAGAAGAACGGCGGCTCGCGGTCCGGGTCCTTGCCCATCTCGCGCGCATGGGCGGCGTAGTTGCGCCCGACGCAGAACACGCGGCGGATCGGGAAGCGGGCGGTGCTGCCGGCGACGGCGACGCTGGCCGGCTCGAAGGGCGGAATCACGAATTCGGTCATGGTCTGAGGGAGTGAACGGGGGATCGGAGCCGATTGTACTGAGCCGGACTCCCAAATATGAAGCGAATCATTTTGGCGCTGAGCATCGAAAACTTCGATGAATGATTCGCCCTCTCGCGACGCCACTTGCCCCCCGCGTTCGAGCATCGCAGGCGCGCCGCCGAGCGCCAGACCAAAATAATTTTTTGGTTAATCGGTGCGGCAACCGCTTCTTCCGCCCTCCGCTCGTCTCCACACTTGCCGTCACGGCGCGCCGTGCCTGTTGCGTTCGCATGCGAGGCCCGATGACAGCGCCGGCGACAACAAGACAAGGAGACCCCATGACCGCAAAGCCGTCCCACCCACCCCGCAGCAGTCGCCGCCGAACCTGGCTGCGCGCCAGCCTGCTGGCGCTGTCCGCACCGCTGGCCTTGACCGCGCCCGCCGCCTTCGCTGCCTACCCGGACAAGCCGGTGCGCCTGGTGATTCCGTATCCGCCGGGCGGCGCCACCGATGTGATCGGCCGCATCGTTGCCGCCAGGCTGAGCGAGACGCTGGGCCAGCAGGTCGTGGTCGAGAACCGCGGCGGTGCCGGCGGCAATATCGGCGCCGAGGCGGTCGCGAAGAGCGCGCCGGACGGCTATACCCTGCTGATGGGCGCGCTGACCTCGCATTCGACGATGGCGACGCTGGAGAAGGGGCGGCTGCGCTACGATCTGCTGAAGGATTTCGTGCCGGTGATGGTGGTCGGCTGGGTGCCGCTGGTCGTGGTCGTCAATCCGCAGCTGCCGGTCACCACGCTGCAGCAGCTGATCCAGTACGGCAAGGCCCATCCGGGCAAGCTGAACTATGCGAGCTCGGGCGCCGGCGCGCCGCAGCGCATGGCGGCCGAGATCTTCCGCAAGGAGGCCGGCATCGACATGGTGCACGTGCCCTACAAGGGCAGCGGCCCCGCGATGACCGACCTGGTCGCCGGGCAGGTCAACATGATGGTCGAGACCGTGCCCGCGGCGCAGCCCTTCATCAAGAGCGGGCAGTTGCGTCCGGTCGCGGTGGCGGCGTCCAGGCGGATCTCGATGCTGCCCGATGTGCCGGCTGCCGGCGAGAGCGGCATGCCGGCGCTGGATGTCAGCTCGACCTTCGGCGTGCTCGTACCGGCCGGCACACCGGCGCCGGTGGTGCAGCGCCTGAACGCGGCGTTGGCGAAGATGCTGGAGATGCCGGCGGTCAAGGCGCAGTTCCTGCAGCAGGGCGTCTACGCCTTGCCGGCGACCACGCCCGAGAAAGCGGCCGAGCGCTTGCGGGAGGAGGTGTCCCGCTGGCAGAAGGTCATCACCGACGCAGGCATCGAATCCGACAGCTGAACCAATATTTTTCGCCATGACCATGAGCACCAATTCGAGCACACCCGACGCATCCGGCGATGACAACGAACGCGATATCCAGCCCGACGGCGGCCTGCGCAAGGGTCTGACCAACTACGGCGACCAGGGCTTCTCGCTGTTCCTGCGCAAGGCCTTCATCAAGGGCTCCGGCTATACCGACGGGGCGCTCGATCGGCCCGTGATCGGCGTTGCCGATACCGGCAGCGCGTTCAATCCCTGCCACGGCAACATGCCGCAGCTGATCGAGGCGGTCAAGCGCGGCATCCTGCTGGCCGGCGGCCTGCCGATGCCGTTTCCGACCATCTCGATCCACGAGAGCTTCGCCGCGCCGACCAGCATGGTGTTGCGCAACCTGATGTCGATGGATACCGAGGAGATGATCCGCGCGCAGCCGATGGACGCGGTGGTGCTGATCGGCGGCTGCGACAAGACCGTGCCCGCGCAGCTGATGGGCGCGGCCTCGGCCGGCGTGCCCGCGATCCAGCTGGTGACCGGCGCGATGCTGACCGGCTCGCATCGCGGCGAGCGGGTCGGCGCCTGTACCGATTGCCGGCGCTACTGGGGCAAGTTCCGCGCGGGCGAGATCGATGCGCACGAGACCGCGCAGGTCAACGACCAGCTGGTCGCCAGCGTCGGGACGTGCTCGGTGATGGGCACCGCGAGCACGATGGCCTGCCTGACCGAAGCGATGGGCATGAGCCTGCCGGGCGCCGCCACGCCGCCGGCCGTCACCGCCGATCGCATCCGCATCGCCGAGCTGACCGGCACGCGTGCCGTCGCGATGGCGCGCGAGCGGCTGACCATCGACAAGGTGCTGACGCCGGCCGCCTTCGAGAACGCGATGCGCGTGCTGCTGGCGATCGGCGGCTCGACCAACGGCATCGTGCACCTGGCCGCGATCGCCGGCCGCATGGGCCTGGACGTCGATATGCAGGCGCTGGACCGCATGGGCCGCGAGACGCCGGTGCTGCTGGACCTGAAGCCCAGCGGCCAGCACTACATGGAGGACTTCCACAAGGCCGGCGGCATGGCCACGCTGCTGCGCGAGCTGCGGCCGCTGCTGCGGCTCGACGCGCTGACCGTGACCGGACGCACGCTGGGCGAGGAGCTCGACGCGGCCGGGCCCGGCTTTGCGCAGGACGTGGTGCGCCCGATCGCCGATCCGATCTATCCGCAGGGCGGCATCGCGGTGCTGGGCGGCAACCTGGCCCCGGGTGGCGCGATCATCAAGCAGTCCGCCGCCGACGCCGCGCTGATGGAGCACGAGGGCCGCGCGGTGGTGTTCGAGAATTCGCAGGACCTGGTCGAGCGCATCGACAGCGACGATCTCGACGTCCATGCCGACGATGTGCTGGTGCTGAAGAACATCGGTCCGAAGGGCGCGCCCGGCATGCCCGAGGCGGGCTATATCCCGATCCCGCGCAAGCTGGCGCGCGCCGGGGTCAAGGACATGGTGCGCATCTCGGACGGGCGCATGAGCGGCACCGCCTTCGGCACGGTGGTGCTGCACGTCACGCCCGAGGCCGCGGTGGGCGGACCGCTGGCCCATGTGCGCACCGGCGACCGCATCCGGCTGAGCGTCAGCCGCCGCGAACTGAGCCTGCTGGTGCCGGACGACGAACTCGAACGTCGCCGTGCGGCCAACCCGGTGCGCGAGCCGAGCGCGCCGCGCGGCTATATGAAGCTGTTCCTGCAATCGGTGACGCAGGCCGACCGCGGCGTCGACTTCGACTTCCTGCGCGCGCCAGAAACGCGCGGCAAGACACCGGGTGTACCCGAGTAAGCGGGGCGCTGCGCTGCGGGGCCGGGCGGCGCGCTAACGCTGCCCGGTCGCGCTTGCCGCATGTTCGAGCAGCGTGCGCGACAGCGCGCCATGCGCGGCGTGCGGCGACCACAGCAGGCCCACCTGACGCACCGGCGCGCGGCCCGGCAGCGCAATGCGCGCCACGCGGATGCCTTCGGGCCAGGGCGGCGTCCAGTCCGGCACCAGCGACACGCCGATGCCCTGATGCACCATCGTCGCGATGGCATTCAGCGCGTCGATCTCGAGCCGCTCGTGCGGCACGATGTTGTGCTCGTGCAGATAGCGGTCGGCCACCATGCCGCCCCACATGCCGCGGTCGTAGCGGATGAAGGGCTCGGTGGCGAGCAGCTCGTGCGCGCCACGGTCGGCCATCGACTCGGGCGCCAGCACGATGAAGGGTTCGCGCACCAGCACATGCCACTCGAACGCCTTCGGAATCGCGAACTGCGGCGCCACGATGATGCCGGCATCGAGATCGCCGCCGACGATGCGGCGGTACAGATGCGACGACGAGCCGGGTTCGACGAAGATCTTCAACTGCGGATGCGCGGCGTAGACGCGCTTGAGGATAGGCGGCAGCAGACCGGTCAGCGCGGAGGTCGATACGCCGAGCCGCAATTCGCCGAGCAGGCTGTCGTCATGCGCGACCGCATTGAGGTCGCGTACATCGCGCACCACCGCGCGCGCCTTCGGCAGGATGCGCAGCCCGCCCTGGGTCGGCACCACGGTGCGTCCGGCGCGCTGCACCAGCGGCGTATCCAGCGATTCTTCCAGCGCCTTGACGCGCGCCGCGATGGCGGCCGGCGTCAGGCCCAGGCGTCGCGCCGCCTCGGCGAACGAGCCGTGTTCGACCACGGCGACGAAACTCTGCAGGTAGCGAATATCCATGGCGGGGGTGGCTCGTTGTCTCTCGTTGTTGTCGTAGTGGTAGGGCCGCGGCGAATCTTAGCAAAGGGCGACCGCGGCCTCGATCCGGCGGGAACCCAAAAAACTTTATCGTTTGAAGCAGCCGTTCGATGCTGTTTCCACCGGTTGGCGGTTCCTAGAATGGGCTCCATTCGTTGACACCGTCCTTGACACCACTCGTCGAGCCCAATCGATTGGGCCAGCCGGCCAGGCACCCATCCCCGGAGACAGCCATGATCCAGTCCGCCCGCCCGCGCGGCGTCTTTTCCCCTGTGCTCACGCCATTCACCGCCGGCTATGCGCCCGACGCGCAGCGGTTCGTGCGGCATTGCCGCTGGCTGATCGAGCAGGGCGTCGGGCTGGCCGTGTTCGGCACCAATTCCGAGGCCAATTCGCTGTCGCTGGACGAGAAGCGCGGCCTGCTGGACCGCCTGCTGGATGCCGGCATTCCGCCGGATCGATTGATGCCCGGCACCGGCGCCTGCCAGTTGGCATACAGGTCGACAATCGGCGCGGGATTGACATTGCCGGTGGCGGTGATGCAGCCCGCC
>NZ_JABTYE010000045.1 GCF_013314895.1 Cupriavidus gilardii | reverse complement strand
GAGTCGGCGCGGGCGGTGCTGCTCATCGAGGTCTCCGGAATGGCGTTGCCGGCGTGGCCGCCGGCTTGGTGTGTCCGCGATGGTTACATCGTTCGATGGCGTCGTCAACCGCAATGCAGAATCGGTGTTCTGCACTGCAGAACCATGTGTGCTGCAGCCGCCGTTATTTGCAACGGATTGCCAGGAACCGCAAGCACAGCGTCCCGATTGATAGCGCAACGCGATGCTGCCGGGCGATCCTCGGCGCCTACCGTTTGTCTCAACGAGTTGCTGCCATGTCCATGAGTACCGATCTCTCCGCTCCCCATCACCGCGCCATGCAGGCTTTGCAGCTGTTCAAGCACGCCTGCGACACCGACGACATCCGCCGCAACCTGCATCTGACCTTGCGCGGCAATACCTATCGCATTACCTACACGCCGCGCCGCGAGCTGAGCCGGTGGAACCGCGTGTTGTCATGGCTGGGAATGGAGCGCCGCACGGCTGTGCGGCAGCTGCCACCGGATCGACAAGTCCTGCGCACGATGGGTTGCCATGCGGTCATAGCCAGCGAGAGCGGCTGGCTGCGGACGATCGCAAGGCGGGTGTTCAGCGGCAAGCTGGAACATTGCGCGGTACGGCCGCTGAACGAGGATCAGCGCCGGGACGTGGCGCTGCGCGCCGCCGTCGCTTTCCATGCCGATTGCGATGTCGGCGCGCTCGGCGAGGGCCCACAGCTGCAGGCGCTGCTCTATGGCGCCAGTCCGACGAAGGCCGACCATCTGAAGGCGTTCACGCAGGCGCGTACGCAGCTGGTCGAGCCGGAGCCCTGGGCGCGGCCGGTGCCGCCGCATGCGCCGTGCTACGCGGTGGTGGCGGCTGCCGTCCCACCGTCGGGCGCCGTGTCCGGCCCCGTTCCCGAGGGGAACAGCCAGCCCGTGCCGCAGCCGGCCGCGGTCCAGGCGCGCTAGTCCATCGCCGGGCCGCGCTCCGCTCAGAAGCGGAAGCGGCCCACATCCGAGGCCAGTTCGGCCGCCTGCCAATCGAGCGATTCGGCTTGCTGCGCCACCGTGGTCACCAACTCCGCGTTCTGCCGGCTGGTGCCATCGAGCCGGGCCACGGCATCGTCGACCACGGCAATGCCGGCAGCCTGCTGCTCGGCCAGGCCATTGAGCCGCTCGGCCAGTGTATGGCTGCGCAGCACCGCCTGTTCGATCGCCACCATCGCCTGTTCGACGTCGCCGCTGTGGCGGACGCCGGCCTCGATGTCGCGCGTGGCCTCCCCAAGCAGCGCGCCGATATCGCGGGCCGACTGCGCGCTGCGTTGGGCCAGCGCACGCACTTCGTTGGCGACCACGGCAAAACCGCGTCCGGCCGCGCCGGCGCGCGCGGCTTCGACCGCCGCATTCAGTGCCAGCAGATTGGTCTGGAACGCGATGCCCTGCAGCACGCCCACCACTTCGGAGATGTCGCGCGAACGCGCCTGTACCGCATCCATCGAGGCGCGCATGCTGCGCACCACCGCGCTGCCGGTACCGACCGCATCGCGGGCCTGGCTCGCCATCGCGCTGGACTCGTGCGCGCGTACGTGGATCTGCTCGACCAGCCCGCGCAACTCGCCGATGCTGGTGGCCGCCTCGTCGACCGCGGCCAGCTGGCGGCCGGTGCGTTCCGATAGATCGCGATTGGCCGCGGCGATCTGTTCGCTGGCGCCATGGATCTGTCGCGCCGAGGCCTGGATGCGCGCGAGCATCGCGGCCAGCGCGTCGCGCATTGCGGCCAGGTCCTGCAGCAGGCCGCGGGTGCCGCGCCGGCGCAGACGCTCGTCGCCGGTCAGATCGCCGGCGGCAATGCGCCGCGCCGCGTCGGCGGCCTCGCGCGGTTCGCCGCCAAGCTCGGCCAGCAGTGCGCGCGCGGCGCGCCATGCGAGCACCGCGGCGGCGGCCAGGCTCGCTGCCAGCATCCCCATCGTGATCCACTGCGCGCGGGCCTGGCTCGCCGATACCGAGGCCACCGTGTCGGCGGCCTGCTTCTCGAGACGGGTACGCGCCTGCTCGATCTGCTTGCCCAGCTTCGCCAGCTGCTCGGCGACGAAGTGGCCTTCGACGGAGACGGCGCTGTCGAACTGCAGCGCATCCAGCGGCTGCTTTCGCAGCAGCTCGACATAGCCCTGCATCGACTGCGCGGCCTCGGCACGCTCGCGCGCCAGCGCCTCGGCCTGATCCGGTGCCGCGCGACCGACACCGGACAGCGTGGTGTCCAGCGTCTGCAGGGCCTGCGCGATCTGCTGTGCGGCGGTATCGCGCTCGGCCGTGCTGGTGGCCATCGTCAGCGCCAATTGGGCATGTCCCAGGCCGGCAAGCGCGGATTGCGCGCGCTCCGCGGCCACCGCCCCGCGCATGTCGCGCTGATACAGCGTGTCGGTCTTCTCCTTCAGCGCGACCAGATTGACGATGCCGCTGACTGCGGCAGCGGCGCCGAACAGGTAGACCAGCACGAACGCCGTGCCGAGCCGCGCGGCGAGCGGCAGGCGCCCGCGCCTTCGCGCTGCCGGCGCACCGTCGGCAGGCCCCGCTGCTGCCGTGGCAGCGCTGCCCCTGACCGCCGCGATCCCCGTTCCCAACCTCGACCGCAAACGCGGCAGCCCCGTTCTGAACCCTTGCAACATGGTTTTCCCCCGCCGCATGCGGCGCCCGTGAATTGTTGTTTTGGCTCCGATGCTGGCAAGGCGATGTGACGTCGCCATGACGTCCCGCCATGCGGCGGGGTTGTCATATGGCTGTCATGTGAACGTCATGAAATGGCTTGCCTTGCCGGCGTATCGTCCACGCCGGCCCCAGGCCAGAAGCCCCGATGCGCGGTCGCCGCGTGCATCCCGGCGTCCCTGCCACCGTTGTCGAGATCCCCATGTCCGTTGCCGTGATCGAATCCGGCGCAGCGGCTGCGCCGATGCGCCTGCCGCCGCTGCGCGCCGTCTTTCAGCCGATCGTGCGCTTCGAGTCGGCCGATCTGCTCGGCTACGAGGCGCTGTTGCGAGGGCCCGAGGGATCGCCGCTGGCCTCGCCCGAAGCGCTGTTCCGGCTGGCGGCCAGCCCCGCCGATACGATGGCGCTGGAAGTGCAGGCGGCCCGCGCGGCGCTGGCCCGCTTCGCCGAACTGCGCTTGCCCGGGCTGCTGTTCGTCAATTTCAGTCCGATGACGCTGCGCCATCTGCTGGCCGATCATGGCCGCGGCATGGCCGCGCTGCTGGCAAGCACGGTAGCGCCGGCGCGTGTCGTGATCGAGCTGACCGAGCAGACCCGCATCGGCGACATCGCGGCGTTCGCCGGTGCGATGGCGGTGCTGCGCGATCTGGGGCTGCGCTATGCGCTGGACGATTTCGGCACCGGCCATGCCAACCTCGATCTGCTGGTTCAACTGACGCCGCAATTCATCAAGCTGGACAAGTCGCTGGTACACGGCGTGGCCTCATGCTCGCGGCGGCTCGAGCTGATGCGCACGGTGCTGAGCCTGGCCGATGCGCTTGGCACCAGCGTGATCGCCGAAGGCATCGAGGACAACGAGGAGCTGGCGGTGCTGCGCGACCTCGGTGTGCCGTTCGGCCAGGGCTATCTGCTGGGCCGGCCTTTGCCGGAGCCGTCGCAAGCGCCGCCGGAGGACGTGGTGCAGGCGCTGGGCTCGCGGCAGATCGCGGTGTTTCCGCAGGTGGTGCGCTCGGGATGGACCGGCCCCAGTGCGGGCAAGCTGCTGCGCCGCGCGCCGACGGTGACGCCGGAACAGACCAACAACGAGGTGCTGGCACTGTTCCATGCCAATCCCGGTCTGCATGCGCTGGCCGTCGTCGATCCCGACGGCAGGCCGATCGGCATCATCAACCGGCAAAGCTTCATCGACCGCTATGCCGCGCCGTTTCATCGCGAGCTGTACGGCAAGAAAGCCTGCATCCTGATGGCGCATCGCGAGCCGGTCTGCTTCGATCGCAGCGCGACTATCGAAACCATGGCGAAGAGTCTGTCCAGCGGCAACCAGCGCCATCTGGCCGACGGCTTCATCATCACCGACGATGGCCGCTATGCGGGACTGGGCACGGGCGCCGATCTGATCCGCGCCGTCACCGAGATCCGCATGGAGGCCGCGCGCTATGCCAATCCGCTGACTTTCCTGCCCGGCAACATTCCGCTGAACCAGCATGTCGACCGGCTGCTCGATGCGGGCGCGGCGTTCTGCGCCTGTTATGTCGATCTGAACCACTTCAAGCCCTTCAACGATCAGTACGGCTACTGGAAGGGCGACGAGATGATCAAGGGCGCCGCCGCGATTCTTGCCGATGCCTGCGATCCGGTGCGCGACTTCCTCGGCCATGTCGGCGGCGACGACTTCCTGGTGCTGTACCAGAGCCCCGACTGGAGCCAGCGCGCGCGTGGCGCGATCGCGCGCTTCAACCGCGCCGCGCGCGAGCTGTACCATGCCGACGACCGCGCGGCGGGAGGCATCCATGGCGAGGACCGGCATGGCCGCACCGCGTTCTTCCCGATGGTCAGCATGGCCATCGGCGCGGTTCGCGTGGCCCACGGCGTCGCGCGCACCGAGACCGACGGCTGGCGTCTGGGCAGCAGCCATATCGCGGTCGCCGCGGCCGCGGCCAAGCGCGACGCCAAGAAGGACCCGAGCGGTTTTGCGGTGGTCGATCTGGCGCCGACACTGGCGGCGGCCGCTTCGTCGGACGAGCCGCCCGAGGGCCGTCCACATTGAGCGACCGGCATGCGGCCGGGCGGCGAACGGGTGTTCGGGTTATCCACAGATTGTGTGGATAACCCGACCGGGGCCGGCCCCAGGCGCGCGCCGGCGCGTCGCGCCATCGGACTGCCTAAAAAAAATGCAAAGGGCGGCGTCGATGCGGTGAGCCTCGCCATGTCGCATACATGGACGGCCGCGATGCGGGCCGCCTATGCCACAATGCGCGGCAGTTCAGTGTTCAAGATTCACCGTTTTCACCGTTCATCGTTCAACCGGATTCCGCAGCGGATGGCAGCCGATGTTATTGAGCACCAGCGTTGTCGCGACGATTGTCCTGTGTTTCCACGTGGTCGGCGTGTTTGCCGCGATGCATGCCGTGATGACGGTGCGAACCGCGCCCGGCGCGATCGCCTGGGCCGGCTCGCTGCTGATGATGCCGTATCTGGCGCTGGTGCCGTACCTGGTCTTCGGCAGCAGCAATTTCGTCGGTTATGTCAATGCGCGGCGCTTCTATCGCGAGCAGATGCGCGAGCTGCGCCATGGCATGGAGCCGCGCGAGCGCGAGGCCTGCATCGTTCGGCAGCCGCATCATCCCGGGCTGCGCGCACTGCCAAGGCTCACCGGGCTGCATTGCCTGTCGGGCAACCATGTGCGACTGCTGGTCGATGGACCGGCCACTTTCACGGCGATCTTCGCCGCGTTGAAGTCGGCGCGCCGCGTCGCGCTGGTGCAGTTCTTCATCGTCCATGACGACGAACTCGGGCGCGAGCTGCAGGCGCTGCTGTGCGAGCGCGCCGCTGCGGGCGTCGAGGTCTATTTCCTGTACGACAGCATCGGGTGCCATGCCTTGCCGGGCCACTACGTGCGCCGCATGGCCGCATGCGGCGTCAAGGTCAGCGCGTTCGCACCGCATCGCGGCTTCGTCAATCGTTTCCAGCTGAACTTCCGCAATCATCGCAAGCTGGTGGCCGTCGATGGCGAGCGGGCCTTCATCGGCGGACACAATGTCGGCAACGAATACATGGGCCTGAAGCCGCCGCTGGCGCCCTGGCGCGATACCCATATCGAGGTGCGCGGCCCGGCGGTGCTCGACCTGCAGATGACCTTCGCCGAGGACTGGTACTGGGCGTCGCGCGAGGTGCCGACGCTGCTGCTGCCGCCGCCCGAACCGGCCGGCGACATGGTGTGCCAGGTGGTGCCGAGCGGCCCGGCCGATTCGCAGGAGACCTGCTCGCTGTTCTTCGTCGAGGCGATCCAGGCCGCGCGCACGCGGCTGTGGATCACCACGCCGTACTTCGTCCCGGACGAGGCAGTGTTCGCGGTGCTGCGGCTGGCTGTGCTGCGCGGCGTCGACGTGCGCATCCTGATGCCGGGACGCGCCGACCACAAGGTGGTGTTCGCCGCCTCGACGCTGTATGCCTATCAGGCAATCTGCGCGGGCATCCGCATCTACCGCTATATACCCGGCTTCCTGCATCAGAAGGTGATGCTGATCGACGACGAGCTGGCCGCGGTGGGCACTGCCAATCTCGACAACCGCTCGTTCCGGCTCAATTTCGAGCTGACCGTGATGACGGCGGACCGCGACTTCGCCAGCCAGGTCGAGGGCATGCTGCTGGCCGATTTCGCCCAGGCACGCGAGATCGGCCGCGACGAATATCTGGCCGCGCCGCCGCTGCGCCGCGTGGCAATGCATGTGGCCAAGCTGTTCGCGCCGATCCTGTAGCGGCGGCCGGCGAAAGCCCTGCGGGTGATGGGGCCGGCACGGGGCCTCGAGCGGCCCTTTGCCGATTCGCGGTATCCTTGCCGTCAGGCGCCCCCTGGCATGGCCTCCGGAACGGGGCCCGGCAGGCAGGACAGAGCCGCAGCGCAATCTCCCGGGACCCACTCCCCGGCCGCTGACACGGCATCCCGCGCACACGCATTGGCAAGATGATATGAACGACACGGAAATCACGCTGGTCGGTTCGGCACGGCTGCCGACCCGCTTCGGCGAGTTCACCGCTCACGCCTTCAAGGGCGTGACCAGCGGGACGGAACACCTGGCGCTCAGCGTCGGCGATATCGCCGGCGCGGGCGTGTTGACGCGGCTGCATTCGGAATGCCTGACCGGCGACGTATTCGGTTCGTGCCGCTGCGACTGCGGCGAACAGCTGGCGCTGGCGATGGAGCGCATCGCCGCCGAGGGCCGCGGCATCGTGCTGTACCTGCGCGGCCACGAAGGCCGCGGCATCGGCCTGGGCCACAAGATCCGTGCGTACAGTCTGCAGGATGGCGGGCTCGACACCGTCGATGCCAATCTGGCGCTGGGACAGGCGGTCGACTCGCGCACCTATGCCTTTGCCGCCGATCTGCTGCGCCAGCTCGGCATCCAGTCGATCCGGCTGATGAGCAACAATCCGCGCAAGCGGCAGCAGCTCGAAGAGGCCGGCATCACCGTGCTCGAGCAGCTGCGCCACAGCGTGCCGGCCAACGCCGAAAACGAAAAATACCTGGCCACCAAGCGCGTGCGGCTGGGCCATCTGCTCGACTGACTTCGCCTTGCGTATCGGCTCGCCGGCCCTCGGGGGGAACCCTGTAGGCATCGACCGACAACCGCTCGGGGAGCCTGCTTACAGTCCGGCTCGGCCGCTTCTCTTATCGTGAATGCATGGACGCACCGCTTGCGGTGCGCGCCGTTTTGCAGCCTCGCTGCATACGTCCTGCAACCGCCGCCGCGGCATGCGGCGGCATCACGATAACGAGGAGTCGCCATGGCAGACAAGAACGTCGATGTGCTCAACGATCTGATCGAGGTGTCGCGCGACGGCGAGCAAGGGTTTCTGAAGGCCGCCGAGGACGCCACCAATCCTGAGCTGAAGGAACTGTTCACCAGCCGCGCGACCGAGATCGGCGCCGCCATCCGTGAGCTGCAGTCGCAGGTGATCGCGCTGGGCGGCCGGCCGGAAGAGGGCGGCAGCGTGGCCGGCGCTTTGCATCGCGGCTGGGTCAGCCTGCGCAGCGCTGTCGCGAACCGCACCGATCTGTCTATTCTGGAGGAGTGCGAGCGCGGCGAGGACGTGGCCAAGAAGAAGTACGCCGATGCCCTGCAGCACGACGATCTGAGCTTCGAAGTGCGCGCGCTGATCGAACGCCAGTATCACGGCGTGCTGCGCAACCACGATCTGGTTCGCGATCTGCGCAACCGCTATCGCGCGACCTGAGCGGCCTCGGCCGCTTCCACCCGAAGGAGATGGACGATGAGCCAACCCGGCAACCTTGAATCCGTTTCTCGTCCCGGCAAGCACGGCGAGGAGGGCGCGGCCGACGACCGCACCGAGCGCAATCTGGACGAGGCGCTCGAGGAAACGTTCCCGGCCAGCGATCCGATCGCCGTCGAACCCGACAAGGAGGACGGCGAGGGCCAGGCCGGCAAGGCCAGCGGCGGCAAGAGCAGCTGATCGTCGCGTCATTCCCCGAATGCGGGAATCCGGCGACTTCAAGGGTCACCGGGTCCCCGCGTTCGGGGGGAGACGGCGGTGTCGCCAAACAAACGCGGGAGCCGCAAGGCTCCCGCGTCTTGTCTTGTGCGACCGCTAGGGCAGCTTGCGAAGTTGTGCGATTACCGACATCAGTTGTCCGTGCGCCACGGTGACCGCGGGCTCCTCCTGCAGCGCCTCGTGATAGCGCTCGCGGAACGCGGGGTCGCCCTGCGTGCTGAACAGCCGCGCCGCCGCCTCGGCCACCGCACGGCAGGTGCCGTCGTGGTGCATCGGCCCGTCGAGTTCCTCGTCGATCTCGACGATCAGGCGCGACAGCGGGTCGAGCCAGCGGAAGTAGTTGTCCTCGGTGACGATCTGCACGAACTGGCCCGCGGGAATCGGGCCGTAGAGGCGTTCATATTCGTTACGGTCGTGCTGGATGATCTCCTTGTGGGATTTCAGCAGCGCCGCGCGCAGCGCGCGCAGTCCGGCGCGGCGCGATTCCTGCGTGGCTTGGTATTGTTCTTCGGTCAGCATCCCCATTCTCCGCTCCCGGTTCGGTGTTGTGCGGGCGTCCCGCGCGGCAGGGGTAGCGGCGCGGTGCGTGTGCATGCTCGTGGACGATGCGTCTGCGGCCGGCATTTGCAGGCTGCATGCCAGTATATGTAGGTGCCGGGGCGCGATCCAACCTCGTGCTATCCCGAATGGCCGCGATCTTTGGAATGCGGTGACAAGCCCGGTGCGGCATGCGAGACAGCGTTTCGCGAGCCGCATGCGATCTGAATTATTTTTAGGGCAGACATAACGATCGCCGCGACCGCGGCGTCATGCGGCACAATAGGCCTCATGTTGCGCTCTCGATCCTTGGCACCGCCTGGCCTGCCGCCTTCCATTCGCCTTCCTGCACGCTCTGTCGGAGACGGCAGATGGTGATGCTGTGGCTGATCGCGCTGCCGCTGGGCGCGGCCATGCTGACGCCGCTGTTCGGCCGCCATCTGCGCCCGCTGACGGCGCCGCTGGTGCTGGGCACACCGATGATCGGGCTGGCCTTGCTGCTGAGCGTGCGGCACGAGATCTTCAGCGGGGAGGTGCTGGCGTGGCGCATGCCGTGGCTCGACAGCCTGGGCTTCGCGCTGAGCTTCCGGCTGGACGGCCTGTCCTATGCCTTTTCGGTGCTGGTGCTCGGCATCGGCCTGCTGGTGCTGCTGTACGCGCGCTATTACCTGTCGCGCAGCCAATCGACCGCACGCTTCTTTGCGCTGCTGCTGCTGTTCATGGCGGCGATGCTCGGCGTGGTGCTGTCGAGCAATCTGCTGCTGCTGGTCGTGTTCTGGGAGCTGACCAGCATCGTCTCCTTCCTGCTGATCGGCTTCTGGTCGTATCGCTCCGATGCGCGCAAGGGCGCGCGCATGGCGCTGACGGTCACCGGCGGCGGCGGCCTGGCGCTGCTCGCCGGGGTGCTGCTGCTCGGCCATATCTGCGGCAGCATGGAACTGTCCGATGTGATCGCCAGCGCCGGCACCGTGCAGAAGCATCCGCTGTATCCGCCGATGATCGTGCTGGTGCTGCTGGCGGTCTTCACCAAGTCGGCCCAGTTCCCGTTCCACTTCTGGCTGCCGCACGCGATGGCGGCACCGACCCCGGTCTCGGCGTATCTGCATTCGGCCACCATGGTCAAGGCCGGCGTGTTTCTGCTGGCGCGGCTGTATCCGGTGCTCGAGGGCACCGACTGGTGGTTCTACATGCTGAGCCTGACCGGCCTTGCCACGCTGGTGATCGGCGCCGGCATGGCGCTGCTGCAACGGGATCTGAAGGGGCTGCTGGCGTATTCGACGATCAGCCATCTGGGTTTGATCACGCTGCTGTTCGGGCTCGACACCGGCCTGAGCACGGTCGCCGCGCTGTTCCATATCATGAACCACGCGGTGTTCAAGGCCTCGCTCTTCATGGCGGCCGGCATCATCGACCACGAGACCGGCACGCGCGATCTGGGCCGCCTGCGCGGATTGCGCCGCTACATGCCGCACACCGCGCTGCTGGCGATCGTCGCCTCGCTGGCGATGGCCGGCGTGCCGCTGCTCAACGGCTTCCTCAGCAAGGAGATGTTCTTTGGCGAAACCCTCGCGCAAGGGCTGCTGGGGCCGTTCAACTGGACCATTCCGGCGCTCGCCACCGCGGCCGGCGCGCTGACGGTCGCGTACTCGCTGCGCTTCATCCATGGCGTGTTCTTCGACGGCGAGCCCGACGATCTGCCGCATTATCCGCCGCACGAGCCGCCGCGCTGGATGAAGATTCCCGTGGAGATCCTGGTGGTGACCTGCCTGGTGGTGGGGCTGTTTCCGAACCACACCGTGGCCGGCCTGCTCGATGCGGCCGCGCGCGGCACCATGGGTGCGCCGTTGCCGATCTATAGCCTGAGCCCCTGGCATGGCTTCAATCTGCCGCTGGCGATGAGCGCCTTGTCGATGGCGGCCGGCGGCGCGCTGTTCTTTCTGCGCCGCGATTCGTTCCGCCACTATCACGCGAAGCTGCCGCAGTTGAATGCGCGCGACCGCTTCGAGGATGCGATCGAACGCATCGAGCGCGCGTCCGGCCGGCTGGCGCTGTTGTTCGAGAACGGCTCGCTGCAGCGCTATCTGGCCTTCGCGATCGCGGCGATGGTGCTGCTGCCGGCGCGCTATCTGTTCGAGCTGGAGCGGGCCCAGGGGCCGGTTGCGCTGGCGCCGGTGGACCCGGTCACCGCGACCGGACTGGTCTTGCTGGCGCTCGGCGCCTGCGCGGTGGTGGCCGCGCGCCGGCAGCGCCTGGTCGCGCTGCTGATGGCAAGCCTGTGCGGGCTGATGGTGGCGCTGGCCTTCACGCGCTTCTCCGCCCCCGATCTGGCGCTGACGCAGATCTCGGTCGAGGTGGTGACCATCATCCTGCTGGTGCTCGCGCTGTACTTCCTGCCGGCCGACCTGCCCGAGCGGGCGGGGACCGCGCGGCATCTGCGCGATGCCGCGCTGGCGCTGGCCGGCGGCGGCACCGTGGGCGTGGCCGCCTTCGCGGTGATGACACGCCCGCACCAGACCATCGCCGACTTCTTCATCGCGCAGAGCGTGCCGGGCGGCGGCGGGCACAACGTCGTCAACGTGATTCTGGTCGACTTCCGCGGCTTCGATACGCTGGGCGAGATCTGCGTGCTGCTGATTGCCGGCCTCGGCGTGCATGCGCTGCTCAAGGGCCTGCGCCTGCCGGCCCCGACCGCGGGCCCCAACGACATGCCATGGTCGCGCCAGAGCCATCCGCTGCTGCTGGCCATCCTGGCGCGGCTGATGCTGCCGTTGACGATGCTGGTGGCGATCTTCATGCTGCTGCGCGGGCATCAGCTGCCCGGCGGCGGCTTCGTTGCCGCGCTGATCACCGCGGTCGCGCTGCTGCTGCAGTACATCGCCAGCGGCGTGCTGTGGACCGAATCTCGCATCACGCTGCACCATCGCGCGATCGCGGGGGCGGGCATCCTGCTCGCCGGGCTGGTGGGCCTGGGCAGCTGGGCCTTCGGCTATCCGTATCTGACCACCGCCTTCGGGCACTTTCATCTGCCCTGGATCGGCGAGATCGAACTGGCCACCGCCTTGCTGTTCGATCTGGGCGTCTATCTGACCGTGGTCGGCACCGTGCTGCTCATCGTGTCCCATCTAGGTGTGCGCGACAAGCGGGTAGCTGCCGCGCGCCAGCTTGCGGAGACCGTCTGATGGAAGCCGTATTTGCCGCCGCCGTCGGTGTGCTCGCCGCCTGCGGGTTCTATCTGGTGCTGCGCGCCCGCACCTTCTCGGTGGTGCTCGGGCTGACGCTGCTGACTTATGCGGTGACGCTGTTCCTGCTCGGCATGGGCCGGCTTGCCACCGGCAAGCCGCCGATCATCGCGCCCGGCGCGCAGTACGCCGATCCGTTGCCGCAGGCGCTGGTGCTGACCGCGATCGTGATCGGCTTCGCCATGACCGCCTTCATCATGGTGCTGGCGCTGCGGTCGCGGGCGTTGCGCGGCAGCGATCATGTCGACGGCGAGGAGCCGGGCGATGCCATCTCGTCCGGGCCCGAACCCGAACGGCCGGAGGACGCCGACCGTGCGCGCGCATCGCGGCAGTCGCCGTCGGGATCCATGTCGCCATCCATGTCGCCATCCCCGGCCGACGAGGAGGCGTCATGAATCACGCCATGCTGTTGCCGATCCTGCTGCCCATGTTCTGCGGCGGGCTGCTGGTGGTGCTGCCGGCCCGCTGGCGTGCCGGCTCGCGCTGGCTCGGCGTGCTGGCCACGCTGGCGTTGCTGCCGATCGCAGCGGCTTTGCTCGACCAGGCGGCCAGCGGCGACATCGCGGTGTACGCGATCGGCAACTGGGCTGCACCGTTCGGCATCGTGCTGCAGCTGGACCGGCTGGCGGCCCTGATGCTGCTGCTGACGGCCTTGCTCGGCGCGGCCGCGGTGCTGAGCGCGGGCGAGCGCGATACCCGTGCGGGCCGGCATTTCGACGCCTTGTTCCAGTTCCAGCTGATGGGCCTGAACGGGGCCTTCCTGGCCGGGGACCTGTTCAACCTGTTCGTGTTCTTCGAGGTGCTGCTGATCGCCTCGTATGCGCTGCTGGTCCACGGCGGCGGCAACGAGCGGATCGGCGCGGGGCTGCACTACGTCGTGTTGAACCTGGTCGGGTCGTCGTTTTTCCTGCTGGCGATCGGCGTGCTGTACGGCATCACCGGCACGCTGAACATGGCCGATCTCGGCGAGCGGCTGGTCCGGCTCGCCCCGTCCGAGGTGCCGCTCGCGATGGCGGCCGGCGCGATGCTGATGCTGGTGTTCGGGCTGAAGGCGGCGGTCTTTCCGCTGTCGTTCTGGTTGCCGCGCGCCTATGCCGCGGCGGCGGGCCCGGTGGCCGTGCTATTCGCGATCATGACCAAGGTCGGCATCTACGCCATCCTGCGCTGCCACGCCTTGCTGTTCGATGGCGGGCGCGGCTGGTTTGGCGGCTTCATGCACCAATGGCTGTGGTGGCTGGCGATCGTCACGATGGTGCTGGCCGCGTGCGGCGCGCTGGCGGCGCGCTCGATGAAACGGCTGACCGGCTATCTGGTGCTGGTATCGGTCGGGCTGCTGGCCGCCGGCGTATCGATCCAGACGCCGCAGGCCTGGAGCGCGACGCTGTACTACCTCGCCAGCACGACGGTCGGCACGGCGGCGCTGTTCCTGCTGGCCGATGCGCTGGAGATGCCGTCGGGCCGGCTGCCGGTCGGGGGCGGCATCTCGCGGCTGGCCGGCACGCTATACCTGACCGCGGCCATCGCGGTGGTCGGGCTGCCGCCGTTGTCCGGCTTCATCGGCAAGGTCATGCTGATGCAGGCCGTGCCGGTCTACGGCAGCTGGAACGGCGCGGTGGTGCTGTGGCCGGCGGTGATCCTGTCGAGCCTGGTGTTGATCGTGGCGATCAGCCGCACCGGCAGCCGGCTGCTGTGGCAGGCGCCGGCAGCCGCCGCGGCCCATGAACACGGCATGGTCACGCGGCACGATGCCCGGGTGCCGCCCGCGCGCAGGCCCGACGCCGCCAGGCTGGTCTGCTGTGCCTTGCTGCTGGCCTGCAGCGTGGCGCTGGTCGTGTTCGCGCGGCCCCTGTCCGTCTATCTCGACGCGACCGCGCTGCAACTGTTCGACCGCGCCGCCTACACGCGCGCGGTGCTGGCCGCGCCGACGGAGCCGCCACGATGATGCGCCGCTGGCTGCCCCATCCCTGGCTCAGCGCGATGCTGCTCGCGGTCTGGCTGCTGCTCGGCAATGCCGCCGCGCCGGGCGACTGGCTGCTCGGCGCGCTGCTGGCCTGGGCCATCGGCCTGCGCGTGGGCCAGCGGCTGTGGCTGCGGCCGTTGCGGCTGGCGCGGCCGTGGCTGGCGTTGCGTCTGATCTGGCATGTCGCGGTCGACATCGTCGTCGCCAACGTGCACGTCGCCTGGCTGGTGCTGGTGCGCGGCGCGCGCCTGCAGCCGGCATTCATCGAACTGCCGCTCGAGTCCGAGCACGAGATCGCGCTGACCGCACTGATCAGCATCGTGTCCTTGAGCCCGGGAACCGTCTGCGCCGAACTGAGCGACGATCGCCGCTGTCTGCTGGTCCATGTGCTGGACCTGGACGATGCCGACGACATGATCGCGCGCATCAAGTCGCGCTACGAGGCGCCCTTGAGGGAGATCTTCCTATGCTTGCCGTCGTGATTCCGATTTCGCTGGCGATGCTCGGCATCGCCTTCCTGCTGACGCTGCTGCGGCTGCTGATCGGCCCGACCCTGCCGGACCGCATCGTCGCGCTGGACACGCTGAACATCAACGCGATCGCGCTGATCGTGGTGTTCGGCATCTGGCTCGGCTCGTCGCAGTTCTTCGAGGTCGCGCTGCTGCTGGCGGTGATGGGCTTCATCGGCACGGTCGCGCTGACCAAGTATCTGCAGCGCGGCGACATCATCGAACTGAAGTAGGGAGAGGGCGATGCCGTTCTACCTCGAAGCCATCGTCTGCGCGCTGCTGCTGATCGGCAGCCTGTTCACGCTGGTCGGCGCGATCGGCCTGCTGCGCCTGCCGGACTTCTTCATGCGGCTGCATGGCCCGACCAAATCGACCACGCTGGGCGTCGGCGGCGTAGTGATCGCCTCGGTGGTCTACTTCAGCAGCCAGGGAGAGGGCTGGAGCCTGCACGAGATCCTGCTGACCGCCTTCCTGTTCCTGACGGCCCCGATCAGCGCCCATATGCTGGCCAAGGCGGCGATGCAGCAGCGCGTGCCGGTCCATCCGGTCACGCGCGGCCGGCCGTGGCTGACCGATCGCGGCGCCGAGTCCAGGCCGGAGGACGACGGCGGCGTCGAGCCGCGCTAGGCGTTTGGTGTCTGCCTGGGCCTGGGCCTGGGCTTGGGCGCGGATGACTTGGCCTTGGGCTCGGGACTCGGCGCAGCGGCCCGTTTGGCGACCGTCCTGCCGGTGCCCTTGCGTGCCGCCTTGCCGCTGAATTTGGCGGCCAGCTTCAATGCCGAAACGATTTCGTCGAAGGCGGCCTCGCGCGCCGCGGGATCGGGCACGCGCAACGCATAGGACGGGTGGTAGGTTGGAATCACGGTGCGGCCTTCGTGCTCGATCGGCTGGCCCAGCACCTTGCGCAGCGCCATCGCTTTGACGCCCAGCACGGCCTTGAGCGCCGTCGCGCCCAGCGCCACCACCACGCGCGGCGCGACCCGCTCGAATTCGTCCTCGAGCCAATAGCCGCACGCTTCGATTTCCCGCTGTGCCGGGGTCTTGTGCAGCCGCCGCTTGCCGCGCAACTCCCATTTGAAATGTTTGACCGCGTTGGTCAGGAATACCGACTCGCGCGACAAGCCGGCCCTGGCGAACGCTTCGTCGAGCAGGCGGCCGGCCGGGCCGACGAAGGCCTTGCCGGCGAGGTCTTCCTGATTGCCGGGCTGTTCGCCAACCACCATCACCGGCGCCGGGGCCGGGCCGTCGCCGGGCACGCCGTGAGTCGCGTTGCGCCACAGATCGCAGCGGCGGCAGGCGTCGAGGGTGGCCGGCCGCTGGTCGGAGGGCTCCGGCGTGTCGTCGGGTGGGGTAGGGCGGGAT
>NZ_JABTYE010000044.1 GCF_013314895.1 Cupriavidus gilardii | reverse complement strand
CACGGCAGCCGACGCCGCAACCCCCGCCCCTGCCGCCGAACCTTCCCCCGCGCGGCCGCCGCCGCCCTCCTCCACGCCACCCCAAGGAGACCGACCATGATCTTCAGCCTCAGCGCCGGCACCCTCGTCATCCTGCTGGCCCTGCTGATCTTCTCCGCCTTCCGCGTGCTGCGCGAGTACGAACGCGGCGTGGTGTTCATGCTGGGCCGGTTCTGGCGCGTCAAGGGCCCGGGGCTGGTGCTGGTGATACCGGTGATCCAGCAGATGGTGCGGGTCGATCTGCGCACCGTGGTGATGGACGTGCCGGCGCAGGACGTGATCTCGCGCGACAACGTCTCCGTCAAGGTCAATGCGGTGGTCTACTTCCGCGTGGTCGATCCGCAGAACGCGATCATCCAGGTGGCGAACTTCCTCGAGGCCACCAGCCAGCTGGCGCAGACCACGTTGCGCGCGGTGCTCGGCAAGCACGACCTCGACGAGATGCTGTCCGAGCGCGAGAAGCTGAACCTGGACATCCAGAAGGTGCTCGACGCGCAGACCGACGCCTGGGGCATCAAGGTGTCGAACGTCGAGATCAAGCATGTCGACCTGAACGAATCGATGGTGCGCGCGATCGCGCGGCAGGCCGAAGCCGAACGCGAACGGCGCGCCAAGGTGATCCACGCCGAGGGCGAGCTGCAGGCTTCGGTGAAGCTGCTGGAAGCGGCGCAGATGCTGGCCCGGCAGCCGCAGGCGATGCAGCTGCGCTATCTGCAGACGCTGACGCAGGTGGCGGGCGATCGCAGTTCGACCATCGTGTTTCCGGTGCCGATCGAGATGATGGAGGTGTTGCGGCCGCAGGTGCGCGGCGCTGCGGCGCAGGCCGCGGGCACGGAGGCAGGCACGGCGGCGTCGCTGCAGACCACCGCCCGTCCCGGCGACAGCACCGAGCCGCCGCATTGATGCGGTCGCACTGATGCGGTCGCACTGACGCCGCCCACCGATTCGCCATTGATTCGCCAACGATGCCGCCTCATCCTCGCCGGCACGACAGGCCGGCACAACCAGGCCGGCACGACACGCAGCACTACCGCGACGGCCCCGCATCGAGCCGGGCCCACCGCGCGACATCGTCTCGCGACGGGATCGCGATCAGGCCACCCAGCGCGCCCGCGGCAGCAACGCGTGTCGCTTCGCTGCTGGCCGCAGACAGCGCCGGCACCAGCAAGTCGATGCCGATCGCCGGCTGCGAATCGCTGGCATTGCCGATCAACGTCGCGGCGGCCCAGCCGGCCTCGCGCTGCGCGACGCTCTCGCTGCCCAGCAACGCTGCCTCGGCCGCCTCGCGCAGTCGCTGCGGCGTGCCGGCATCGCGATAGAGCTGCGTCAGCGCGTGCACCGCCCGTTCCCGCTCGTGCAGCCAGGCGTCAACCTGCTTGATCACGTAGCGCGGCATCGGCCGGTAGGGGCTGCCATCGGCTCGCGTCAGCGATTCGCACAGCCGCGCGGCCCCCGCTTGCGACCACGCGTTCCAGGGCCAGGCAAGCAACCAGGGATGGGCCTCGCGCAGACCGATGTGCCGCAGCTGCGTACAGCCCGCCAGCCGCACCTCGGCCAGTTCGGGATTGTCGCGCGCCAGGCCGCACAGCACCGGCTCGGGCAGCGCCACGCATTGGCTCGCATCGAGCCGGTGCAGCAGACGTACGCCGTCCAGCCGCAGTTCGCGCAGCGCCGCGCAGCCATCGATACGCAGCGTGCGCAGCGCCGGGGCGCGCAGCCATAGCTTCTGCAGCCCACCGTTGCCGAACAGATCGAGCGTTTCCAGCGCACTCCAATGCAGCGGGCCCCACTGCAATGGACCAAACGGCCCGATCAACGGCGCCGCCGGGCGCTCGGCCAGCGTCATCTCGCCCGACATCCAGTCCCCGGACCAACGCATCGCGCGCAGATTCAGCATGCGCAGGGCCGGGGCAAGGGCCTCGACACGGCGCAGCACCTGCGGCGTCAGTTGCGCGCAGCCGCTCAGGTCCAGCCGCCGCAACGCGGGGCCGGCGCCGCGCAGCAAGCCTTCCAGCAGCGGATCGGTCAGCGCCGCGGCAAACGGGCTCAGGTCCAGGCAGACAAAGGCCGTGCCCTCCATCGCCGCCAGCAAGCGGCGCTGATCTGCGACCGCGACGGCGCGCGTGTCGGCATGCAGCGCCATCGCGATCGTATCGAACACGGCAGTGCGCTGGCGCAGCGGCAACGCGGCCAGGTCGCGCTGCGCCCCCTCCCTGCCGCTAAGCACGCCGACGACCAGGGAAGCGAGATCTCGAGCGGGCGATCCTGCCAGCCACGAGAGCGCGCCGGCGGCCGATGTGGTGATACCGAGCGCGATCTCGCTCGTACCGGCTGCCGCACGCGGATGCATGGCCGTGAGGCCAAAGCGCGCGGCGTGGTCAATCGGGTCGGCACCGGCATAGCGGCCGTGGCCGTCGCGGCGCGCCAGACGCTCGTCGAGGCAGGCAAAGCGCTGTGCCGGCGCACCGGGGTCCGCGGCGCGTACCGGATGGCGCTCGAACGCTGCCAGATAGGGCGCGGCGAGCTCGGGCTCGAGACTGCGCAAACAGGCCATGCCGGTCGGGGCCGTGCGCAGGCGTGCCGCCAATGCGGCCATGCCTATCACGCTTTCGAGTCGCTGACGCAGCAGCGGCATCGCGTCGGACGGTGTTACGCCCAGCAGGCCAGCCTGCGCCGCCCCTCCGCCATCGCCGAAGATGGCGCCATGGTCCTGCTGCAAGCGGAAGGCGTCCTCCAGCCAGCTGCGCAGCAGCGTGTCGGGCTGCAGCCGGCCCACTTCGTCAAGCACCGCCAGATCGAGCGGCTGCACCATCTGGTCCAGGCAGAACAGGTAGCTGCGGACCGGCAGGTGTGGCCGGCCGGCGGCCGCCAGCCCCAACATGCCCAGGCCCGCGCGGCCGCTGTCGATCCGCTTCAGCGCCTGCCGTTCGCCGCGCTCCAGGAAATAGTCGTCGGCCTTGTCGTCGCCGGGCCCGCTGACCAGTTCGCGCAGCAGCGCGCGGGTAAACGAGGCGGGATCGATGGCACGCAGCGCGGACGGTTCCTCGCGCAGCAGCGTCGCCAACGAGCGGCCCGCCACGTCTTCGGTGACCTGCACGTTCAGCACGCGCCCGCCGCTGCGCAGCTGCATGGCCAGGCTCGCCGCCATGCCGCGTCCGCCCGTCAGGCGACGGTCCAGCGCGTGCAGCAGCCGCTCGCTGCCGGGCGCCTCCGGGCCGAACTTGACCCAGCAGACCCACTCGCGTCCCTCGGCCTCGAAGCGAACCGGCAGCACGCAATGCGAGCCGGCTTGCCCAGCTGGCTTGGGCAGGACGTGGCCATGCGCATCGAACAACTGCCGCGCGATGTCGGGCGACAGGCGGACCCCGCCGGCACCGACCGGCGTCGGCACGCGCACCTGGATCGCCGGACCGGCAACACCCGCGGCATCGGCGGCATCGGCGGCATCGACCAGCCAGCTTTCCACTGCGCGGCGGAAGCACGATTGCGATTCGGCCCATTGCGCGCGCCAGCCGTCGGGCCACGGCAGATGGCCAAGCGCGCGCAGCCGGCCCTCGTTGCCCGGCACGGCCCCCAGCGCGTCGCGCCAGGCGATCCAGCGTTGCGTGGTCTCGCCGCGCGGCGCGCCGGCCATCGCGGCCTCATAGTAACGGCGCAGCTCGTCCGCCGGCGCCCGGCGGACCGCCAGCGTGGCGGCGAGGTTGCGTGTCGCTGCCAGCGACAGCGGCCGGTCCGCGACGATCGCGGGCAGCGCCGGATCGACGTCGTCGAGGCGGCGCAGCGCGCGCACCGCCTCGATCACGGCACGAGGCAGCTGCCGGTCCGATCCCACCAGCCCGGACAGCGCGGCCCACAGCGGCCGCACCACCAGCTCTCGGGCCGCCTGCAGCATGTCGCGCTCGGGCCCGGTCAGTGCCGCATCGCCCTGCTCCTCGCGCCGGCCCGCGCTCAGCTGCAGCCGATAGCGGACGGTCTGCACCGCGGCCATGGCCCAGCGCCAGTCGGCCAGGAACGGTGTCGAGAACCGCTTCAGCGCATCCAGGCGCGCCAGCGCCGCGCGCGGCGGCACCGCGTCGTGGCCGAACAGCAGCGACAAGGCAGTCAGCGTATGCACCAGCGGTCCGCGGTAGGCCTGCTTCAGATCGGTGCCCGCCCCCGCCCCGCGCGCCAGCACATCGCCAAGACGGCGCAGGTCGGCATGCAGCTGGCGCAGCGCCAGGTCTTCGCGCGCGCACAGACGGCCGGGGTCGTCCCCGTGCAGCGGCACGTCGACCGTGCCAGCCATCGCGACCCTGAGCCGCCGCATCAGCGCCTCGTCGCCATGCGCGACCGATGGCGTCAGCAAGGAGAAATGCAGGCCCTGATCGGCGTCGGCACGAACGTTGGCATTGGCCACGCTGCGCTGGCGCAGCGCATCGGCGAGCTGCTCCGGCGTGCCGGTCCATGCCAGTGCCGACGCACCCTCGCGCACGCCGGCGTCGATCTGGAAGCCGGCCGGCACGGCCAACGGATGATCGTGGCCCGGTACCGTTTCGCCCAGGCTGCAGACGGCCAGATCGAACAGCCGGCAGAACCTGGCGAACCACGCGCGCGCGGCGCTGTCGGGATGCGCCGGTTCGGCCAGCAGCACCGCATACTCGAAGTCCGAATACGGCCCCATGTCGCCGCGGCTCATCGAACCGAGTCCGACGATGGCGAACGCGCACGGCGGCTCGGTCAGCATCCAATGCCGGCACGCGCGCGCGATCTGCGCGATCAACGCCTTGTAGCGCGCGGTCAGCTGTTCCTGCAGACCCTCGATCGGCAGCGGGGTATCCCAGTCGCACAATGCCGCTCGATCCGTCGGGTCGGTCGGCGCGAGCGCGGCCAGCTCCTCGGCGGCCTGCCGGCGCAATGCCTCCACGCTGTCGCGCAGGGCCCGCCAGACCGGCTGGGGTTGAACGGCGGGCCGAGCCGGCGCGCCGGCGCCGGCGCCGGCGCGCAGGGACTGCGCCATGCGCCGATGTGCCGAGCAGTCGTAGCGCCTGAGCGAAGCCGCGCATTCCTCCTGCTCGACCTGCCGCACCACGCTGTCGCACCACGCGGCGCCCTGCGCGTGCAGACCGATCGCGCCGGCCGCTTCGGCCAACAGCAGCACGCGATGCGCGACTTCGATGAAGTCGATGGCGCCTTTCGCGGTTCTGCGCAAGCGATCCAGCAACGCAACGATCGCGGCGGTCAGTTGCCGCACCGGCACGGCTTCGCGCGGCGCCTCCTCCGGTGCAAAAGCCATACGGTAGCTGGCCAGCAGCGCTTCGGCGCGTGCGACCGCTTCGAACAGGCAATGGGCGCGCTCCAGCATGCGAATTGGCGCCGTCGCCGCCGCGCATTGCGTGCCGAGATCGAACAGCGCCGCGCGCAACTGGGCCTGTGCCCGCGGCGCCCACTGCGACAGGTGCTCCCGCACCATCGCGGCTTCGAGCCGGTCGACGACGGCCTCCACGCCCGCCGCATCGCGCCCGCCCGCCGGCAGCAGCCGGCGTGCGTGATGGGCATAGCAGAAGCCCTCCTGCCAATGACTGCCGCGCATCCACACGCGCACGAGAGCCTCGTACAGGCACACCATCTCGTCGCGATGCGTTTCGTTCAGCCGCGGATATCGCTGCAGCAGCAGGCGCAGACAGGACAGGCAGGACTTCGCGCAGTCGGCATCGGCGTCGCGATACAGCGCGGCAAGGGTCCGCAGCACCATCCGTACGCGTGCGGGCGAATCCGGCTGCCAGGCTGGATCGCGCTGCCGCAGCGTCGCGGCGATACCCTGCAGGCGCTGCTCGACGGTGGCGCCCTCGCCCTGGTCGCCCCAGTCGCCGGCCCGGTCGGCCGCCTTGTCGGAGTTTCGCTCCGGGACCTGGCCCGCATGATGCGCCGGTGTGGACGCGCGCCGGCCGCTCCGGCGCAACGCGCTCAGCACGGCGGGGTCGTACGGCACCTGGGCAGCGAGATCGAGCGGCGTCAAACCCTGGCGACTCCTTGCCGCCGGGTCGGCACCCGCTTCGAGCAAGCAGGTGACGATGACGCGCCGGTCCCCGCTGCCGTCGCGCGCCGCGGCGCGCACCGCCCAGTGCAGCGGCGACTCGCCGTCGTCGTCGGCGCTCGTGGCCAGTGCCGGCGTGCCGGCCAGCAGGTCCTTGACGAGCCTCCGGTTCCCGGCGTCGATGGCCTGGCGCAATGCCTCGCGCTCCGTGTTGCGTGAATGGCCGATCCCGAACGGGACCAGCATACCGATACGTGTCACAGCGGCGTTGAACATGGCGACGCGATTCCTCCGGGTCCGGCGTTGGTCGGATGACGCCGCGCGGCTGCCGGCACCGGCGGGCGGAAGCGAACGGTAGGCGATGCCGCTGCAACGAACCACTTGGCCCATGCCATTCGCGACAGAGGCGGTGCCAAATTCGACAGGCCGCTGCCTCGGCGCCGCTAGATTCGGGCCTCCACCCACCGCGGCCGTTCGGCCCTGAACCTGCCATGCTTTCCATATCGGCCCACAACGCCATCAGCGCACGCGCGGACGCCCTGACGCAGCAGATGGCGCAGGCCGCCATCGCGCACCATCCCGTGGTGTTGCCGTTCGAAGAGCTGGAGCGATGGCTGAGCCGTCGTTCACAAGTGTTGCATCTGCAGTTGACGTTGTTGTGCGACGAGTCCGAGCCTCATGGCGACGCCAACGCGGAGCAAGCGCTGGCGCAGCGCTATCGAGACGAGCTGGAAGCGCTGACCCGCACGATCGCCGCACGCTATCGCGAAACCATCGAGGCGCGCATGCCGCCCGGCAGGATCGCTCATGTCGTCGCCGAGGACGGCAAGCGCTTCGTTCCCCTCGATGCCGACGAACTGGCGCGGCGGATGGAGCGTTTCGAACAGCGGCTCGAGGCCGAGATGGAAATGCACCGCCGCTTCTCGTTCGGTCCGCCGCCGCGCCGCGCGGCGTTGATCGACGATCTGCGGCAGGAAGCGGACTCGATCGAATCGTTGCTGTCGGAGCTCAAGGAGCAGCTCGATGCGATGAACCTGCCGACGGTCGAGCTGCAAAGCCGCGTCGGACAGGCGCTGGCGCGGCTGCGCGGGGAACGCCATGCCAACGTGGTCGACGCGGGCCTGCATCAGGGCTGGCTGCGGGCCTGCGAGCTCGGCTGCCTCAACGCAGTGCAGGCGATCGTGCAGGCCGTGCCGGAAACGGAACGCCGCACCTTTATCGATCGGCTCGGCCCGGATGGCCGCAACGCCTTCCACCTTGCCTGCGCGCAGCAGGATCTCGCCCTGGCGACATGGCTGCTGCAGCTCGGAGCCGACCCGCTGGCGCACACCGGCCTGGGACATCTGCCGATGCAACTGGCGACCCACCATGACCGCGGCGAACGCACCCGCACACTGCTTGCCTGGCTGGCATTGCACCGCGCCGATCCGCTGGCGCGCGACGAAAACGGACGCAGCGCGCTGAACGAAGCCGCATACCATGGCAACCGCTCGGCGATCGGCTGGCTGCTGGAGCACGGCGCCAGCCTGTGCGAGCGCGACGTCCAGCAGCGCACGCCGCTGCATGCCGCCGCCTCGGGCGGTCATGCCGCCACGGTGTCACTGCTGCTGGCGCGCGGCGCCGATCCGCACGCGCGCAACGCCGCGGGCGAGCGGCCCATCTTCGAGGCATGCAGGATGGGACAAGTCGAAGCGATGCAGGCCTTTCTCGACGCCGGTGTCTGGCTGAACGCGCAGGAGCGCGAGCACCTGCGGCTAAGCGGCATGGTGACGGCGGAGAAAGTCTTGATGGCCTGCGCCGAGCCGCTCAGGCGCGCGCTCGCACAGCTGTCTCCGCAGACGAAGGCGATTCTGAAAGCGGGGGCGGAGCCAGGGAGGGACTTGCCGAAGACGGGCAAGACGGACGGCACGGGCTCGAAGCCGGCCGCCAGCGTGAACGCGGCCTCGCAAGCGAGGCCGGTTATGGGTCTGCCGCAGGCGCTGCAGCGCCTGCTCAGGAGGTGATGATCGCGGGCGGCTTACTTCCTGTAGTTCGCCACGCCGTCGGTGATTTCCTTGTGCGCTTCCTCGATGCCGCCCCAGCCCTCGACCTTGACCCACTTGCCGGCCTCGAGCGCCTTGTAGTTCTCGAAGAAGTGCTTGATCTGGTCCAGCGTGTTCTGCGGCACGTCCGACAGGCCTTTCATGAAGGCCGTGGCCGGCGACAGCTTGTCCACCGGCACCGCGATCAGCTTGGCGTCCACGCCCGCTTCGTCGGTCATCTTCAGCATGCCCAGCGCGCGGCAGCGCACCACGGCGCCGGCCAGGATCGGGAACGGGGTGATCACCAGCACGTCGACCGGGTCGCCGTCGCCCGACAGCGTCTGCGGAATGAAGCCGTAGTTGGCCGGATAGCGCATGCCGGTGCCGATGAAACGGTCGACGAACAGCAGGCCGGTTTCCTTGTCGGCCTCGTACTTGACCGGATCGCTCTGGGCCGAGATCTCGATGATCACGTTGAAGTCGTTCGGGATGTCCTTGCCCGGCGGGACGAGATTGAAGCTCATGCGGTTCTCCAGATGCCTGTATTCGGCCGGTATTTGGCCAAGGTTTGACGATGGCCGGCATTATAGCGGCTCGGTCTGACCCGGAACTGACAGTCCGGGTGGCCCCGCCGCGGCTTTTGCGGCGGCGTGCCTTGCGGACGAGCGCCGCGGCTGGGCGATAATGCCGGCTTGGAATTTTCAGCCGGAGCATGACGATGCACGCCCAGCACTTCGTTGCCAACCGCCTGATGGCGCCGGATTCCGGCATGCGCATCAAGGTGTTCGACCCCTCCACCGGCGCGCCCTTCGCCGAGATCGCGCGCGGCAACGCAACCGATATCAATGCCGCGGTCTATGCCGCGCGCCAGGCCTTCGAAGGCCCCTGGGGCGCGCTGTCGGCCGCCGAGCGCGGCCGCCTGCTGACCGACCTGGCGCGCAAGCTCGCCGAGCACGAGGCCGAGCTGGCCGCGCTCGAAGCGCGCGACACCGGCAAGCCGCTGAGCCAGGCCCACGCCGACGCGCGCGCGATCGCCCGCTATTTCGAGTTCTACGCCGGCGCCGCCGACAAGCTGCACGGCCAGACCATCCCCTATCAGAACGGCTATACGGTGCTGACCGTGCGCGAGCCGCACGGCGTCACCGGCCATATCGTGCCGTGGAACTACCCACTGCAGATCTTCGGCCGCAGTGTCGGCGCGGCGCTGGCCGCCGGCAACGCCTGCGTGGTCAAGCCCGCCGAGGACGCCTGCCTGTCGCTGCTGCGTGTGGCCGAACTGGCGGCGGAAGTCGGCCTGCCCGAGGGCGCGCTGAACGTGGTCACCGGCTATGGCCACGAGGCCGGCGCCGCGCTGGCGCGCCATCCCGGCATCGACCATCTGTCGTTCACCGGGTCGCCGCAGACCGGCAAGCTGGTCGCGCAGATGGCCGCCGAGAATCATGTGCCCGTTACGCTGGAGCTGGGCGGCAAGTCGCCGCAGATCGTGTTCGCCGACGCCGACGTCGATGCGCTGGTGCCGGTCGTGGTGCGCGGCATCGTGCAGAATGCCGGCCAGACCTGTTCGGCCGGCAGCCGGCTGCTGGTCGAGCGGCCGCTGTACGACGCGCTGCTGGACCGGCTCGCGATGGTGTTCGAGTCGCTGCGGGTCGGCCCCGCCGAGCAGGACCTCGAATGCGGACCGCTGATCAGCCGCAAGCAGCAGCAGCGGGTCTGGGACTTCGTCTCCGACGCGCAGCACGCCGGCATCCCGGTGATGGCGCAGGGCCAGATCGTCGCCGAGGCGCCGGAGACGGGCTACTACCAGGTGCCGATGCTGCTGCGCGACGTGCCGGCGACGCACCGGCTGGCGCAGGAGGAGGTGTTCGGCCCGCTGCTGGCGGCGATGCCCTTCGACGACGAACAGGACGCGATCGCGCTGGCCAACGGCACGCCCTATGGGCTGGTGGCCGGCATCTGGACGCGCGACGGCGCGCGCCAGCTGCGGCTGGCCCGCAAGGTGCGTGCAGGGCAGGTCTTCATCAACAACTATGGCGCCGGCGGCGGCGTCGAACTGCCGTTCGGCGGCTCCGGACAGTCGGGCCACGGGCGCGAAAAGGGTTTCGAGGCGCTATACGGCTTCACCACCCTCAAAACCATCGCCATCCACCATGGGTAACATCAATTTCCTCTCGGTCGCCTTCGCCATCTTCTTTTTCTGGATGGCCTGGCACGTCAACCACAAGCGCGCCACCAATCCGTCGGGCATGCCGCGGCTGCAGGTATTCAAGCGTAAGTGGGGCGAAACGATCGGCGACCGGGTGCACTGGTGCCTGTATGTCGCGCTGCCGTTCCTGCTGGCGCTGATGATGGTGGCCAATGCGCTGCGGGGGCGCGGGCCGTTCTCGGGCTAGGGTGGCCGAGGGCCGGACGGTGGCGGGGATGGCCACCGTCGGCAGATCTCTTGTACGGGGATGCGTGCGAAGTACCAGACGAAGCTCAAACGCCCCTCAGATCGCCACCATCTCGAAGTCTTCCTTGCGGGCGCCGCATTCCGGGCAGGTCCAGTTGATCGGCACATCTTCCCACTTGGTTCCGGGCGGGATGCCGTCTTCCGGCGCGCCGGCGGCTTCATCGTAAATCCATCCGCAAATCAGGCACATCCAGGTCTTGTATTCCATAGGGTGGTGACGTCTCGATTAAAATTCAGCGCAGATGGTACCGAATCGACGCGCGGCGCGCCACCGGCAACCCGGTATTTGGCGTCCGGATCGATGGCGATTGACGCGGATTGCAGCCGATCGCATACGGTTCGCGCGAATTGGCGTTCAACGGCGCACCGCCCGCATTTCTCCCCGGCCCCAGCTTTCGTCCGGCCCTCCTCTTCCAGGCAGATCACGACATGTCACGAAACCAGCAGCTCTTCGACCGCGCCCAGCAGACCATTCCCGGCGGCGTCAATTCGCCGGTGCGCGCCTTCCGCTCGGTCGGCGGCACGCCCCGCTTCATCGAGCGCGCCGAAGGTCCCTACATGTGGGACGCTGACGGCCAGCGCTATATCGACTACATCGGCTCGTGGGGGCCGATGATCGTCGGCCATGCGCACCCCGACGTGGTGCGCGCGGTGCAGCGGGTCGCGGCCGGCAGCTTCTCGTTCGGCGCACCGACCGAGGCCGAGATCGAGATGGCCGAGGAAATTTGCAGGCTGGTGCCGTCGATCGAGCAGGTACGTCTGGTGTCCTCGGGCACCGAGGCCACCATGAGCGCGCTGCGGCTGGCGCGCGGCTTCACCGGGCGCGATCTGATCATCAAGTTCGAGGGCTGCTATCACGGCCACGCCGACAGCCTGCTGGTCAAGGCCGGCTCGGGGCTGCTGACCTTCGCCGACACCACGCAGAACGCGCCGTCGTCGGCGGGCGTGCCGGCCGACGTCACGCGCCACACGATGGTGCTCGAGTACAACAACGTCGAGCAGCTGGAACAGGCCTTCGCCACCCACGCCGGCGAGATCGCCGCGGTGATCGTCGAGCCGGTGGCCGGCAACATGAACCTGGTGCGCGCCAGCGACGCCTTCCTGCAGTCGATGCGCAAGCTGTGCAGCGCCGATGGCGCCGTGCTGATCTTCGACGAGGTGATGACGGGCTTCCGCGTCGCGCTGGGCGGCGCGCAGGCGCACTACGGCATCACGCCCGACATGACGTGCCTGGGCAAGGTGATCGGCGGCGGCATGCCGGCGGCGGCCTTCGGCGGCCGGCGCGACATCATGGCCAGGCTGGCGCCGCTGGGCGGCGTCTATCAGGCCGGCACGCTGTCGGGCAATCCGCTGGCGGTGGCGGCCGGCATGGCGACGCTCAAGCTGATCCAGGCGCCGGGATTTCACGACCGGCTGGCGGCGCAGACGCGCAAGCTGGCCGACGGCCTGGCCGAGGCCGCACGCGCGGCGGGCGTGCCGTTCGCCGCGGATTCGGTCGGCGGCATGTTCGGGCTGTATTTCCGCGAGGGCGTGCCGGCCAGCTTTGCTGAAGTCACGCAATGCGATACCGCGCGCTTCAACCGCTTCTTCCACGCGATGCTGGACAACGGCGTCTATCTGGCGCCGTCCGCCTTCGAGGCTGGCTTCGTCGGCGCGCAGCACGACGACGCGATCCTGGAGGCGACCTTCGACGCCGCGCACCGCGCCTTCGCTGCGCTGTAAAGCGGTGCAATCGGGCGCTGCTTGCCGCAGCGCCCGCTCCGTGGATGCATCAAGCGGCCGGTGCGCTACACTGCTGGCGTTCCGACGATCCACGGAGTTTTCCGATGCGCGCCTTCCTTTCTTCATCGCCGACCGTCGCTTCGTCGCGGTCTTCGCTGTTGTCGCTGCGCCCGCTGCGCTGGCTGCTGCTGGCATGGCTGGCGAGCCTGCTGAGCGCCTGCGGCTACAACGACTTCCAGGCCAAGGACGAAGCCATCAAGGCGGCCTGGGGCGAGGTCGTCAACCAGTATCAGCGCCGCGCCGATCTGATTCCGAACCTGGTCAATACGGTCAAGGGCTATGCCTCGCATGAGCGCGAGACGCTGGAGGCCGTGACCAAGGCCCGCGCCACTGCGACCAGCATCCAGGTCACGCCCGAAACGCTGAACGATCCGCAGGCATTCCAGCGCTTCCAGCAGGCGCAGGGCGAACTGAGCGGCGCGCTGTCGCGGCTGCTGGCGGTCGCCGAGAACTATCCGCAGTTGAAGGCCGACGCCGCCTTCCGCGATCTGCAATCGCAGCTCGAAGGGACCGAGAACCGCATCACGGTCGCGCGTCAGCGCTATATCGCCGCGGTGCGCGACTACAACGTGCTCGCGCGCAGCTTCCCGACCAACCTGACCGCGATGATCTTCAACTACGAGGTCAAGCCGTCGTTCACCGTCGAGAACGAGAAGGCGATCTCGACCCCGCCGGCGGTCAAGTTCTGATTCTCGTGCCGATGACCTTCGCCGCCGGACTCCGGCGCTGGCCGCACCGATCGCCGGCAGCGCTCGCAGCGCTGGCACCGCTGGTGCCCCTGCTGCTGGCGCTGGCGCTGCTGCTGGGCGCGGCCGGCGTGGCGCGTGCGCAGGGCGACGGCTTCGTCGCCGTGCCGCCGCTGACCCAGCGCGTCACCGACCTGACCGGCACGCTGGCGCCGGGGCAGCGCAACGCGCTTGAAAACGTGCTGGCCGAATACGAGCGCACCCGCGGCAGCCAGATCTTCGTGCTGATGGTGCCGACCACCGATCCCGAGACCATCGACGCCTACAGCATCCGCGTGGCCGACGCCTGGCGCGCCGGCCGCCAGGGCATCGACGACGGCGTGATCGTGCTGATCGCCAAGGACAATCCGCCTGGCCTGCGCAAGATGCGGCTCGAGGTCGGTCGCGGCGTGCAAGGCTCGCTCACCGATGCGATGTCCAAACGCATCCTGCAGGACATCATGGCGCCGCACTTCCGCCAGAACGATTTTTATGGCGGCCTCGCGGCCGGCATCTCGGCGATCCAGGCCACCATCGACAAGGAAGGCCTGCCCGGACCGCAGGCGCGCAAGCAGGCGCAGCAGAGCGGGCTGGCCGACTGGCTGCCGGTGCTGTTCCCGCTGCTGATCATCGCGTTCTTCCTGTTCTCCGCCACGCGCGGCCGCCGCCGGCAGATCGTGGTCGGCCGGCGCGGCTGGGATACGGCTGCCGGCACGCTGGGCGGTCTGGGCGGTCTCGGCGGCCTGGGTGGCGGCTGGGGCCGGCACCATGGCGGCGGGGGTTTCGGTGGCGGTGGCTTTGGCGGCGGCGGCGGCTTCGGCGGCGGAGGCGGCGGCGGCTTCGACGGCGGCGGCGCCTCCGGCAACTGGTAAGGGAACGACATCATGCCCACCCGTTCACCGCCCCGTTCACCGTCCCCTTCGCGCGGACTGCGGCGCGCCCTGCGCCATGCGCTGACCCCGGTCTCCCACGCACACCGGCACTTCCCGCCCGATGCGCTGGCGCAGCTGCAGCGCGCCGTACGCGAGGGCGAACGCCAGCATCGGGGCGAAGTGCGCGTGGTGATCGAATCGAGCCTGCCGGCGACCCATGCCTGGGCCGGCGTGACGCCGCGCGAGCGCGCCCGTGCGCTGTTCGCCGCGCTCGAGGTCTGGGACACCGTCGACCACACCGGCGTGCTGCTCTATATCAATCTGGCCGATCACGCGGTCGAACTGCTGGCCGACCGCGGCATCGATGCGCGCGTGGACCGCGAGACCTGGAGCGCGCTGTGCCAGTCGCTGGCACACGGCCTCGCCAGGGATCTGTCGATCGAGCCGGTGCTGGCTACGGTCGCGCAGATTCACGCGCTGCTGGCCCGGCATTTCCCGCAACAGGGCGACGGCAATCCGAACGAGCTCGACGACCGGCCGATCGTGCTGTAGCGGCGGGACGCGGGCCCGCCGGTCGCCGGCCCGCTAGCCCGCCCCGGCCGTGCCGCCCCGCTGGCGCGGTCCCGTCCAGTACCAGATCGCTGCCAGCACCTGCAATCCGACCAGCACGGCCCATGCCGCCAGATGCGCGCGCACCGGATAGCGGCCGTCCACCGCCGGCCACAGGTCGAGCACCATGCCGATGCCGAGCTGGCACAGGAAGATCGCCAGGAACACCGTCAGCGTCAGCGCGGTGGTCGCGCGCCCGATCATCGCGCCGTCGAACTGGCGCGCCAGCACGGCGTAGGTCAGGATGCCGGTCGAGCCGAACACCCCGTAGCCGGACCACAGCAGCCAGGCCGGCAGCGGCGCCCCGGCCATCAGCAGCGCCTGCACCACGATGAACATCGTCATGCCGATGCCGGCGAAGGCATGCAGGCTGACGCCGAGCCGCTCCAGATGGCGCGCCGCCCAGCCGACCACCACGCAGCCGCCCATCATCGCAAAGCCGATCAGCGACACCAGTTGCGCCGCGCGTGCCGGCCCGACGCCGCCGACATCGCGCAGGAAGGCGCCGACCCACAGGCTCTGCACCGCGAGAAACACGCCCTGGTTCAGCAGCGTCAGCGGCACCACGCGCCAGAACGACGCGCTGCGCAGGATCGCCACGGTGCCGCGCCACTGCGCCGCCAGGCTTTCACGCGTGCCCGGCCGCGCCGCCTCGGGCGCGCCGAACCACAGCAGCAGCGCCATCGCCACGGTCACGCCGCCGAGGCCGGCGCAGACTGCACGCCAATCTACCAGCGACAACAGCCAGTCGAGCGGCGTACCGACGACCACCGCGCCGAGCCCGCCGATCGCCATCACCAGCCCGTTCAGCAGCGGCATCCGCGACAGCGGAAACCACATCGACAGGGCCTGGATCGCCGCGCCAAGGCAGACCGACACGCCGACGCCGATCAGCAGGCGTCCCGCCGCCAGCGCCGCCATGCCCTGCCCCCGCGCGAACAGCAGCGTGCCCACCGCCGCCAGCAGCAGCAAGGCCGCCTCGGTGCGGCGCGGGCCGAAGCGGTCGAGCAGCAAGCCGGCCGGCAATTGCGCGCAGGCAAAGCCGAGGAAGTAGCAGCTGGTCAGCAGGCCCAGATCGCTCGCCGACAGCCCGAGCTCGCGCGACAGGTATGGCGCGAAGCCGAAATTGACGCCGCGATAGACATAGGAAACGAAGAAGCCGAGCGAAAAGATCGCCAGCACGCGCCAGCGCAGGCCGCTTGCGGCGGCGGGCAAACCGGAGGGAGGAAGCGTTGCGGTTGTCATGCGCGGATTGTCGGCGCTCCGGCGCGCCGGCACCAACGAAGAATTCGTGCCCGTATTGTGAGTAGAATTTGACGGCCGGCGTTCGATTGTGCCGTTCCCTCCCCCTCTCCCCGACACCATGGCTCAGGTTCCCCATCTTCCCCCGCTGCAGGCGCTGCGCGCGCTCGAGGCAGCAGCGCGCCATCGCAGTTTCTCCCGCGCGGCCGAGGAGCTCGCGCTGACGCACAGCGCGATCAGCCATCATGTGCGGGGGCTGGAGCAGACGCTGGGCACCCGGCTGTTCCAGCGGGCCGGCGCCCGCATGCTGCCTACCAGCGTCGGCGCGCGGCTCGCCGAGCGGGTACGCACGGCACTCGATGGCCTGCAGCAGGCGCTGAACGAGGCCGGCGGCCAGGGCGAACAACCCGCGGTCCGGCTCGAGGTCAGCGTGATGGCGGATCTGGCCAACGCCTGGCTGATCCGGCGGCTGCCGAGCCTGTACGAGGCGATGCCGATGCTCGACGTCCATCTGCGCCTGCATGCCGAGATCCCGCCGCCGGACCCGTATTCGGTGGACGTCGGCATCTGGCACCAGCGCGTCGACCTGCCCGGCTTCGAATGCCACCGTCTGATCGAGGACACCGTGATCGCGGTGGCCAGCCCGGCGCTGCTCGCCCGCTATCCGGGCTTCACGGTGGCCGATCTGCCGCGCCTGCCGATGCTGCGCTTCGCGCTGCGGTCCTGGCGCGACTGGCTCGAGCAGGCCGGCCTGCCGACGCACGAGCCGGAGCGCGGGCCGATCTTCCAGGATGCCGGCATGCTGCTGCAGTCCGCCATCGCCGGTGTCGGCGTGGCGACCGCACGGGCGCTGCTCGCCCACGACTATCTGGCCAGCGGGGCACTGGTGCAGATCGGCACCACGCGGATCCCGTCGACGCTGCAGTACTGGATGATCTGGCGCGAGGGCCATCCGCACGAAAATGCGATCCGGCGCATGCATGCGTGGCTGCGCGAGCAGATCGACGCGTCGCGCCTGCCGGAAGGCGGCCGCATCGACTGACGGCGCCGGCATTGCCGCAGTTTCACCATTGCAACCGAATCGGATCGGGCGCGTTTCGCCGCCGCCACTCGATCCGGCTCATCCAATTGCATGACGGCGGACCATGCCGGCGTCGGCGCCGCAGACGGAATGGCGGTCGGCTACGCGGTTCGGTCTACGTCGTCTGGACTAGCCCGGGCGTAGCCGGGTCCCGTCAGGATGACCGGCCGCCGTTCGCGCGCGCGGCCAGTGCTTCAAAAATGGAACACTCCCGATCGTCCGGCGTTCTGCCGGAATAGCGCGCGCAGCGTCGAACGCCCGGCACGCGACGACCTGCCGCACCCCGTCGCGCGCTGGCGAACACATCGAGACGGTATCGCAACAGAAACGTCTTGTTACATCAACTCGGTCTCGTAACATGTCGCGAGAACTCGACATCAATGGAATCAATGGCTTGCGCTTGATGGCACGGTAGTCGCTCTTGTCGGTGTTACAAAGAACCGCGGTCCTGGGCGAGGGCACGCGGTGGTACCCGGCAAGCCTGCCCTTCCTCCAAAGGGGGCACATCAACGACAAGACGGCTGAGCCCGGACCGGCGGGGTGTGGGGGGCCCGCTGCACCGTTAGAACCCGGGGGAGCGCTCGACGCCGCATCGAGCCGCCCCCGGCTCCGTTCTCGACGGTGGAGCATCCGCCTTCCGGTGAATACGAAGGCGGGGACACCGCGGCAGCCACAGCGAGGGCAACGGGGAGCCAATCATGAGAACGACAAAACCGGCCGGCAGAGGCAAACACCACAGAAGCGGCAGAAGCGCCGATGTGGGTTGCCCACTCGTCGATGGACCGCTGCCCAGCATGGGCGGCTTCGTCGTGGCGCCGCGATCGCTGCCGCCGATCGCCGGTCGCGGCGAAACGCCGCCGTGGGACTGCCTGCCGAAGCGTTCGCGCCGACAGGCCGGCCAGGCTTGACCGGCCCGGTCGCATGCTGAACACTCCGATGGCACAGGCCCATCTGGAGACGGCATGAAGCTACGCGTTCTGAGCGATCTGCATCTGGAACACCATACCCCGGAATCGGTCCCCGACTGCGATGCCGATCTCGTCGTATTGGCCGGAGACATCGCCAACGGCCGCCATGGCATCGACTGGGCCGCGCGGCATCTGCGCGGGCCGATCGTCTATGTGCCGGGCAACCACGAGTATTACGACAGCACCTTCACCCGGGTCGATGCGCAAATGGCCGCCGCCGCGGCCGCTCATCGGCAGGTGCATCTGCTGACCGGCGGCGTGGCGGTGTTCGAACTACCGGACCAGACGCCGGTGCGCGTGCTGGGCACGACCTGGTGGGCCGACTACGCGCTGTTCGGCCGCGAGCGCATCGACGACGCGATGCAGGCCTGCGCCAAGGTGATGCTCGACCATCGGCTGATCTCGGTCGAAGACGACGCCGCGGACGACGAGGGCGGCGAGCACGGTGCTGTCCGCCGCTTCACGCCCGCCGATGCGCTGGCGCGGCACCGCGCCGAGTCGGCGTGGTTGGCCAGCGAACTCGACAAGCCCTTCGATGGCGCAACGGTCGTCGTCACCCACCATGCCCCTGACCTCGGCAGCCTCGACCCACGCTATGCGCACGACCTCGCCTCGGCAGGCTTCATCTCGCGCCGCCCGGATCTGGTCCAACGCGCCGACCTGTGGATCCATGGCCATACGCACACCAGCTTCGACTACCGGGTCGACCGCGCCCGCGTGGTCTGCAACCCGCGCGGCTATGTGCGGCGCGGCGATGGCGCGCTGGAGAACCCGAAGTTCGATTGGGGGTATGTGGTCGAGGTGTGAGGTCCAGGTTCAGGTTCCGGTTTTGCCCCCTCTCCCGCGAGCGGGAGACGGGAGAAAGCCGAGCCCTGTCAAGTCCTGACATAGGTTGACAGTTCTTGGCCCTATTGAGCCAAGGTAAGCAACGCCCGATGGACCTCATCGGG
>NZ_JABTYE010000043.1 GCF_013314895.1 Cupriavidus gilardii | reverse complement strand
GCAAAAAACACTGACTTTGCCGACCATGCCAGCATTCGGCGCCCCCTCACCTATATTCCAGTGCATCGGTACTCGCGGCACCGAGACGCCGGGTATCGCCCGATCCACCGCAGCACGTGAGTGCGGTCCGGGACGCAAGGAAAGGAGGCAAACCATGGCCACGCCCAACTGGAACATCAAAGGTCAGTATTACGAGACCTGCAACTGCGACTTCATCTGCCCCTGTCTGCCCGGGCAGTTGGCAGTGCCGCCCACCAAGGGGCACTGCATCTTCGCCATGGGCTTTCAGATCGAGCAGGGCCGCTACGGCGAGACCTCGCTCGATGGCCTCGGCTTTATCGTGCTGGGCTCGACACCGGAGGAGATGGGCAAGGGCAACTGGTCCGTCGGCGTGATCGTCGACGAGCGCGCCAGCGAATCGCAGCGCGACGCGATCACCGCGATCGCCAGCGGTGCCGCGGGCGGCCCGATGGCGGCGCTGTCGCCGCTGGTCGGCTCCTTCGAGGGCGTCGAATCGGCGGAAATCCGCTTCGATCGCAACGACAAAACGTGGTCCGTCACCGCGCCGAACCTCGTCGACATGGGCGCCGAAGGCGTGATGGGCATCAATCCAAATGCCACCGAGCCGATCCATCTGGATAACACCGGCCACCCCGCTGCAGACCGCGTCGCGCTGGCGCGCCCCGCACGCAGCCACGTCCACGCGCTCGGCATGGCCTGGGACGACGACAGCGGCCGCAACAATGGCCAATATGCCCCGTTCTCCTGGCAGGGAGCCTGAACCCGCCGGCGCGGTGCCGCTGCCGGACGCCGGCCGCTATGGCGGACTGCCGCAGCGCGACCGCCTGATGGTCTGGGGCTGCATGCTGGTCATCGCCGCGCTGGCGTGGGCTTATCTGATCCATCTGCACCGCTCGATGGCGCCGACCGCCGGCCACGATGCGATGATGGCCGGCATGGGCATGGCGATGCCGATGCCTTGGGCGACCGCGGACCTGTTCTACACGTTCGCGATGTGGGTCGTCATGATGATCGGCATGATGGCCCCGGCCGCCGCGCCGGTGATGCTGGTCTACACCGGGCTGCAACGGCGACGCGAGGGCCGCAGGCTGCCGGCGACGGTGCTGTGCTTCGGCATCGGCTATCTGGCCATCTGGGCAGGCTTCAGCGCCGTGATGACGCTGATGCAATGGGCGCTGCACGAGGCTCTGCTGCTGTCGCCGGCGATGGCGGTATCGAGCCGCGTGGCTGCGGGTGCGATTCTTTGCCTGGCAGGGCTCTACCAGCTGACGCCGCTGAAGCGGGCCTGCCTGACCCACTGCCGCAGCCCGCTCGGTTTCCTGATGACGAACTGGCGCGACGGCAAGCGTGGCGCGCTGACGATGGGCATGCGTCATGGCGCGTTTTGCCTGGGCTGCTGCTGGGCGCTGATGGGAGTGCTGTTCGTCACCGGCGTGATGAACCTGGTCTGGGTGGCCGCGCTGACCCTGCTGGTGCTGCTCGAAAAGGTCGGACCGGCCGGCCTGCACGTGGCCCGCCTGTCGGGCTTTGTGCTGATCGCAGCGGGCGCGCTGCTGATCTGGCTCGCTGCGCCCGTGGCCTGATCCCTCCCGCCTGTCGTCGCGTTTCGGCACCGGTACACTGCGGTATTCCCATACGGAGACCGCACCCATGCCCACGCTGCGTACGCTCTACCCCGAAATCGAACCCTACGAAACCGGCACACTCGATGTCGGCGATGGCCACGTCATCTACTACGAGCGTGTCGGCAGGCCCGGTGGCAAGCCGGCCGTATTCCTGCACGGCGGGCCGGGTGGCGGCATCTCGCCGGACCATCGCCGGCTGTTCGATCCGTCTCGCTATGACGTAATGCTGTTCGATCAGCGGGGCTGCGGCCGCTCGACGCCGCATGCGGGCCTTGAAGCCAATACCACCTGGCATCTGGTCGACGATATCGAACGCCTGCGCAGGCTGGCTGGCGCGGAACGCTGGCTGGTGTTCGGCGGTTCCTGGGGCTCGACGCTGGCACTGGCCTATGCCCAGAAGCATCCCGAACGGGTCAGCGAGCTCGTGCTGCGAGGCATCTACACGGTGTCGCAGGCCGAGCTCGACTGGTACTACCAATACGGCGTGTCCGAGATGTTCCCCGACAAGTGGGCGCGATTTCAGGCGCCGGTGCCGGAGGCGGAGCGCGGCAACATGATGGCGGCCTATCGCAAGCTGCTGACCGGCGACGACAAGGACAGGCAGATCGAAGCCGCGCGCGCCTGGAGCGTGTGGGAAGCCGAGACCATTACGTTGCTGCCCGATCCGGCGATCAGCGCCAAGCACGACGACGGCCATTTCGCGCTCGCTTTTGCCCGGCTGGAGAACCACTACTTCACGCACCGCTGCTGGCTGGAAGAAGGCCAGCTGCTGCGCGATGCGCACAAGCTGGCCGATATCCCCGGCGTCATCGTGCATGGCCGCTATGACATGCCCTGCCCGGCGCGCTATGCCTATGCGCTGCACCAGGCGTGGCCGCAGGCGGATTTTCATCTGATCGAGGGTGCCGGCCATGCGTGGTCGGAGCCGGGCATTCTTGATCGGCTGATTGCGGCCACCGATCGTTTTGCCAACGCCCACGGCCTCACTGCACGCGAATCTTCGCGGTCTTGACGATCTCGCTGTATTTCTTCAGATCGTTCTGGATCTCGCTGGCGAACGCCTCCGAGGTATTGCCGGACGGCACGATACCGAGCGTCGCCAAACGCTCCCGGGTGTCCGGCATGTTGACCACCGCATTGAGCTCGCGCGCCAGCTTGTCGACGATCTCCTTCGGCGTATTGGCCGGCGCCAGCAGGCCTACCCAGGAGTCGCTGCAAAGCTCGGCACACCACGCGCGGCCAGTGTCCGCAGGTCGGGCAGCGATGGGGCTCTTCTATCAACCCCTACCGAAGTTGGGATTTGTCGATTTCCCTCGCCGGTTTCTCTCGCATTACTATTCGATCTTAGGATATAGCCGCATGGGGAATGAAATGGCAGCGGAGAGAGATGCCGGCGAACACGATGTTGTACCGAAAGTGAACCTGTTTGCTCAGCCAGCGGGAGACGCAGATACCGTCAACAGCAAGCTGGTTAAGACTGAGAAAGAGAAGGCCGCTCTGTTGTCATCACTTGCGGCTGGCGATTTTCGCACCACGCGAACGCGAGTCGCATTCATATTGAACCTGTACAAAGATGCGCGTAATAGCGACGTTACGCTGGCGATCAAGTACTGGGAGCAGTTCCAGCCGGATCTTTATAGTCGCCATGGCATCTTGCCCCAGAACCTCTTTAAGCTCGAGCGTTTCCACCTAATCGTTCGTGCCCGAGCGAAGATTCAGAACGAGTATGGCTTGTTCTTGGCTGACGATGAGGTGAGGCGTTATCGACGGCGGAACGAAGAAGCGATGGAGGCAGACGTGATCGCAGACGCCGCCTCCCGTGGTGTCATCCAAGTTTTCGCGGACGAAACAGGTAAGACACAGCGATATGTCACCGTCGCGGCAGTATGGGCTTTGGCCGGGCGTGCCGTCTTCGACGTATCAAATGCAGTTCAGAATTGGAAGAAGGCGACCCCATGGGCCAACCGAGAGATTCACTTCGCAAGGCTCGGAAATAAGGACGCACCCATTCTGCAAGGCCTACTTGATGTCATTGCTAATCACCGGGAATTTCTAAGTTTTAAGATCATTTCTTTCGAACGCGAAGGTTCACAACGAACTGTCGAGAACATCATTGCTCGTTTGCACGAGTACATGCTAGTAAGGGGCCTTGAACACGAGGTACAAAATGGCCGCGTGGCGCTGCCTGTGACGGTTACGATGACTCTCGACGAGGAGCCTTCTCTTGATGAAATTGGCCGGAGCGATTTGAAAGCCGCTGTTGCAAGGCGTTATGCCGATGTGTTTGGCGGTGGCGCAAATGTCGATTCTGTTGTTTCAGTCCGTTCTCACCACAGTATTCTGGTCCAGTTGGCCGATCTTATCGCTGGAGCCGTGAATAGGCGACTGAATCCGCCGCCCGGCGAACGGGGAGGTAAGGACGACATGGCGGATTCCATCGTAGAGGCTCTGGGTTTGGTAGACCACCAAGAAGATGTAGGTCTGGATGCGTTCGCGAGGTTGCACGTGTAACGGATCTAAAGTCGATCCGTACCCTATGGCGAAAAAAATCTGGTAGAAGCGGGTTTTACCGTCCGCGAGTGTGCGGCCTATCCAGATTACTTCCGGATTTTCCAACCGGCCGGATAACGCAGGCGGAGGACTCAATCGTTCGAACAGCGCAGCTACGACTACGGCGGCATAAGGCGCATTCGTATGGGCGTACTGCGAGCGCGAACATCGGATCGTGGCCGCCAGCGTGGTGGAGCCATTCCAATCGCGGGGAGCGAAAACTCCCGTTCCCTACGGCAACAGGATCGACCACATCTCCGGTACCGTGGAGAATCAATCGCCGTTTTCCGCGCGAACTGGCAAAAGTCCTGCAGCGGGCATCACAGCTGAAAAACTACGCGGGCGAATGGCCTCTTGAGGTGGAGCTCTCCGAAGCTAGTCGAACACTGTTGCGGTGGATCGCCCATCGTATCCCGGATAGTCCGGATCAACGTCCTCATGCGTGACCGTCCCGTCGATGCTACGTCGTTCCGCCATGTATCTTCGGCCGTCTCTAAACTCTATTCTGAGTAGCTGCGTCACCTGGGCCCCTCGAGTCCAGAGAAACACGTTGACGCGCAGCCGCGCCCTCCCCGCCACTGGTATGCGATAGGCATTCATGAATGCTTTGTGCGGAAATAGATGCGGAAGCGCAAATTGGTGTCGCGTCCAAAGGCGGCCTTCCTCTGGCACTATAGGCTCATCCAGATCGATCAACTCTGCATGAAGATCGAAGGCGGGATACTCAGAGTCATTGACCAGTGTGAGGTCCATCACATTCGGGTCGACAACATTAAACCCAGGGCAAAAATATGCAACGCCTCTATCCCCCACTGTGTAGGCGAGAAGCCGCTCAGTCCTGTCTTCAACCTCTGTGACAAGATGGGATAGCCGTTGTTGTATAGAAGCGAAAGACTGCTCGTCCTTGGCTTGTTTTCGGATACGAAAGAATTGACCAGTGGCCCAACTGACTAAAAAGAAAGTCGGGCCGAATACATTGAATGTTGTTTGAATCGACCAACCATTGTCTTGGCTAAGGTTATATAACGTCCAAGCAATGGCAACCAGGAATGGTAGCCAAAACTCCTTAATAGCCTTCTTTAGAGTTGCCATTGATTTGCGCGACCCCAGTTGCGTAGCAGGCTATTGTAACGTTTTCAGCCTGAGGCCTCTCTGATGTAGGACTGAGCCAGAGCAACTGGCTTCAGCCGGGCAATTTTGTGGCGATGGGTGAAGGAAGCCACGGACCAGCCGCCGACACCCATCGCCTCGGACGACTGATCGGCGGCCGTCAAACATCGCCCATCGCCGGGTCGCTGACCGTATGCCGCCCGGTCTCGACGCGGCCGGCAAAGCGCCGATAGAAGGCCGGATCGCTGCTGCATGTCACCGCAAAGTCGTACCACTGACCGCTGTCAGCCAGCGACCAGTGCCGCGAGGCCGTGCCGCCCGCGGCGACGTCGACCTGCCAGGGACCGTCGTTGCGATACGCCAGGGGCGCGATGCTGAACTGACAGGCCGCGGTGCCCGGATTGAGCAGGTCCACGTAGACGTCGCCGTTGGCGATGTCGTAGCAGACGCGGATCTCCGGCGCGGCCTGCGTCCCGCCGAGCCGATTCAGATCGCCCTTGAAGTGGCGGTGATAGCCGTTGGGGCCGAGCACCCACAGATCGTATCGGCCGAAATTGTCGGACCCCGCGTTCCAGGCATCGGACAGCGTCTTGCCGGCCTCGACCATATAGCGGCGCGGAATCCGGTCCAGCTTGTGGACGTCATATACATGGAACACGGCGGCCTGCGTGCCGGTATTCGCGAACAGCAGCTCGACCTGGCCGGACGGATGGCAACGCGCGCTGGTGTGAAGCTCGTACGGCAGCGCGCGCGACGGGCGCGTGCCCGGTGCCTGCAGCGGCAGCGCCATGTCGCGCGGCACCGGCACGGCAGGCAGCCGCTGCTGCGCGGCCCGCAGCGCGTCGGCGGCATCGCGCGTGGTGCGCCCCGCGAGCGTGGGCAGGGCTTCGGTATTGGGCGTCTTGAAATTGAAGGCACTGGTCAGATCGCCGCACACCGCGCGCCGGAATGGGCTGATGTTCGGCTCCTGCACGCCGAAGCGCGCCTCGAGAAAGCGCAGTACCGAGGTGTGGTCGAACACCTGCGAATTGACCCAGCCGCCGCGGCTCCACGGCGAAATGACGTAAAGCGGAACGCGCGGTCCCGGCCCGTAGACGCGGCCGTCCGGCGCCGGCTGGCTGGTGCTGCCTTGCGGCGGAGGCTGCGTGAAATACTCTGGCGCCAGGTCTTCCTCGCTCAACGTGGTCTTGCCGGCGTACGTGTTGTCCGGATTGCGCGACGGCGCCGACGGCGACGGCACGTGATCGAAATAGCCGTCGTTCTCGTCGAAATTGACGATCAGGACCGTCTTGCTCCAGACCTCGGGGTTGGCGGTCAGCGCATCGAGGACTTCCTGCAGGAACCACGAACCCTGCACGGGGCTCGACGGCCCAGGATGTTCGCAATAGATCGACGGGGCGTTGATCCACGATACCTGCGGCAGCCTGCCTTCGCGCACGTCCCGCTTGAAGGCGTCGAGATACTGGTCCGGCTGGCTGCCGGGCAGCGTGTTGGCGATCCCCTTGTAGAGCGGATTGCTGGCATTGTCGGTCGCCGCATCGTAGGCGTGATACGGCAGCGGCTGTCCCGTGTCGTTGTACGGCGCGCCCGGGGCTCCGCCGCTGGACACCGGAAAGCCCGATGCCAGATTGGCGCGGCGGAAGTTCTGGAAGGCGCCAAGCATGTTGTCGCCCCACTCGTCCGGCATGTTCTGGTAGCTGATCCAGCTGATGCCGGCCTCTTCCAGCCGCTCGGCATAGGTCTTCCACGTGTAGCCGATGTTGGCGTCCGACGGAATGCCGTTGATCGCATCCCACTCGTTGTTGACGAAGGCGACGTTCTGCGGCACCGGACCGTTGGTGCCGGTCAGATGGAACGACCGATTCGCGTCGGTGCCGGTATGCATCGAACAGTGGTACGCATCGCAGATCGTGAACGCATTGGCCAGCGCAAACTGGAACGGGATCTCCTGTTCCTTGTAATAGCCCATCGACGTATCGGTCTTGGCGACGGGCCAGCGCGACATGCGGCCGTGGTCCCAGGCCTCCTGGCTGTCCTTCCACGAGTGCGGCGTGCCGGCGACGCGCTGCGCGTTGTTGGCGGTGCCGTCCAGGTGATAAGGCGTGATCACCGTGCCATTGGCGCGTTCCTGCTGCCAGACCTTGCGGCCGTTGGGCATCGGAATCGTGATGCGGTCGCCGAACCCGCGCACGCCGCTGAGCGTGCCGAAGTAGTGGTCGAACGAGCGATTCTCCTGCATCAGGATCACCACATGCTGCACGTCCATGATGGTGCCGGTGGCATTGTTGGCGGGAATGGCCAGCGCGCGGCGAATGCTCGGGGGAAAGGCGGCCAGCGCGGCGGCCGAGAAGCCGGCAGCCGCGCTCGCCTGCAGGAATCTGCGGCGGGAGGTCATTGGTGTTTGTTGTAGTGGTCGGAGTCGGAGGGCTCGGGGATGCGGAATGCGCGGGTGCCAATGGGGCGAGGCGCGCTCGGCTTGCTCAGGGCGCGCAGCGCAGTTCCGGCTTGGGCGTCTCCGGCGGTTTGGGCGTGTCGCCCGGCTTGTTATCGTCGTCGCCGCCGCAGGCGGTCAGCACGGCGGTGGTCAGAAGAACGGCCAACAGCGCTCTCGTCATTCTCAGGGCTTGCATTGGGACCTTCGCTGGCGTGGGAGAAGGAGGGGAAAGGTTCCGGATGGGATCCCTTCGGACCCGCTCCGGAAAATCCCGCCAGCCTAGTGCCTATGCATGACGACACTGTGAACCGATGCCGTTCGATTGCCCTGTCGCGAACTGGCCGCTGTCATCGCGACGTCATGGCCGTGACATCGGCGTCGGATACGGTGCCGGCTTCGGCTGTCCGTCGCCCCGCTGCCTCGGGCGCCGGCGCCAATGGTTTCCCGATCGCCGTCCTGCCGGTACCATCCCGCCATCCCAGCCGCCTTTCGCCATGCCATCGAACAGCCGTCGTCAATTCCTGAAGATCGCCAGCACCGGCGCAGCCGCTGCCGCCACGCTCGCCGCCTTCCCGCCTGCGATTCGCCGCGCCCTCGCCATCCCCGCCAATAACGCCACCGGTACCATCCGCGATGTCGAGCACGTCGTGATCCTGATGCAGGAGAACCGCTCGTTCGACAACTACTTCGGCACGATGAAGGGCGTGCGAGGCTTCGGCGACCGCTTTCCGATTCCGCTGCCGGGCGGACGCAACGTCTTCGAGCAAGCCTATACCGAGAACGGCGTCAGCCGCATCGTGCTGCCCTACCATCTGGACAGCAGCGCCGGCAACGCGCAGCGCGTCAGCGGCACGCCGCATAGCTATCCCGATGCGCAGGATGCCTGGGACCTGGGCCGCATGAACCAGTGGCCGACGTACAAGGAACCGCATTCGATGGGCTTCTATACCGAAGCCGAACTCGATTTCCAGTACGCGCTGGCCAACGCGTTCACGATCTGCGACGCGTACTACTGCTCGTTCCACGGCGGCACGAACCCGAACCGCCTGTTCCACTGGACCGGCACCAACGATCCGACCGGCGCGATGGGCGGCCCGGTGATCGACAATCGCGGCGATTCGCTCGATGCAACCAGTATCAGCTACCGCTGGACCACGTATCCGGAACGGCTGCAGGCGGCCGGCGTCAGCTGGAAGGTCTACCAGAACCTGCCGGACAACTTCACCGACAACCCGCTGGCCGGCTTCAAGCAATACCGCGACGCCAACGCGGCGCGCGGCAATCAGCCCAACGGCAGCCCGTATCCGCCGTACACGCCCGCGGACGAGTCGATCAGCCCGCTGATCAAGGGCATCGGCAATACCATGCCCGACGGCGGCTTTCTGCAGGCCCTGAAGGACGATATCGCGGCGGGAACGCTGCCGCAGGTCTCGTGGATCGTAGCGCCGGCCACTTACTCCGAGCATCCCGGACCATCGAGCCCGGTGCAGGGTGCCTGGTATACGCAGGAAGTGCTCAACGCGCTGACCGCCAATCCGGAGGTCTGGAGCCGCACCGTGCTGCTGATCAACTTCGACGAGAACGACGGCTTCTTCGACCACCTGCCGCCGCCGTGCGCACCGGCCTTCGACAACGGCACGCTGGCCGGCGCCTCGACGGTGGCAACCGATGGCGAATATCACACCGATGGCAAGCCTTATGGTCCGGGCCCGCGCGTGCCGATGTATGTGGTATCGCCATGGAGCCGCGGCGGCTGGGTCAACTCGCAGGTGTTCGATCACACCTCGGTGCTGCGCTTCCTCGAGGCCCGCTTCGGCGTGATGGAACCGAATATCAGCGCGTACCGCCGCGCAATCGCCGGGGACCTGACCACGGCGTTCAACTTCGTCAATCCGAATACGGAAACGCTGCCGGCGCTGCCCACGCGCGACAAGACCAGCGCCGACGCGATCCGCACCGCCCAGGGGCAACTGCCGCAGGTGCCGCTACCCGCAACCACCGCGCAGCAGCTGCCGGCGCAGGCGACCGGAACGCGTCCGTCGCGCGCGCTGCCGTACGAGCTGCACGTCAGCGGCCGCGAAGACGCTCGCGACCGCGCGATGTGGTTGCTGTTCAGTAACACCGGATCGGCGGCCGCGGTCTTTCACGTCTACGACCGGCTGCATCTGGACCGCGTGCCGCGCCGCTACACCGTGGAACCGGGCAAGCAGCTCGATGGCCGCTACGACGTGTTCGCCAGCGATGAAGGCCGCTACGACCTGTTCGTGTTGGGGCCCAATGGCTTTCACCGCAGCTTCCGCGGCGACGTCAGCACGCTGGGCACCGCGGGCGCCAGCGCGCCGGAGATCCGCGTCTGCTACGACATCGCCAACGCGGCGGTCTATCTGACGATGATCAACGCCGGCACCAGCGCCTGCACCTTCACCGTGGTGCCGAACGCCTATCGCAACGACGGTCCGTGGACCTTCGACGTCCCGGCCGGCAAGCAGCTGGACCAGCACTGGCCGGTCGGATCGCAAGGGAACTGGTACGACTTCACGGTGACCACCCAGCAAGGCAGCTTCCGCCGCCGCTTCGCCGGACGCATCGAGACCGGCAAGGACCTGGTGTCGGACCCCGCGATGGGCGAACGCGACTGACGACGGCCTCGCGGGACGGGGCTCAGCCTTGGCGGCGCTCCCGCTCCGCCCGCAGCTTCTCGTAGTAGGCCCGCTTGGCCGCATACATGCGCGCGTCGGCCTGCTTGACCGCATCGGTCAGGCGCTCGCCGACCGTGCAGGTAGCGGCGCCGATGGCGAAGTTCAGCGCCGCGCCCGGATAAAACTGATTGTTCAACTCGACGACCTGCTCGATCTGGGCCACGACCGAGGCCGCGGCATGCTCGTCGCGATCCGGCAGCAACACCATGAACTCGTCCCCACCGACACGCGCCACGCAGAAGCCGTCGCCCACTGCCTTCTTCAGGACCTCGCCGGCCCGGCGCAGCAGCGCATCGCCATCGGCATGGCCGAGGTTGTCGTTGACCTGCTTGAGTCCGTTCAGATCGACCGCGATCACGCTGACCGGCCACGGGCCCTTGCGGCCAAGCCGCGCCAGCTCGTCCTCGTAGTAGGCGCGGTTGTACAGCTTGGTCAGCACGTCGTGCTTGCCGAGGAATTCGACGTAGGCCTCGGCCTTCTTGCGTGCGGTGATGTCGGTCAGCGACACCAGCACCTGGTCCCATTCCGCCTCATGACCGGGAAATACCGACCACTGCATGTACACGTCGACCTGGCGGCCGTCCAGCGCATAGTTGACGATCTCGCGCTGCTGCCACAGCTTCTCGTTCCACAAGTCGACCAGCTGCTCGGCAAAATGCTGGTGCATCTCGTCCCGAAAGACGTCGCCCAGACGCGAGTACAGCACCGCCTTGGACGGCGCGCTGAACATCAGCAGCGTCTGCTGGTTGACGTCGATCACGCGGATTTCCTGCATGCAGCGCGCGACGAAATCGGGATGCACGTTCAGGAACGTACGGAAGTCCGTGATGCCCGCCGCGCGAACCTCATCGATCAGCACCTTGACCGCGCTGAAGTCCTCTACCCACAGCGACACCGGGGAATGCTCGAACAGCCCGACCGCGTATTGCCGGCTATTGCGCAATTCGCGCTCGGCACGCTGGCGCTGCGTGATGTCGTCGATCGACAGCAGCACGCGGTCCCAATGCGCTTCGTGCCCAGGCAGTACGCGGCCGGACAACTGGATATCGAGACGCTGGCCGTCGAGCGTGTAATTGACGGACTGGCCCGAGAAAGTCCCCTTCCCCTCCCACAGCTGCACCAGTTCCTCGACATGCTGCTCGAACATGTCGTCGCGGAACACCTTGTCCAGATTTCCGACCAGATCGGCGAGATCCCTGGCCCCGTAGAGCTCCAGCGTGCGGCGGTTGACATTGACGATCCGCATCAGCGACGAACAACAGGCCACCTCGTCGGGATAGCCATGCAGGTAGGCGCGCAGGTCGACGATGCCGGCGGCCCGAAGGCCATCGAGATGCCGTTTCAGGTCGCTATAGTCTTCCAGCCACAACGAGACTGGCGCGAGATCGAACAGGTTTTGGTAGTCGTCGACGGTGGACGCGCTGCTTTCGGCCTTCAAGGCGGATTCCTCTGATTCCAGGCTGGCGTTGCGCTGGCAAGGGGCGCCGGATGGTCCGGACCGGCCCTTGCCAGGCACACAAAGCTCGTAGCATAGGGCACCGCGCCCTGGATGGGAAATCCGCGATCCCGCCGGATCGGGCACAGGCGCCTAGGTTCCGTCGATCTTGAAGCCGATGTCCTTGATGAACTTGCCCCAGCGAGCATGATCGGTCTTGATCTGGTTGGCGAAGGCGTCGGGCGTGACAGCTTGCGGCGGCAGCACGCCGACGCCGGCCAGGCGCTTTTGGTAGGCCGGATCGGCCAGCACCTTGCGCACCGCGCCCGATACCGCTTCAACGGTCTCCTTGGGCATCGCCTTGGGACCAAACAGCGCAAAATACCCGCTCAACTGCTCCATCTCGGGAAACCCAAGTTCGCGGAACGTCGGCGCACCCGGCGCGAGCTCGGACCGCTCCGGAATCGTGGTGGCCAGCACCTTGGTCTTGCCCGCTTGATACAGCGGCACGCCCGTCGTCAGCCCGTCGATCATCAACGGCACCACGCCGCCAACCAGATCCTGCGTGGCCGGGGCGGAGCCCTTGTACAGCACCGGCTCGATATGCGTGCCGGACAGCCGGTTGAACAGCAGCGGCCCGAAGTGCGACGAGGTACCCGGGCCGTACGAGGCCGAATGCAGCGGCTTGCCCGGATTGGCCTTGGACCAGGCGATCAATTCCTTCAACGACGAGAATGGCGCGTCCTTGTTCGCCACCATCACCACCGGCGCTTTGCCCAACTCCGCCAATGCGGTCAGATCGGTCAGCGGGTCGTAGGGCACGCGGTTGATATGCGCGCCCGAGGTCGCCGACGAGCCCAGCGTCACCAGCAGCGTATGGCCATCGTTCTTCGCGCGAATCACGTCCTGCGTGGCGGGGATCGTCGCACCGCCGGGCTTGTTCTCCACCACGACGGATTGGCCGATGACTTTGGTGAAGTAGTCGGCAAACAGGCGCGCCACCACGTCGGTGCCGCCACCCGGCGGATAGGCGACCACCAGCCGAATCGGCCGGCTCGGCCAATCCGCCGCCCACGCACTTGGCGCCAGGCCGGCTGCCGCGAGCGTCGCGGTGGCGCAGGCCGCCGCGCCGAGGAACTGTCGTCGATCCATGGTGATGTCTCCGGCTATTGTTTTGGGGTTCGCTGCTGCCGGTCCATCTTAGTGGCTGTTCCAGCCCGCGACACGTTGGGGTTTTCCGCCATTTTCCGTACTGCAGAACGACGGCGATTCAGGCACCGCCGCGTCGGCTCAGGTCCCGCTTTCCTGATCGGGCACCAGCTTGATCGTCAGCGGCGCGAGCGCCGGGCCGGACAGCACGCTGCCATCCGGCCCAAAACGGCTGCCGTGGCAGGGACAGTCCCAGCTCGTCTCCACCGCGTTCCAATGCACGATGCATTTCATGTGCGTGCAGACGGGCGATACCGCGAACAGGCGCCCGGCGGGATCGCGATAGGCCGCGACGCGTTCGCCTTCCAATTCGGCGATCGCGGCGCTTCCCGGTGCAAGAGTCTGCAGCTGCTCGTGCTGCCGGCGCGTCAGATAGTCCTGGATCAGCGCCTTGCCCATGCTGACCACTTCCTCGGCGGTGCCCTTCGCCGATTTCACGGCGGTCAGCCGCGTCGCCTTGTACAGCTCGCTCCAGCGGTTGTCGACCCCGAGTATCTGGTCCGCGATGATGGCCGCGGCCAGCGTGCCGTAGGTCAAGCCGTCGGTGGCGAAGCCGGTGGCAACGTAGCTGCCGAACGCGTCCTTGCCGATATAGGGCAGGCCATCGGGCGACGGGAAATTCTGTGCCGACCAGCGAAAGGCAATCTGCTGAATGCCGAGGCGCTGCCTTGCCGACTCCTCCAGCTTTGTCATGGCCGCTGCTGCGTCATGCTGACCGGTCTTCGCTGTCTGGCCGACGCAGACAAGGTAGTTGCCCTGCGTGGTGTCGAGCCCCCGCACCGACAAGCGCTCACTCCCCTCTGCATAGAAGATCCCGGCCGGAAACGAATCACCGTCCAATGGCGCGGCCAACCCATACTCGCGATGCGGCACCATGCCGGCCTGCATCAGATGAAAGCCGCTTGGCGAATGGGTGGCCAGCACGATGTGCTGCGCCTTGACGCTGCCGCGCTCCGTTCGCAGCAGCTGTCGCGAGCGGTCCAGCTCGATCACCGGTGAGTGCTCGAAGATGCGGCAGCCATTGTCGGCGGCATGCCGGGCCAGCGCGAGCACATACGCCAGCGGATGGAATTGCGCCTGCTGCTCCAGCACCAGCGCATCGCCGTGGGCGTGCGGCAAGCCCGGCGGCAAGGCGCCCTCCCTCCGAATTGGTAGGCCGGCGGCCAGCGACGCCTCGAACTCGGCCTCGATCCCGTCGCGCGCATCGGCCGACGCCGGATAGCGAACCAGCGGGCAACGCCGAAACGCGCAATCGATGCCGAGGCGATGAACGTGCTCCTCGATCCAATCGACCGCCTCGCCGCGCGACTGCGTGACCTGCCGCACCACGTCGTCGCCCCACTTCTGCCGAATGGCGCGCAACCCGCTGCTGACCGTCGCATACAGATTGCCCGTGGAATTGCCGGTATCTCCGACGCCCAAGGCATTCGCTTCCAGCAGCACCACGCTGCGCCCGGCCTGCACGAGGCGCCATGCGAGGCTGACACCGGTAATGCCGCCACCGACGATCGCGATGTCGGTCTGAATGTCCTCGACCAGCATCGGACATCCTGTCGGGTTGGTGGTGCCGCGCCAGAGGGAGGTTGTCATGTTGGGTTCCTTGCGGCGTTGTTGATGGCGTTGTTGTTGGCGTTGTCTGCGGCTTTGGGGACTCTGGCCCTCCATTCATGCCTTGCCGGCGATCTGGCGGTCGAGACGTGCCATTACGCCTTCCACGATCCGATCGCACCGCACGCCACCAAATTCGTACAGATCGCGGCCGGCCAGATCGATCTCGCGAGCCAGCGCTTCCCGCAGCAGACTTCGTGCACGGAAATGCCGGCTCCGAACGGTGGCCTCCGGAATATCGAGACACTGCGCGGTCTCCTCCACGCTCATTTCTTCGACTTCCCGCATCACGAACACCAGACGAAACGCCTTCGGCAAGCGGTCCAGCTGACGCTCGATCAGCCCGCGCAATTCGGTACGCGCGAACGCCCGGTCGGGCGCATCGTCGTCGGGTGCGGGATAGTCGTTCTCCATAGCGTCATCCCCGGATGAAGCCACCATCGGAATCACCTTCTCGCGGCGCGCGTGGCGGCGCAATCGACCGAGACATTGATTCAGTACCAGCCGCGACAGCCAGGTGGCCAGTGCCGCGTCGCCGCGGAATTCGCCGATCGCGCGATAGGCCGACAGATAGGCCTCCTGCAACGCGTCCTCGGCTTCCGCATCATCGCGCAGCGCGGCGCGCGCCAGACGATACAGGCGCCTGTTATTCCGCCGGATCAGCAACTCGAACGCCGAGCGATCGCCCGCCGCGATACGCCGGGCCAACTCCTGATCTTCGTCATGAGGACGGCCGGTAGCGGGCGTCGTTGCACTGGAAGGGATCATCGCTTGCGAACCTCAAGCACCGCCTGCATGGTCGGATGGAGCGTGCAGACATAGGGCAGCGATCCTTCGCCCTGCACCACATGCTCCCATGACGCACCGGGCGCGATATGGCCGGAACCGAAGCCCTTACCGTCCGCCGCGGTCGCGGTATGCGGCACGAGATCCTGATTGACCCAGACGACGCGATCGCCGCGGTGCAGCACCAATGTCGAAGGACGGAATTCCATGCCCTCGATGGTGACAATATAGGTCGCCGCGCCGACTTCCGTGCCGCAAAGGATCGCCGCCATCACCAGCGATCCCAGGATGGTCCCCCGGCTGCGAATCATGGCTTCTTGTTCTTGGTGACGGTCTTGCTCCTGTGCAGCGAAGCTTGCAACTGCTTCGCATGCTCCAGATGCGCGACAAAGGCCGGCCGCACCTTGACCAGCAGCGCCTTCAATTCGGCATTGCTGGCGTTCGGCACCAGGGTCTTGTCCAAGGCATTGAGCACGGCCTGGTGGTAGTCGACCTCCTGACCGACATAGGCCCGATCGAAGGCGTCACCCTTGAGCCCCTTCAGTTTGGCGATGTTTGCTTGCCCTCCGCGCTTCAGGGTCTGGGCGGTGGGGCTGTCTTCAGGCTTGAGATCGAGCTTCTTGGCCAAGTCCATCGCGGACTGGTTGACGCTGGAGTGGTCGGTGACCATCAGGTCTGCGAATTCCTTCACGTCCTTGGACTTCGCCTTCGTTCGCGCCAGTTCGCCGGCGTCGATGTCGACTTGATTGGCTGTAACGACGATGGCCGCGATCTGGGCGTCGTTAGGAGATTGGGCCCACCCTATTGTCGCGGCGCAGCATAGGGATAGGGCGGTCAAGATGTGTTTCATGGCATCGCTCCTCCATTAAACGAACCCGCCGGCCTCGCGACGGACGGCGTGGGCGATGGGGTCCTTTCATGGGGATGGATGTCACGAAGGGCGGCGGCGTTCCGGGAGACGAATCAGGTCTATATCGATCTGAAGTTATTGCGATAGGTCGTCGGATGATGTTCCGTTTCCTGCGCACAGGCGCTAAAAAAAAACTAGGACTGGTTCCCGGCTTCGAATGTAGCGTCCCTTAGTGATTGAGCCACACGTAGGATCACAATCTTCCACCCGCTCACATGATCGAATCCGGTCGTCCAGAGTTGCCGCCGTCTTATCACTCCCCAGTCGACTAGCGTGGGTCGTTTTCAGGAAGCCACCCTTCCTCAATGCGCTGGACGAGCATGGTGTCGTTCCACGACGCACGTATTGGCAACTTTCGTTCATCTTCGGTGATGTCCCCGACGGGCCATTCCTTCTCGCCATCCCACAACCACCACGTTTCCACCTTCCCAGTCTCAGGATGCCTTACACCGGCACGAAATAACGGAAACTCCTTAGCATGATCCGGGACATTATGATTTGCAACTTTTCTAATGATTCCTTTTTTTAGTGCCGCCGAGACAGGAAAAAAAATCCAAAAGTTGGTGCTTTGCCCTACAAAATCCTCCCAGCATGAAGGCTCTTCTCCATGTATGCCGGGCAGCACGCGTATCAACGACCCCATCAGTTTGTTTTGTTTTACAAACTGAAAATATGCCAAGCCCTTAGATGTATTTATTGAAAAAACATCACCGACTTTAATCATTATTAAAATCCATAATATCCAACAGACTTCAATATAGCTGCCCCACGATACAACGACTCGGCATATATGGGATTAGTCATCGCGATACTGTTAATTCTATTCATCAACGATCCCCCATTCTTCCCAAGACCACTATATTCAATGAGAACCTGCTCCACAGCGCGGGCATCCTCGCGAGCGATGCCTTGAAGGCCGGGGATGGGCTCTATCTCAATTCCCTTCTGAGACGCGTGCGCTGCCGACCTTGCTTGAACATTATCCGTAATTCCAACGTACTGCGTCTTTCCGTCTACCGACGTAGAAATATATACGGTGGTTTTACCCGGGTTTGGCTTAACCGACTCTTGCCTCTCGGCACTACCAGTAGTCGAGCTACTGTCACTATCCCCACTCGACAGCATCGCGTTACTCGGAGGGCTCACTCCGGGTGACACGATGGGGTGCATTACAACACAACCCTGCGGAGAACAAAGCGCAAGTGGAGGTGTAACGACCGCACCACCAGTCAAAGGGGGATTACCGCTGTCGTCTCCAATCTGCTGGTTGTTTGCGTCGGTTGGTGGAGTCCAGCCCCTGTTCAGAGCCATTAGCCTTCCGAAGTCGCCCACCCATCGACCTACATCGCCTATAGGATCGCCGTACGTCGTCTTGATAATCTCTACGAACCGACTCAGAAGTCCCCCATTCTTTGCTGCGTCCGCAGGATGCTCACCGGCGTTGTTCAACGCCTCGTTTTTAGCCGCCAAGGCCGCAGCCTGTGCATCAACCCCGACCAACGCACCGAGTCCTCCGCCGAGCAACGTCGCGAAGCCGGCCAGTGCTGCGCGTTGCCCCGCATCAAGCTGGGCGCCGCTGGCATCTTGCCGACGGCGCGCGGCACGCCGAGATTGAGCCCCGGCATGGTCAGCGGCGTCAGCGAAATGACCTGCGACGGCGCGTTGACGCGCGGCGTGTAGGTGTTGGCCGTGGTGATGCCGTTGATCAGCTTGACGCCCGTCAGCGACACCTCTGTGCCGATCACGTTGCCGATGTTCTGGATCTGGCCACCCGACGTGATGCTCAGATTGGGTGCCTGGATGGTCGCGGCGATATTGCCCACCGGCGTCGGCGGATTGATAGTGCCGCCAGCACCAGCGATCCCAGAATGGTCCCCCGGCTCCAATTCATCGCTTCTTGTTCGTCTTCGCGTTCTTGTTCGTCGGCAGCGAGGCTTGCAACTGCTTCGCATGCTCCAGATGCGCGACAAAGGCCGGCCGCACCTTGACCAGCAGCGCCTTCAATTCGGCATTGCTGGCATTCAGCACCAGGGTCTTGTCCAAGGCATTGAGCACAGCCTGGTGGTAGTCGACCTCCTGATCGACATAGGCCCGATCGAAGGCGTCACCCTTGAGCCCCTTCAGTTTGGCAATGTTTGCTTCCCCTCCACGCTTCAAGGTCTGCGCGGTAGGATTGTCCTCGGGCTTGAGATCGAGTTTCTTGGCCAGGTCCATTGCGGACTGGTTGACGCTGGAGTGGTCGGTGACCATCAGGTCAGCGAACTCCTTCACGTCCTTGGACTTCGCCTTCGTTCGCGCCAGTTCGCCGGCGTCGATGTCGACTTGGTTGGCTGTGACGACGATGGCGGCGATTTGGGCGTCGGTTGGGGACTGTGCCCAGGCGATCGTGGCGGTGCACAGCGCTAGGGCTGTGAGCATGCGTTTCATGGTCGTAACTCCCATCGAAGGGACCCTTGGGTCCACTGCGTCGGGATGCGCGGGATCAGGTCCGTTTACGGGGATGGATGTCACGAGGCGCAGCGACGTTCCCGGATATGGAGAAATACCGCTATGTGACGAGATGCGTTCTCAGGGAAGCGCGGCGGCGATACTGGTCCTAGTGGTAGGGGCGATAGCAGCTAGGACGTCACAGCCGCCGCCGTTATAGCGAGAGGCGCCCCCCAAGCCAACAGTGGGGCAATGTCGTCAAGAACGACAACCCCGACCAAAGAGCGGGGCCTACCCTCGCCATCAGTAAGCCGCACTAGGCGATGATCTAGCCTAACCGCAACGCGTTGGTTTCTTGGCGCCTCCAGCTGACTAGCCACTAGGTCGTTCAATGCGGCAATGCAATTTCGAGTTCGATGGCAAATGCAGACCCATTCCTTCCTACCTATTTCGGAAGCCCTGTTCCGGCGAGCACTGGGTCTGGGAGTGCGTCTAAATAGAGTTAGCTCGCGCAATTTATATGAATTCACGCGGTATTTTTTTGTATTGCTCGTCAAAACTCCAGTCCAGTGGCTTCTTCTTTCTTTCGAACCAAACCATGCCAGCCGATATCCATCGTTGGCGCATCTTTCGAGCGCTTTCAGGTGTGCAATCTTCGTACCCAAACTCGGTACCACAGCAAGGACATATAGCCCAAGTCGGCGAATTTTCATCTCTCCCCCATGGAGGAAAACCAAGCGCATAACCACATACCCGACAGTTGTTACTGGCCTTGTGCACGAAAGTACTCCAAGTTGCTCTGATATCCATGAACAGCGTTCCAGGCGGTGGCTTTTCCACGAAGGATTGTGCACCTCTCACATACTGAACTGCATTCTGGTATTCGGGAAATTCTGCCTTGTGTTTATTCCAATGCCCATATGCATTCTCGACTGGAACCTTAGAATTAGTTGACGACCAAAACGAACTACGGATCGATCCAACCATCCCGCAACCTCCCCCGACACATCGATCGGCGACAAGTTCGCGGACATCTGCCCCAGAATAGAGGAACCGGTGGAACCTTGCGCTGCCTGCTGGCTGAGCCACTGCATACGCGCATTCTTCGTGCTGTTCCACCAACTCAGCGCACTGGCAGCTTCTGATACGTTCTGAGCCTGAAGGCCATTCAGCAGATTCTGGCACGCACCTACACTCTGGCAAATGGCGGCGATTTCGGAACTGCCAATAGCGGGTGCGCTGCGCGCGTCTTCTGCTATGGATTTACAGCCATCCAGCACGCAATTTTTCGGGCAGCCTGCCGCTGCTCGGCGTTCACCTCGGCATAGTACAAAGTTCATTTCTCGACGCAAGCGATATCGCCTGCAGAACAGGACTTGAGAGAATCGACTAATCCCTTCTCCTGCTTTACGCTGAGATAGTTATTCAGCGCTTCGTTCTGTGCCGCCTCGGCCGCTGCTTCTTCATCCGCTCCAAGTACACCTGATACACCTCCCCCTGCGAGCATCGCGAGTGCGGCACTATAGCCCTGTTCACAGGGTCGGCCCGATCCCCGTTCGTTTCGATATTGAGGCCTTCGCCTACAAGCGGTGCAACGATGGCGGAAGTGGCTCCACCGATTGCACCACCTGCGCAGTCCCTACCCGTGGCACTCGCGGCAGCGCACCCCGATGCCCCGTGAGCCAGCGCGTTCGCGAGCACCGTGCCGGCATCCGACCCCGGCGCTCCGATGCCGGGCAGGTTCAAGCCAATGCTATGGGCCCCGAGCGCAGCGCCCTGGCTGACAAGGTTCCCAAGCAGCGCACTACCAAAACTCCC
>NZ_JABTYE010000042.1 GCF_013314895.1 Cupriavidus gilardii | reverse complement strand
CTCCCCTCCGATGACCCCGCCCGTCCCGTCGTTCTTTTCGTGATGACGCCTGGCCGCCGATGCCGGCACCGCCATCGCCTCTGCCCTGTCCGCAATCGCCGCGTTCACCATTTGACCGTCCCCTTCTGCCACGACAGTGCGCGATCGCGCAGCGCGAACAGCAGCGTGATGACCCCGGAAAACAGCAGCGCCATCACGATCAGCGCCGCGTACATATTGACGTACGACGCCCAGCCCTGTGCCCAGGTCAGGTACCAGCCGAGCCCGGACTTGACGCCCATCATCTCCGCGGTGACCAGCACCGAGAACGACGCGCCCAGTCCCATGAACAGGCCGACGAAGACCTGTGGCAAGGCCGCAGGAATCGCCACGCGCAGCACCAGGAACCAGCCCGACGCGCCCATCGTGCGGGCCACGTCGTAGTAGCGTTTGTCGACGCTGGCCACGCCCGACCAGGTCAGCACTGCCACGGGAAACGCGGTGGCCAGCGCGATCAGGAACACCGCAGCCGAATAGCTCGACGGAAAGAAGTAGAAGGTCAGCGGCAGCAGCGCGGTCGACGGCAACGGACCGAGCACGCGCAGCACCGGATGCACCCAATAGCCGATCCGGCGCGACCACCCGATCGATACGCCGATCAGAAAGCCCGCCACCGCGCCGTGCGCGACGCCAAAGCCGAGCAGCTTCAGCGTATTGAGCGCGCTGTCGCCGAGCCTGCGCCAGTCGTCGAGATAGACCTCGATCAGCGCCTGCGGCGGCGCGAAGAACGGCGTCGGCAGCGTCGCGGTCTTGGCGGTCAGATATTCCCAGGCGGCCAGCACCAGCGGCACGGCGATCAGCCACGGCCCGGCGCTGCGAAGCGCCGCCCAGCCGCGGTGCCTTTCCCATAAGCGCGGACCGATCGCCGCGGACAGCGCAAGCGCTGCCGCCACGACCAGCGCGGCGATGCCCAGTTCGGCGGTATAGGCCCAGTCGCTGAATCCGGCGACGCGGTTGGGCCAGCGCCAGGTCAGCAGGCCGAAGCCGGCCCATGCGAGCGCCGCTGCGTAGCCGACCGGCCATCGCTTCGACCCCGGCACCGCGGCTGCCGGAGAGGGGGCGGCGCTGGCGGAAGGCCGTATGGCGCCGGGCTTGTCCCGGCGCGTTGCCCGGCCCGTATCGCCCGCCCCGTCGAACGCAGGTTGATGCGTACTCATGATTTATCCCAGGACATTGGCATAGACATGCTGTGCCAGGCGTTGCGGATCGGTGGTCTTCTTGATCACGCCGATCTTGCGGAAATCCTCGGCATAGAAGGCGATTTCATCGCGCAGATCGATGCCGGTCGGATGATGGGTATAGGTCAGCGTCGCATAGAGCTTGCGCAGATCGTCCAGCGAAATCTTCGGCGAATACCTGGCGAACACCTTGGCGGCCTCGTTCGGGTTCTCGTGCACGAAGTCGGTGGCCTGCACGATGGCTCGCGCCAGCGCCGAGGCCGCGGGGCGGTCGTTGCGAACCAGTTCGCCGCGCGCGCCGATCACGCAGCAGACCTTGCGCGCGTATTCGCCCGTCAGGTTGGTGGCGAGTTCGACATAGGCGCCGTTGGTGCGCTTTTCCAGCAGATAGAGATTCGGGTCGCCATCGGCGATCGCCTGGATCTCGCCCTTGTCGACCGCCACGCCGAGCAGGTCCGCCGGATACTGGCGCCACGTCACGTCCTTGTCCGGATCGATGCCGTTCTTGGCCAGCAGGATCGTGAAGAAGTGCTTGCCCGGCGCGGCCAGATCGCTGACGCCAACCGTCTTGCCCTTCAGCGCCTGCAGATTGGTCACGCCGGCCGCTTTCGAGCCGACCAGCCGCACGCAGCCGCCGTGCGAGCTGCCGATGATCTTGACGTCGAACCCGGCCTCCAGCGGCTTGAGCCAGCGGTGAATCATGCCGACCGCGGCGTCCGCCTTGCCGGTGGCGATCGATTCGAGCAGCTGATCGGTCGAGCCGCTGTAGTTGATCAGATCGACCTGCAGGCCATTCTTCTCGAAGAAGCCCTTCTCCTGCGCCACCACGATCGGCGTCAGGCAGAGCGAGTTCTGGTTCCATGCGAAGGTCAGCTTGCGCGGCGCGGACCAGGCGCGCCGGCCCAACATCAAGGCCGGGGCGGCAATGGCCGCGGCGCCGGCCAGGCGCAGCACGTCGCGCCGCCGCTGGGCGGTGGGCGTGGCATCGGCGGAGGATTCGAGTTGGCTCATGGTGATGCGGCTCCCGTGATTCGAGGTGTGGTTGGTTTGATCTCGATATGTCTGAATGCGTGTTGCCGGCGCGTCAACCGGGCTCATGCCGCCTGCAGTTGCCCCGGTTGTCGTTGCTGCTGCTGCCGCCGCGCAGCGCGTTCGGCCACCAGCGCGCGCAGGCGCGGAATCAGCTCGCGACCGTAGTCGATCGCATCGTCGAGCGGATCGAAGCCGCGGACCAGGAAAGTGGTGACGCCCAGGTCGTAGTAGTCGAGCAGCGCGTGCGCGACCTGTTCGGGCGTGCCGACCAGGCCGGTCGAGTTCGACCGGCCACCGGTCTCGCGGGCGATCGCAGTCCACAGCCGGGTATCGACGCGATCGCCCTGCTCCGCGGCCGCGAGCAAGCGGCGCGCGCCCTCGCTCTGCTGGGGCCCGCCGCGGCTGAAGCCCTGCTGCACGCGCAGCGCGCGGGTACGCTCGAGAATGCGGTCGGCGCGTTCCCACGCCTTCTGCTCGGTGTCCGCCAGCACGGGACGGAACGACACCGAGAAGCGGATCTCGCGGCCGTGTCGCGCGGCTTCGGCCCGTACACGCGTGGTCAGCTCGCGGACCTGGTCCAGCGATTCGCCCCATAGCGCGTAGACGTCGGCGTGCTTGCCGGCGACTTCGATCGCTGGCGCCGAGGCGCCGCCGAAGTAGATCGGCACATGCGGCTGCTGGGCCGGCTTGACTTCGGAGAAGCCGCGCTGGAAACGGTAGTAGCGGCCCTCGTGATCGAAGGGCGCAGGCTCGGTCCAGATGCGGCGCAGGATGCCGAGATACTCGTCGGTGCGCGCATAGCGCTCGTCGTGATCGAGATAATCGCCATCGCGCTTCTGCTCGTCGTCGGAGCCGCCCGAGATGATATGCACGCCCAGCCTGCCGCCGCTGAACTGGTCCAGCGTCGCGATCTGCCTTGCGGCCAGCGTCGGCGCGGTGAAGCCGGGGCGATGCGCCAGCATGTAGTGGATTCGCTCGGTCACCGCGGCGGCATACGCGATCGTCAGCGTGGCCGATGGCCCGGTCGAATGATGCGGCACCAGGATGCGATCGAAGCCGGCCTGCTCGTGCGCCTGCGCGAAGGCACGCACATAGTCGCGATCGACGGCGGGCCCGCTGGGCGGATGGATCTCGGATTGCTTCTGGCTCTGGATCATGCCGATGATGTCGACGCTCATGGGTTCTCCTGTACCGCCGTCACGGCGGCGCGAATGGTGCAATGGTCGTGCGCAACGGTCGTGCGCAATGGCGACAAACGTACGTCAAAGGCCCGGCCGGCTGAACGAATAAAAACGACACTCCATATTCGATTTGCATCGTTCATCGACGGGGCACTGCGGCGTTACGCTAGGCGCCGATCCGAATCCGCACAGGAACATCGCCATGCCCTCTTCCGCATTGCGCCGGCTGCCAGGCAGCGAGCCGCGCCTCGATGACACCCTCTACACCTTGCGTGCGACCTTCGCCGCCACCGCGGCGCGGCACGATGCCGACGGCAGCTTTGCGCACGACAATGTCGCGCTGCTGCACCGCTACGGCCTGATCGCGCAGGTCGTGCCGCAGGCTTTCGGTGGCGGCGGTGCGAACCTTGCTCAGGCGCGCCGCATCGTTGCCGCCGTGGCGGCCGGCGATGCCGCCACCGCGCTGGTGCTGACGATGAGCTATCTGCAGCACCGCGCGATTGCACGCGACGACCGGCATTGGCCTGCAGCGGTCGCGCAACAGGTGTTCGCCAGCGCGGTGTCCGAGGGCGCACTGATCAACGCCTTACGCGTCGAACCCGAACTCGGTTCGCCATCGCGTGGCGGACTGCCGGGCACGGTGGCGGCGCGCACCGCGGATGGCTGGCGCCTGCGCGGGCGCAAGCTCTATTGCACCGGCATCCCGGCCCTGCGCTGGCTTGCGGTCTGGGCGCGCACCGACGAGCCGCAGCCGCGCGTCGGCGTGTTTCTGGTGCCGGGGCCGGTCGATCCGGCACGCGGCATTCGCGTGATCGAGAACTGGAATCACCTCGGGCTGCGCGCGTCGGGCAGCCACGAGACGGTGCTGGACGATGTGTGGATCCCGCCGGAATTCGCGGTCGACATTCGGCCGCCCGAGCAATGGGCGCCGGCGGGCGCCAGTCAGGTCGATACCGACGCCAGCGCCGAACAGCAGGCATGGATGGTGGTGCTGCTCGGCAGCCTCTACGACGCCGTCGCGCGCGCGGCCTTCGACTGGATTCGCGATTTCGTACGGACCCGTGCGCCGGCAAGCCTGGGCTCGCCACTCGCTACGCTGCCCCGTGTGCAGCAGAGCATCGGCGAAATCGCTGCGTTGTTGCAGGCGAATCGGGCGCTGCTCGACGACGCGACCACGCGCGTCGATGCCGGCCGTCCCCCATCATTCGGCGACAGCGGACTGTTGAAATTCACCGTGACCGGCAATGCGATCCGCGCGGTCGAACTTGCGCTGCAACTGGCCGGCAATCATGGATTGAGCCGCAACAACCCGCTCGAGCGACATTACCGTGACGTGCTCTGCAGCCGCGTCCATACGCCGCAGGACGATGCAATTCTGATCGCCGCGGGCCGGCATGCATTGACGTGAGCCCTCATGAAGCCGGTCGCCCCGCGATATGCTCGCTGGCGCCGCGCTCGATCAATCGAAGGGCCTGCTCTGCGGGCACGGGCGGACTGAACAGATAGCCCTGCCCCTCGTCATAGCCCTCCTCGCGCACCGCGGCCAGCTGGCTCGCGGTCTCGATACCCTCGGCGGTGGTGACGAGCCTGAACGCCGCGCCGAGGCTCGCCACCGCATGCAGGATCGCGCGCGCCTCGTCGTTGCCGCGCACGTCGGTGACGAAGGAGCGATCGAGCTTGATCTTGTCGAAGGCAAAACTGCGCAAATAGCCCAGCGACGAATAACCGGTGCCGAAGTCGTCCATCGCGATACGCACGCCGATCTCGCGCAGCGCCTGCAGGGTCGACCGGTTCGACTGGCTCTCCTGCAGCAGCACCGATTCGGTGATCTCCAGCTGCAGCCGCGCGGGCGACAGACCCGCTTCCTGCAACGCGTGCCGCACGGTATCGGCCAGCGCGGGATCGCGAAACTGCAGCGGCGACAGGTTGACGGCCACCGCCACGGCCGCGGGCCACGCTGCGGCCTGCCGGCTCGCCTCACGCAACACCCATGCGCCGATCGGCACGATCAGGCCGGTTTCCTCGGCCATCGGCACGAATTCCGCGGGGGAGATCATGCCGCGCTCGGGATGCTGCCAGCGCAGCAGCGCCTCGAAGCAGCGGATCTCGCCCGAGCGCAGGTCGTAGACCGGTTGATAGTGCAGCAGCAACTGTCCGTCGGCCAGCGCCTGGTGCAGGTCGCGCTTGATCGCCACGCGGGCGCGCAGCTGCGCATCCATGTCGGCGTGGAAGGCGAGCACGGTCCCAGGCCCCTCTCGCTTGGCGCGATCGAGCGCGATATCGGCGGCACGCAGCAGGTCGTCGGGCTGATCGCCGTGTTCCGGCGCGACCGCGATGCCGACGCTCGCGCCAATGGTGACGGTATGTCCGTCGATGGTGAAGGGCTCGGACAGGCAGGCCTGGATGCGGCGCGCCAGCACGGCCGCCTGCTCGCCATCGGCCAGCGGGGTCTGCACCACCACGAATTCGTCGCTGCCCAGCCGCGCGATGGTATCGGCCTCGGTCAGACAGCTGCGCAGCCGCTCGGCGACCTGGCGCAGCACGGCATCGCCCACCGCATGGCCGAAGGTATCGTTGACGCCCTTGAAGCCGCTCAGATCGACGCAGTGCAAGGCGATGCGGCGGCGCTGCCGCCGCAGCAGTTGTTCGAGATGCTCGCGCAGCGCGACACGGTTCGGCGTGCCGGTCAGCGCGTCGTGGCGGCTCAGATAGGCCAGCCGCTGCTGCGCGGCCAGGCGCTCCTGTTCGGCGCGGCGGCGTTCGGTGATGTTGCGGAAGAAGATCGACAGGCCCTCGGTCGTCGGATAGGCGTGCACCTCGAGCCAGATCGCCAGCGGCGGCAGATATTCCTCGAAGGCCACCGGCACCTGTTCGTCCAGGGCGCGCCGGTAGTGCCGCGCGAATACGCCGTCGGCTTCTTCGGGAAACATGTCCCACAGGCTGCGGCCGATCGCCGGTCCCCGTTCCTGCAACGCGCGAGCGGCGTTGCCGTTGAAGTAGGTCAGGCGCCAGTCCCGGTCGATCACGATCACGCTGTCCATGGTGCTCTCCAGCACCGCGGACAGCCGTTGGGCCAGCTGCTGCGCCTCGCGTTGCGCGCGGTCCGCCTCCTCCCGCGCCTGGCGCGCCTCGGTGGCATCGAGCGAGATGGCCAGCAGGCGCGCCGGCCGGCCTTGCTCGCCGGGGATCGACGCGGTCACCGTGTCGAGCCACTGCACGGCGCCGCTGCGGGTATGGCGGCGGATCGTGAAGCTGCCGATGCCGCCCGCGCCGCGTCCAGCGCTTCGCCGGCGTCGGCGCGGCAGGTTGGCGGCAGCAGATCGATCCAGCGCTCCCCGAGCACGGGTTCGTCCTCGTCGATCTCGAGCAGGCGATAGGCGGTCGCATTCGCGTACAGCACGCGTCCGTCCAGGTCCAGCACGCGGATGCAGTTGGGGCTGTTCTCCAGGATGCTGCGGCTGAATCGTTCGCTCTCGCGCAGCGCCGCCTCCACGCGCATGCGATCGTCGATGTCCTCCAACGTGCCGTACCACCGCATCACGCGGCCCTCGCTGTCCCGGCGCGGCGCCGCGCGCGAACGGAACCAGCGGTATTCGCCGCTGCGCATCCGCAAGCGGAAGGTCTTGTCGAACGGCGCTCCGCTGTCGACGCTCGTGCGCCAGCGCCGCAGGGTTTCGTCGAGATCGTCCGGGTGGACCTGCTCGGCCCAGCCGGTGCCCTTGCCCTGCTCCACCGATCTGCCGGTCAGCTCCTCCCATCGTGGCCCGGCTTCGGACACCAGACCTTGTGCGTCGGCGGTCCACGGCACCTGAGGATTCAGTTCGACCGAATGGCGGTAGTGCTCCTCGCTTTCGCGCAGTGCGCTCTGGGCGCGGCGGATATTGGTGATATCGACGATCGAGGCGATCACGACCGGCAGCGGGGCCCCGTCGGGTCCAATCAGCATGACGCGGCGCTTGCGGGTGGACAGCACGCGCGTGCTGCCGTCGGCGGCCGTCAGGCTCTCCTCGACCTCGCGCTCTTCGCCGGTGTCAAACACCTCGTCGTCGACCGCCCAGTAGCCGTCGGCCTGTTCCCTCGGCAGGAAGTCGTGGTCGGTGCGGCCCAGCAGCGTGTCGCGGCTGTGGCCCATCAGCTCGCACATCTGGTCGTTCAGCAGCAGCCAGCGATGGGCGCGGTCCTTGACCAGCACCGGATGGGGCAGGCCGTTCAGCAGGGCCTCGAGTGCGGCGGCGCCGCGGTCGCCGCGAAACAGCGCGAAGGGTTGCGTGCCATCGTCCGATGGCGCTGGATGCCGGTCTGGCGCGACGCGAGCAGTCATGATCGTGAGGGTGCAGGCATGGCGAACGAAGGCGCGTCGGGGAGTAACGGTGCCGGATGCCATGGCTATTGGGCGGCACTGTAGCGCACCTGCGCTGCCCTCTGCTATCCACCGCAGTCCGACACTCGAAGAGCGGCGACGTCGAGACGGCCGCGATGGGCCGGACAGCGGCTGTCATGCGTTCGGCGGCTGGAGCCAGCAAACCATATGCAACTGGTTGCATACAGACACGCGCACTGCTATCCTCATTGCAACCCGTTGCATATCGCCGCGCCCGGGCGCCGAGCCGCATTCCCGACAGAACCGACAGAAGAGGACAGCGAGATGGAAATCGACGACCAACCTTTGCCCGACGCCGCGCGCCGCACCCTCGCGACCTGGCATCAGTTGCTCGAGCGCAATGCGATGGAGGAACTGGATCCGCTGCTGTCGGACCGGATCGTGTTTCGCTCGCCGGTCGCGCATACGCCCTACCCCGGCCGGGACGCGATCAAGCTGGTGCTGAAGACCGTCAACACGGTGTTCCAGAACTTCCGCTATCACCGCACCTTCGCCAGCAGCGATGGCAGCAGCGTCGTGCTGGAATTCAGCGCAGAGGTCGACGGCAAGGCGCTCAAGGGCATCGACATGCTGCGCTTCGATGAGGAAGGCCGGATCGAGGAGTTCGAGGTGATGGTGCGCCCGCTGAGCGGCCTGCAGGCGCTGGGAGCGGCGATGGGCGAGCGCCTGGGCGCTGCCCGCGCAACGCTGACGGGCAAGGCGCCGCAGGACTGAACCGGCGGCGCCTTCTCGATAACCGACGACGGTGCCGGCCGCTTAGTCGGCAAAGGCGCCGGCCTTGCGCAGCATCGGCTGCCACTTGTCGCTTTCGGCCTTGAGCCAGGACTTCAGCCCGTCCGGCGTCTGCTTGGCCGGCGGCACGATCTCGGCGCCCAGCTCGTCGAGGCGCTTGACCACCGCCGGGTCCTTCAGCGCCGCCTGCAGCGCGGCGGTCAGGCGCGCCACCACTGGCGCCGGCGTGCCCTTGGGCGCGTACACGCCGTGCCACACCTTCATCTCGAAGCCCTTGAGCCCGCCCTCCTGCAAGGTCGGCGCATTGGGCAACGCGCGAATCCGCTGCGGCGTGGTGACCCCGTACAGCTTGACCTTGTTGGCGGCGATCTGCGGCAGCGTGGCGGTGGTCTGGTCGCACAGCACATCGACCTGACCGCCCAGCAGCGCGGTCATTGCCGGCGCCGTGCCCTGGAACGGAATCACGTTCAGCTTGACGTTGGTGGCCTGCTCGAACAGCAGCCCGCACAGCTGCGAGACCGCGCCGAGCCCCGCGTTGGCAAGATTGATCTTCGACTCGTTCTGCTGCACGTAGCGGACCAGTTCGGCGGTGTTGTTGGGCGGCAGGTCCTTCTTGCCCAGCAGCGTCATCGGCACATCGGCGACCTGGCCGATGTACTCGAAATCCTTCAGCGGGTCGTAAGACAGCTTGCGGTACAGCGCCGGCGCGGTGGCCATGCCGTTGTGGTGGATCAGCAGCGTGTAGCCGTCGGGCTCGGCGCGCGCCACATAGGCCGGCGCAATGGTGCCGCCCGCGCCGGTGCGGTTCTCCACGACCACGCTTTGGCCGAGGTGCCGGGACATGGCCTGGCCCAGGCTGCGCGCGACCACGTCGGTGGGACCGCCGGCAGAGAATGGCACCACCAGCGCAATGGGTTTATGCGGGAAGGCGTCGGCCGCCTGCGCAGCGGCAGCGGCGAGCAGGCCGAGCGCCGCGACAGCGAGATGCAGGGAAGCCAACGGTCGAAGGGAACGGGTGGACGCAATACGAACAGCCATGGCGATGTCTCCGGATGTAATGCCCTGCGTGCCCAGGGCTCGAAATCGCCGTAGTGTCGGCCAACCGACCGCTTCGGCGCCATCTGCCATTGCTTAAGCCATCGTACGCGTCAGCGGAAGCCGGGTTTATGCGGATCGTTGATGTGGCCGGCCACTGTGGTTGGTTGCGGCGGGTCGTTCGGGCACCGTCCCGTCGAACAACTCAGCCCGGCGGCGCGCCCTGCCCGTCATCCGCGGCGATCTGTTCGAGATGCGCCACCAGCATGCGGGCGGCCCGCGACAGGCTCTGCTCGTCGCGAAAGCAGATGGCGAAGCGCCGATGCGCCCAGCCATCGGCCAGCGGCACCACGCGGACGTCGAGCGTGGCGGCGATCGGTTCGACGACCTCGCGCGGCACGATCGCCAGGCCCAGCCCGGCGCGCACGCAGCGCAGCGACGCGTCGAACGTCGACACCACCGCCCGATAGGTGACCGGCCGCCCCACGATCGCGGCGTGCCGGGCCAGCATGGTGTGCACCGCCGTTTGCGCGGGCAGGCCGATATGATCGAAGTCCAGCGTATCGGCGAACATGCATTCCCTTGCGCGTGCAAGCGGATGGGAAGCATGTACCACCGCGGCCAGATGGTCGGCGCGATAGGGCCGCGTGGCCAGCCCTTCCAGATCGGCGGCATCCCAGCAGATGCCCAGCGGCGCCGATCCCTCCCGCACCGCGCGCACCACTTCGCGGCTCACGGCTTCCTCGACCGAGACGCGGATGTCGCGATGCTCCGGCTGCTGCAGAAAGCCGGCAATGTCGTCGGGCAGCGACTCCGCCATCGACGACACCGTGGCCAGCAGCCGGACCTGCCCCTTGATGCCGGAGCCATAGTCGGCCATATCGCGCGCGACCCGATCGGCCGCGGCCAGCATCGCCCGCGCATGCTCGAGCAGAATCTCTCCGGCAGGAGTCGGAATCACGCCGCGCCGCCGCCGTTCCAGCAACTGCGCGCCGACCGTATCCTCCAGTTGCGCCAGCCGCTTGCTGATCGCCGACGCGACGATATGCTGCTGCTCCCCGGCCCGCGCCATGTTCCGCGTCTCGCAGACCGCGACAAACAGGCGCAGGCTGGTCAAATCCAGGTCCCGCATCGTGGGCTTGCTCCTTGGCACCGCTAACGGCTCATCAGGGGGCAAATCATAGCGCGCCGATTCGCGCCTGGAGGCCTTTCCCGCGTCGTGCCCTGACTTCCTTTACGACAGCACCAATGGCGGTAGCCCGTGCTTCTCCCGTGCACGATTGCACGCGGCGGTGCCCGCGCTGAATTCCCGGCATGGGGAAGCGCGTTGCGGGTAGATCGTGCAGGAGACGGCGCTGCCGACTTCGCCGCTGAGGGCGACGCAGCGCGGGCGGCGAGTGTCGGTGCCGCGCATGGCGACCAGATGGGGGGTGATGGGCACCGTCAAGGCATGGGGGACGGTGCCGGCGGGATGGGCGTCGGACTCGGCCCAGTAGAACGACACACGGAAATGGGCGCAGCAGGCGCCACAGCTCAGGCATGGTTCGGACATCGGCGTTCAGCGATTCGGCAAAACGGCAAAACGGCAAAACGGCAAAACGGCAAAACGGCAAAACGGCGGCAAATATAGCAGCGCGGCAGGCATTGCGGCTCCCTCTCCCGCTGGCGGGAAAGGGATGGGGAGAGGGCCGGACGGTACAAGGCCCCCCGACCGCTCGCCCCCCATACGCCTACCACGTGTATTTCACCCCCACCCGCACCACATACTGGTGGTAGCTCTGCTCGCCCCACGCGCCCGCCAGATTGGCCCAGCCGGTCCAGCGCTTGTGGAGCTGCGCATTGACGCCCAGCTTGGCCTCGTAGCGGTTCTCGGGATAGAGATCGCCGACCGTCACCCGGTCGAAGGTCATGCGCCGGTCGGTGTCGGCATGCCACCAGTTCAGCGTCAGATAGGGCTGGATCCGGCGCGTGTCGCCCTGGACGAAGGTGCGATGCAGACGCACGCCGAGGCGCGTGATCGGGCCATCCGAATCGCCGCCCGCGATCCGGGTGCCGTTGGCCTCGGCGATGTCGTCCTGCCGATAATCCACGTAGACCAGCTGCGCCTGCGGCTCGATCACCCAGTCGGCGCGCAGTGGAATGGCATAGCCGACCTCGCCCGATACCGCGAGTCCGTGCGCGTCGTACTTGACCGTCGGCAGTCCCGCCCCCTCGACACGCTGGTCGAACCAGCCGTACTGGAACCAGGTATCGACATAGGCGCCGAGCTTGTTGTCGTCGTTCTGGTACCAGGTGCCATAGACCCCGGCGCTGAAGCCGTCGACCTTCCCACGCGCACGCGCCGGGTTGCCGGCCGCCTGCGCATCGGTGGTTGCCGCCAGATAGCTGCCCATCACGCCGAGGTGCACGCGGTCGGCCGCGCCCAACAGCGACCACTTCGCCAGTTCGGCGCCGCCCTGCAGCAGAAAGGTATCCGTATCGACCTGGAAGTTCCCGTCGCGGCTATGGCTGCCCTCCCACTTGCCGACCATGCGCAGCCAGCCGGAACGCGGCTGCTGGCTGTCCGGCGCGAAGCCCTGCGCTTCGACGAATTGCGGCTCGCCGAGACGGTCGTGCAGGCTGTGCACGAACATCTCGCCGGCGACTCGCCGATTGGCCAGGTAAGCCGCTGCTTCGGGCCGGAACAGCGGCTGCGGTGGCTGCGGCGGTCCGGGCGGCGCCGGTTGCCGCTCCGAGCGCAGATACCACGACTGCGGCGACGAGGGATCGACGCTGCCGTGAAACAGCCGATATTCGTAGGCGCCTGCCACCACGCGCCCGTCCAGCGCAAACGCATCGGCCGTGGTGGTGGCGCCGCTGGTCGCCTCGACCACCTGGATGCCGTTCGCGCTGGTCAGGGCGCCCGCGCCGCCGGCGTTGACGATGCGAAGCCGCGATTGCCCGCCGGCACTGCCCTGCACGACCAGCCTGTCCGACGGGGAATCGTCGCCGTCCAGCCGCGTGTTCAGCGCAATCAAGCCGCCGACACCGGTGTATTGCTGCACGGTCAGCGTCTTGAAGGTGCCCGCGACAGGCGGGGCGAACATGACCTGGCTGGCATCCACCGTCAGGCGGGTCAGGTTGGAATTGCCGGTCATGTTCCAGTGCGTGCCATGCCGCAACGTCACGTCCGACACGCTGCCCGCCTCGGTCAGCGCCGCACCGGCGATCCGGCTGTTGCTCGCGACAATGGTGCCGAAGCCGGGCTCCGCGCCGGTGCTGACGATGGGGGTAGCGGTCGCCATCGCGAGATCGCGCTCGGTCGCCACAGGGTTCGATGGCGCTTCGTTTTCGCCCTGCGGGCCCGGCGGCTGGAGGAAACGGCGCGCCGCCGCCGAGAAGGCATCGTTCGGGCCGACCCGCAGCCACAGCGTGCCGCCGGTGACGGTGGCATCGGCCAGCCCCACTGTCGCAGTGCCACCCGCCACGGCGATGGCCGGCCCGGACACGCTCGACAGGCGGCTGCCACTGGTGAAGTCGGCGCGCGAATGCGTTCCCGCCAGCCCGGTCAGCAACAGCGCCGAAGCATCGGCGCCACTTGCCTCGGCATCGACCCCGGTGCCGGTCAGCGCGGCGCCCTGGTACACCGCGAAGGCATGGGCACCGCCCCCTTCGGTGCTGACCGTCGTGCCGTCGATCGACGCGGTCGATCCGGCCTCGATGGCGCTGACGCCGTGGCTGCCATCGCCGGCAGTACGCACGCTGCCGCGCACCATCGCCAACGCGCCGGCGCCGAACACGGCGGCGGCCGGCGCGTCGGCACCGGCAGTCGAGACGGCAACCTCGGTGGCGCTCAGCGTGGTGTCGGTGTCGCCGACAAACAGACCGACCGCACGCTCACCGGTCGTGGTCACCGCACCACGCAACAGCGCGATGCCGCCACTTGCCCGTGCATAAGCGCCGTAGCCGTTGGTGCCGCCGGTAGCCACCGTGCTGTCCGTCGCAACCAGGCGCCCCGTGAAGGCGGCGAACCAGCCCGCGGCATCGCCGCCGCCGATATCCAGCGCTACCCGTTCCGCGTCGATGCGCGCCCCGCCACTGGTTGCCAATGCACCGTGCGCGTTGTTGCCGGCGGTCGCCACGCTCGTGTCGGCCAACACGATGCGCGATCCCGGCCCCGCCATCCCCGAGGCCCGCACCGCGCTGCTGGCCGGCCCCTCGGTGACGATCGACCCGCCGTTTACCGTGATCCCGGCGCCGGACTGCGCGTTGATGCCGAAGCTGCGATTGGCCCCCGCCTGCCGCGCCGCAACCGCGACGTCGGTCAGCGTCAGCGCACCGCCGCCGACGGCCATCGCGCCTGTCCCGTCACCGGTGGTGGTGATCGAACCGCCGGTCAGCGCCGCGGTGCTGCCGGCGCCCTGAACGAACACGCCATGCGCGCGCAGATCGCCCGCCGCTGCGCCGGCGGTGGTAATAGTGGCACCGGACAACGCAACGCGGCCGCCGCTGAACACGCCGACGCCATACTCGCCGTTCGCGCTGGTGCCGATCGTCAGACCGCCCGACGGGGAGGCGCCCGCGGCCGTCTCGACGACCGCGTTCTGTTCGACGCGCAGGGCCTGCCCCTGCGCGGTTCGCGTCAACAGTTGAATGGGCCCTTGCGAAGTATCGAAGACCACGCGGCTGCCGTTTCTGGCAACCAGCGCCCAGCCGGCGCCGGGTGCGGCAGGCACGTCGATCGTGGTTCCGCTGGCCACGATCGCGTCCTGCGCGTCGAGAATGACCGAATTGCTGATGAGACCCGGACCGATCGGCGTCTGTGCCTGTGCGCCGATGGCGCTCAGTGCAGCCAGGCCGATGCAGTGCCTTGCCAGTGATTTGCCGCGCCGCGTGGACGACGGGCACGGGGGACGCACCCCCGCTTGCAGACAACAGGTTGTGCGCATGACAGTCTCCCCGGTATCGACCAACATGCCGGCGGACCGTCTATCGATCGATGCCGCAACCTCTCGTTGAAGGTATGCGTGGGCCCGCCTGCATGGCGGTCTATTCTGCGACTGTCGGGCGCACAGAGTGCGTGGTTTTTTTCTGCGAGTTTTTGATCTGCGGCGCTACCGTCACCGACCGCGTCTCGCTGCCGACGCATGCCGGTCCGCATGCCGCCGGACCGAGATGGTCGACTTCAATCGAGGCTCAATTTCGCCTGCGCCGCGACCTTCTTCCACTTGGCGATCTCGGCGCGTCGGAACGCGTCGAGCTCGGCCGGCGTCGAGCCGACGGTCTCGGCGCCGAAGCTGCCGAGCTGCTCGGCCACCACCGGGTCCTTCAGCACCTGCGCCAGCGCGCGGGACACCTGTTCGACGATCGCCGGCGGCGTGCCGGCCGGCGCGAACACCGCGTTCCACTCATAGCTCTCGTAACCAGGCACGCCCGCCTCCGCGATGGTCGGCAGTTCGGGTGCGGCCTTCGAGCGCTTGGCGCCGCCGACGGCCACCGCACGCAGCTTGCCGCTCTTGATGTGCTGCCAGGCCGAACCCATGCTGGCGAACATCACCGGCACCTGGCCCGCCATCACGTCGACCATCGCCGGGCCGCCGCCCTTGTAGGCGACATGTTCGAGCCGCGTGTTCGCCATCAGATTGAACAGCTCGCCCGCCAGATGCTGCGCCGAGCCGTTGCCGGCCGACGCAAAGTAGACCGGCTTGCCGGCATTGGCCTGACCGAGCTTGATCAGGTCGGCCACCGTCTTGACCGGATACGACGGCGTAACCACCAGCGCATTGGGCACGCGCAGCAGCAGCGACACCGGCGCGAAATCCTTCAGCGTGTCGAACTGCATGCGGCTGTGCAGCGCCGGATTCTGTGCGTGGTTCGAGGCATCGAGCATCAGCGTGTAGCCGTCCGGCTTGGCGCGCGCCACATAGGCGCCGCCGATCATGCCGCCGGCGCCGCCCCGGTTGTCGATGACGACCGGCTGGCCGAGCAGCGTCGACAGTTTCGGCGCCAGCAGGCGCGCAACCACGTCGACGGTGCCGCCGGGCGGATAGGTGACGACCAGCGTCACGGGGCGCTCGGGATAGGCCGCGGCCGCGGGCGCAGCCACCCCGGCCATCAGCACCGCCGAGGCAGCGAGCACGCAGGCGCCGGCACGGCGCGACAGCGTATGGAACAGGACGGGCAGCATCATGCGAGGTCTCCTTGGAATTCGAATTGGAACAGGGTCAGCGCGGTATCGCCGAGCAACTGCCGGCGCTGGGCGGCATCGTCGATCCAGTCGTCGAGCCATTGCCGGGTCGCCCCGTAGGCCACGTGAGGATGTTGGGTGTGGGGCCAGTCGCTGCCCCATAGCAGGCGCGAGGCGGTGAAGGCCTCCAGCAGCCGTTGCGCCGCGCGCCGCCCGGCTTGCGCGCACCGCGCATCGGGCCAGTTGCGATAGGCGCCGGACAGCTTGACCCAGACCCGGCCGCTGTCGGCCTTGCGCAGCAGATCGAGAAACCCGGGGTCGGCCACGTCGAGGGCCGGATCGGGCCGGCCGAAATGATCGACGACGATGCGGCAGCCGGCCGCCAGCAGTGTCGGCATGACTTCCTGCAGCCGCGCCGCTGGCAGATGCAGCTCGACGTGCCAGCCGCGCGCGTTGATGCGCTCGAGCAAACCGCGCCACGGCGCCGAGCCGAGCGCCGGCGCCGGCAGGCCGATCAGGTTCAGCCGGATGCCGACCACGCCGGCGGCGGCCATCGCGTCCAGCTCCGTCTCGCCGATGGCAGGGTCCACCACCGCCACGCCGCGCAGCCGAGCCGGCTGCGCTCGCAGCGCGGCCAGCAGATAGCAGTTGTCGGTGCCAAGAAAGCTCGGCTGGACCAGCACGCCGTGGCTCAATCCATGCGCGTCGAGTTGCGACAGGTAATCGCCCAGCAGCGCGTCGTGGTCCGGCCGGTAGCGGCGGGTGGCGGCCAGCGCCAGGCCGCGCTCGAACACGTGGGCGTGCGAATCGACGGCCGCGGTCGTCAACGGTGGCGGCGCGGATGGCGAGGACTGGGACAAGGCACGACTCCGGACGGGAAAAAGCTGGGGACCGAATGAAGCGGAAGTTGGGACGGATTCTAGGGAGCGCGGGTATAGTTTTCCATTATCGAGAAGATGTTTATTCATACCGTTTCAATATGGAAACTCGCCACCTGCGCTACTTCCTGGCCGTGATCGATCACGGCAGCGTCAGCCGCGCCGCCGACTGGCTGGGCATCGCGCAGCCCGCGCTGAGCACCGCGCTGGCCCGCATGGAGAAGGACCTCGGCGTTCGGCTGTTCGAACGCTCGCGCCGCGGCGCGCAGCCGACCGCGGCGGCACTGGCGATCCTCGACGATGTGCGCACCAGCGTCGAACGCATCGACGCGGCGGCCCGGCGGGCGCAGGAGATCGGCCGCGGCAGCGCCGGGCAGTTGACCATCGGTCTGGTGTCCTCGGCGCTGTTCGATACGCTGCCGCGCGCGCTGCGCGAATTGCGTCGGCGCGCCCCGGGTGTCCGCGTGATCCTGCGCGAGATGAGCAATGCCGAGCAGGCCGAGGCGCTGCGCACCGGCGCCATCGATCTCGGGCTGATGCATACGCCGGTGGCGGTCGGCGGCCGCATGCGCGAGCGCCCTCTGCTGCGCGATCGGCTCGTTGCCGCGATCCCCGATGAACTGGAGCCCGGAGCGGATGGCAAGGTCTCGCTGGCGCAGATCGCCGAGGCCGGTCTGGTGTTGTATCCGCAGGCGCAACTGCCGGCCTTCCATGCCGGCATCCTCGATGCGATGCGCAAGGCCGGCCACGAGGCCCATGTCGCGCAGGAGGCCAACCGGACGTTGACGGTGCTGGCCTGCGTCGCCGGCGGCTGCGGCGTGGCCCTGCTGCCCAGCTGGATCCGTTCGCTGAACTTCCGCGGCGTGCGCTTTTGCGAGGTACGCGACGGCGATGCGCTGCCGACCTTCGACCTGTCCGCGATCTGGCCGGCACGCTCGGTGCCGACCCTGGCCGATCTGTTCGCGAGCCTGGAGATGGGGCCGGCGTAGCGCCGTGGCATGGCGTTTGCATCGTCAGCCGTCACGATTGCCGATCCGCGAAGGAGCGACCATGCGCCCGTCCCGTCCTGTCACCATCGTCATCACCGGCGCCTCCAGCGGCATCGGCCGCGCCACCGCCGAAGGCTTTGCGCGTCCGGGGGTGCGCCTGGTGCTTGCGGCACGCGGCGAAGCGGCGCTGCGCGAGGTCGCCCATGTCTGCGCCGCGCATGGCGCCGATACGCTGACGGTGCCGACCGATGTCGGCGACGCCGAGGCGGTCGCGGCACTGGCCCGACTGGCCGCGGATACGGGCGACGGCCGCATCGATGTCTGGGTCAACAACGCCGGCGTCGGCGCGGTGGGGCTGCTGGAGCAGACGCCGGTGCATGCCCACGAGCGCGTACTGCGCACCAATCTGCTGGCCTACCTGTACGGCGCCCACGCGGTGCTGCCCTACTTCAAGCGCGAGGGACACGGCACGCTGATCAATGTGCTGTCCATGAACGCGTGGTCGCCGTCCGCCTACGGCGTGTCCTACACCGCCAGCAAATACGGCCTGCGCGGTTTCAGCGAGGCGCTGCGCGCCGAGCTGCTGCCCTTCCCCGACATCCACGTCTGCGACATCTTTCCGGCAGTGGCCGATACGCCGGCCTTCCGGCATTGCGCGAACTACACAGGCAAGGCGATCCGGCCGCCCCGGCCGCTGGTCGATACGCGCACCATCGCCCGGGCCATCGTGCAGGCGGCCGCGCGGCCGCATCGGCAGGCCACCACCATCGGCAGCGTGGCGTGGCTGTCACGCCTCGGCAATCTGGTGGCGCCCGGCCTGACGCGGCGCTTTTCCCAGCAGCTGGCGCGGCGTTACCTGGACCGGGCAGACCATGCGCCCCGCACCGACGGCAATCTGTTCGATCCGACCGAAGGCTATATGGCGGTGGACGGCGGCTGGCGACACCGGGCGGAGGGCTCGCACGCCACGCAGGCGGGCCTGATCGGCGCCGGGCTGCTCGCCCTGGGCGTATGGGCGCTGTGGCGGCGCCAGTCCGGCTAGGACGACACGCCCCACCTTTGCGTGCCGGTGCCGTCATGCTGCGCCGCCGCACGACCGGGCGTTTTGCTTCACAATAACGCCGAATCCGGCCGCCCGGGATCAGTCCGGGGCGCGCCAGCGGGCCGCAGAGCCCTGCGTCCGGTTCACCACAAGATCCAATAACACGCGTTCGCGCGATCTCTATCTCTTGCAGTCATCTCCTCATGTCCGCCCCTGACGGTAGCCCATACGATCCGATCGACTCCTTTTCACACGATGCCCCCACGCCTTCCCCCACCGCCAGCAAAGCCGACCGCCGCGCCGGCCGGCTCGCGCTGCTGGCGCTGGGAGTCGGCGGCTTCGCCATCGGCACCGGCGAATTCGTCATCATGGGCCTGTTGCCCGACGCAGCCAGCGATCTCGCCATCTCGATCCCGGCCGCCGGCCACCTGATCAGCGCCTATGCGCTGGGCGTGGTGATCGGCGCGCCGCTGCTGGCGGTGCTTGGCGCCCGGTTGCCGCGCCGCACGCTGCTGCTGGCACTGATGGCGGTCTTCGCCGTCGGCAACTTCGCCAGCGCGCTGGCACCGGGCTACGGCTCGATGATCGTCGCGCGGCTGCTGACCGGCTTTCCGCATGGCACCTACTTCGGCGTGGCCGCGCTGGTCGCCGCCAGCCTGGTGGCGCGCGAGCGGCGCGCCCAGGCGGTGGGGCTCGTGATGCTCGGCCTGACGGTCGCCACGTTGGTCGGGGTGCCGATCGCGGCGGCGATCGGCCAATGGCTGGGTTGGCGATCGGCGTTTGCGCTGGTCGGCCTGATTGGCGCGCTGACGGTGCTGCTGGTCTGGCGCTGGGTGCCCTTCGTGCCGGCCGATCGCCATGCCAGTCCGCTGCGCGAACTGTCGGCGCTCAAGCGCAAGCAGGTCTGGCTGACGCTCGGCATCGGTGCGATCGGCTTTGGCGGCATGTTTGCCGTGTTCAGCTATATCAAGCCCACGATGATCGAGCTGGCGCATATGCCAGCCAGCGGCATTCCCTTCGTGCTGGCGCTGTTCGGCGTCGGCATGGTGGTCGGCAATCTGGCCGGCTCGAAGCTGGCCGACAAGGCGCTGATGCCGACCATCGGCGGCGTGCTGGTCTGGTCCGCCGCGGTGCTCGGCGCCTTCGTGCTGACCGCGCCGCATGCCTGGCTGGCGTCGGCCAATGTGCTGCTGATCGGCACCGTGGTCGCGCTCGGCCCGGCCCTGCAGATCCGGCTGATGGACGTCGCTGGCGATGCGCAGACGCTGGCCGCGGCGCTGAATCACTCGGCCTTCAACATGGCCAATGCGCTGGGCGCCTGGCTGGGCGGCGTGACCATCGCGGCCGGCCTCGGCTGGCAATCGACCGGCTGGGTCGGCCTGTTGCTGGCGGCGGGCGGCTTGCTGGTCTATCTGCTGTCGCTGTCCGACGCCTCGCGCCGCGGCGCGCCGGCGGCCGCATAACGGGCCGCATAACGGGCGGCAGCCACGGGCCCGCAGGTGCAGGCGGCGTTACCGGCGGCGACGGGGCCTTGCAGCAGCGTCATCGCGCTGCGCTACCATGGCGCTTTCTGCACCTCGATCCCCCGCCCGCGCACCATGGAGCCTGAACCGATGCCGGCCACCGACGGCCAGACCCTGGCGCCGCATCGCCATCCGGTGCGGGAAGTGTTCCTCGTCTTTTTAAGATTGGGGCTGACCTCTTTCGGTGGGCCCGTCGCGCATCTGGGCTATTTCCATCAGGAGTTCGTGGTGCGCCGCCGCTGGTTCGGCGAGCGCGTCTATGCCGATCTGGTGGCGCTCTGCCAGTTCCTGCCCGGTCCGGCCAGCAGCCAGGTCGGCATGGCGATCGGGCTGTCGCGCGCCGGGTTTGCCGGCATGCTGGCGGCCTGGGTCGGCTTCACGCTGCCATCGGCCATCGCGCTGATCCTGTTCGCGCTGACCCTGTCCACCTGGGGCAATGTGCTGCCCGCCGGCATGCTGGCCGGACTGAAGATCGTCGCCGTGGCGGTGGTCGCGCAGGCGGTCTGGGGCATGGGCCGCTCGCTGTGCCCGGACCGCTCCCGCGCGACCATCGCTGCGGTCGCGGCCTGCGTGGTGGTGCTGGTGCCGGGTGCGCTGGCCCAGGTCGCGGTGATGGCGGTGGCGGCGCTGCTCGGCCGGGCCATGCTGAAGACGGCCCCGGCCGCCGGGCATGATGCCTTGCCCATCGCTGTCGACCGCCGGCTCGGCGCGCTGCTGTTGTCGATCTTCGCCGCGCTGCTGGCGCTGCTGCCGCTGGCGGCGCAAACCTGGCCCGGCCAAGCGCTGGCGCTGACCGATGCCTTCTACCGCGCCGGCTCGCTGGTGTTCGGCGGCGGCCACGTGGTGCTGCCGCTGCTGCAGGCCGCAGTGGTGCCGACAGGCTGGGTCGACAACGACGCCTTCCTGGCCGGTTACGGCGCGGCGCAGGCGGTGCCCGGTCCGCTGTTCACCTTCGCCGCCTTCCTCGGCGCGGCGATGCGCGTCGAACCGAGCGGCTGGGCCGGCGGCGCCCTCTGTCTGGTCGCGATCTTCCTGCCGTCCTTCCTGCTGGTCGCCGGTGCGCTGCCGTTCTGGGAGCGGCTGCGCCGCAGCCGGCACGCGCAGGGCGCGCTGGCCGGCGTCAACGCGGCGGTGGTGGGCGTGCTGCTGGCGGCCTTGTACGACCCCGTCTGGACCAGCGCGATTCATCGCCCGGCCGACTTCGCGCTCGCCCTCGCGGCACTGGTGGCGCTGATGTTCTGGAAGCTGCCGCCGTGGCTGGTGGTGCTGGCCTGCGCCTTCGGCGGCTGGGGCCTGGCGCTGCTGCCGCTTTGATCCGATCGGGTCGGCGCCGTTGGCATGCGGCGTGCTTGAGTCAGACAACGCGGTTCGCCAGCACGGCCAGCACCGCTGCCCACGCGCCATGTCCTCGCCATCCCGCCCTACCC
>NZ_JABTYE010000041.1 GCF_013314895.1 Cupriavidus gilardii | reverse complement strand
AGAAGGTGCAGAACGTGGCGGACGCCTCGTACACCGACTGGAAGCTCGGTCTGACCAAGGACCTGGGCAACGGCTTCGCGCTGGCCGTGGCCTATATCGACACCAACGCAGACCGGACCGTCTACACCAACGCCAAGGGACGCTACATGGGCCGCGGCACGGCCTGGGCCTCGCTGACGAAGACGTTCTGAGCTCGCGCGGCTATCGCCCCGGTCGGCCGCCCGCCACCGCTACTGCGCGGCCACCTGCGCGTGCACGTCGTGCGCCAGCTCGAGCAGCCGCGTCCGGTCGATGCCGCCCGATACCGCGTAGCCGAACTTGCCGTCGATCCAGTAAAACACGTTGACCGGCCCGTCCTGATACAGCCGGAACGCGGTGACGTCCGCGGCGAGGTCGCGGTGCGAGATGCACAGCGTGATGCGCTCGCCGTTGGCGTCGTGGTACATGAACTGTGCCACCGGGCCGTGGTTGCTCGGCAGCAGCCGTCCGCCCATCAGCGAGAAGCCGGTGCGCGTCAGGATCGGCGGGCGGACATCGGCGCCGAGCCGGTTCGATACCCACTTGACCAGTTCCTGCTCGCGGTCGGCGCCGACCTCGACCGGTCGGCGCACCTCGGGGGCGTAGATCACGTGCGCGATCGCCGATTGGCGTGCGAACGACTCGCCGGTATCGACCCCGGACGGCGCGCGCCGGGCAATGTCCCCGCCGAAGGTCGGCAGAGCAGGGCGCCAGTCGTCCGCGCTGACGCCGATGCCGATGCCCACCACCAGCGCCGCGGCCATGCCGCCCAGCCGCTTCCAGTCCAGCCGGCGCAGCCATGCGCCACGCCGGCCGGGGTCGCGCAGCCGCGCCGGCAGCGGTTCGTTCAGCACGCGGTCGTAGCGCGTGTGCAGCATGTGATTCAGCGCGTAGTACTGGCTGATCCGCTGGGCAAGCTGGGGGTCGTGCTCGAGCCGCTGCTCGATTTCGGCGCGCCGCGCGTCGGGCAGCATGCCGTCGACGTAGGCGTGGATCTCTTCCTCGCTGATCGCGAATGCGTCGTTGCTCATCGCACCACCCTCAGTCGGGCTTCGGGTTTGACACCGGCCATCAGGCTGCGCAGGCGCTCGCGTCCGCGCGACAGCCGCGACATCACGGTGCCGACCGGAATGCCGAGCGCCAGCGCGACCTCGGCATAGCTCATCGATTCGAGCCCGACCAGCAGCACCACCTCGCGCTGTTCGGCCGGCAGCCGCTGCAGCGCGTAATCGAGGTCGCGCACCTCCAGCGAGCCGGCGGGATTGGCGGTGCTGTGCCAGTCGGTGCCGGAGAGACCGTCGGACAGCGTGTCGTCGTCCATCGGCACATGCGTCGCGCGCATGCCGGCTCCCCGCATCTGGTTGACGAAGGCGTTATGCATGATCGTGAATAGCCAGGCCCGCAGATCGGTGCCGTCGTGGTATTGCCGCGCATGGCGCAGCGCGCGCTCGAGCGTGTCCTGCACCAGGTCGTCGGCCAGCTCGCGGTTGTGGACCAGCGCGCGCGCATAGCGGCGCAGCCGCGGCACGTGGTCGATCAGTTCTTCACGAACCCCCATCGCTGTTCCTTTGTCGGTCGGCGGACGGCGCCGGGGTTCTCCTCCGGTCCGTCCTTACAGCGTGAACACCATCGGGACGATTTTATTCCCGCCGGCACCGGCCACCGTCCGGAACTTTTTAGCCGGTCCGAGGGAATAAGCGGGCCGGGACCGCTGTTCACCTTCTGGTATGGACCTCGAGGAGTTCAGCATGCCTTCCCGATTCCGATTCCGATTCCGATTCCGATGGCGCCGTCGCGATCGCGGCGCCGCGCGGGCCGCGTCCGCCATGTCGCGGGCCTTGTCACCGATCATGGGCGTGGGCGTGGGCGTGGCGCTGGCGGCGTTGCTGGCGCCGGCGGCCGCGGCCGAGCCGTGCGCCGATGCCGCCAGCCACGCCGCCTTCCTCGCAGAGAACGACCGCGCGATGGAGCGGATGATGAACGCGATGGCGATCGAGGCCAGCGGCGACGTCGACCGCGACTTCGTCCGCATGATGGTGCCGCACCACCGCGGCGCGATCGAGATGGCGATGGCCCAGCTGCGTCACGGCTGCAATCCGCAACTGCGTCGGATCGCGCAGGAAATCATCGCCACGCAGCAGCAGGAGATCGCGGCGATGCATCTGGCGATCGGGCTGCCGCCGGATGCCGCCCCCGCGCCGCCCTCAAACAGTCCCGTCCATCGCGAAGGCGCCGCCGCGGCGCCGGCCGCGGCTCACCATTCGCACAAGGAGCCACGATGAAGCCGACCCTGACCGCAGTCTTCGCTGCGCTGACGACGGCATTGGCGGTGGCCTTGCCCGTCGCGACGCAGGCCGGCCAGCCGCCGCGCGCGGCCGGCGATCCCGATCGGCCGATCAGTCATCGCGACCGCATCTACGCCGCCGAGCAGTTCTCCAACACGGTGTCCGTCACCAATCCCGCCTCCAACGAGGTGCTTGGCATGATCCGGCTCGGCGAGCCGACGCCGGCCAATTTCAGCCCCTTGTACAAGGGGCAGCTGCTGGTGCACGGGCTCGGCTTCTCGCCCGACGGCCGCACGCTGGCGGTGGTGTCGATCGGCTCGAACTCGGTGTCCTTCATCGACACGCAGACCAATGCGGTCCGGCACGTGACCTATCTCGGCCGCTCGCCGCACGAGGCGTTCTACACGCCGGACGGCAAGGAGGTCTGGGTTACCGTGCGCGGCGAGGACTATGTCGCCGTGATCGACGCGGCGACTTACCGCGAGACAACCCGAATCGCCGTGCCGGCCGGCCCGGGCATGCAGATCTTCTCGCCGGACGGCAAGTACGGCTACGTCTGCTCGTCGTTTCAGCCGCGCACCAGCGTGATCTCGGTGGCCGAGCACAAGGTGATCGCCACCATCGAACAGGCCAGCGCCTTCTGCCCGAATATTGCCGCGACGCCCGACGGCAGGCAGGTCTGGTTCACGCTGAAGGACATCGGCAAGGTACAGGTCTTCGATGCGCGGCCGCCGTTCGGGCCGATCCGCACCATCGATACCGGGCCGATCACCAACCACGTCAATTTCGTCCGCAACCGCAACGGACAGTTTGCCTACGTGACGGTCGGCGGCACCAACGAGGTCAAGGTGTTCCGCACCGACGATTTCTCGCCGGTGGCGACCATTCCGGTAGGCAAGCTGCCGCACGGCCTGTGGCCGTCCGCCGACGGCAGCCGCATCTATGTCGGGCTGGAAAACGAGGACGCGCTGGCGGCGATCGACACGCTGAGCCAGCGCGTGGTCGCGACGATTCCGGTGGGGCAGGCACCGCAGGCCGTGGTCTACGTGCCCGATGCGGTCACGCAGGGAGACGGACGCCAGAACCTGCAGCCGGCCAGCGCGATCGCCAGGGCCACGCAGCTGTCCATGGTCCCGGTCGGCGCGGGAAAGCGCGACCCGGCGCAACAAGTGCCGACCAGCGTCGCGCTGTTCGATCAAGGGCTGGTGCAGGTGCTGCAGGCTTCGGTCACCGGCCTGCAGCCGAAGCAGGCCTATGTGCTCGGGCTGGCCGAGCGGGCGGACGGCGGCGGCCGCATCGAGCCGCTGGCGCGCTTCATGGCCAATCCGGCCGGATCCGCGATCGTCAATACGGTCGGGCCGATCCGGCAGGTGGTCGCCGGCGGCGGCGAACGCCACGAGGCGCGGCGCTTTCTGGTGATCGCCCCGGTGACCGGCGCCGGCATCGGCGCGCCGGTGCAGCGGCAGGAGCCGTAGTTGCCGTGGCCGCCGTAGTTGCCGTAGCCGTCCGCGGACCGGGACGCCTCGCCTACGGCATGTCGGCGAAGCACTCGGCCAGCCAGTCGGCCACGGCGCGAAAGCGCGGCTGGCGCCGGTATTCGGACGGATAGGCCAGCCAGACTTCGCGCCGCACCTCGGGACAATCCTGCAGCAGATGCAGCGACGGCTGCGTCTGCGCGGCGAAGTGAGGCAGCAGCGCGGCACCAGTGCCTGCCGCGGCGGCCATGAGCAGGGTATCGGCGCTGTTGCTGGACAGCACGATGGCGTCGCGCGCGATCTGCTTGTCGACCCAGCGGATCTCGGGCAGCGTCACGCCCGGCGCCAGCGACAACGCCAGCTGGCAGAACGGCAGCGCGGCCAGGCCCTCGTCTGCGTAGCGCCGCTGCATGCTGGCATTGCCGTAGACGCCGTAATGCATCGTGCCGATGCGGCGCGCCACCACCTGTTCCTCGACCGGGCGATTGAGACGGATGGCCAGATGCGCCTCGCGGCGGGCGAGGCTGGCGCGCCGCGCCTCGACGATCAGCTCCACCGTCAGGCCGGGATGCCGGTCGCGCAGTGCCGGCAGCCGTTCGGCAATGAACAGCGTGGCCACGCCTTCGGTGGCGGTCAGCTTGACCGTGCCCGACACGCTGCCGGGGCTGACGCGGCGCGCCTCGAGCTCGCGGCCGATGCGCGCGGCGTGCCGCTCCATCTGCTCGGCGGCGGCCAGCGCGATGCGCCCGGCCGGCGACAGTTCGATGCGGCCCTGCATCGATTCGGCCACCGGTGCGCCCAGCGCCGTTTCCAGCCGCCGCAGCCGGCGGATCACGGTGGCATGGGTCAGCCCGAGTTCGCGCGCGCAGGCGGCGTAGCTGCCCGAACGGGCCAGCACGGCCAGCGTCAGCAGATCGTCCCAATGAGGGGTGGCGGCTGTTCTTTTTTGCACAGTGACTCGTCGGAATTTGGCATGGTGGATCGGCAAGCCGAACCCTATCATGGCGGCATCGCACGATGTCGTGCATTCGATGAGGGAGAGACCCCATGCCGCAAGCCAAGACCCTGATGGATTTCGCCGGCGCGACGCGCCAGCCGGCCGACTGGCAGCAAGCCAGCCTGGTGCTGATCGACCATCAGCGCGAGTATGTCGACGGCAGCCTGCCGCTGTCCGGCATGGCGGAAGCCGTGGCCGAGTGCCAGCGCCTGCTGGCCGCGGCCCGCAAGGCCGGCGCACCGGTCGTGCACATCCAGCACCACGGCCAGCCGGGCGGCGCGATCTTCGATCCGCAGGGACCCTATGCCGAACTGATCGCCGACCTTGCGCCGGCGCAAGGCGAGTCCGTGATCGTCAAGCATCTGCCGAACGCCTTCGCTGGCACGGCGCTCGCCGATACGCTGGCCCAGACCGGCCGCAAGCAGCTGGTGATCGCCGGCTTCATGACCCATATGTGCGTCAGCGCGACGGCGCGCGCCGCGCTCGATCTGGGCTTTACCACCACGGTGGTGGCGTCCGCCTGCGCGACGCGCGATCTGCCCGACCCGGTCAACGGCGAGGTGGTGCCCGCCGCGGTCGTGCATCGCACCGCGCTGACGGAGCTGAACGACCTGGTGGCGCTGGTGGTGCCGGATGCGGGAGCGTTGGGGGCGTAAGCCGCCCTGTAATCGGCTGCCGCTCGCAGGTCGTGGCGGCTGCGCGTGTGTTCTCCCTCTCCCCCTCAGGGGGAGAGGGCCGGGGAGAGGGTGTGGTTTGAGCCGCTGTCGAGTTGCCAGCGCCGGTTGCCCTCTCCCCCGCCCCTCTCCCGCAAGCGGGAGAGGGGAGAACACCCTCGGCCTGTGTCAGGTGCAAGTGCGATAGTGCTTGCCGCCCGCTACGCCACCGCCCCGCGCACCGCCCTCGGCCCGACCTCGTTGGCCGCGACCGCCGCGGTGCGCGCCAGCACCGGCACCAGCGCCGCCCCGGTATGGCTGCCCGGCGTGCGCGCCAGCACGTCCGGCGGCGCCGCCGCGACGATGGTGCCGCCGCCGTCGCCGCCTTCCGGACCGAGGTCGATGACCCAGTCGGCTTCGGCGATCACGTCGAGGTCGTGCTCGATCACCACCACGCTGTGGCCGCCGTCGACCAGACGGTGCAGCACGCGGATCAGCTTGGCCACATCGGCCATATGCAGGCCCACGGTCGGCTCGTCGAGCACGTACAGCGTATGGGGCGGCTTCTGGCCGCGGCGCGTGATGTCGTCGCGCACCTTGGCCAGTTCGGTGACCAGCTTGATCCGCTGCGCCTCGCCGCCCGACAGCGTCGGCGAGGGCTGGCCCAGCGTCAGATAGCCGAGCCCCACGTCCTTGAGCAGCTGCAGCGGATGCGCGATGTTCGACTGCGCGGCGAAGAACTCCACCGCCTCGTCGATCTCCATCGTCAGCACCTCACCGATATTGCGGCCGCGCCAGCTGACCGCCAGCGTCTCCGCATTGAAGCGCTGGCCGTGGCAGACGTCGCACAGCACCTTGACGTCCGGCAGGAAGCTCATGCCGATGGTGCGCACGCCCTGACCCTCGCAGGCCGGGCAGCGGCCGTCGCCGGTGTTGAACGAGAAGCGCGACGCGGTATAGCCGCGGGCCCGCGCTTCCAGCGTGTCGGCGAACAGCCGGCGGATCGCGTCCCAGACGCCGATATAAGTGGCCGGGCACGAACGCGGCGTCTTGCCGATCGGGGTCTGATCGACCTCGAGCACCCGGTCGATCGCCTCCCAGCCGGTGACCGCTTCGCAGCCCTGCCAGACATGCTGGACGTCGAGCTTCCTGACGCTCGTGGCTGCGCCCTTGCCGGCGCTCGCTGTCGGCTCGCTGGCCTGCGCCGACTTGCGCGCGCGACGTGTGGCCGGCGACGACAGCACGGAGCGGCCGACCGCATCGAGCAGATTGGTCATCAGCACATCGCGCGCCAGCGTGGACTTGCCCGAGCCGCTGACGCCGGTGATTGCGACCAGCCGCGACAGCGGCAGGCTGGCGGTGACGTTGCGCAGGTTGTGCAGCGTGGCGCCATGCACGGTCAGCCAGCGCTCGGGCACCGCCGTGTCGGCGGCGCCCGCCTTGCCGCGCGCCGCGGGCGCGACCGGCCGGCGCGGCTGCAGCGGATGCACGATCGGCCGGGCCAGGAACTGGCCGGTCAGCGACGACGGTTGCGCCGCCAGATCGGCGACGCCGCCCTGCGCGACCACATGGCCGCCGCGCTTGCCGGCGCCGGGGCCGATGTCGATGATGTGGTCGGCGCGGCGGATGGTGTCCTCGTCGTGCTCGACCACCACCAGCGTGTTGCCCTTGTCGCCGAGCTTGCGCAGCGCATCGAGCAGGATGCGGTTGTCGCGCGGATGCAGGCCGATGGTCGGTTCGTCCAGCACATAGCAGACGCCCTGCAGATTGCTGCCGAGCTGCGCCGCCAGCCGGATCCGCTGGGCCTCGCCGCCGGACAGGCTGGGCGCGGCGCGATCCAGGCTCAGGTAGCCGAGGCCGACTTCCTCGAGGAATTCCAGCCGGCTGCGGATTTCGCTGACCACGTCGCGCGCGATCTCGGCGTCGCGCCCGCTCAGCGTCAGCTGCTCGATCCACGCGCGCGTCTGCGACACGGTCCACTGCGCGATGTCGACGATCGAGCGGCCGGCGAAGCTGACCGCGCGCGCCGCCGAGTTCAGCCGCGTGCCGTGGCACGACGGGCAGGCCGCATGGCCGATGCCTTCGGGTTCGATCTCCTCCGACGGCAAGGTCTGTTCGCGGCCGCGATCGTCGCTGCCGATCACGCTGTCGTCATAGGCGGCGCGCTGCTCGCCCGTCAGCGCCAGGCCGGTGCCGACGCAGCTCTCGCACCAGCCGTGCTTGCTGTTGTACGAGAACATGCGCGGATCCAGTTCGGGATAGCTGGTGCCGCAGGTGGGGCAGGCGCGCTTGGTCGAGAAGACCTTGGTCTGGCCGACGCCGTCGCCGTTGTGGCCGTTGCCGAAGGCTTCCCGCAGGCCATCGAGCGGCGCCAGCAGGTGCATCACGCCCTTGCCGTGCTCTAGCGCCTGCTCCAGCAGCGCGCGCAGCGCGGCCTCGTTGTCCGGCGAGATCACCAGGTCGCCGACCGGCAGTTCGATCGTGTGTTCGCGGAAGCGGTCCAGCCGCGGCCACGGATCGACCGGCAGGAAGGCGCCGTCGACGCGCAGATGGGTATGGCCGCGCGCCTTCGCCCATTTGGCGAGATCGGTGTAGACGCCCTTGCGGTTGACCACCAGCGGCGCCAGCAGGCCGACATGCTGGCCGCGGTATTCGCGCAGCAGCTGCGCGACGATCGATTCGGGGCTCTGCGCGGTCACCGGCGTGCCGTCGTGCACGCAGTGCTGCAGGCCAAGCTTGACGTACAGCAGCCGCAGGAAGTGCCAGACCTCGGAGGTGGTCGCCACCGTGCTCTTGCGCCCGCCGCGCGACAGGCGCTGCTCGATCGCCACGGTCGGCGGAATGCCGAACACCGCGTCGACCTCGGGCCGGCCCGCCGGCTGCACGATCGAGCGCGCATAGGCGTTCAGCGATTCGAGATAGCGCCGCTGGCCCTCGTGGAACAGGATGTCGAAGGCCAGCGTGGATTTGCCCGAGCCGGACACGCCGGTCACGACGTTGAACTTGTTGTGCGGAATATCGACGTTCAGCGACTTCAGGTTGTGCTCGTGCGCGTTGACGATGCGCACCACGTTCTCGCCCTGGACCTCGGCCAGCGCGCGCCGCGCACGGCGTGCCGCCGGCGAGCCGTACGCCGACTGCAGCCGCAGCGCGTCGTGCTCGGCCTGCGCGTCGCTGCGCCCGATCTGGTTCTCGTACTGCAGCAGCGCCGCGCCGGTATGCGACTGCTCGCAGCGCTTGACGTCGTCCGGCGTCCCGGCGCAGACCAGCTGCCCGCCGGCGTCGCCGCCTTCGGGGCCGAGGTCGATCAGCCAGTCGGCGGCGCGGATCACGTCGAGGTTGTGCTCGATGACGATCAGCGAATGCCCGCCGTCCAGCAGCTTGCCGAAGGCGCGCATCAGCTTGGCGATGTCGTCGAAGTGCAGGCCGGTGGTCGGCTCGTCGAACATGAACAGCCGGCCCTCGCTGGCGTCCGGTGCGACGCGCTTGCGCGCGGCCTGCGCGGTTTCGGCGAGAAAGCCCGCCAGCTTCAGGCGCTGCGCCTCGCCGCCCGACAGCGTCGGCACCGGCTGGCCCAGCTTCACGTATTCGAGGCCGACATCGACGATCGGCTGCAGCACGCGCAGCACCTCGGCATCGGCGGCAAACAGCCCGACCGCCTCGCTGACCGTCAGCTCCAGCACGTCCGCGATGCCCAGCGCGCGGCCGCCGCGTTCGATCTTCACCTCGAGGATTTCCGCGCGATAGCGCGTGCCGTCGCAATCCGGGCAGCGCAGATAGACGTCGGACAGGAACTGCATCTCGACGTGCTCGAAGCCGGAGCCGCCGCAGGTCGGGCAGCGTCCGTCGCCCGAGTTGAAGCTGAACGTGCCGGCGGTATAGCCGCGCTGCTTCGCCAGCGGGGCCCTGGCGAACAGCTTGCGGATCTCGTCGAAGGCGCCGACATAGCTGGCGGGATTGGAGCGCGCGGTCTTGCCGATCGGCGACTGGTCGACGAACACCGCATCGGCGATCCGTTCGGCGCCGACCAGGGCGCGGTGCGCCCCGGGCGTTTCGGTGGCCCGGCCGAAATGGCGGGCCAGCGCGGGGTGCAGCACGTCCTGGATCAGCGTCGACTTGCCCGAGCCGGACACGCCGGTCACGCAGACCAGGCGCTGCAGCGGGATCGACACGGTGACGTCCTGCAGGTTGTGCTCGCTGGCGCCTTCGAGCACCAGCCGCGGCGTGGCCTCGTCGACGGGCCGGCGGACCCAGTCCGACGCATCGGCGACGCGGCGCTGGCCGGCGAGGTATTGGCCGGTCAGCGTGCCGGCGTGGCGGATCTCGGCCGGGGTGCCGTCGTAGACGATCTCGCCGCCGCGCTCGCCGGGGCCGGGGCCCATGTCGATCAGGCGGTCGGCGGCCAGCATCACCGAGGGATCGTGCTCGACCACCACCAGCGTATTGCCGGCATCGCGCAGCCGCCGCATCGCCTCGACGATCCGGTTCAGGTCGCGCGGATGCAGGCCGATGCTGGGCTCGTCGAGCACGAACAGCGTGTTGACCAGCGAGGTGCCGAGCGCGGTCGTCAGGTTGATCCGCTGTACCTCGCCGCCCGACAGCGTACGGCTCTGCCGGTCCAGCGTCAGGTAGCCGATGCCGACGTCGCACAGGTACTTCAGGCGCGTGCGGACCTCGGTCAGCAGCAGCTTCAGCGCGTCGTCGAGCAGCACGCTGGGCAACGTCAGCGTGTCGAAGAAACGGCGGATGCGGTCGATCGGCAGCAGCATCAGGTCGTGCACGGTCAGGCCGGGCAGGGCCTCCAGCTGTTCGCGCCGCCAGGCCACGCCGCGCGGCATCACGCGGCGGGCGGGATCGAGCACGGCATCGGCGTTCTCGCGCGAGCCCAGGCGCCACAGCATCGCCTCGGTCTTGAGGCGGGCGCCGCCGCAGGTTTCGCACAGCGTGTAGCTGCGGTACTTGGACAGCAGCACGCGGATATGCATCTTGTAGGCCTTCGACTCCAGATAGTCGAAGAAGCGGCGCACGCCGTACCACTGGCTGTTCCACTTGCCGTTCCAGGCGGGGTCGCCGTCGACGACCCAGTCGCGCTGGTCCTGCGTCAGCTCGGCCCACGGCGTGTCGCGCGGAATGCCGGCGCGCGCCGCGTAGCGCATCAGGTCGTCCTGGCACTCCTTCCATGCCGGCGTCTGCATCGGCTTGATCGCGCCCTCGCGCAGCGTCTTGCGCCCGTCGGGAATCACCAGGCCGAGATCGACGCCGATCACGCGGCCGAAGCCGCGGCAGGCCTCGCAGGCGCCATAGGCCGAATTGAACGAAAACAGCGCCGGCTGCGGATCGGCGTAGCGCAGGTCGCTCTCGGGGCAATGCAGGCCGGTGGAGAAGCGCCAGATGGTCGCCTCGGCGTCGGCCGCTTCCGCGGAGGCGGCGTCGCCCTCGGGCAGCACGTAGATATTGACCCGGCCGGCGCCGCGCTTGAGCGACGACTCGATCGCCTCGACCACGCGGGCCTTGTCGGCGCGCTGCAGGCGGAAGCGGTCGGCCACCACGTCGAGCATCTTGCGCGGGCCGGTCGGCGAGTTCACCACACGCTGCGCCTGCACGCGCGTATAGCCGCTGACGGACAGCCACTGCGCGATCTCGTCCTCGGTGGCCGATTCGGGCAGCTCGACCGGGAAGGTCACCGCCAGGCGCGGATCGTCGGCGCGGGTGCGTTCGAGCAGCTCGGCGTAGATGGTCTCGGGGGTGTCGTGGCGGACCGGCAGCGCGGTCTCGCGATCGAACAGCTGGGCGGCGCGCGCGAACAGCAGCTTCAGATGGTCGTTCAGCTCGGTCATGGTGCCGACCGTCGAGCGCGAGCTGCGTACCGGATTGGTCTGGTCGATCGCGATCGCCGGCGGCACGCCTTCGACGCGCTCGACCTGGGGCCGGTCCATGCGATCGAGGAACTGGCGGGCGTAGGCGCTGAAGGTTTCGACATAGCGCCGCTGACCTTCGGCATAGAGGGTGTCGAAGACCAGGCTCGATTTGCCCGAGCCGGACGGTCCCGTCACCACCGTCATTTCGCCGGTGCGCAGGTCCAGATCGACTTGCTTGAGATTGTGCTGACGGGCGCCGCGGATGCGGATGACGCCGGAAGACATGGGGAGGAATCCTTTCGGTGGGCGCACCGCTCCCCGAGGCGGGGGCGGTGGAAAGTCGGGCGTAAACTTTAGCAAAAGTCCCGCCGGCGCGTCCGGATGCCACGCCAACGCCGCCTGGCAGCCCGCCGATGCGCACCGGAGGTGGGGCGCCGCACCGACCGCGCTGCGACACCGGCGCGCTCCTTTGCACAGATTCCGGGTGTTTTCAATAGATTCCGCCTGCCGGGCCCCATAGGATGGCGGCGCCGGCGGTGGCTGCGACCGGTCGAGCGGCATACCCCTCGGCCGGCCGCGTTCCTCCAAGTACCCACCGCCGGCCCCACGCTGCCAGCCCGCCCCCTCGGCGCTCCGCTGGCAACCAGCGCCACCGCCTTCCGCGGCGGCCCTATCCCCAACGCCAGGAGAACAGGCATGGTGCTACCAACCAGGAGTTTCGTCGACGCCAAACCTGCCGGTGCGCCGGGCGGCGCATCCACCGTCGAAGGAGCGGCGGTCGCCGCCTTGCATGCCGCCATCGCCCGCGGCGATGTGGCCGCCATCGACACGCTTGCCGCCGCCCAGCCCGCGCTGCTGCGCCTGCCGGACCGCGACGGCAATACCGCGCTGCACCTGGCGCTGCTCTCCGGCGGCGAATGGAAGGCCGTCGAACGGCTGCTGCAGCACGGCGCCGATCCGGCGCTGACCAACGCCAACGGCGATACCGCCCTGCATCTGGCCTTCCAGTTGCGCCCGGCCGCGCCGCAATTGGTGCGCGCGCTGCTGCGCCAGCTGGAATACCAGGGCACGCATGCAGCCAGGCTCGCGCTGTCGGCCCGCAATGCCGACCGCCAGCCGCCGGTGGCGCTGGCCGCGGACCCCCTGGCCGGGGATGCGGCTCTGACCGCCACCATCGGCGAACTGGTTTCCGACTATCTCGACTGGCTGGGACGCAGCGGCACCGACGAGTTGGCCCATGCCGCCGGCAGCGGCGATGTGGCGCAACTGCAGCCCTGGCTGGCGCGCGCCGAGTCGTTGTCGCTGCCGCTGTCGCCGCGCGGACACGGGGCGCTGGCCATCGCGGCCGGACGCGGCCATCTGGCGGCGATGCGCGAGCTGATCGCTGCCGCGCAGCCGCATGGCGCCTGGTTGATCGACGTCGCTTCGTTTCCGGATGGCGAGACGCCGCTGGCGCGCGCCGCCACCTTCGGGCAGCGCGAGGCCGTGGCGCTGCTGCTGGCGCATGGCGCGGCGGTCGACGGCCGCGACGCCGCGCGCCGGACGCCGCTGATGCGGGCCGCGGTCTATGGCCATGCCGAGGTCGCCGCCACGCTGCTGGCGGCGGGCGCCGACCCGCTGGCGTGCCAGGCCGAGGGCTGGACGCCGCTCGGCTACGCGGCCGCGGCGCTGCATCCGAAGGTGATGGCGACATTGCTGGCGCATGGCGCCGCCGATGGCCTCCATCAACGCAACGCCGCGATGCGCACGCCCTTGCTGCTGGCGGCCGGCAGCGACGAGCTCGGACGCTCGCCGGGGCTGCGCATGCGCACCGTGGACCTGTTGCTGCGGGCCGGCGCCGGTGTCGACGCCGCGGATCAGCACGGCATGACGGCGCTGATGTTGTCCGCGCGGGCCGGCGATGCTGCCGTGGTCAGGCTGCTGCTCGAGGCCGGCGCCAATGCGCTGCTGCGCAATGCGAAGGGCCACACGGCCCTGACGCTGGCGCAGGCGGCGGGCCGGCGGGAAGTCGTCGCGCTGCTGGCTGAGGCGTCGCCGGCATCGGACTGAACAAAAGCCACAGAAAGAGAACCCGGGCCGGGACCCGCACATGCCCGCCCAGCCGACCGATCATCGCGATGCCGTCGTTGCCGGGCCGCCGGCCCGGTCCTGCCGCGTATCGGCGGCCTCGGCCCCGGCCTGGACCTCGCCTTGCCACCAGCCGCCGCCGAGCGCCTGCAGCAGGGCGGCCGAATCGGCCAGACGATCGGCACTGGCCCGCGTCAGCGCCAGCGTGGTCTCGCGATGCTGGCGTTGCGCATCGAGCAGCGCCAACTGGCTGACGCCGCCGAGCCGGTATTGCTCGGCGACGATGGCCAGCGTGGCGGCGGCGCGTTGGGCCGCTTCGGCCCGCGCCCTCAGCGTCGCGGCATCGCTATGCACCGCCTGCAGCGCATCGGCGACTTCGCGCAGGCCCTGAAGCACCGTCTGCCGATGCGCCGCCAGCGCCTGGCGATAGGCCGCTTCCGCGGCGCGTTGCCGGGCCCGCAGCGCGCCGCCGCGAAAGACCGGCTGCACCAGCCCCGCAGCGACATTCCACACATTGAGGTGATCGAACAGATCGCCGCCGGTGCGCGATTGCGTGCCGGCGCTGGCCGACAGCGTCAGGCTCGGATACAGGTTGGCGGTGGCGACGCCGATATTGGCGCTGGCCCGATGCAGCAGCGCCTCGGCGGCGCGGATATCCGGCCGCCGGCGCGCCAGCTTCGATGGCAGGCTGACCGGCAAGGTGTCGGGCAGTCTCAGTTCGGTGAGGCGGAACACCGGCACGGCGGTGGCCGGCGCAGTCGGTGCCGCCGGTCCCGAAGCGCTCTGCTGCTCCGGCTCGGCTGCCGCTTCGGCTGCCGCTTCGGGCGGCAATCCCAGATAGATCGCCAGCTGATGGCGCGTCGCCGCCAACTGCCGCGACAGGCCCGGCAGCAGCGCCTCGGTCTGCGCCAGTTCGCCGCGTTGCCGCTCTGCCTCGACCTCGGCGGTGCCGCCGAGCGCGACGCCTTGCTCGACGATCGCCAGCTGCCGCCGCTGCGCGTCGATCAGCGCCTCGGTGTCTTCGATCTGCGCGCGCAGGCTGGCCTCGCGAATTGCCGCCGTGGCGACATTGGCGGCCAGCGACAGCCGCGCGGCCTCGAGCTCGTAGCGCTGGAAGTCGACCGCCGCGCGCAGCCCCTCCAGTTCCCGCCGCTGCGCGCCGAACAGGTCCAGCACATAGGAGACCCGCACCGACGCGCCGTACAGCGTGAAGGGCGGAGGACTGGGGAAGGCCGTGATGCCCATCGATTCGATATTGACCTGCTGACGGGCCGCGTCGAGCCGTGCGTCGATGGCGGGCCACTGGGCGATGCCGGCGGCCGCGGCATAGTCGTGCCGGGCGCGCTCCAGACTGGCCTGTGCCTCGGCCAGCATCGGGCTGTTGGCCAATGCGGTGCGGATCGCGGAGTCGAGCGCGGCGCTGCCGAACAGCGACCACCACTGGGCCGGCACGTCGGCGCCATCGACAAGGTGCTGCGCCTGGCCGTGCCGCATCGACACGGACGTCGGCGCGGAAGTCGTCGCCGAAGGCAAGGGCGCAGCTCCATAGCGGGCGCTGTCGGGCGCGGGCGGCGCGACGAAATCCGGGCCGACGGCGCAGCCGGCCAGCAGCGCGGCGGCGCCCGCCAGTGGCGCCAGCCGTCTGCATCGGAACGCGGGCAGGGTCATCACGATCTCCTTGCAGGCATCGACGTTCGGCGAGCGCATCGGTCGGCCGTCAATCGAGCGTACGACGATAGAACCGCACCGCGATCGCCATCACCACCGCGGTGAACAGCAGCAGCGGCCAGACATTGGGCCAGAGCTCCGCCCAGCCGCTGCCCTTGAGCAGGATGCCGCGGATCATCCGGTGGAAGTACGTCATCGGCAGCAGGTTGCCGATCGCCTGCGCCCAGCCCGGCATGCCCTGGAAGGGGAACATGAAGCCCGACAGCAGGATGCCGGGCAGGAAGTAGAAGAAGGTCAGCTGCATCGCCTGCAGCTGGTTCTGCGCCAGCGACGACAGCGTGATGCCGACCGTCAGATTGGCGGCGATGAACAGCAGCGCGGCCAGATAGACCGCGATCACCGAGCCGACGAAGGGCACGCCGAACACCCAGCGTGCCGCCAGCAGGATGATGGTGCTCTGGATCAGCCCGATGAAGACATAGGGCACGATCTTGCCGCTCATCACCTCGAGCGGACGCACCGGCGTGGCCAGCAGATTTTCCATCGTGCCGCGCTCGCGTTCGCGCGTCATCGCCAGGCCCGTCATCATCACCATCGTCATCGACAGGATCACGCCCATCAGGCCCGGCACGATGTTGTAGGCGGTCAGCCCTTCGGGGTTGTAGAGCCGATGCACCTGCACGTCGAAGGCCGGCTTGCCGCTCGCCAGCGGCGCCAGCGAGCCCTTCAGGTCCTTGTCGGCCACCGCGAGCGGCATCTGCCCCAGCGCCGCCAGCGCGGCGCCCGTTGCCGACGGATCGGTGGCGTCGGCCTCGACCAGCACGGCCGGGCGTTCGCCGCGCAGCAGCCGGCGCGTGAAGTCGGGCGGGATGCTGACGACGAACTGCAGCTCGCCGCGCATCAGCGCCTCGCGCCCCGCGGCCTCGTCGGGCAACGTGCCGACCACGCGGAAATAGCGCGAGGCCTGCATGCTGGCGATCAGCGAGCGGGTGAACTCGCTGTGGTCGGCGGCGATCACCGCGGTGGGCAGCTGGCGCGGATCGGTATTGATGGCGAAGCCGAACAGCAGCAGCTGCAGCACCGGCAGCCCGACGATCATGCCGAAGGTCACGCGGTCGCGGCGCAGCTGCAGGAATTCCTTCAGCACGATGCTCCACCAGCGCCGCAGCGAGAAGCCGAGGCGCTCTTCGCCGGCGCGCGGCTCGCCCTTCATGGCCTGCCGCTCCTGCCGACTGTCGCGCTATCGGTGGAATGGGCCGCGTTGGCATCGGCGCGCATGTTGTCGTCCGCGCGATTCATCATGTGGATGAACACGTCTTCCAGGCTGGTGTCGACCGGCGCCATGCGATGACGGCCATGGTCGGACAGCCGCCGCAGCGTCGCTTCGAGCGCGGCGGCATCGCGCCCTGTCACGTGCAGCGCGTTGCCGAACACCACGGTCTGCTCGACCGCGGCTTCGTCGGCCAGCTGGCGCGACAGCGCGTTGAGGTCGCCGCCTTCAACCGACCAGGTCGACAGCGCCTGCGCTGCCACCACCTGCTCCGCGGTGCCCTGCGCCAGCAGCTTGCCGTAGGCGATATAGGCCAGCTTGTGGCAGCGCTCGGCCTCGTCCATGTAGTGCGTGCTGACCAGCACCGAGATGCCGCGGGCGGCGAGCCGATGCAGTTGCTCCCAGAAATCGCGCCGCGCCTTCGGATCGACGCCGGCGGTCGGCTCGTCGAGCAGCAGCAGCTCGGGTTCGTGCAGCAGGCAGGCCGCCAGCGCCAGCCGCTGCTTCCAGCCGCCCGACAGTGCACCGGCCAGCTGCCGCGCGCGGCTGGCCAGGCCGAGCCCTTCGAGGGCGCGCTCGACCGCGGCCTTGCGGTCGGACACGCCGTAGACGCGCGCGACGAAGTCGAGGTTCTCGCGAATCGACAGGTCTTCCCAGTACGAGAACTTCTGCGTCATATAGCCGACGCGGCGCTTGATCTGCGCGCTGTCGCGCAGGATGTCGTAGCCCAGGCAGGTGCCGCTGCCGGCGTCGGGCGTCAGCAGCCCGCACATCATGCGGATCGAGGTGGTCTTGCCGCTGCCGTTGGGACCGAGGAAGCCGAAGATTTCGCCGCGGCGCACCTGCAGCGTCAGCCCGTCGACCACCTGCTTGTCGCCGAAGCGCTTGCCGAGGTCGTGCACGTCGATCGCCAGTTCGGGGGCGCCGCGCTCGGCTGCCGAAGTGTCGGCTGGCACGGTGCCGTTCATGGGCGTGCTCCGCTTGCCGGCGCTGCTGACGCGGGTCCGGTGCCGGCGGCTGCGGCCGGCTCGACTTCCACCGGCTGGCCCGGATGCAGCCGCGCGGCGTCCGCCGGCGCCGGGCGCGCTTCGACCAGGAAGACCAGCTTGCGCCGGGTCTCGTTGCTGTAGATCACCGGCGGCGTGTATTCGGCCTGGCTCGACACATAGCGGATGGTGGCCGGAATCGCGGCGCCGCAGCCGTCGCAGGTCAGGCGCACGGTCTGGCCGGCGCGCAGCGTGCCGACCGCGGCTTCGGGCACGAAGAAGCGAATCTTGACGTTGCCCGGCGGCAGCAGCCGCACCACCGGACTGCCGGCCGGCACCCATTCGCCCAGCCGGTACAGCGTGTCGTAGACCAGGCTGCCCTGCGGCGCGGCGATGGCCTTGCGCGAGAGCCGCCAGTCGGCCTGTGCCAATGCGGCGCGCGCGGCTTCGACCTGCGCCTGCTGCGCGCCGCGGCGCGCCTCGCGTCCAGGCAGGCGTGCCACCGCCAGATCGCTGCGCAGCTCGCGCACCCGCGCGGCGTCGGCCTGCGCGGTGGCGCGGCTCTGCTCGAGCTGGGCCTGCGGGATCGCGCCGATGCGCAGCTGCGCCTCGTCGCGCGCCAGCGCGGCGGCGCTGCGCTGCGCCGCGGCCTCGGCCTGCGCCAGTTGCGCGCGGACGGCGTCGATTTCCGGGGGCCGCCGGCCGGTCTGCAGATCGGTGAGCTCGGCCTGTGCGGCTTCGAGCTGGGCGACCGCCTGTGCGCGGGCGGTCGATTCTTCGTCGGTCTCCAGCGCAAACAGCGGCGCGCCGGCGGCGACCTGCTGACCGCGCTCGACGTTCAGGCGCTCCAGCCGTCCGGCGAAGGGGGAGGCGAGGTGGACGAACTCACCTTCGACATAGCCTTGCCAGCGGGCCGGAGCCGAGTCGCCGCAGCCAGAGAGAAGCCCCGCTGCAACCAGGGCGAAGCTCGGCCCCAGGGTCCGCCGAACTGCGGCATGCCGGCGGTGCGCGCGGAGGTCGATGGGCGGGGAGTCGGCGTCGGGCATGGCGGTTCGTTCGATCGGTGGCGCTCAGCGGCGCTCGGTTGGCCGACGCCGGTGGCCGCTTGTGCCAGGGTCGCCGGCACGGATGCCGTGCGTCAGCAGCGCGCGGGCATGCGCGACCATCGCGTCGACGTCGACCGCATCGGCCCCGGGCAGGCGTCGCCAGATATGGCCGGTGGCCAGCGGCAGCAGCGCCAGGCCGATCACCGACACCATCAGCAGCGGCGGCGCCAGCGCGGGATCGATCTGGCCGCGGGTGCGTGCGGCGCTCAGTGCGGTCACCACGCCGCCGACGCGCTGCAGGCCGAAGCGCTGCATCACGCGTTCGCGCAACTGGCCCTCGCCGGTGACGATCTCGCGCACCCACAGCGCCGGGAACCACGGCGTGGCGACCGCCGCGCGAATCAGCCGTTCGGCGATGCCGGCCAGCAGCGCGGCGAGGTCCGCTGCATCCGCGGTATCGGCGGGGTCGGCATCGCGATCGTCCCCCTCCGTCGGCGCGAAGACCCGATCCACCAGCGGGCCGAGCCGCTCCTGCGCCACCGCGTCGAGCAGTCGGCCACGGTCGCCGAAGTAGTAGTGGACCAGCGCGGGAGTCACGCCGGCTCGGGCGGCAATCGCCTTGACCTGGGTCGCGGCGACACCGTGCTCGGCGAACAGCGAGACGGCGGCGTCGAGCAGCCGCTCGCGCTGATCCTCGGGGCCCAGAACCCGGCCCGGCCCGCGTGGCGCTGCACCGCTGGCGAGCTTGCCGGCTGGCGGGCTGCCATCAGGACGACCCGGACGACGGGGCGCCGGTTCCTGGACCGGGGGCGACAGGTCGGGCGCGGCAGCGGCAGAGGAGCGGGAACGATTGGCAGGCATGGTCATGGTCGCGTGCCTTGCATATTAATTGGCATATTAATTAATTGAAGGCCTGTTACAAAGAAGGCCGGCGTGGCGCTGTTGCACCCACGCCGGCCTTTCCCTGCCTCGGAACAGGCGTGCTGCTGTGCCAGACCTTACTGGCGGGCGTTGCGCCGGTTATCCGGCCACGGCGTGTTGAAGTTGGTGCGGAACGGGTTGATGTCGAGTCCGCCGCGCCGCGTATAGCGGGCGTAGACCGCCAGCTTGACCGGCTTGCACTGGCGCAGCACGTCCATGAAGATGCGCTCGACGCATTGCTCGTGGAACTCGTTGTGGTTGCGGAACGAGATCAGGTACTTGAGCAGCCCTTCCTGGTCGATCGGGGCGCCGACATAGCGGATCTGCACGCTGCCCCAGTCGGGTTGGCCGGTGACCAGGCAGTTCGACTTCAGCAGATGGGAGACCAGCGTCTCCTCGACCGGGGTTTCTTCCTGGTCGGCGCGCAGCAGCTGCGGCGCCGGCTCGTAGATATCGGTCTCGATGTCGAGCCGGTCCAGCAGCAGGCCGTCGAGCTCGGCCATCTGCTGGCGCGCGAAGTCGTGCTCCGCGGTCAGCCGCACCTGCACGGTGCCGCCGGTCGCTTCGGACAGGTCGTGGTGCAGCAGCTGCTGCAGCGCCTCGGGCGATTCCAGTTTGGTCTGGTTGAAGCTGTTCAGATACAGCTTGAACGACTTGGATTCGATGATGTTCGGCGTATCGGCCGGAATGATGAAGCTGGCCAGCGCGACCTGCGGCTTGCCCCTGGAATTGAGCCAGGACAGCTCGTAGGCATTCCAGATGTCCACGCCGAAGAACGGCACCGCGCGGCCGTCGGGCAGGCCGATCTCGGCGCGCTTGGGCGCGCGCGGGATCGGGAACAGCAGGCTGGCGTCGTACTCGGTCTTGTAGGCCGAGACTTTGCCCAGCGGCGAATGTTCGGGCAGGGTCATGAGCACTCCAATGTGCGGTTCAGCGGCGGGCGGCACAGGCAGCGACGCGGCAACAGGCACCGGCAGGCACCGTCACGCCAGGAACAGCTTGTAGACGGGATTGTCGGTTTCTTCCCAGTGTAAGTAACCGAGCGTGGCAAGGAAGTCCCGGAACGCGCGCTTTTCGTTCTTCGGTACCTGGATGCCGACCAGGATGTTGGACGTGTCCGCGCCCTGATTGCGGTAGTGGAACAGGCTGATGTTCCAGTTCGGGCTCATGCTCGACAGGAATTTCATCAGCGCGCCGGGACGCTCGGGGAATTCGAAGCGGTACAGCAGTTCGTCCTGGGCCAGCGGCGAATGCCCTCCGACCATATAGCGGATGTGCTGCTTGGCCAGTTCGTCATTGGACAGGTCCAGCGTGGCAAAGCCATGGCGGCGAAAGCCCGCGGCCAGCCTGTCGCTCTCGACGCGGCTGCCGATCTGCACGCCGACGAAGATATGCGCGAGCTGGTTGTCGGCGATCCGGTAGTTGAACTCGGTCACGTTGCGCGTGCCCAGCTGTTCGCAGAAGCGGCGGAAGCTGCCGCGCTCCTCCGGGATCGTCACGGCGAACACCGCCTCGCGCGCCTCGCCGACCTCGGCCCGCTCGGCGACGAAGCGCAGGCGGTCGAAGTTCATGTTGGCGCCAGAGGCGATCGCCACCAGATTCTTGCCCTTGAGCTTCTCGCGCTCGGCATACGCCTTCAGGCCGGCCACGGCCAGCGCGCCCGACGGCTCGAGGATGCTGCGGGTGTCCTGGAACACGTCCTTGACGCCGGCGCACAGCGCGTCGGTATCGACCAGCACGATCTCGTCGACCAGCTCGCGCGCGATGCGGAAGGTTTCCTTGCCGGCCAGCTTGACCGCGGTGCCGTCCGAGAACAGGCCCACGTCCTTCAGTTCGACGCGCTTGCCGGCCTCGATCGATCGCTTCATCGCGTCCGAGTCCACGGTCTGCACGCCGATCACCTTGATTTCCGGCCGCACCGCCTTGATGTAAGACGCCACCCCTGCGATCAGCCCGCCGCCGCCGATGGCGACGAACACCGCGTGGATCGGGCCCGGGTGCTGGCGCAGGATTTCCATCGCGACGGTGCCCTGGCCGGCGATCACCTCGGGGTCGTCGAACGGATGGATGAAGGTCAGCTTGTGCTTGCGCTGCAGTTCGGCGGCGTGCTGGTAGGCGTCGCTGTACGACTCGCCGTGCAGCACGACCTGCACCCACTTGCCGCCGTGCTTGCGCACCGCGTCGATCTTGACCTGCGGCGTGGTCACCGGCATCGCGATGATGGCCTTGCACTCCATCCGCGCCGCGGCCAGCGCGACGCCCTGGGCGTGGTTGCCGGCCGAGGCCGCGATCACGCCGCGCTTCAGTTCGTCGGCCGTCAGCGAGGCCATCTTGTTGTAGGCGCCGCGCAGCTTGAACGAGAACACCGGCTGGGTGTCCTCGCGCTTGAACCAGACCCCGTTGCCAATTCGCGCCGACAGTTCGTGGGCGTAGGTCAGCTCGGTCTCCTGCGCCACGTCGTACACCTTGGCGGTCAGGATCTTCTTCAGATAGTCGGGTTTGCTGGCGGTCTTGCGGGTCATGTCGACGGCCGGCGCGGGGGCCGGATTGGATGGACGGAGAAGGCGGAGGGCCGGCGCCGGCCGTCGCCATGACCCGCAAGACCGCCAGCAAACC
>NZ_JABTYE010000040.1 GCF_013314895.1 Cupriavidus gilardii | reverse complement strand
GTGGGGCCGAGGGTGAGGCCGAGGGTGGGGCCGGATGAGCCGGCTGCCGCCTGGCCATGGTCAGGTGGCACGCCGCGTTGGCGATCTCGCGCTCGTGCACGGGCTTGACGGTCCAGCGCCGCCCGCCTTCGAGTCCGAACAGCGACCGCAGGCAATACTGCAGCCGCTGCCACGCCGATTCGAAGCGAGGCGTTTCCAGCCGCGTCGCCCGAATGACCGCGCCCTTCTCCATCGTGATCCGCACCAGCCCGCCATCGCGGAACCGGAACGCGCCGATGACCAGCGGCGTGCCGCCGCGGACGTCGGTCGGCGCGTTTGCGGCCGCTTTGCTGACGACATGGTCGGCTTGGTACCGGTACACCGCTTCGGAGGGTTCCATGGCCATTCGGTCGTTTCCGTGGTTCGAGGAAAACGCCGATTCTCCACAGACGGGACGAAATCGCTTTCGCCATTGGCACGAATGTGCCGGTTCTGCTCAGCGAAGTCGTGCGGTGCTCAGCCGCGCTATTGCCGTGCCGCGCCGGCGCGAGCGCGCTTGCCCGCGACCTTGTCGTTGAAGCGTACCGCGTCGATCAGATGGCGCTCATGCACGCCCTCGGAAATCTTGTCCTCGCCGTCCCATGCCGACAGCTCGAAACGCAACTTGCGGCCCTCGATCGCGGTGAGCACGCCTTTGACGGTCACCGTCATGCCGGCCGGAGTGGGTGCCAGATGCGTGAAGCTGACCAGCGTGCCGAGCGATTGCTCGCGCGGCCAGTCCAGGTACTCGCGCAGCATCTGCAGGCAGGCGCATTCCATGATGCCGACCATATAACCGGTGGCCAGCACGTCCGGCATCTCCGGGCAGCCCGGCACGTCGTCGTAGAGATTGGGCACGGTCGCCTTCGGCGGCACGGTATAGCGCCAGGTGAATGCCAGGCCAGGTTTCAGGTCCGGGCTCATGCCGCCTCCTGCCGGGCCACGTCGGCCACGTCGGCCACCTCTGCCCCGGTGATCGCCTGCAGTTCCTGCGGGGTCAGATTGAACACCGCGTGCGGATGGCCGGCGGCGGCCCACAGGCTGCCATAGCGGAACAGATCGCGGTCGAGCAGCATCACCGGTGTCACCGCATGGCCGATGGGACAGACCCCGCCGATCGCGTAGCCGGTCTTCTCGCGAACGAAACGGGCATCGGCCTTGCCGAGGGCGCCGACACGCGCGGCCACCTTGGCCTCGTCGACGCGATTGCTTCCGCTGGCGATCACCACCACCGGCGCATCGTCGTCGAGCCGCCGGAAGACGATCGACTTGGCGATCTCGGCGACAGAGCAGCCGAGGCCGGCCGCCGCCTCGGCCGACGTCTTGCCGGTCGAGGGCAGCATCACGATCGGCTTGTCGTGGCCGAGCTCGGCGAGCAGGCGCGCCACGCGCCGGGCGGATTCAGGCAGGGCGGCCTCGGTGGAGGCCGCCTCGGAAAGGGACAAGGGTTGGGCGAGGTTCTGCATCGGGCTTCGGTCTCCGCGCGTGCTTCGCTGATTGTCGATATGGGTTGGGTGGCGGGCCACGGTTCAGACGCAGGCCGCGGCGTTTCCCTCGGCCTTGTCGGCAGCCCATTTGGTCAGCAGCGCACGGCCGACCCGCGAGTTGTTGGTGCGCCCGATGGCCTGCGAAATGAAATCGCCGGCGCGCACCACCTGCTCAAGATCGATGCCGGTCCGCACGCCCATGCCGTGCAGCATGTACAGCACGTCCTCGGTGGCCACATTGCCGGTCGCGCCCTTCGCATAGGGACAACCGCCGAGCCCCGCCACGGAGGCATGGAAGATCTGGATCCCGACGTCGAGGCTGGCGAGGATGTTCGACAGCGCCTGACCATAGGTATCGTGGAAGTGGCCCGACAGGCGATCGAGCGGAAATTCGGCGGCGGCGGCGCGCATCACTTCCTGCACGCGGCCCGGGGTACCGACGCCGATGGTGTCGGCGATGTCGATCTCATCGCAGCCGAGATCCCGCATGCGGCGGACCACGTCGACCACCGCCGCGACCGGCACCTCGCCCTGATACGGACAGCCCAGCGAGCACGAGATGCTGCCGCGCAAACGGATGCCCTTCTCCCTGGCCGCCGCCGCCACCGGCTCGAAACGGGCGATCGACTCGGCGATCGAGCAGTTGATGTTCTTCTGCGAGAAGGCCTCGCTCGCCGCGCCGAAGATCACCACTTCGTCGGCGCCCGCGGCGACCGCCCCCTCGAAGCCCTTCATGTTGGGCGTCAGCACCGAATACAGCGTGCCGGGCCGGCGCTGGATGCGAGCCATCACCTCGGCGCCGTCCGCCATTTGCGGCACCCATTTCGGCGACACGAAGGAGGCCGCTTCGATGTTGACGAAGCCGGCCTCGGTCAGGCGGTCGATCAGCGCGACCTTGGTGTCGGCCGGGACCATCGCCTTCTCGTTTTGCAGGCCGTCGCGCGGCCCGACCTCGACGATCTTCACATAGTTGGGCTGGTTCATTGCTGCTCCTCGTCTGGTGGCGGCCGCCGCTCGCTGGCGGCGGTCTGGTTCTGGTGGCGCGCCTGTCAATACCCGCGCTGCAGGTCGACCACGCCGGCGATCGGCTTGCCGGCCCGCAGCGCGCGAATCTTGTCGGCAATCTGCGCGATGCTGTCCTCGCGCAGCGTCAGCGCCGAGATATGTGGCGTGATGGTGATGCGCGGCTCGCGCCAGAACGGATGTTCCGGCGGCAACGGCTCGGTGCGGAACACGTCCAGCGTGGCGCCGGCAATCTGGCCCTGCTGCACCGCTGCCAGCAGATCCTCTTCGACCAGATGCGGCCCGCGCGCGACGTTGATCAGATAGGCGCCCTTGGCGAGCCGGTTCAGCAGCGCCGCGTCGATGATGTTCTCGGTCTCCGGCGTCAGCGGCAGCACATTGACCAGCACGCGCAATCCATCGAGAAAACCCGCCTGCCCGGCCTCGCCGGCATGGCATTGCACGCCGTCGACGGTCTTCGGCGAACGGCTCCAGCCGCGCACCGGGAAACCGAACGAAGCCAGCGTGCGGGCGATATGCGCACCGAGCGTGCCGACGCCCATCACGCCGATCGTGAAATCGGCGCGGCGATTCGGCTTGAGGAATTTCCAGGTACCGGCCTGCTGCTGGGCCGCATAGTCGTCCAGTCGGCGGAAGTAGCGCAGGACCGCATGGGTCACGTACTCCGCCATCTGCGCGCCCATGCCGGCATCGTCGAGCCGCACGATCGGCACGCCGGCCGGCAGCGCGTCCGGATCGGTGTCGCGCAGCCGCAGGATGCCGTCGACGCCAGCGCCCAGATTGAACACCGCCTTCAGGTCCTGGCGGCCTTTCAGCATCTCGAGCGGCGGGCGCCAGACCACCGCATAGTCGACCGCCTGTCCCTGGCTGTCTTCCCACGTCACGCACTGCGCCTCCGGCAGGGCCTCGGCAAACCCCTCGATCCACGGCGCATAGCGGCCATCCGGCACGTACAACTGCAACTTCATCGCTTCTCCACGTCTTTGGTCTTGTTCCGGCGTATTGTCTCAGACTCTGGGTCCCCGGCTCGGGCCGGCTCCGCGGCGGACGCGACGCGGCGCCGGATTCAAAGCGGGGCCATCCAGTATTCGATGCGCTCCCGAGCGGAACGATACGGCTCCGCGGGCAGGGCCTTGATCCTGCCAAAGAAAGCGGACTTCGCCTCCCGCCAGGCACGTCGCTCCCCATCGCCGGGCGGCGCCTTGGCAAACCACACTGCGATCTGCCCGGCGACCTCGACGAACTGCTCGTCGGGCATCGCCATGGCCTTGGTCCAGATGCGTTTTCTCAGGTCGCCAAAGTGGCCGTCGTAATTGGCGACGCCATTCACCATGAATTCGGCCGAGGCCAGATCGGCGAGGATCGCCGCGCCGGCCGGCAGATCGTCGGCTACGGCCTGAACGGCGCGCCGCAGCGTTTGTTCTGTCCAGAAATGGGGATTCCGGCGCGTGTCGTTCGGCGGCGGCGCAGGCGCCTTCAGCGCAATGAGTTCCTGAAGCATTGCCTGCCTGCCGGTGGACGGAAGCCGGCGCGACAGTGCCCAGATGCGCTCGAGCAGCGTCCCGATGCGCCGCTCGTGAGCGCTGTCCCGCCGTTGTGCCGCCACCAGGGCGAGGCTGTTGACCAGTTGCGCCAGGGCTGCCGCTGCCGGGGCAGTGTCGTCGCTGCGCATGCCGCGAACCAGCGGCAGCAGGGCCTCGGCCATCTGCACCGCCGTGTTCAGCCCCTCGGCGCCGGCCAGCAACGCTTCGTCGCACCGCCTTGCGAGGGCGCTCAACGCACGGGTACAGGCATCGCAGGTCTCGTCGCTGGCGCCATTGCGGGTCAGCGCAACGAGTTCGTTCAGCGCCGGGGTCAGCCCGGGAAGCAGCGAGGAAAGCGCCTGCTCGGCATTGTCTCGAAGTGGGCCGGTCTCCAGCCACTGCGCCAGCACCAGTGCTCTGTCGGGCCACGGCACATGGGTCTGCATCGCCGCGAGCAAGTGGTCCTTGGGAATCCACCGGCACTGCAGCAGCGGGGCTGCCGGTCCACCGCACTTGAGCAGGTCCAGCGCCACCTCATGAAGCGCCGATTTCAGTTCGGCGGTATCCGGCGACGGGTCTGCCTCTCGCCGTTTGTCGACCACATGGATCAAGGCAAGCAGCATGTCGGCGCACTGCCTGGGATACGCCGCGATGCCATCCCGGCAGAATTGGATCACCCGAGGCCAGTGTTCCTGCGCCGGCACCCATGCCAGCTGATACACCGCTTCCTTGCCATGGTCCACCAGCCGGTCCGCCTCGATGCGGTCCCACACGCGCGACCAGCTATCGGCCCGCTCGGTCTCGGCGATCCGGCCCAGCAGCGCCAGCGATAGCTCGACTTCGTCTGGGTTGCCCGGCGCGATATTGCCTTGCCACTGTTGCAGCAACGCCAGCGCTGTCGCGCCTTCTTGCTGCGCCTCGTCGAAGTACCACAGGCATCGCGCCAGGGCGGATGCCAGCACGGTGCCTGCGGGCCGGGGCAAGCGGTCCAATTGCTGCCGCAGCGTGTGCCAACGTTCAAGCGCGCGGGCGCCCAACATGAGCAGCCGGTTTGCCAGCTCGCCGGATTCGATCTCCTTCAGGCACCCTGCCAGAACGGCCAAGCGATGCGCGGCCACAGTGGGCTCGGCAGCGACGGCCGCTTCGGCATCGGCGAACAACTCGTCCCACCGCCTGGCTCGCGCTTCCGCCGCGACACCCGCCGAGGCCATGAACGCCACGGTCAGCGCGCGCAAGCCTTGCTGCCGTTGCGTCGGCGTCAAGGCTGCGGCAAGCGCCGTATAGGCGGCCTTGTCGGGCACCAGCGTGGCCTCGATCTCGGCCCGCTGGCCCCTGTGCGAATGCATCAGCAAGGCCAGCTGCGCCTGCCGGCGGCTATCGTCCGGCAGGCGGGCAGCCAGTTCGAGCAGATGGCGCGCGGCGCCCGAACGCTGGTGCACCGGGAGGGCGGCCAGGCGGCTCGCAAGCGCGCCGAGCAGTCCGACCTTGTCCGCGGCCGAAAGCCTGCCCGCACGGGAAGAACCGGGACCGCACAGGCCGTACTCGGCCGCCACCGCCTTCAGGTCCTTCAGGGTGCGGATGCCGTTCGCCGTCCGCATCGCCCTGCGGGCATCCAGGTCCATGTTGCAGTCCTTCGGCAAGCGCATGGACTTGTGGACCAGACTCAACGCCGTCCGATCGCGCCGATTCAGATTCTCGATCACGCAACGCAGCGCCGGGTCGGCATGGCGCAGCGACAGCAGATTCGTCGTCCCCGCTTGCGTCTGCGCCTGCGTCTGCGCCGGCGCCGGCGCCGGCGCAGCGGACTGCGTGCCTGCCGGCACGAACGCATCCAGCGAATCGTTGCGGTATTCCGCCCAGCGCTGACTGAGAACCTCGGCGCCATCGCGCGCGTTCAGATACCAGGCGCGTCCGCCCTCGAGATCGAACACCGTTCGAAGCCAATACAGGATTTTCTGCAGCACATCGCCGCCCGGCGCTTGCTTGACGACGCGCTGCGCCCACAGCTTGCCATTGCCGAGCAGCCGGATGGAAACGGCATAGCCGTTGAACCAGAATTGGCCGAGATCGACGGCCTTGCGGGCGGTGGAGGGGACTGCGCCCGCTGCATGCGAGGGGAGCAGCCGGGGAGAGGGTTCAAGTTGGTATCGCGGCATGGGCTGGACAAAGAGGAAGGGGGTCCGGATTTCCTCGTTGCCGCGAAGGGAACCGCGCCGGTCCCCGGACCGTCGAGGCCGGCGGGCGGTGCCGCCGGCGACGGCGCCAATACCATCGCCCGCCGTCATGACGAGCCTCGCGACAAACAAGGCAACACGGCATTCTCGAAGGAACATCGGCGCCTTGCTTGCGCGAAAGAGCGGCACACTTACCGTTTCGGACACCGGGCGGCGCCCGCACGTGCCTCAGCCCGCCTTGGCCTCGAAGCCGAGCAGCTGCTCGCCCTCGCCGACCTGGTCGCCGACCCCATACAGCACTTCGCCGACCACGCCGTCCGTCGGCGCGGAGATGGTGTGCTCCATCTTCATCGCCTCCATCACCAGCAGCGGCGTGCCGCGCGTGACGTTCGCGCCGGCCTGGACCATCACCGCGATCACCTTGCCCGGCATCGGCGCGGTCAGCTTGCCGCCCTCGCCTTCCGCGTCGCCGGCGTGCGCCAGCGGATCCTGCCATTCCAGCGCGACATGCCGCCCTCCGGCGAACACATGAAAGACATCGCCGTCGCGATGCACCTGTCCGTGCGCGCGGCGCGTGCCGAGGTCGACGTGAACATCGTCGGCGGCGCAATGCGAGCGGAACGGCGCGGCCTGGTCGGCATAGAACAGCGTGCTGCCCTGCGCGTCGGCCTGCAGCGTGACCTCGAGCGTGTCGCCGCCATGCGCGAAGCGCAGTGCGCGCTGGGCGCCCGCGTTCAGCCGCCATGGGCCGGCATGGGTCCACGGCGAATGCGGATCGGCCGCATCGATGCGGCGCTCGCGCGCCTCGGCATCGAGCAGCGCGGCCACCGCCAGCGCGATCAGCTCCATGCCGACCGGCGCCGGGGGTGCGAACAGCGTGGCCTCGTGGCGCGCGATCAGGCCGGTATCGAGATCCGCCTTGGCGAACGGCGCGGAGCTCACCAGCCGCTGCAGGAACGCGATATTGGTCGACAGACCGACCACGTGATACGCGGCCAGCGCCTGCCGCATGCGCGCCAGCGCCTCGGCGCGGTCCTTGCCCCAGACGATCAGCTTGGCGATCATCGGGTCGTAATACGGGCTGATCGCATCGCCCTCGCGCACGCCCGAATCGATCCGCACGCCGGCGGGTCCGTGCACGTCTTCGCCGCGCATGAACTGCACCGCGGGCGGCGTGCGCAGGTAGCGCAGCGTGCCGGTCGAGGGCAGGAACTGCTTGTCCGGGTTCTCGGCATAGACGCGCGCCTCGAGCGCATGGCCGTCGATGCGCAGCTGGTCCTGCGAGAGGGGCAGCGGCTCGCCGGCGGCCACGCGCAATTGCCATTCGACCAGGTCCTGGCCGGTGATCATCTCCGTCACCGGGTGCTCGACCTGCAGCCGCGTGTTCATCTCCATGAAGTAGAACGAGCCGTCCTGGTTTGCGATGAACTCGACGGTGCCGGCACCGACATAGCCCACCGCCTTCGCCGCCGCCACCGCGGCCTCGCCCATCGCGCGACGGCGCTCTTCCGTCATGCCCGGCGCCGGGGCTTCCTCCAGCACCTTCTGATGGCGCCGCTGCACCGAGCAGTCGCGCTCGAACAGGTAGACGCAGTTGCCCTGCGTGTCGGCGAACACCTGGATCTCGATATGGCGCGGCCGCGTCAGGTACTTCTCGACCAGCACCTTGTCGTCGCCGAAGCTGGCGCTGGCCTCGCGTTTGACCGAGGCCAGCGCCGCCTCGAAGCCGGCGGCGTCCTCGACCACGCGCATGCCCTTGCCGCCGCCGCCCGCGCTCGCCTTGAGCAGCACCGGATAGCCGATGCGATCGGCCTCGCGGCGCAGCAGCGCCGGGTCCTGGTCCTCGCCGTGATAGCCCGGCACCAGCGGCACCGCCGCGCGTTCCATCAGCTGCTTGGCCGCGCTCTTGCTGCCCATCGCGCGGATCGCAGAGGCCGGCGGCCCGATGAAGACCAGGCCGGCCGCGGCGCAGGCCTCGGCAAAGCCCTCGTTCTCCGACAGGAAGCCGTAGCCGGGATGGATCGCCTGCGCGCCGGTCGCGCGCGCCATCTCGATGATGTGGTCGCCGCGCAGATAGCTGTCGCGCGCCGCGGCACCGCCGATGTGCACGGCCTCGTCGCAGTAGGCGACATGGCGCGCCTGCGCATCGGCGTCGGAATAGACCGCGACAGTGCGGATGCCGAGACGCCGGCAGGTAGCGGCGACGCGGCAGGCGATTTCGCCGCGGTTGGCGATCAGGATCTTGGTGAACATGGCTCCTCCTTGTTGGATGGGGAACGGCGACCGTGCTCCTGGCGTGGCCCACATCGGCTGCGCTCCCGTCGTCCGCGCGAACGCGGGCGCCCAGCGGCTTCGGGAAGCCACTGGGCCCCCGCCTGCGCGCGGACGACGGGAAATGCAAGCCGGGTGGGCAGGGTCATCCCGCGTGTCCTTCCGCGCGGATGCCGAGCCGGCCCAGCAGCGCGCGGTCGCGCTCGGCCTGGGGGTTGCCGGTGGTCAGCAGCTTGTCGCCGTAGAAAATCGAATTGGCGCCGGCCAGGAAGCACAGCGCCTGCAACGCTTCGTCCATGGCCTCGCGGCCCGCGGACAGGCGCACCATCGCGCGCGGCATCGTGATGCGCGCGACCGCGATGGTGCGGACAAATTCGAACGGGTCCAGCGGTGCGGTGCCCGCCAGCGGCGTGCCCTCGACCTGAACCAGGTTGTTGATCGGCACCGATTCGGGATACGGATCGAGATTGGCCAGCTGCGCGATCAGGCCCGCGCGCGCCTCACGCGTTTCGCCCATGCCGACGATGCCGCCGCAGCAGACGTTGATGCCGGCCTCGCGCACATGGCCGATGGTGTCCAGGCGGTCCTGGTAGGTCCGCGTGCTGATGATCTCGCCATAGAACTCCGGCGAGGTATCGAGATTGTGGTTGTAGTAGTCGAGGCCGGCGTCCTTCAGGCGCTGCGCCTGCTCGGCGCGCAGCATGCCCAGCGTCACGCACGTCTCCAGCCCCATGGCCTTGACCTCGCGGACCATCTCGATGACGGGCTCGAGATGGCGGTCCTTCGGGCTGCGCCACGCGGCGCCCATGCAGAAGCGCGTGGCGCCGTTGGCCTTGGCGGTGCGCGCGGCGTCGAGCACCTCGTCGAGGCCCATCAGCTTCTCGGCCTTGAGGCCGGCATCGTGGTGCGCGCTTTGCGGGCAATAACCGCAATCCTCTTCGCAGCCGCCTGTCTTGATCGACAGCAGCGTCGACAGCTGCACGGTGTTGGCGTCGAAGTGCTCGCGGTGAACCTGTTGCGCGCGGAACAGCAGATCGTTGAACGGCAACGCAAACAACGCGGCGACGGCGTCGACGGTCCAGCGGGCATTGGTGTCGGCGTTGCTGGCCGGCGCGGCTTGCTGGCGTGCGCTCTGGCGCAGCGAATCGGCGGAAATGGTGGCGATGGTGGTCATGTCGGTGCGAATTCTGTTGTCAGGCGGCGCGGACGCACGATGCGTCAGTCACGTCGCCGGGATGTCGTTTGGGGTCGAGCAGCGCGGCCAGATCGAGGCGGTGCGCGGCTTGATCGGGAGGCAGTTGCCAGGGCAGCGTACCGAGCCAGGGCGCGTCGATCGCGTCGAAGGCGCCGCGCAGCGTGGCGATGTTCTCGTCGGCCAGCAGCATTTCCGGATCGACCCGGTTGGCGATCCAGCCGGCCAGGCGCAGCCCGCGCGCGCGTACCGCCTCGGCGGTCAGCAGCGCATGGTTCAGGCAGCCGAGCCGGATGCCGACCACCAGGATCACTGGCAGGCCCAGCCGGACCGCGAGGTCGGCGGTATCCCAGCCGTCGGGACCGGTGGCCAGCGGCACGCGAAAGCCGCCGACGCCCTCGACCACGACCGCGTCGGCCTGTGTGCGCAGCGCGGCAAAGGCGGACTCGATCGGTTCCGGCGCGATGCGCACGCCGTCGGCCTCCGCTGCCAGGTGCGGCGAGCACGGCGTGCGCAGCAGGTAGGGGCAGGTCTGCGCCAGCGGCACGTCGACGCTGCTGGCCGCGCGCAGTTGCGCGACATCGTCGTTATGCCATTGGCCGTCGCGCCACTCGCAGCCGCTGGCCACCGGCTTCATGCCGACCGCGGTGCGGCCTTGCGACGCCAGCGCATGCAGCAGCGCCGCCGTGGCGTGCGTCTTGCCGACCCCGGTATCGGTGCCGGTGACGAAGCACGCGAATGCAGAGAGTCGGCTCATGCGGCCTCCCTGCATGAAGGATCGGCCTGCGCCGCCAGCGCACCCAGCGCCGCCAGCAAGGCCGCGACATCCGCTTCCCCGTGCGCGGCAGACAAGGTAATGCGCAGCCGCGCGGTGCCCTCGGGCACGGTCGGCGGACGGATCGCGCCGACGCGGATGCCGGCCTGCTCCAGCCCGGCCGACAGCATCAAGGCGGCGGCGTTGTCGCCGACGATCAGCGGTTGGATCGCCGTCGCGCTGTCCGCGAGCTGCCAGCCCGCCTGCATTGCCATCGGCGCGAGACCGGTTCGCAGTTCGGCGATGCGCTGCCGCAACGCCGCGCGTCGCCGCGCGCCTTCGTCGCCTTCGATCAGCGCGAGGCTGGTCAACAGCGCATGCGCCGCCGCCGGCGGCGCCGCCGTGGTGAAAATATAGGTGCGCGCGGTGTTGACCAGATGCTCGACGATCAGCCGATGCGCGGCGACGAAGGCCCCCGCCACGCCGGCCGCCTTGCCGAGCGTGCCGATATAGACCAGCCGCTGCGACGACAGGTCCAGTTGCTCGAGCACGCCGCGGCCGCGTTCGCCGAGCACGCCGAAGCCGTGGGCGTCGTCGACGACCAGCCAGGCATCGTGCCGCTCGGCCAGCCTCAGCAGTTCGGCCAGCGGCGCGACATCGCCGTCCATGCTGAAGACGCCGTCGGTGACGATCAGCTTCAGCGGCGACGCGCTGGCGGCGAGCAGCGCATCGAGCGCGGCCACATCGCCATGCGGGTAGCGTTGCACGCTCGCGCGGGCCAGCCGCGCGCCGTCGATCAGCGAGGCGTGGTTCAGCGCCTCGCAGAACAGCGTCGCATCGGCGCCGCCCAGCGCGGTCAGCACCGCCAGATTGGCCATGTAGCCGGTGCAGAAGTACAGCGCGGCCGCGTCCGGAATCGAGTCGGCGTACCACCGCGCCAGTTCGGTCTCGAGGCGGTGGTGCGCAAGGCCATGACCGGTGACCAGATGCGAGGCGCCGCTGCCGGCGCCCCAGCGCCGCGCGCCTTCTGCAAAGGCATCGACGATGGCCGGATGATTGGCCAGGCCCAGATAATCGTTGCTGCTGAAGCCGAGCAAGGCGCGGGGCGCGGCCTCGCTGCCGTCGTGCAGCAGCGCGCCGACGGTCTGTCGCGGCGCGCACGGAGTATGGGCGATACGGCGCGTGCGGGTCAACGCCTGGCGTTCGCGCTCGGCGGCGGCCTGGGCCAGTCGATCAAGCAGCATGGCGCGCCTCCTTGCCGGGGCCGGCCGGCGCGACCACGCTGTCGAGCGCGGCCAGCAGACGCTCGCCGAGCCAGTTGGCCAGCGGCGCGTCGAAGACGTACGGCGGCATCACGTACAGCGTGTTGCCGATCGGCCGGATCAGCACGCCGCGCTCCAGCGCGGCCCGATGGAAGTCGGCGGCGAACGTTTCGATGGCAAACGGCTCGCGCAGGTCGGCAGCCCAGATCAGGCCGCGCTGGCGCACGTGGCACAACCGCGCATCGGCGGCCAGGCCGGCCAGCCCTTCGGCCAGCCACTGCGCGCGTTGCTGGTTCATCGCCAGCACGTCCTGCTGCGCGAACAGGTCCAGTGTGGCCACCGCGGCGCGGCAGGCCAGCGGATTGCCGGTGTACGAGTGCGAATGCAGGAAGCTGCGCGACAGCTCGTCGGCGACAAAGGCCTGCTGGATCGCGCTGCGCGTCAGCACCAGCGACAGCGGCAGATAACCGCCGCTGATGCCCTTGGACAGGCACAGGAAATCGGGCCACTGTTGCGCGCCGAGCGGGGCGTCGTCGCCCGCCTCATTGCAGCGCGACTGCTCCCACGCGAAGAAGGTGCCGGTGCGCCCGCAACCGACCGCGATCTCGTCGGCGATCAGATGGACGCGGTAGCGGTCGCACAGCGCGCGCACGCCATCCAGATAGACCGGGTGGTGCATCGCCATGCCGGCCGCGCATTGCACCAGCGGCTCGACGATCAGCGCGGCGATGCTGGCGGCGCGCTGCTGCAGCAGTGCTTCGAGCCGATCGAGCGCGCGCTGCGCGACGTCGCGCGGCGATTCGCCCGGCTCGGCCTGGCGCGCGTCGGGGGACATGACCACATGGGCGCGCATCAGCAGCGGATCGTAGGCATCGCGGAACACCGCGACATCGGTGACCGCCAGCGCGCCGACCGTCTCGCCGTGATAACCGTGACGCAGGCAGACGAACTCGCGCTTGCCCGGCAGCCCGGTATTGCGCCAGTAGTGGAAGCTCATCTTCAGCGCGATCTCGACCGCCGAGGCGCCGTCCGACGCGTAGAACGCATGGCCGAGCGCGCCTCCGGTCAGCGCCGACAGGCGCTCGGCCAGCTCGACCGCCGGGCCGTGCGTGCAGCCGGCCAGCATCACGTGCTCGAGCGTGTCGAGCTGATCCTTCAGCGCGGCGTTGATGGCGGGATTGGCATGGCCGAACAGATTGACCCACCACGAGCTGGTGGCGTCGAACAGGCGCCGGCCTTCGTCATCGAACAGCCACGCCCCTTCGCCGCGAACCACGGCGAGCGGGGGGCGATCGCCGCCGGGCCGCAGGCGCGTGCACGGATGCCATACCGCGCGCAGGCTGCGCGCGGCGAGCCCGTTGCCATCCGGCCGCGCCGGGGCGGCGGGCGGATCGGAGCGGGCGGTGTGCAAGGACTGGGTATGCAAGGGAGTCCTCCATGGTTGGCCAGCCGCGTGCGCGCCGTTCCGGGAAGACCCCGGCGGCGCGGCAAGCGTGGCTGGATTGGGAGAACGCATGGTAGAAAGGTCCTTGCAGGCTTGGCAAACGGTCGGCGATTTGCGCGTTACCGGCGTGTTCGCATCAGTTTCGGCGGATTTCACCGATGAAATCGCGATCGCACGCCGTTGCGCGCGCATCTGCGCACATCGCCGCCGGCGGCATCGCGGGCATCGCGGGCATCGCGGGCATCGCGGGCATCGCGGGCATCGACGATATCGGCCACATCGACGACATCAAGCCGGCCGCCACGACGGGCTGCGCTTCTCGAGGAACGAGCGCACGCCCTCGCGTCCCTCGTCCGAGGCGCGGATCGCCGCAATGCGCTCGGCGGTATCGGCCAGCAGGTCGTCGTCGATCGGCCGGCCGGCGATGTCCTGCACCAGCCGTTTGCTTTCGCGCACCGCGTTCGGGCTGTTGGCGACCAGCGCGGCGGTCAGCTCGGCCACCTTGGCGTCGAGCGCGTCGGCCGGCACCACGGCATGCACGAAGCCGAGTCGCAGCGCCTCGGCCGCATCGAATCGTTCGGCGGTGATGAAGTAGCGGCGCGCCGCCTGCTCGCCCATCGCGCGAATCACGTACGGGCTGATCGTCGCCGGCAGCAGGCCCAGGCGCGCCTCGGACAGGCAGAAGTGCGCGTGGTCGGCCGCCACGGCGATATCGCAGGCCGCCACCAGGCCGACCCCGCCGGCATAGGTATCGCCGTGGATGCGCGCGATCACGGGCTTCGGGCAGGCCCAGATCGTGTGCAGCATCTGGGCGAGCTGCAGCGCGTCGGCACGGTTCTCGTCATGCGAGTAGCCCGCCATCTTCTTCATCCAGTTCAGGTCGGCGCCGGCACAGAACGCGGGCCCCTGGCCGGCCAGCACGATCGTGCGCACGTCGGGCGTATCGCCCAGCGCGCGGAATGCGCCGCTGAGCTCCGCGATCACGGTCTCGTTGAAGGCGTTGCGCACATCGGGGCGGTTCAGCGTCACCGTGGCGACATGGCGCTCGACGGTCACGGTCAGGGTGGTGAATTCCATCGTGGTCTCCTTGCAGTTCTGGATGGGGTTGGCGTTCCGGCTATCGCCGCGCAGCGTTCGCAGCGGCGGGCCGATTCAAGGGCCTGGGCTCGAAGCCGGCATCGCGCAGCGCCTGCTCGGCCAGCGGCTTCCAGCGCGCGAGGCCCCGCGCGAACAACTGGTGGCCGTCCTGCCCGAAGGCCGGCAGTGCGTGATACTTGCCCACGCCGCCGGCGCCGCGGAAGGCGTCGAACCATTGCGCCGGATACGGGCCCATGTAGCGGTCGTTGGTGGTGTAGATCCAGTGGGTCGGCACGCGCGCGCTGCGGCCGTACTCGGCGAACAACGCGGCCTGCTGTTCCGGCGCGCACGGCTCGCCCGGATGCAGCCGCGGATCGCCGCCGCCCCCGCCGGCGAAGTTCAGCACCAGCCGGACGCCAGGCGGATTCTTGGCCGCCAGCGCGATCACCGCCGCACCGCCGAACGACTGGCCAACCAGCACCACCCGCGAGACGTCGATCTCCGGTCGCGAGCGCGCCATCTCGATCACCTGCAGCATCTGCTGCGCGGCGACCTCGAAGCCGGGCCGATAGTTCTTGCGCGTGCAGCTGCCGGTGTTCTCGATATCGTCGCCGCCGCTGGCGCCATAGCCGATCCGCGTCGGCACCAGCACCTGGAATCCGAGCGAGGCGAAGTACGCGGCCTGCTCGGCCAGCCGCACGCGCCCGAGCCGGGCGCGCGCATAGGGATCGGGCGCGCGGCCGTGGTTCAGCACCAGCAGCGGATAACGCTGGCGGCCCGGCTCGCGGAACGCGGTGACGACGATCCGTTGTGTGACCAGCCGGCCGTGCGCGTCGGTGACCGTGACCGGCACCGACCAGGTCTCCTCGAGCGGCGCGGCGCCGGCCGGCATCGGCATCCACGCCATGCATGCCACCACGCAGACGACCAGCCGGGCAAACGGCACGAACTCGGCGGCATTGCAGGCACCGCGCGCGCGGCAACGACGCAACATCGCTTACATCCGGAAGACGCCGAACTTCATCTCGTCGATCGGGGCATTGAGGCTCGCGGACAGGCCCAGGCCCAGCACCGTGCGGGTCTGCGCGGGGTCGATCACGCCGTCGTCCCACAGCCGCGCGCTGGCGTAATACGGATGCCCCTGGTGCTCGTACTGTTCGCGGATCGGCCGCTTGAAGGCCTCCTCTTCCTCCGCGCTCCAGCTGCCGCCTCGGCCCTCGATGCCGTCGCGCCGCACGGTAGCCAGCACGCTGGCGGCCTGCTCGCCGCCCATCACCGAGATCCGCGCGTTCGGCCACATCCACAGGAATCGCGGCGAATAGGCGCGGCCGCACATGCCGTAGTTGCCGGCGCCGAACGAGCCGCCGATGATCACCGTGAACTTCGGCACCTGCGCGGTCGCCACCGCGGTCACCATCTTGGCGCCGTTGCGGGCGATGCCTTCGTTCTCGTACTTGCGGCCGACCATGAAACCGGTGATGTTCTGCAGGAACACCAGCGGGATCTTGCGCTGGCAGCACAGCTCGATGAAATGCGCGCCCTTGAGCGCCGATTCCGAGAACAGGATGCCGTTGTTGGCGACGATGCCGACCGGGTAGCCCCAGATCCGCGCGAAGCCGCACACCAGCGTAGTGCCGTAGCGCGCCTTGAACTCGTCGAAGTCCGAGTCGTCGACGATGCGGGCGATCACCTCGCGCACGTCGTAGGGCTTGCGCGTATCGGTCGGGATCACGCCGTACAGCTCCTCGACCGGATAGCGCGGCTCGACCGGCGCATGCAGCCGGATCTGGTCCGGCTTGCGGCGGTTCAGGTGCTGCACGATATTGCGCGCCAGGCCGAGCGCATGCGCGTCGTTCTGCGCGAAGTAGTCGGCCACACCCGACAGCCGCGTGTGCACGTCGGCGCCGCCCAGGTCCTCGGCGCTGACCTCCTCGCCGGTGGCCGCCTTGACCAGCGGCGGACCGCCCAGAAAGATCGTGCCCTGGTTCTTGACGATGATCGACTCGTCGCTCATCGCCGGCACATAGGCGCCGCCCGCGGTGCACGAGCCCATCACCACGGCGATCTGCGGAATGCCCATCTTCGACAGATTGGCCTGGTTGTAGAAGATCCGGCCGAAGTGATCGCGGTCGGGGAACACATCGTCCTGGTTCGGCAGATTGGCGCCGCCCGAATCGACCAGGTAGATGCAGGGCAGATGGTTCTGCTCGGCGATCTCCTGCGCGCGCAGATGCTTCTTGACGGTCATCGGGTAGTAGGTGCCGCCCTTGACCGTGGCATCGTTGCACACGATCACGCATTCCTGCCCGGCCACACGGCCGATGCCGGTGATGATGCCGGCGCCGGGCGCGGCATTGTCGTACATGTCGTACGCCGCCAGCTGCGACAGTTCCAGGAACGGCGTGCCCGGGTCGAGCAGCTGCTGCACGCGCTCGCGCGGCAGCATCTTGCCGCGCGCCAGATGCTTGTTGCGCGCCTCTTCGCCGCCGCCCTGCGCGACCTGCGCGATCTTTGCCTTCAGGTCGGCGACCAGAGCCTGCATCGCCTCGGCATTGGCCTTGAACGCCTCGGAACGGGCATTGAGTTTGGATTCGAGCGTGGGCATCGTGTCTGTCTCTTCCTGATCTTGTGATGCGTTGCGATGGATGCGTTGCGGTTCGGAATCCGGCAACGACGGCATTCGGGAACTTCGTAATTCAGCGTCCGGACTCGGGGCTCATCGCGATTGCCCCCGGATCTCCCCATCCAGATACAGCCAGCGCGGCGCTTCGCCGCCGGTGCGCGCCTCGCGCACGAAGCGGCTGCGTTCATGCAGCCGCGACGCGCGGCCTCCGACCTTGTAGCGGGCGACGAACTCCACCTCGGCGTGCGTGTCGTCCTGCTGCTCGCTCGCCACGATGGACAGGCCCAGCCACTGCGTGCGCGGGCCGGCGTTGTCGTGCGCCAGATCCTGCTCCAGCGTCGCCGGACAGGTCGACGGATGCCAGGTCTGGCGCAGCCAATCGGCGTCGTTCAGCACGTAGGCGCTGTAGCGCGAGCGCATCAGCTGTTCGGCGGTCTCGGGCAGCGCGTCGCCGCGATGAAACCGCCCGCAGCAGCTGGCATAACTGGCGCCGCTGGCCCCACTGGCCCCACTGGCCCCGCCACAAGGGCAGGCGCCTTCGTGCGAAGCCGCTGCCGCTGCCGCTTGCTTCATGCCACCAGCTCCGGCAGTTGCCGCATGTCGGTGAAGATGGTGTGGGCGCCGGCCTCGCGCAGCATCGCGGCATCGTTGCGCGCGGCATAGCCGAATACCGTCATGCCGGCCGCCACGCCGGCGGTGATGCCGGCGGGGCTGTCTTCCACCACCGCGCAGCGCGACGGCTCGACGCCCATCGTACGCGCGGCAAGCAGGTACACGTCCGGCGCCGGCTTGCTGCGCTCGACCTCGGTGGCCGAGAACACATGCTCGCGCTGCACGCCGTCGGCGTCGTGCTGGAACAGCTCGAGCAGGCCGGTGCGCTTGAGCTGCAGCTTGACCTTGACGCGGTCCGCGCCCGAGGCCACGCACAGCGGCATGCCGGTCGCGGCGATCGCGGCGATGGCGTCGCGCACGTGCGGCACGGCTTCGACCTCGGCCTCCAGCACTTCGTTGCGCCGGGCCAGCCATTGCGACAGCCAGTTCTCCGGCAGCGGCGCGCCGCGCATGCGCTCGATGGTGTCGAGCTCCTCGCGCACGGCGCGGCCGAGGAACAGCGCGGTCGAATCCTCCAGCGAGATCGCGATGCCCAGTTCGTTCAGCATCTGGTTCAGCACGCGATTGACGATCGGCTCGCTGTCGACCAGCACGCCGTCGCAATCGAAGATCACGCAATCGAAACGACGATCTTCACGGGAGGGGGAAGCACTGAGGGTCATGCGGGTTTCTTTTCCTTGAGATCGGTGGTCGGCACGGCCCGCAACTCGGTGGGCGTGCCGCTCTTGAGCAGGGCCTCGATCTGGTCGAAGCGGTCGAAGCCCCAATAGGGTTCGCCATCGACGATGACGAAGGGCGAGCCGAACACGCCCTTGGCCATCGCCACTTCCATCTCGGCCTTCAGCTGGTCCTTGATCGGCTGGCTGCTTGCGCCGGCGTCCATCGCGTTGGCGTCGATGTCCAGCGTCGCGGCGATCTTCACCAGCTCGGCCGGCTCGGCGATGTTGATGTCGTCGACAAAGTAGGCGTGGTAGACCGCCTTGGCGAAGCGCACCGCCACGTCGGCGGCATGATGATTCTGCAGCCACAGCATCGCGCGCGCTGCCTGCGTGGTCGGCAACGGGAAACTGGACGGCCGGCGGTAAGGGATGCCGTGGTGACGTGCGGTGCGTTCGAAATCGCGCCAGCTGTAGTCGCCCTTGAGCGGAATCTGCGGCAGCGGCGCCATGCCCGTCGTCTTGAACACCACGCCGAGCAGGATCGGATGCCAGGCGACGTTGCGGCCGTACTGCCGCGCGAGGTCGTCGATGCGCGTGCTGGCAAAGTAGCCGTAGGGCGACGAGAAATCGAAATAGAAGTCGATGGCGGCAGCGGTCATATCAGGTCCCGAGCGGTAAAGGCAAACGCCTATGGCGAACGCCTACGGCAAACGCCTACGGCAAACGATACGGCGAAGGGTACGGCAGAGACTTCGAACAACATCGCGCGTGCGCGGCTCACGCCAGCGCCCGCGCGATCAGCATCTTCTGGATGTCGCTGGTGCCCTCGTAGATCTGGCAGACCCGCACGTCACGGTAGATCCGCTCGACCGGGAAGTCGCTGACATAGCCATAGCCGCCGAACACCTGGATCGCATCCGAGCAGACCGCCTCGGCCATCTCGCTGGCATTGAGCTTGGCCATCGCGGCTTCCTTCAGGCAGGGCCGGCCGGCGTCCTTCAGCGAGGCGGCGTGCCAGATCATCTGACGCGCGACCTCGATGCGCGTGGCCATGTCCGCCAGGCGGAACTGCACCGCCTGATGCGCGAACAGCGGCTGGCCGAAGCTCTCGCGCTGCTTCGCATAGGCCAGCGCCGCCTCGAAGGCCGCGCGGGCCATGCCGACGCTCTGCGCGGCGATGCCGATGCGCCCGCCCTCGAGGCCGGACAGCGCCATCCTGTACCCCGCGCCCTCCTCGCCCAGCAGATTGGCGGCCGGCACGCGGCAATCCTCGAACACGATCTGCGCGGTGTCGGACGAATGCTGGCCGAGCTTGTCCTCCAGACGGGCGACGACATAGCCCGGCGTATCGGTCGGCACCAGGAAGGCGCTGATGCCCCGCTTGCCGGCAGTCTTGTCGGTGACCGCCATCACGATCGCCACATCGGCGTGCTTGCCGCTGGTGATGAACTGCTTGACGCCGTTGAGCACGTAGTGATCGCCGTCGCGCGTCGCGGTGGTGCGCAGCGCCGCGGCATCGGAGCCGACATGCGGCTCGGTCAGGCAGAACGCGCCGAGCATCTCGCCCCTGGCCAGCGGCACCAGCCATTGCTGCTTCTGCGCCTCGCTGGCAAACGCCATCAGCATGCTGCAGACCGGGCAGTTGTTGACGCTGATCACGGTCGAGGTGCCGCCGTCGCCGGCCGCGATCTCCTCCAGGATCAGCGCCAGCGACAGGTAGTCGAGACCCGCGCCGCCGTACGCCTCGGGCACGGCCACGCCATAGGTGCCCATCGCCGCGAGCTCGCGGTGGACCTCCTTGGGGAAGGTCTTGTCGCGGTCCCACGCCGCGGCCTGCGGCGCGATCACCTCCTGCGCGAATTGCCGAACCGCATCGCGGATCATTTCCTGTTCGGGACTGAGCAGCATCGAGATCTCACCAGGGCAGCACGCTGCCGTCGTAGTTGCGGAAACCGCCGTTGTCCTGCGCGGTGGCGCCGGCCAGCACGCGGCGCAGGCCGGACACGCTTTGTTGCGGTGTCAGGTCGGCGCTCGCACCGCCCATGTCGGTACGCACCCAGCCGGGATGCAGCGCCAGGCAGACGGCGTGGCGCGCGTCGAGCGACACCGATTTGAGCGCCGCGTTGACCGCCGCCTTGCTGACGCGATACAGCCAGCTGCGGTTGCTTTCCATCGCGCCAATGCTGCCCATGCGCGAGGACAGCACCGCCAGCACGCCGCCCTTGCCGCCGCGGCCGGTCTCGACGAAGGGCAGCACCAGCGGCAGCGCCATCATCGGCCCCAGCACATTGGCATGCATCACGTCGTCGAACTCCTCGACCGAGACGGGCTGCGCGCCTTCGGTGCGCGGGCCGATCACGCCGGCGTTGTAGACCGCCACGTCGAGCGATTCGCCGTCGAGCGTCCAGCCCAGGCCGGCGACCTGATCGGCCTCGGTCAGGTCGACGCGGTGCGCCTCCGCGCCCAGCGATTTCAGTGCGGCCAGCCCTTCGTCGCTGCGGGCGGTGGCGATCACGCGCCAGCCGTCCGCGCGGTACTGGCGGACGAATTCCAGGCCGATGCCGCGCGAGGCGCCGAGTATCAGTGCTGTTGGCAAGCTAGCCTCCTGTCGGGTCGGGGTTCAGGGACAAGGCTTCGGGTTGCGTTCGACGTACGTTCGACCTGCGTTCGCTCTGTGTGCGGGCCGGCGGCAATCACACCAGCTCGATGCCGACCGCCGTGGCCTCGCCGCCGCCGATGCACAGGCTGGCCACGCCGCGCTTGCCGCCGGTCTTGCGCAGCGCGCCGATCAGCGTGGTCATGATGCGCGCGCCCGAGGCGCCGATCGGATGGCCGAGCGCGCAGGCGCCGCCATGGATATTGACCTTGTCGCGCGGAATCTTCAGTTCGTGCATCGCTGCCATCGGCACCACGGCGAAGGCCTCGTTGATCTCGAACAGGTCGACGCTGTCGCTGCTCCAGTCGAGCTTGCGATACAGCTTGGCGATCGCCTCGACCGGCGCGGTGGTGAACCAGCCCGGCGCCTGCGCATGGCTGGTATGGCCAAGCATGCGCGCCAGCGGCTGCAGGCCCAGCGCCTTCGCGGTCGATTCGCGCATCATCACCAGCGCGGCGGCGCCGTCGTTGATCGACGACGACGAGGCCGCGGTGATGGTGCCGTCCTTGGCGAACGCGGGCTTGAGCGACGGGATCTTGTCGACCTTGATGCGGCGCGGGCCTTCGTCGGTGTCGATCACCACGTCGCCGCCCTTGGCCGCGACCGTGACCGGCGCGATCTCCCAGCGGAAGTCGCCGCGCTCGGTGGCCTGCTGCGCGCGCCGCACGCTCTCCATCGCGAAGGCGTCCTGCGCCTCGCGCGTGAAGCCGTACTTGGCGGCGCAGTCTTCGCCGAAGGTGCCCATCGCGCGGCCCTTCTCGTAGGCGTCCTCCAGCCCGTCGAGCATCATGTGGTCATAGATCATGCCGTGACCGATGCGATAGCCGCCGCGCCCCTTCGGGATCAGGTACGGGGCATTGGTCATGCTCTCCATGCCGCCGGCCACCGCGATCTCGTACGAGCCGGCCACCAGGCTGTCGTACACCGTCATCGCGGCGCGCATGCCGGAGCCGCACATCTTGTTGACGGTGGTACAGGCGACCGACAGCGGCAGCCCCGCGCCCAGCGCGGCCTGGCGCGCCGGCGCCTGGCCCTGTCCCGCGGGCAGCACGCAGCCGAACACCACCTCCTCGACCTGCTCCGGCTGGATGCCGGCGCGCTCGATCGCCGCGCGGATGGCGGTGGCGCCAAGCTGCGGCGCCGTGACGCTGGCGAACTCGCCCTGGAATGCGGCCATCGGCGTGCGGGCCGCGGATACGATCACGATCGGGTCTTGCATGGTGGTCTCCTTGCTTGCTGTCCTGCGGTTTGGGTTACTTCCCTCTCCCGCTTGCGGGTGAGGGGTCGGGGAGAGGGAAAGCGGTCGTTCTGCCGACGCCTTCAGCGCTTGCCAGCGCCCCTCCCTCTCCCCCAGC
>NZ_JABTYE010000004.1 GCF_013314895.1 Cupriavidus gilardii | reverse complement strand
GATCATGCCGGCGTTCGGGATACGCCCGGCGAAGCTGGGACGCGCGTTATTCCACGGTCGCGCCGGATTCCTGCACGATGGTCTTCCACTTCTTGTAGTCGGACTGAACCAGATCGGCGAACTGCTTCTGGGTCATCACCTTCGGCTCGGCGCCTTGCTCGTGAATCGCCTGGATCATCGCCGGCGTGGCGAGCTGCTTGTTCACTTCGGCGGCAAGCTTGTCCACCACATCGCGGGGAGTCTTGGCCGGGGCGAAGATGCCATACCAGGTGCTGACATCGACCTGCTTGTAGCCGCTTTCCGCCAGCGTCGGCACATCGGGCAGCGAGGTGCTGCGCGTGGCCGAGGTCACGGCCAGTGCGCGCAGCTTGCCGGCCTTGATCTGCGCCATGGCCGACGGTACCGAGGCCACCATCAGATCGACGTTGCCAGCGATGGCATCCATCATCGCGGCGTTCGAGCCCTTGTACGGCACGTGCAGCAGCTTGATGCCCGCGGCCTGGCTGAAGATTTCCGCGGCCAGGTGAATCGTGGTGCCATTGCCCGGCGAGCCATACTTGATCGAGCCGGGCGCGCGCTTGGCGGCCGCCACCACGTCGGCGATGTTCTTGAACGGCGAATTGGCCGGCGCGACGATCATGATCGGGGTATAGGCGACATGGGTCACCGCCACCAGATCCTTGGTCGGGTCGTACTTGACCGTCTTGTAGAGCCACGGGGCCACGATCAGGTTGTCCTTCTGGCCCATCACCAGCTCATAGCCATTGGGCGTCGCCCGTACGGCTTCGGCAATGCCGATGGTACCGCCGGCGCCGGGGCGATTGTCCGGTACCACGGTCCATTTGGCGCTCTGGGTCAGCTGGTTGGCGACGAGGCGGGACAGGATGTCGGTGCCGCCGCCCGGGGGGAATGGAATCACCAGTCGAATCGGCTTGGAAGGCCAGGCGGTGTCGGCCTGAACCGGTGCGACCGCGGCCATGCCGCAAGCGGCCAGAAGGGCGAGCAACGCCTTCTTCATTGTCTGTCTCCTGTTTTGGGATGTCCCGAACCAGTCGTTTTGCTGGCTTGTCGCGGCCGGATGGCGCCGGTCCCGCTGGGCTGGTGCAAGTCTAGAGGGCGGGAGTGGAGCGGGCGAAGTCATATTTTCAGAGACCAGATATGCGTTTTCAAAATAGCGGAGGGTATCACTAACCGGGATGGGGAGCACAGGAAGGGCTGCGCGGGACGCCCATCGCGGCGCCGCCGACGGTATGGAATGGGCGCCTCGCCGGGGCGCCATAGCGTGCGAGGCCGCAGCGCTTCCTATAGAGGTCACTGCTTGTTAAGACGGTGGAATTTTCGGCAAGCGTTGTAGCCGATCGGCTGGCAACTTATGGGGATGTTGGCGCCTTGCCATCTCCTTCATGTCCTTGCCATATGAACCAAGATCTCGACCACTCTGTTGCTTGTTATCCCGCCCGCTATCCCGCCCGCTATCCCGCCTCCTATCCCGCTCGGCATCCCCCGCGCTGTCCAGTGGCATATTCGGTCCGCCATGCGTCCGAAAGTTATTCGACCTTGCGTCGCCTTCCCGATCCCATATGCCTGGGCGTCGCCGAACCCGGGGGAACAGCCGATGCGGGTCACCCGCCGGCGAACGGCCGGGACCACGATGCCTCTTACAAGCTGGTGTTCTCCTTCCGGGAAGTCGTACGCGACCTGATACACGGTTTCATCGACGACCCATGGCTGCGCGCGCTGGACTGGAATTCCCTGGAGCCGGTGCCGGGAAACTATGTGTCGGACCGCCTTCGTTACGGCATCAACGATGTGGTTTGGCGTATCGGCGTCGCCGGGCAGGAGCAGCCGCTCTACTTGCTGATTGAATTTCAAAGCCGGATCGATGCCGACATGGCGGCACGCATGCTGGCCTACGTCGGCATGTTCTACCGCGATGCGAGCCGCCGACGTGACCGTCGACCTGGCCGCCGGCGCGTCACATAGTATCCAGCGGTGCTGCCGATCGTGCTCTACAACGGCAGCAGACCATGGCGGGCGAATACGGAAATTGCGACGATGATTTCGCCCCTGCCGCAGTCCTTGGCGAGTCACCAGCCGCGCCTGAACTATTGCCTGATCGACCGTACTCGCTATACGGATTCCCAATTGGCGGCGATGCGAAATCTGGTGGCGGTGCTGATGCGATTCGAACGGGCACAGAGCATTGAAGCGATGCTCGAACCATTGCGGCTGGCGAGGGAATTGACAGCTCACAATGCTGCCCTTGACCAAGCAATGACCGCGTGGTTCGCCGCACTGACCCCGAACGCTTTGCATTTAACCGAAGTACATAACCTCAAGGAGTTGGAAATGGAAATGTCGGCACGATTCGACCGGTGGGCTCAGCAGTATACGAAGCAGGGGATCGAGCAGGGAATCGAGAAGGGGATCAAGAAGGGAATCGAGCAGGGGATCGAGCAGGGGATTGAGAAGGGGGTTCAAATCGGTCAAGCCAAAGCCCTGGAAAAGCTTCTGCGGCTTCGATTCGGCCCATTGTCCACACACATTCTCGCCAAGCTGGATGCCGCTTCAACGGATCAGTTGGAGGTCTGGCAGGAGAGAGCCCTGGGGGCGCAGTGCCTGGATGACGTGCTTCTGCCGTGACGCATGCAATGCAGGTCAGGACGGGCCTCGTAGGATGATGTAGCCCACCGGCTCCGCCCGGCCTCGCGTTCACCCGAGACCGGGCCTCCCAAAGCGCGAAGCCGTTCAGAACCGACGCGCCAATGTTATTGCGTGACGCAGCTGAAGCTCGCGGCCACGTTGATGTCGCCGCCTCCGTTGTACCGCGGCCAGGTCGGGTACGGGCAAAGCGGGCGCGTGCGCCCCGGCACGCCGACCGTGTCCGCGACCACCTGTGCCGGCGGTTCGGTGCCTTTCTCCACCCAGTTTTCCAGCGCGGTCAGCGAATCCCACGCGGCGTTGAACACGGTGCTGGCGGCGTGGCCATAGCCGGGGATTTCGTAGTAGCGCATGAACTGCGCGACCCGGTCCGCGCCCATGGTGGAGCGCACGCGCTCGTAATACTGGGCCGTCGCGCGGGAGCTGACGAGCACGTCGGCATTGCCATGCGCCATCAGGATCTTGCCGCCCTTGGCGGCGAACGCACTGAGGTCCGTCTTGTTGATGTCCTGCAGTGCGGTCAGCTCGCCGACCCGCGATTGCCAGGGGCCGGGATTCTCCGGGTCCAGCGACAGCGAATTGAAGTTGGGATCGCGCGTGACGAAGAAGCGAACCCACTGGTCCCAGAACACCGCGAAATATGGCGCCGTGGCAGGCATTGGCGATGCGGGCTGGTCGAGATTGAGCGCCAGCGCGATCACCGTCGCCTGCACGGGCGATGGCCCCGACATGCCAAGGTCCGCTCCCCATATGTTGAAGCCCGGGTACTGCGTCTCGCCGCTGCCCAGCGGATACGCGAACTGGATCGGCGCGTTGTAGACCTTCAGCGCCGCGATCTGCGGATCGGACAGGCAGTTGTCGCCGGTGTCGCCGCCGCCCGCGCAGCGTAGCGGGGCGCCGTTCAGCGTCGCGGTCGCGGGATCGAAGCTGGCGTTGCACGCCGCGACATTGCTGATGAGGCCATCCTGCACGCCGTCGAGCGTATCGCAGGCCTGCAGTGAGGCGTCAAAGAGTGCGCGACGTTTGGCGGCATTGGGATAGGCCCCTGGCTGAGCGAGCGCCCGCGTGATGCGGCCAAACGCCAGATCCAGTGTCGCGGCGTTCCACGCGGGATAGAGCACGATGGCACCGTTCCAATCGTCGGGCCAGCGCTGGACCACGGCGAGCGCTTCGCGGCCGCCGGTGGAGCCTCCCGCAAAGTAAGCCTTGCGCGGTCCTTCGGTCGCGTAGCGGGCCTTGATCAGGTGCAGCGCGGTGTCGCGGGTCTTCTTCAACGCGTCGCTGGCGAAATTGCGCAAGGCCTCGTCATTGACGCCGAACGAGCCATCCCGGCTGCCCAGCGCGCCGGCCTGATGGCCGGAGTCGCTGGCGAAGGTGGCATAGCCTCGCCCCAGCGGTGTGGGCTGGTCGGCGGGTCCGGCCGGCACATTGCCTTGCGGCGACGGAATCGTGCCGTTGTAGCCGCCGCCACCGAACATCATGATCTTGTTGTTCCAGTTGGTCGGAAGATTCAACTGGAAGCGAATGTTCGGCGCATTGGGGTCGACCGGCCGGATATGGCCCGCCACCCGGCAATACTCGCCGGTAGTCTGCGCGCCGCTGCCGCCTGCCGGTACTACGGTCGCCTCCGTGACCACCGCACCAGAAGTGGGCAGTCCGATTGCCGTGGCCGGTACTTCGACGCTCGCCATTTCGGCGCAGGACTTCGGCTTGGCGGCACTGGGCGGTGGCTTGTGCTCGTGATCGTCGCCGCCGCAGGCGGAGAGGGTCAGGACGATGCCGGCCAGCAGCGCGCCGGAGGCGGCGCGGACCGGATTGTCAGCGTGGCGGGTGCCGCGGCGCTGGTCCGGGGGATTTTCCGTGTTGGTATCTTGCATGCTTTGTCTCCATGTCGATATTCCGCCTTGGCCCTGGACCGGCACTTGGCAAGGCTGTCAGGCCGCGCAAGGGGGCGGCCAATCGACCATAGGAGGCGCAGCGCGATGCGTCAATCACGGAGATGGCTGATGGTCGGCAACGAGGCTGCCATCGGATCGCGGGGACAATGCAGGCGGAGAGCGCCGGCCCCTCAGAAGTCGACCTTCTGCCCTGGCTCGGGCACGATGATCCGGGTTGTTTCCGTGGCGCCCAGCGCCGCGGTGAACTCTGCCGGCGTGCCGCGCAACATGGGGTTGGTCAGATAGTGGATCGGAATCGCGTACCTCGGCCGAATCATCTCGCGCACGGCGATCGCGGCCTCCCGCGGCCCCATGGTGAAATGCCCGCCGATCGGGATCAGCACCAGGTCCGGCTTGTACAGCTCTCCGATCAGCCGCATATCGGCGAACAGGCCGGTATCGCCCATGTGCCAGATGCGAAAGCTGTTCTCCATCTCGATGATGTAGCCCACCGGCTCGCCGCCGTAGTGGACTTCGTCCTTGCCTGAACTCGGGTTCTTCCAGACCAGCTCGGACGAGTGCTCGGCATGCACGGCGGTGATCTTCGGACCGTTCGCACCGAACGGCGTCACCGTGCCGCTCTTGCCGAAGCGCTGCGATAGGTTGGCCGGCACCATGCCGAGGCTGACCAGCGTCTGGCCCATGCCGCCGCCGTTGTAGATGGGGGCGTTATGCATCTTCGCCAGTGCGGGCGCATCGCCCAGGTGGTCGCCGTGGGCATGCGTGACGAGGATCAGATCGACCTTGCCGAGCGTCTGCAGCTGCTTGAACGGGGCGGGCGTCTTCGGGTTTGCCGTCAGCCAGGGATCGATAACGATAACCTTCCCGCCCGGCGTCGTGATGCGCGTGGCGGCCTGGCCAAGCCACAGGACCTCGGTCTTTCCCGCGGTCACCTGGCCCGCGGCCGAAGGGGTGGGTCCTGCTGTGGAGGCGGTGGGCGCGGTGGTCGGTGCGTGGGCGGCGCATCCGGTAAGCAGTGTCAGCAGGGCGGCGAGCAGTAGCGGGCGGGCTTGAGGCATGGCGTCCTCCGAGGAAGTGGGTGAAGCACGCAGGGGCGGTATGAGCAGCCGGCAGGACCAGCACAGGCAGTATTGGCACCCATCATGGCAGTGTCAACCGGACGCGCCTTGATCGCCGAGGCCTGCTCCCGCCCGCTGAACAATGTCGCCATCGGATTCCCCGGATCCCGTCCTCAAATGCCTCTAACGCGTAATCGCGCTGAGTCGGCGGAACACGACGGTGGTGCTGGGAGGGCTGAGCCGGAGACATCTAGTCCCGACTAGCAGGTCGGCGTACCCCGAGTCAGCGCCCGCTCGATACACCCGATGATCTCCGTATCCTCGAACGGCTTGTTCACGAAGCACGCGGCGCCGGCCGCGCGGGCGCGCTGTTCGTGGCCGTGGTCGGAGAATGCGGTCATGAAGATGATCGGCACATGGCAGCCGCGCGCGCGCAGCGCCTCGCACAGCGCGAAGCCGTTCATCTGCGGCATCTGGATGTCGGTGATCACGCAGGCGACGCTGCCCAGCGTGGTGGACGCGAGCAGTGCCGCGCCGCTGCCGTAGAGTTCGACCGCGAGGTCGAAGGACCGCACCAGTCTACCCATGGCATCTCTGACGGAGGCGTCATCGTCGACGATGGCAATCACGGGGGGCGAGGTCACAAGGGTTCCTTGGGGAATCGGACGCGATGGACAGAGGCGTTCGGCCCGTCCATCGCTCGATCGAAGCATACTGCGGTACGGCAGAGCGCCCAATCATACGGTGGTATGTCGGTGATGACCCGACACGGCTCGGCGTCGGACACCGTTTGCCTAAAAGGTATGCCGCATGCCGAGCGCGAGCACCTGCGGGTCGGCGCCCGCCGCGATGCCCAGGCCGTTGATGGCGAAGTCGTACGTGGCGTTGCGCTTGTTGTCGATGCGGCTGTAGAACGCATACAGCGCCGTGCGCTTCGACAGCGGATAGTCGTAGCCCACCGTCCATTGCATGGCGCCGGTCCGCGGACCGCTGCGGACGAATCCGACGGTGTCGGTCGACGTACCGGTCCCATTCGCGGCAAATCCAAAGCCCAGGCGCAGGCTGCCGAGGCGCAGCTGCTGCACCAGCGACGCATACCAGGCGTTGCGCTGCAGATCGCCGCTGGCGGTCCGGTAGTGCAGGCGTTCGTAGACGCCGGCGACGCGTGTGCCGGGCAACAACTGCCACGCCACGCCGAGCTTCAATGCGTCGTCGCTGCGGCCGGCCGCCTGGTAGTGCCGGTGGACCTCGTAGGCGACGGTCGCATCGAGCGTGCCGCGCTGGTAGACCAGCGCGGCGGAGTAGAGCGACGGATTGCGTGCGACCGTCGTCCTTTCCTCAGGCAAGCCCCAGCCGAACCACAGGCTGGCGCCGCCGAAGCGCGGCGAGCGGTATTGCACGATGTTCTTCTGGCGGCGATCGAACGAACTGGTGTTCTCGACGTTGTCGGAAGTGGATGCCGACCCATTGCCGATCAGCGCCATATAGCCGGCGGTGGTCGGGTAGTAGGGGTCGTAGCCCATCGTCGACTCGGTATACGGCGTGTGCCAGTGGCCCAGGAACAGCAGGCCGTAGTCGCCCTGCAGGCCGATGCGCGAATTGCGGCTGGCGATCTGGCCCTGGCCCGAATCGAGCGACAGATTGCTCTCGATCTGCCATAGCGCCTTCAGCGAACCGCCCAGCGTCTGCTCGCCGCGCAGGCCGAACACCGAGCGATAGTTGCTCTGGCGGATGCCGCTGCCGACTACGGTGCCATCGGTGGCCGTGCTGGCCCGCGTGTATTCGATCGCGGTATTGAGCCGGCCGTAGACCGTGACAGAGCCATCGGCCAGCGCGGAACCGCACGTCATCGTCAGCATGCCGGCGCAGCAGAGCGCGTCAATGCGCCGCATCGCCATCCTTGCGATTGGCGACAAGCGTCGGCCCCGGCGTGCCGGTAATCTTCGGCACGCATTCGGCATGGAACCAGGCCACCGTGACCGGCTCGCCGGCCAGCATGCGCTTGATCGGCGGAATCAGTTGTTCGCCGATCAGCATCCCCAGCAGGCCGATCAATGCGACCGCCGGCGGCGCGGGCGAGCGGACCTGCATCAGCGCATAGATGATGCCGACCAGGATGCCGGCGCCCAAGGAAACGAGATAGATCTTCATGGCAGCCTCGTAAGCAGGAAGGAAGCGGGAAGCGAGCGGAAAGCGAGCGGAATCAGGGCGGCGCGGGCGGCAGGCCGACACCGAGCAGATGGCGTACGCGCGGCGGCTCGGCACCGGTGTGGAAGCGGGCGATGTCGCGCTGCAGGTCGGCGTCCGCGTGCGGCACGCGGCGGTGCTGGCGCAGATGCTCGGCCCACGACTCGACCAGGAACCATTCGGTCAGCAGCTCCGGATCGGTCGGGTCTTCCATCACGCCCCAGCTGAAGGCGCCATCGCGCAGGCGTTCCTCGGACAGCTTGTGCACGGCGTGCAGGAAGCCGTCGCGGTTCGCTGGCGGAATCCGATACTCGATCAGGATCATCACCGGACCGCGGTCGTGCGCGATCTCGTCGGCCATCTCCGGCTCGGGCCAGTGGTGTGCCGGGCCGAGGTCTTCTTCGCCGCGCGGCAGGCGTATCCGGTGCAGCAGCAGCGTCGCGACGATCAGGCCCGCGCCGGCGATCCACAGCGCGTTGGGCGTGCCCAACGCCTGCGCGACGAAGCCCCAGATCAGGCTGCCGCCGGCCAGCGCGCCGTTGAATACCATCTGGTAGACCGCCAGCGCGCGGCCGCGCACCCAGTTCGGCAGGATGGCCTGCGCCGCGCCGCCCAGGGTGGTCAGCGCCGTGATCCAGGCCGCGCCGAGCAGCAACAGCAGCGGCAGGGCGACCCAGACGGGCGGCGCGAGCGACAACGCGGCCATCACCGCGGCGGTGACCACCGCCGACAGCAGCACCAGGCCATCGGCATCGAGCCGCTTCTGCAGCGCCGGCATGGTCAGCGCGCCCAGGATCGCGCCCGCGCCGACCGCGCCCAGCAGGACGCCGTAGAGCCCCGCGCCGCCGTGCAGCAGCTGGCGCGCGACCAATGGAAGCAAGGCCCAGACGCTGCTGCCGAAGGCAAAATGCACCGCGGCACGCAGCAGCACGATATGCAGCTTGCTGTGCGCCCGCGTGAAGCGCAGCCCCGCACGGAAGGCGCTGAAGAAGTGCTCGCGCAGCGGATCGCTGGGCTGCGCCGGGCGTCGCCACCAGATCAGCGCCGCGATCACGAACAGGTAGCTGAGCAGATCGGCGCCGTAGGTGGCCGCCGCGCCGAATGCCGCCAGCAGCAGGCCGCCGGTGGCAGGACCGATGGCGCGGGCGATATTGACCCCGAGCGCGTTCAGCGCCACTGCCTGCCGCAGCGTGCTCGGCGGTACCAGCTCGGGCACGATCGACTGCCACGTCGGCCCCATCATCGCCGCGCCGATGCCGCCGACGAAGGCAAGCGCGATCAGGATCTCGATGGTCAGCGCCTGCCGCCAGGCCAGCAGCATCAGCGTGCCGCTGACCAGCGCCAGCCCGATCTGGATCACGATCAGGAAACGGCGGCGATCCAGGATGTCGGACAGCACGCCGGCAGGAATCGCGAGCAGGAACACCGGCAGCGTGGCGGCCGCCTGGATCGTTGCGACCGCGGCGGGGGAGGTCGACAGATCGGTGGCCAGCCAGGCGCTGGCGACATCGCGCATGAAGCTGCCGATATTGCCGAGGATGGTGGCGACCCACAGCACCGCGAAGGTCGGCCTGGCCAGCGGGGCGAAGCTGCTGGTCGATGCCGGCGCGGCCGCCGTGTCGGGTGGCACGCTGGTACTCATGCCGGCCTCCGCGTACGCCGGTCGTGCCACGCGACCAGCAGGAAGCCGCCCACCAGGCCCAGATGCTCGAAGAAGGCGTTCGCCATCATGAACTGCGCCTCGGGCGGCGCGCTCCAGAATCGGTTGGCCAGCAACGTGGCGGCGAGCGTGAAGACGGCCAGCGCCAGCGCGCCGAGCCAGCGCCAGACTCCAAGCAGGATCATCGCCGAGGCGGCCAGCTCGAGCGCGATGGTGCCGGCGGCCATCGGCACCGCCGGGTTCAGGCCGAAGTGCCGCATCTCGGCGACGGCACCGGAGAAGTCGAACAGCTTGACCAGCCCTCCCTGCAGATAGGCTGCACAGAGCAGCAACAGCGCGATCCAGCGCAGCCAGCGCGGCAGTGTGCCCGCATCGTCATCGGCCCGCGACGGCCGCGAGGTCGACAGCATCATGTCCGTTCTCCGGTTGCCGGCTTGCAGGTGCGCTCGTACGTGGGCTCGTACGTGGGCTCGTACGTGGGTTCGTACGTGGGTTCGTACGTGGGCTCGTACGTCGGCTTGTCCATCAGAATGCCCAGCACGAGCACCCCAGCGCGCCCCAGAACCCGCTTTCGTCTGCGGTCGGCACGTTGGAGGTCCACGCCTTCGCGTGCGCGTGGCCATGCACGCCGCACGACGACGCGCAGCCGCAGGCGGTGTTCAGCGCCAGCGTGCGTGCCTGCGCCTGCGCCTGCGGACGGGGCTGGTAGCGGCTGCCGTGGCGGGCCGGCGACCAGTCCGGCATCGGCGGCGGCAGGTCCGGTGCGTGCCGGCCGAACTCGGCGTCGCCGTAGACCACCTTGCCGCCGAGCACGGTCATCACGGAGGTGATGTCCTGGATCTCGTCGCCCGGCACCGAGAAGTAGTCGGACGACAGCACCGCGAGATCGGCCAGCTGGCCCACCTGGATCTGGCCCTTCTTGCCGACCTCGGACGAGAACCAGGTGTTGGCCTCGGTCCACAAACGCAGCGCGGTCTCGCGGTCCAGCAGATTGGCCTGCGGGTACATCGCCATGCCCCCCACGGTCTTGCCGGTGGTCAACCAGTACAGCGATACCCACGGGTTGTACGAGGCCACGCGTGTGGCATCGGTGCCGGCGCCGACCTTGACGCCGCGCTCGAGCATCTTCCTGATCGGCGGCGTGGCTTCGGCCGCCTTCGCGCCGTAGCGCTCGACAAAGTATTCGCCCTGGTAGGCCATGCGGTGCTGCACGGCGATGCCGCCGCCGAGCGCGGCGATGCGGTCGATATTGCGGTCCGAGATCGTCTCGGCGTGGTCGAAGAACCAGTTCAGGCCTTGGAACGAGACGTCGCGCGCAACCTTCTCGTAGACATCGAGCGCGCGCGTGATGGTCTCGTCGTAGGTCGCATGCAGGCGCCACGGCCAGCGCTTCTCGGCCAGCAGGCGGATCACCGGTTCCAGATCGGCCTCCATCGACGGCGGCATGTCGGGGCGCTCGACGCGGAAGTCTTCGAAATCGGCCGCGGTGTAGACCAGCATCTCGCCGGCGCCGTTGTGGCGATAGAGATCGTCGCCCTGGCCCGGCCGCACCGACGAGGTCCAGTTCTGGAAGTCGCGCAGCTCTTCCTTTGGCTTCTGCGTGAACAGGTTGTAGGCCAGGCGCACGGTCAGATGGCCTTCGCGGTGCAGCTCCTCGACGATCTGGTAGTCGTCTGGATAGTTCTGGTAGCCGCCGCCGGCATCGATCACGCCGGTGACGCCGAGCCGGTTGACCTCGCGCATGAAATGGCGCGTCGAGTTCTTCTGATACTCGGGCGGCAGCTTCGGGCCCTTGGCCAGCGTCGCGTACAGGATCGTGGCGTTGGGCTTGGCCAGCAACAGGCCGGTCGGATTGCCGCTGCCGTCGCGCACGATTTCGCCGCCCGGGGGATTGGGCGTGTCCTTGCTGTAGCCGACGGCGCGCAGCGCGGCGCCGTTCAGCATCGCGCGGTCGTACAGATGGAGGATGAACACTGGCGTGTCGGGCGCCACGGCATTCAGTTCCTCGATGGTCGGCAGGCGCTTCTCCGCGAACTGGTGCTCGGTGAAGCCGCCCACCACGCGCACCCATTGCGGCGCCGGGGTGCGGTCGACCTGCGCCTTGAGCATGCGCATCGCATCGGCCAGCGAGCGCACGCCGTCCCAGCGCAGCTCCATGTTGTAGTTCAGGCCGCCGCGAATGATGTGCATATGGCTGTCGATCAGCCCGGGAATGGCCCGCCGGCCATTCAGGTCGATCACGCGGGTGCCCGATGCCGCCAGCTTCATCACGTCCTGGCGCTCGCCCACGGCGATGAAGCGGCCGTCCGCGATGGCCACGGCGTCAGCCTGCGGATTGGTGCGATCGAGCGTGGCGAACTTGCCATTGACGAGAATCAGGTCGGGCGTCGGGTTCGGTGACATGGCGAATAGCTCCGAAGAGGCGGCCGCGCCCAGCGCGGCCGCCGAGGCGATGAACTGCCGGCGGGTGACTGACATAGGCTGGGTCTTCCGGCTCAGGCGTTCAGGAAGGCCAGCAGGTCGGCATTGACTTCGTCGGCATTGATCACGCACATGCCGTGCGACGCGCCCGGGTAGACCTTCAGCGTCGCGTTCGGCACGATCTTGGCGGACAGCCGAGCCGCGTTGTCGATCGGCACGATCTGGTCGTCATCGCCATGCAGGATCAGCGTCGGCACCGTCATCTTCTTCAGGTCCTCGGTGTAGTCGACCTCCGAGAATTCCTTGATGCAGGCGTACTGGCCGACGATTCCGCCGGCCATGCCCTGCGCCCAGAACGCGTCGATGGTTCCCTGCGAGACCTTGGCATCGGGCCGGTTGAAGCCGAAGAACGGCACGGCCAGGTCCTGGTAGAACTGCGAGCGGTTGTCGGCGACGCCCTTGCGGATGCCGTCGAACACCTCCAGCGGCAGGCCATTGGGATAGGCCGCGCTCCTGGCCATGGTCGGCGGCACCGCGCCGATCAGCACCGCCTTGGCGACGCGCCTGGTGCCATGGCGGCCGATGTAGTGCGCCACCTCGCCGCCGCCGGTGGAATGACCCACCAGCGTCGCGCCCTGGATGTCGAGTGCGTCCAGCAGCGCGGCGAGATCGTCCGCGTAGGTATCCATGTCGTTGCCGTGCGCTGGCTGATCCGAGCGGCCGTGGCCGCGCCGGTCGTGCGCGATCACGCGAAAGCCCTTCTGCACCAGAAACAGCATCTGGGCATCCCAGGCGTCGGCGTTCAACGGCCAGCCATGCGAGAAGACGACCGGGCGGCCTGTGCCCCAGTCCTTGTAGAAGATGCGGGTGCCGTCCTTGGCGGTGATGGTGTTCATCGGTTGGGTCCTCGAGTCAGGTGGATGCGGTGGGATGGGGCGAGGCTTCAGCGTGCCGCCACTGGCGCGATCGACGGGTGCGGCGTGGCGGTGCGCTGCTCGGCCTTGTGCACCATCGTGTAGGCGTAGTCGACGCCCATGCCGTAGGCGCCGGAGTGTTCCTTGACCAGCTTCATCACGGCGTCGTAGGTGTCGCGGTGCGCCCAGTCGCGCTGCCATTCGAGCAGCACCTGCTGCCAGGTCACGGGCACCACGCCGGCCTGCACCATGCGCTGCATCGCGTAGTCGTGGGCGTCCTTGCTGGTGCCGCCCGACGCATCGGCCACCATGTAGATCTCGTAGTCGCCTTCGAGCATCGCGCACAGCGCGAAGGTGGTATTGCAGACCTCGGTCCACAGGCCGGACACCACGACCTTCTTGCGGCCGTTGGCCTTGAGCGCGTCGCGCACCTTCTGGTCGTCCCACGAATTCATCGAGGTACGTTCGAGCGTCTTCGCCTCGGGAAACACGTCCAGGATCTCGGGGAAGGTGTAGCCCGAGAACGATTCGCTCTCGACCGTGGTGATGGTGGTCGGAACATTGAAGATCTTCGCGGCCTTGGCCAGGCCGACGACGTTGTTCTTCAGCGTCTGCCGGTCGATCGACTGCACGCCGAACGCCATCTGCGGCTGCTGGTCGATGATGATCAGCTGGCTGTTCTGCGGGGTCAGGACTTCTAGCTTCGGGTTGGCCATCGGGTGCTCCTTGGAAACGAGGCTGGGTCGGTGGAGGGGAACGGTGGCGTTCGCGGTACGCGTAGCCGGGACGGCGGCATCGCACCCGTTCGCGATCGGCGAAGCGGACGGCGATGCGGCCCGACAGAAGACTAGATGGCGCAGGCATGGGCCGCCATTGCCCGATCGTATTAGTTGCCGTTGGCGTGAGATGGGGAGGGCAGTCGGCGCAGCGCCCGGCGAGCCGCGTCGCCTGCGATGCCGAGCGGCACTAACACAAAGGTATGGGTGGCCGGGCTGGCGCGCCTATGCTGAAATCGGCGGGTCCGCGGGCCGCGTCACGGCCCGTGTCTATAATCCGCGAGATCTGATCGCGCACACTGGAGGACCGACCGTGACATCCCACAGCGAGGCGCATGCTGCCGGCGGCGAGTCGATGGTGCTGATCGTCGACGACGATGCGGGGCTGCGCGATGCGCTGGGCAACCTGTTTCGATCCGTCGGCATGCAGGTCGCGCTGTTCGGTTCCGCGGCAGAGTTGCTTGCCTTCGAACTGCCCGCCATGCCGTGCTGCCTGGTGTTGGATGTGCGGCTGCGCGGGCCCAGCGGCCTGGACCTGCAAACCCGCCTGGCGCAGATGGGCGTGCCGATTCCGATCATCTTCATGACCGGCTATGGCGATATCCCGATGACGGTCGCCGCCATGAAGGCCGGCGCGGTGGACTTCATGTCCAAGCCGTTCCGCGACCAGGACCTGCTCGATGCCGTGACGGCGGCGCTGGACAAGGACCGTGCGCGACGGCACGGCATGCGCCAGGTCGAGGAGATCCGCCGGCACTACGCCACGCTGACACCGCGCGAGGCCGAGGTCATGGGGCTGGCCGTCACCGGCCTGCTGAACAAGCAGATCGCGGCGGAGATCGGCATCAGCGAAGTCACCGTCAAGATCCACCGCGGCCAGGCCATGCGCAAGATGAGGGCACGGACTTTCGCGGACCTGGTATTGATGGCCCAGCAATTGGGCATCCGGCAAAACCTGCCGGTCGGCTGAAGCAGCGCCGCTTCGCCCGGAGACGGGCCGGTGCCCCGGACCGGGCGCTCAATCGGCTGTCAAAATATTTGAATAACATGGCCAAACCGCGGCGCTTCTCCGGCCGCCGCCTCCCCCTATAGTTCAGCACATGGACGACGCAACGGCGCAACAAACCAAAGCGCGGCAGCGTCCGGATCGATTCAAATTCGCTGACTATTGAAGGAGAAAGCCATGACCAAGAACGCCGCCCTGAAGATTGCCTCCGCTTTGCTGCTGTCGTTTGCCGGTGCCGGCATCGCACAAGCCGCGACGGTTCCCGCCGACAAGTACGGCTACGAGTTCCGCACGCCGCAGACCTACACCGACGGCGCGCGCACCTTCGATGTGCACAGCGATGGCGCACGCAGCTTCGACCCGTACACGCAGGGCGCCCGCAAGGCCGACCCCTATCTCGATGGCGCGCGCAAGGTCGCCGGGCTGGACCGCGTGGGCGTCTCGGCGACGCCGGGTCGTGCGGCCGATGCGTACACGGACGGTGCCCGTAGCTTCGACGCCTTCAGCGAAGGCGCACGCAGCGTCAATCCTTACCTCGACGGCGCGCGAGTCCAGGCTTGATCCCGTGCGGCGCGCCGGGATACACGGCGGCGCGCCGCACACGCTGTCTATAATGGCCGCCCACTCGCAGGCAACGGACGGAGAACGGCGGTGAGATACGAAGTGCAGGTAGCCGTGGCCGCGCGCGTCGCGCCGACGGCCGTGTCCGGGAGCCCCACCCCATGACGTTGCCGAGCCGTCCCGAACTACCTCCGCCCATCGTGTTCGACGCGGCATGGCTTGCCAGCACGATAGCCAGCGAACTGGGCGCCGCCGACGGTGTGGTCAGCGAGCGCCTGTTCGACCCGCGGACCGGTACCTCGTGGCTAGGCCGCAGCGCGTTGCTGGCATCGGCCGGCGCGCATCGGCAACTGCAGAACGAACTCCGCTTGGCCCCTCGGCTGCATCCGTCGTGGGCCGCGGTGCCGATCGCCACCATCTGGACCGCCGAGCGAATGGTGCTGGTGTCGCAGGCGCAGCCGTCTTCGCGCACTGCCGCGGTCGACATCGGCGCTGGCGTATCCATCGCCGCCGTGTTCGAGATCGCCATCGCCGCCGCCCGCGCATTGGCGGCCATGCATGCGCAAGGACTGCTGCATGGCGATATCCGCCCCCACAATCTGCTGATCGACGACAGCGGCGCGCTGCGGCTGACCGGCTTCGGCCATGCCGTCGCCATCGATTCCACGCGGCAAGCGCTGCCGCAGCCGGGTCGCGCGGCGCTGCCGTACCTGCCGCCCGAAATCGCACGCGGCGACGTGGCGCGCGTCGGCGTCCGTTCCGACCTGTACGCGCTGGGCATCGCCTTGTACGAAATCCTGATCGGCTCCCACCCGTTCCAGGCCGATACACCGGCTGCATGGCATCACGCGCATCTGGCCGTCGAGCCGGTGCCGCCGCAGTTTCGCCGCAACGATGTGCCCGGCATGCTGGGCCGCATCGTGCTGAAGCTGCTGGCAAAAGACCCTGCCGATCGCTATGCCAGCGCCGGCTCGCTGGTGTCGGACTTGCTGCGGCTGCGGACCGAGTGGGAATCGACGGGGCGTATTGCGCCGTTCCAGCCCGACGCCGCCGGTCCGCCGCCGATCCCGATGCTGCCCGGACAGCTGTTTGGCCGAGAGACGGAGATGGCGCTGCTCTCGCAGGCATGGTCCCGAGTGTCGGAGAGCGGCAAATCCGAACTGGTGCTGATCGCCGGTGCCGCAGGCGCGGGCAAATCGGCGCTGGTCGGCTGGCTAGGCCGCGAGGCCGGCCTCGACGCGGTCCGCTTTGCCACCGGCAAGAGCGATCAGTTGCAGCGCGAGATTCCGTATTCGCCGGTGGTGCAGGCGGTGCGGGCGCTGACGATGGCCTTGCTCGGCCAGGACGAGGCGGCGCTGGCCCCCGTGCGGCAGCGTTGGCTGGCGGGGCTGGCGGGCCAGGGCAGGGCCGTTGCGGAACTCGTGCCCGAGGTCGAGCACGTGATCGGAGCCACCGCACCGCTATCCGATGTGCCGGTCGCGCAGGCGCGGACGCGCGTGGACACCGCCATGCTGCGCACCTTCGCCGCCTTCGGCGAGGCCGGCAGGCCGCTGGTGCTGTTCATCGACGATCTGCAATGGGCGGACGCTTCCACCATCGGGCTGCTGGAGGCGTTTGCCGCGCAGCCGCCCGACCACGTGCTGCTGATCGGCGCCTATCGCGAGTCCCGCGCGGCGCAGGAGCCAGGTGCCGGCATCATCGAGCGGCTCGCGGGCTTGCTGCAGCCTGCGCGCTCAGGCACGACAATCGCCGCGACGCCCCCCGCGACGACCGCCCCGATGGCCGTCAGTCGCATCGAGATCAAGCCGCTGGCGCTTGCCGAGCTGACCGAGCTGGTGGCGGCCGCCCTGGACGAGCCGCCGGCGCGGGTGGCCGAGCTCGCGCGCGCCGTTCGCGCCAAGACCGGCGGCAATCCGTTCTTTACCTACCAGCTGCTGCGCACGCTGATCGATGAAGGGATGCTGGCCTACGACGGCGCGGCGGCCCGGTGGCAGTGGAGCGAAGCCGATCTGCTGGGCCTGCGTTATACCGACAGCGTGATCGACCTGATGATCCGGCGCTTTGCCCGGCTGCCGACCGCCGGCACGCTGCTGCTGCAGCAACTGGCCTGCGTCGGCATACGGTGCGGCGAAGGACTGCTGGCGCGTATTGCGGGCATCTGTCCGCTGCAGATCGGCCAGCGGCTGCGTCCTTTCGTCGAGGCCGGCTTGCTGGATCGGCTGCCCGAGGGCTATGCCTTCCGGCACGACCGCGTGCTCGAGTCGGCGTACTCGATGATCGCGCCCGAAGAACGGCCGGCCATGCATGCCCACATCGCGGCCAGCATGATCGAGCACTGGCAGGAAGAGCTGCCCGACTACGCCTTCGAGATCTGCAACCAGATCGAGCGCGCGGGCGATTACCCGCTGACCGGGCAGCAGCGCGCCGCGTTCATCCATGTCGCGATCGTCGCGGGCCGGCGCGCCAAGAGTGCGGCCGCCATCGATCAGGCCACGCGCTATACCGATGCGGCGTTCCGGCTGATGCCAGCATCATGGTGGTCATCGCATGAGGGTCCGCATGGACGCGTCGACGATCGTTCCCCTTACGCGCTCGCCTACGCGGCCAGCGTGCTGCGCTGCGAATGCCTGCTCGCGCGGGCGGACCTCGATGGCGCCCGCCGGGAAATCGATGCGCTGCTGATGCGCGAGCTGCGGCCGATCGACCGGGCGGCCGTGCACCGCCTCGAAGCCATCCTGCTGACCGTGCGCTGCGATTACGAAGGGGCGATCAACGCGGCGTTGTCCGGCCTCGCGCTGCTCGACGTACGGCTGCAGCGCGATCCGGCCCGCACGCACCATCGCGCGGCCTACGACGCGGTCAGAGCCGCGCTGGGCGAACGGGCGATCGCCGATCTCGGCGCCTTGCCGACGACCGAAGATCCGCGCATCCGCACGGCGATGGGCCTGCTGTCGACGCTGATCTCGTCGCTGTTCGTGTCCGACGGCATCAGCTTCCTGCACGCCGCCAAGATGGTCGAACTGACGCTGGAGCACGGCGCCACGCCCGAATCGGCATATGGCCTGTCGTGGTTCGGCGTCTTCGTCGCCAGTCTCTACGACGAATACGACGACGGTCTCGCCTACGGCCTTGCCGCGCTCGCGCTGATCGAGCGCCATGGCTACGAGGCCGAGCGCATCGCCACGCTGGTCGCATTGGACCAGGTCAGCGCCTGGACCCGGCCGCTCGCCCATGCGCTGGAATACGCGCAGCGGGCCGTCGCGCTGGGACGCGCGTCCGGCGACATCGGCATGGCCTGCTATGCCTGCAACCACATCGCCTCGGACCTGCTTGCCATGGGTGAGCATCTGCGGCTGGTCAAGGAGGAGATCGAGCGCGGGATCGAGCTGACGAGGCTGGTCCAGTACCGCGACATCGAGCTGATCCTGCAGGCGCAGAGCCATTTCGCGCATCGCCTTTGCGCGGGAGACGGTGCCATGGCGCAGGACGGGCCGGCGCCGGCGGCGCGAACCAGCGTCAACGAGCGGCTGCGCCTGAGCAACTCGCTGCCCACGCGCTTCTGGATCTGGCTGTATGACGGCATGGCCGCGGCATACCTGCACGACTGGGAACACGCCAGCCGCAGCCTGTCGCAGGCCGAGACGCTGATCTGGTCGGCCCCGGCGCATATCAACGTGGCAGACTGCCGCCTGTATCTGGCGCTGGCGTGTGCCCGCGGCCCGCAGGCCGTGCGCGATCGCGACGGGGCCATCGCGGCGCTGGCGGGCCATCGCGAGCGCTTTGCGCGCTGGGCCTCGCTCAATGCGCTGACGTTCCACAACAAGCTGTCGCTGCTCGACGGCGAGATCGCGCGGCTGCGCGGCGATCCGCTCACCGCGCTGGTCTGCTACGAGCGTTCGGCGAACGCCGCCGCGGCCGCCGGCTTCGTGCACGAGCAGGCCCTGGCGAATGAACTGGCCGCGATGCTGTGCGAGGCCCACGGCTTGCATACCGCGGCCCGCCAGCATTACGGTGGCGCGCTGGCCTGCTACCGCCGCTGGGGTGCCGACCACAAGGCGGCGCGGCTGGCGGCGCGCCATCCGGACCTCGACGCGGAGCGCGACAGCCAGATGCACGGCGTCGCGCCATCCGGCTCGGCGCGGGCCAGGCCGGCGCGCTCGCTGCGTCTGGACGCCGCGCACGCGATGTCGGGCGAGGTCGTGATGGACCGGCTGATCGAGGCGCTGATGACCCATGTGGTCGTCCACGCCGGCGCCCAATACGGCGTGCTGCTGCTGATGCATGGAGAGCGGCCGATGATCGAGGCATCGGGCCGCGTCGCCGATGGACGTGTCTCCGTGACGCTGGGGACGGTATCGCCGACCCAGTGGGCGTTGCCGCTGACCGTACTCAATACGGTGCTCCGAACGCAGCAGACGCTCGCACTGGCCGACGCGGCCGCCGAGGCCCCGTCGGTCCGCGAGCGAGCCGGCACCGTCGGCCCGCTGCGGTCGGTGCTGTGCGTGCCGCTGATCCGCGGTGGCAGCCTGATCGGCGCCTTCTATCTGGAGAACAATCTTGCGCCCGGCGTGTTCGATGCCGACCGCATCGCGGAGCTCGAAGTCCTGGCGCCGCAGGTCGCCATCTCGCTCGAGACCGCGCGCCTCTACGAGCAGCTGATCGACGAGAATACGCGCCGGCTCACCGCCGAGATGAACCTGCGCACGGCGCGCGCGGAACTGGCCCGCACCTCGCACCTGACGGTGATGGGAACCCTGGCCGCGTCCATCGCGCACGAAGTCAACCAGCCGCTGACGGCGATCGTGGCATCGGTCGACGCCAGCCTGCGCTGGCTGAAGCGTCCCGCGCCGGAGCTGGGCGAGGTGGCCGAAGGGCTCGCGCATATCAAGCAGAACGGCCTGCGGGCCGCCGACATCATCCGCGCCTTGCGGTCTCTGGCAAAGCAGGCGCCCGCGGTGTTGGCCGAGCTGCAGCCGGACGACGTGGTGCGCGAAGTGCTGGATATGGTCCGCATGGATATCGACGAACACGATGTCCGCGTCGTCGTGCGGCTCGAGGCCGGACCCGCGACGGTCGAAGGCGATCGGATCCAGTTGCAGCAGGTCGTGCTGAACCTGATCACCAACGCGCTCGATGCGATGGCCGACACGCCGGTCCAAGCGCGCGAGCTGACGGTGACGTCATGGCGCGAGCATGCCGAGGTGGTGGTCAGCGTACGGGACCGCGGCGAAGGCGTCGCCGCAGATGCCGCCGACCGGATCTTCGATCCCTTCTTCACCACCAAGGCGAGCGGCATGGGCATGGGCCTGGCGATCTGCCGCTCGATCGTCGAGGCGCACGGCGGCACGCTGCAGGCGCGTCGGGCCGGGCAGGGCGGCAGCGAGTTCGTGTTCCGGTTGCCGGTAGCGGCGGGTTAGTGGCGGGGTAGCGGCGGCGTAGCGGTGCGACAACTACCGCCGAGGCAGTTGAAAAAAACGCGCAAGGCGATCGGCCTTGCGCGCGTTCTTGCCAGAGGGCGGCAAGCGCCCGGGCCGGCGATGGTACCGCGGCCGGTGCTAGGCGACCGTGCGCACGGGCAGCGCACGGATGCGCTTGCCGGTGGCCGCAAAGATCGCGTTGCACAGCGCAGGGGCGACCGGCGGCACCGGCGGTTCGCCGACGCCGCCCGGCGGCACGTCATGGTTGCCGTTGACCAGATGGGTGCGGATCACGCGCGGCGAGGCGTGGTGGCGCAGCACCTCGTAATCGTGGAAATTGCTCTGCTTGACGCGCCCCTTCTCGAAGCTGATCTCGCTGGTCAACGCCAGGCTCAGGCCCATGATCGCCCCGCCTTCCAGCTGCGAGCGGATGCGCTCGGGATTGATCTGCGGGCCGCAGTCGATCGCCATGTCGACGGCGACGACCTGCACCTCGCCCTTGTCGTTGACGGCCACCTCGACCACCGCGGCGGTGTAGCTCATGAAGCTGTAGCAGAAGGCAAGGCCCAGGCCGTGCCCGCGCGGCAGCTTGCGGCCCCAGCGCGCGCCGCGCGTGGCGGCTTCGATCACGTCGCGCAGCCTGCCGGTGTCGTAGGGATAGCGTTCCGGCGATTCGGTGTAGTTCCACGTGTCCGCCATGGTGCGCGGATCGATCTTGCGCGCCGGGCCGATCAGGTCCAGTGCAAACTGCTTGTGATCCTTGCCGGCGCGATGGGCGAGCTCGGCAATGAAGCACTGCGCCGCGAACGCATGCGGGATGTTGGACACCGAGCGGAACCAGCCGATGCGGGCGTGCGCCTCGACCTCGGCCGTCTCGACCCGGACGTTCGGAATCCGGTACGGCATGTTGATCGCCGACATCCCCAGTTCGAACGGCTGCTGTCCCTTCGCACCGGCCGTGAACAGCGAGCCGATGGTCGGGGCGGCGCTGCGGTGCAGCCACGTCTGCGGCCGTCCGTCCTTGCCGACCACCGCTTCGAGCCGCTCCACCGAGACCGTGTGCAGGTAGTCGTGATGGATGTCGTCCTCGCGCGTCCATACCAGCTTGACCGGGGTACCGGGCATGGCCTGCGCCACGATCGCTGCCTCGTCGACGAAGTCGGGCTTGGACTTGCGGCCGAAGCCGCCGCCCAGCAGCAGCACGTTGACGCGCACGTCCTTGGGCTCGAGCTTGAGCCGCTTGGCGACGGCGGCCTGCGCGGCGACCGGATTCTGGACCGACGTCCACACCTCGGCCGTCTTGCCGCTGACGCGCACGGTGGCCACCGGCGGCTCCATCGAGGCGTGGGCCAGATGCGGAACGTAGTACTCGGCGGCGTAGCGTTCGGCCTGGGCGCTCTTGCTCCAGGCGGCCGCCGCATCGCCTTCGTTGCGCACCACCTTGCCCGGACGCCGTGCGGCCTCTTCCAGCGTGCGGCGATAGGCGACCGAGTCATAGCCGGCGTTGGGACCATCGTCCCAGTCGATTTCCAGCGCGGCCCGGCCCTGCATCGCGGCCCAGGTATTGCGCGCCACCACGGCGACGCCGCCCAGCGGCTGGAAGGCAGGCGCGCCGCTGAACGCCGGGATTTCCACGACCTTCAGCACGCCAGGAACGGCCAGCGCCTTCTCCGCGCGGAAGACGCGCACCTTGCCGCCGACCACCGGCGGCCGCGCGACGACGGCATAGACCATACCGGGCAGCCGCACGTCCATGCCATAGGTCGCCTGGCCCTTGCCGATCGCTTCCAGATCGACCAGCCGCACGCGGTCCTTGCCGATGTAGCGGAACTGGTCGGGCGTCTTCAGCTTGAGCGTGCCTTCGGCCGGGACCGGCTGCTTCGCGGCATCGGCAGCCAGTTCGCCATAGGCCAGGCGCCGGCCCGTCGGCAGGTGGACCACCTCATGCCGTTGCGCGCGGACCTCGCCGACCGGTACCGACCAGCGCGCCGCCGCCGTGGCTTCGAGCATCTGCCGCGCCGCCGCGCCGACGCGCCGCATCGGCATCAGGAAATGCCGCACGCTGCGCGACCCGTCGACGTTCTGGTTGCCGTAGCGGGTCTCGTTGGCCTCGGCCTGGACGACCTTGACGCGGTCCCAGTTCGCCTCCATCTCGTCGGCGACGACCATCGGCAGGCTGGTCCGCACGCCGGTGCCCATCTCGGCGCGGTGCGCGACGATGGTGACCGTGCCATCCGAGGCGATCGAGACGAACACCAGCGGATCGGACACCGTGCCGCCGGGCATCGAGTCGGCGCCGTATTTTTTTTGCGCGTCGTCGTCCGCGTACGCAAGCCCGATGACGCCGTTGGCGCCCACCGCCAGCGATAGCGTACCGAGCGCGGTTCCCTGCAGGAAGCCGCGGCGCGAGAGATTCGGGGTCATGCTGGAGTCCTTCGCGCGCATCACTTGCCTCCCTTGGCCAGTTCGCCGGCCGCCTGCTTGATCGCCGCACGGATGCGGGGATAGGTGCCGCAACGGCAGATATTGCCGCTCATCGCTTCGTCGATCTGGCGCTCGTTCGGGGCCGGCGTCGCCTTCAGCAGGCTGACCGCGGACATGATCTGTCCCGCCTGGCAATAGCCGCACTGCGCCACGTTGTTCTCGACCCAGGCCTTCTGCACCACGCGGCCGACGCGATCGGCTTCCACGCCTTCGATGGTTGTGATAGCGTGCCCGTCGGCCGCGGAGACCGCAGTAATGCAGGCGCGAATCGGCGAGCCGTCCATATGCACCGTGCAGGCGCCGCACAGTGCCATGCCGCAGCCGAATTTGGTGCCGGTCATGCCGAGTTCGTCGCGCAATACCCACAGCAGCGGGGTATCGCCCGGAACGTCGATTTCCTTGATCTGGCCATTGAGTTGGAGGCGTGCCATGGCGGAATAGAGGTCGGTGGGGTAGTGTTCGGGGAATGGTTATTGGAGCGCGGGCCGCTACGGCATGCGGGCCGATTGCAAGCCTCGGGGCGGCCGGATTGCGCTCCGGCGCAATGATATTCGCTTATGCCGTTTCCCGCATCGTGCGCAATCGGCAAGCACTGATGCACCGCATTCATCAATGATTTCTCCCTCGCAATGCACCAAAACGGTGTCCGCAATCGATAGCGACGGCAAGGTCCACCGCCATGGCACGCGATAACATCACCGACATCCTGGCCTTCCTGGCCGTGGCCCGGGAGCGCAGTTTCACGCGGGCCGCCGCCAGGCTGGGCCTGTCCCAATCGGCGCTCAGCCATACCGTTCGCGCGCTGGAGACCCGGCTGGGCGTGCGCCTGCTGACCCGGACCACGCGCAGCGTGTCGCCCACCGAGGCTGGCGAACGCCTGATCCAGAGCGTGGGGCCCAAGCTCGAGGAAATCGAATCCGAGATTTCCGCGGTCAGGGAACTGGGCGACAAGCCGGTCGGCACGATCCGCATCACCGCGATCGACCAGGTCATCGACCATATCCTGGTGCCGCGCCTGTCGGGGCTGCTGAAGGCGTATCCTGACCTGCGGGTCGAGATCAGTTCGGACTACCGTCTGGTCGACATCGCGGCCGAGCAGTACGACATCGGCGTACGCTGGGGCGACCAGATCGCCAGGGACATGATCGCGGTCCGGTTGACACCGCCGGTGCAGACGATGATCGTCGGCTCGCCCGACTACTTCGACGCGCATGGCGTGCCCAGCTCGCCGGAAGACCTGCTGCGGCACAACTGCATCACGCTCAGGCTCAGCGGCGGTGGACTGTACGCGTGGGAGCTGCGGCACAAGCGCCGCGACGTGCAGGTTCGAGTCGGCGGACAGTCGACGTTCAACAGCGCCTGCCAGATGCTGCAGGCCGCGGTCAATGGCTTTGGACTGGCCTACCTGACCGAGGATCTGGTCGAACCCTATCTGCGCGACGGCCGGTTGCGCAGCGTGATGGCGGCCCATTGCCCCAAGTTTCCGGGGCTGTTCGCCTACTATCCGAACCGGCGCAATGCGTCGAAGGCGCTGACGCTGGTGATCGAGGCGATTCGGTGGCGGGATTGAAGCGGATTGAAGCGGGATTGAAGCGGGAGTCGACGTCGCGGGCGGCGCGAGCGGCAACGCGGAAAGCGGGGCCGGACGACGCCGGGCCCCGCTGTCCTTGCCGTGTGGCGGGCCTTGGGCCCGCTCAGGGCTTCACCGCAATCGCCCCGATCTCGACCGCCACATCGCGCGGCAGCCTGGCCACCTGCACCGTCGCACGCGCCGGCGTGACGCCGGTGAAGTAGGTCCCGTAGACCTCGTTCATCTTGGCGAAGTCGTTCAGGTCCTTCATATAGACCGTGGTGGAGACCACGTTCGCCATCGTCATGCCGTCGGCCGCCAATACTGCCTTCAGGTTGTCGAGCACCAGCCGGGTCTGCGCCTCGATCGGCGCGTCTTTCAGCAACTCTCCGGTCTTCGGATGAATCGGGATCTGACCGGCGAGGTACAGCACATTGCCGGCTCGGACCGCCTGCGAGTAGGGGCCGATGGCCTTGGGCGCATCGGGCGAAGAGACGGCGCGCAGCGCGCCGCCTTGCTGGGCGCAGGCCGACAGCGATGCCACGCCGCACAGCGTGGCGGCAATCAAAGCGATCGATCGTTTCATGGGCTGACTCTTGTTGGAGGGAAAGGGGTCGGTTACGCCATGGCGCCGGACAGATTCCACATCGAGTCCACCAGCCGGTCGATGTCGTTGGCGTCGTGCCACAGGTGCGTCGAGATGCGGATGCCGTAGTGCTGCGCCGGCGCGCCGATCACCTCGAAGTTGACCGAGCGGATCACGAAGCCCGGCGAGAAGTCGCTCAGCATGCGGTTGACGAACGTCGTGGCCTTCTGCTGGTTCATCGCGTCGTCCCGGTTGCGGAACGGGTTGAAGCAGGTCAGCGCCGAGACCAGCTTCGGATCGTCCTTCGGCGAGTACAACGAATCGATGCCCCAGCGCTCGACGATCTTTTCCTTCAGGTAGGCCGACAGCGTCAGATCGTAGGTTTCGATCTTCTTTCTGCCGATCGAATCCCACATCTCGCAGGCTCGCGCCAGCGCCCTGAACATCGGCACGTGCAGGCTGCCGCAGGAGGTCACCGTGGCCGCGATGTCATAAGCGCCGCGCGGCTGCTGCCGGGCGTAGGAACTGGTATGGATCGGGAACCAGTCGGGCAGCGGCAGCGGGTTCGACGCGCGCATCTTGTTGCGGATGACCAGAATGCCGGTCGAACCGGGGCCGCACTGCCACTTGTGGCCGGCGCCGGACATGAAGTCCATGCCGAGCGCACCGTAGTCGTACGCCATCATGCCGGGCAGGTGGGCACCGTCGACGATGCTGATCAGGCCGTGGGCCTTGACCACTTCCATCAGATCGGCGATCGGCAGCATGGTGCCGGTCTTGTAGGTCGGCGACGACCACATCATTGCGCGTACCCGCTTGCCCTGTCCCTTCAAGGCGCGGATCCGTTCGTCGAACAACTGGACATAGGTGCTGGCGCTCTGGCGATTGCCGGTCGGCAGTGCGATCATCGAGACTTCGATGCCGTAGCGGTCCACCGCGATATTGAGCGGCGTCAGGCCGCCGCCATGCTCATGGTTGGTGGTCACGACCACATCGCCCGGCTCCCACTTGATGCCCAGAATCGCGTGACACATGCCAGACGAGGTATTGGCCGAGAAGGCCAGCTCGTCGCGATCGACACCGAAGCCCTTGGCCACCGCCTCGCGCAGATCCGCGAGGTTGCCATAGCCGCTGGCCGAATCGGCCGCCTTGGCGAAGTTCTCCTGTTCGAAGGTATCGAGCACGACCTGCGGCATCGAGCCGCCGGTACCGATGTTCATGTAGACCTTCTCGGGCTTGAGCACGAACATGCCCTGCACCTGCGCCCAGAATGCTTCGTCCTGCGTCAGCTGCGAGCGCAGGTCCGATGCCTGCGCCGACGCGTCGTTCGAGCACGCGCTGATCAGCGGTCCGAGCGCGAGCGAGCCGGCACCGTAGGCCAGCATGCGTAGAAATTCGCGCCGCTTGGGCGTCCACGTCGCCAGGTCCTCCGCCTGCAATTGCGTCGCGACAGCCGGTCTCTGCGTTTGCTTCAGCTCGTCCATGGTGCTCTCCCGTTTTCGTCCAACGATCGGCGCATCGGCGTGTCCGCGTGTTCGAACGCATGGCGCCGGTCCAAAAAAAGTCTACGCAAAATGCGGTCCCAGCATCAGGACGACTTTCCCCTACGCAGTAATACCGAGAGCGCGTTTTTGGGGCACGCAGAGAGGCATTGCGCAAGCGGAATTGCGCCGTACGGGGGCACCATTCGTGAGATGGCACCACGATAGGGAGGGGTCGTCAGCAGTCCGCCGCTAATGCCTCGTCGACCAATCCGATCGCATGCAGATCGGAGAAGTGAACCGCGTATTTGACGAGCTCCGCGCGCCCGCCGACCTGCAGCTTGCGCCGGACGTGCAGGCGATGCGTTTCGACCGTTCGTACCGAGGTGCCGAGCCGCTCGGCGATCTCCTTGTTGGAGTAGCCCTCGGCCACCAGCTTCAGCACCGTGGCCTCCTTGGGCGTCAGCGTCCGGCGCGATGAAGCAGGCGGTTCGTCGGTCTGCAGGAAGGCCTGCAATTCGGCGTTCAGGTAAGTGCCGCCGGCCGCCACCGTGCGAATCGCAGTAACCAGCTCATGCGCCGGCGCTTCCTTGAGGACGTATGCCGCGATGCCCAGCGCGAAGGCACGGCGCACGTACTCCGGGTCCTTGTGCATCGACAGCGCGACGACGCGTATCGACGGAAACCGTTCGGCAAAGCGGGTGGCGAGCTGCAGGCCGTTGGCGTCCGGCATGTGAATGTCTGAGACAACCAGGTCGGGCTGCCGCTGCGCGGCCAGCACCATGGCGTCCTCCACATTGGACGCCTCGCCGACCACCGTCATTTCTCCGGTCGCCTCCAGACGCAGACGAACGCCGTCGAGCACAAAGGGATGGTCATCGACGAGCAGTACACGAAGGTTCGAGGTCATGCAGCAGGGCTCCTTGCAAGAGGGGCGGCGGCCTGGATGTCGGCCCGGATGTCGGCGTGATGGTCGGTCGGGCGGTCGCTCCGGATCGGGGGCTCGGTGGCTCGCAGCGTCAGGCGTGCCGCGACGCGCGTGCCGTCGAGACCGGTATGGATGGCGAAGTCGCTGCCCTCCAGGCTTTCGATCCGTTCGCGCATATTGCGCAGGCCGATGCCGCCCTGGCGGTCGGCCCGCACCTTCTTCAGATCGAAGCCGCGGCCGTTGTCCTCGATCGTCAGCTCGACATGGCGGTCGGTGCCGGTCAGCGTGATCTGCACCCAGCCGGCGTGAGCGTGGGTCAGCGCGTTGTTCAAGGCTTCCTGTGCGACGCGAAACAGCGCCGTGGCCTGGCCCTCGGACAGCGAAGGGATCGGGCCTTGCTCGGTGAAGCGCAGATCGACGGGGCACTGTGGCCGCAGCTGTTCGACCAGCATCCGCAGCGCGGCGGCCAGGCCGAGGTCGCTCAGCAAGGCCGGGTGCAGGCCATGCGACACGCGCCGGATCTCGATCAGCGCCTCCTGCAGACGGCCCAGGCCCTGCGCCAGCAATTCCTGTGGGGCGTGGCGGCGCGCTGGCGGCGGGTCCTGATTCGAGTCCTGTTTCGGGTCCTGTTTCGAGTCCTGTTTCCCGTCGTGTTTCTGGTCCTGCTCCAGATGCACCTGGGCCGTCTCCAGCAGGTACTTGGACGACACCAGCACCTGCACCACGCCATCGTGCAGCTCGCGCGCGACGCGGGCGCGCTCCTCTTCCTGCGAACTGACCACCCGCCGCGCGAGGCGGCGCAGCTTCTCGCCGGAGATGCGCGAATTGTGCAGATTCAGGGCCAGGCCGCCCAGGCTGATCAGCATGATCGATCCCAGCGCGAAGGCGCTAATCCGTATCTGCGTATCGCGCAGCGTGCGCGCGGCGTTGGCGTCGAATGCCGCCAGCTCGCGTTCGATGTCGTCCATGTAGAGACCGGCGCCGAGGATCCATCCCCATTGGTCGGCAGTCCGCACATAGGACATCTTGGGCGCCTCGGTGCGGGAGGAAGGCTTGATCCAGTTGTATCGAACAATGCCGCCGCCGGCGCGCGCCTTGTTGATCAGCAGCATGGCCTGGTCGCTGCCGGCATCGGCCGGATCGCAGAAATCGACGCCGTCTATACCCATGCTTCCCGGGTTCAACAGCACGTTGCCGAGGCGATCGTAGACAAAGAAGTAGCCGTCGTTGCCGAAATGCATGCGGGACAGGGCGGCGAGCGCCTGCTGCTGCAGGTCCGCCTCCTCGCCGCTGCCGTGCGCGATACGGGTCAGCGTGGCGTGGCCGAGCTCGACGTAGTGGCGCAGCTCCTTTTCCTTGCTGGCCACGTAGACCGCCTGCACCTGCTGCCGGTCCTGCCGCGAATGGCTGACCATCTGGTACGAGACCGCCCAGGTCACCAGGACGAACACCACCAGCATGAAGGCCGCCGACAGCGCGACCGTCCGCATGCGGATCGTCAGGCTTTGCACACGTGGGGGCAAATGGATCATCGAGGGGGTGCCCAAGAGCCGGTCGTATTCGGGTTCGACAACCTGATGGGATGGTCGCCGACGAAACACCGAGGCGGCGTCGAACCCAATGCCGACGCCGCCAAGACAAATCGATTCCTCCCAGTTCGATTTATCGAATCCGCCCGCTGCGCGAGTTCGTTGTCCGCGCCTTGTCAGGATGATTCTCGACCCCTCGTGCCCGCGACAAACAGGAGACTTCGGTCGACAAGCATGACGAAAGCTATGATGTTTTGTCGCAAAAGGCAAGCGGTGGTCCGGGCGCTGGCACGCATGCCGTTCGATGCCATGCAGTGGGGCTACGGGTGATCACCGAGAACAATGAAGACAAGCCGGGCGACAATGCGCGCAGGCCGAACGAAGGCAAAGCCCGGACGCGCCATGGCAACCGGTCGGCATTACGGAGTTACCCCTAGAGCCGTGTCCTGGCGATGCCGCGACAGTTAGAATCGATCGTCCGCGCCTCACGACTTCTCCATGCGCGCCGCTCCCGCCAAGTTCTCCGCTCCGCAACCCGTCCGCACGCATATGACGCGAGCACGGTTGGCCGCGCCGGTGATCGCGGCATCGGGCATCCGGCTGGTTTCCGTCCATGCGCCGGCGGGCTTCGGCAAGACCGGCGCGATGCTCGACATCCGGGCCGCCTGCGAGGCGGCCGGCATTCGCACCGCCTGGGTGCAGCTCGGCGCCGCCGACAACGACTTCCCGATGTTCCTCGCCTCGCTGGACATGGCCATCGATCTGCTCGAACGGTCCGGCGACCGTGCCGGCGACGCCGCGGCCAGGCACGACGCCGTGGCACTGACCGACACGGTGGTCGAGCGGCTGGCGCGCCTGGCCGAACCCTTCGCGATCTTCCTCGACGACTTCGAGGCGCTGCAAAGCCGAGCCGCGCTGGCCTTCCTGCGCGAGTTGCTGGGGCAGGTCCCCGATCATGGGCGCTTCGTGGTCGGCTCGCGCGGGCTGCCGGACCTCGGCATCGCGCGACTGCGCGCGCATGGCCGTCTGCTCGAGATCGATGCGCAGGCCCTGCGCTTCACGCTGGACGAAACCCGTACCTATCTCGAGACCTGCGGGGAAACGGCCGCGTGGCAGGGCGGCCAGCCCGTGCGACGCGTATCGGCGACCGATCTGCACCGGTTGCACCGCCGCACCGAGGGCTGGGTGGTGGCGCTGTGGCTGGCGGTGCTGGCGATGGAGCGCTGCGACGACGTTTCGCAGTTCATCGCGTCGTTCTCTGGCTCGGACGTGGCCGTCGCCGACTATCTCGCCGAAGACGTGCTGTCGCGCCAGCCAGCCGAGGTACAGGACTTCCTGCACAAGACCGCGTTGCTCAGTCCGTTCTGCGTCGCCCTGTGCAATGCAGTGACGCAGCGCAGCGACAGCGCGCAAATGCTCGAGCGTCTGTCGCACGACAACCTGTTCCTGGTCAGCGTCGACGGCGCCGGCCAGTGGTATCGCTATCACAGCCTGTTCGCCGATTTCCTGCAGTCCCGTCTGGCGCTGCATCACGATGCCACGCAGGTTGGCGCGCTGCACCGCCGCGCCAGCGAATGGTACGTGGCGCAGTGCAGGCCGGTGCCGGCCATCGAGCATGCGCTGCGGGGCGGCGACACGGCCTCGGCCATCGATCTGCTGCAGCAGCACGCCGGACCGTTGCTGCGCCAGGGCAGGGTACGGCTGCTGGCGCGCTGGTTCGACGCGTTGCCGGCCGGCTCGCTGGCGAACCGACCCGGACTGCGGCTGGTGCATGCCTGGGCACTGACCTTCCTGCACCGCAGCGACATGGCCCTGGCGCTGCTCGACGGCATGCGCGACGACGGCGAGCGCGATGCCGAGATGGCTGCCCATATGCTGGCGCTGCGTGCCTTCATCCTGGCGCTGACCGACAGGCTCGACCAGGCGCATGCGGCGTGGCTGGACTGCGCCCGCAAGCTCTCGTCCCAGCATGTGTTTCCGTACGGCATCCAGCTCAATTCGCTGGCGTCCTGCCATATCTATCTCGGCGAGTTCGAGAAGGCCCGCCGTCTGCTCGACGCCAGCCTGAAGGCCTATGCCGAGATCGGCGGCTCGTCCAATCGCCGCGTTGCGCAGTGCCTCGATGGCTCGATCGATCTGGCGCAGGGGCGGCTGCAACAGGCGCTGGCGCGCTACCGCGGCGCCCATGAGCCCGATGCGCGGCGACGCGCGGCGCGTGTCGATGGCCAGGAGATCGCCGGCGCCTTCCTTGCCGAGGCACTGTATGAGGCCGGGCGTTTTCCCGAGGCGCAGCGTCTGCTGGCGGCGTACCAGCCGCTGATTCAGGAGGCCGCGTACATCGATCCGATCATCGTGACCTTCGTGCTGCTGTGCCGCATGGCGCTTGCCGAAGCCCGCGATGCCCACGGCCGCAACGCCGCCATGCTGTGGCTGCATGACTGCGAGCAGATGGGCTACCGCACCGGCCTGCTGCGGATGGTGGCCAGCGCGCGGCTCGAGCGTGCCCGCATCGCGCTGCTGCTGGGCGAGCGCGAGCGCGCGCAGGCCGAGCTGGCCGGCGCGCAGGCGCTCCATGCATGGTCGTTCGGCGCCTCGTTTACCCCGCATGCCAACGATATCGAGACGCTCGATCTGGCGCGCTGGCGGCTGGCCGTGGCCGGCGGCGACGCGCAGGCGCTGGCATTGGCGCGGCGCGAACTGGGCAACGCGCTCGACGACGCGCGCCGTGCCGGGCGTGGGCGGCGGGCGCTGAAGCTGCGCATCGTGCTGGCCTTGGCGGAGCAGGCGGCCGGCGATCGCGATGCCGCCAGCGCCGGCATCGCGACCGCGCTGGAGGATGCGGTAGGGGAGGGGTTCGTCAGCACCTTCACCGATGAGGGCGGAGGCGTCGCCACGTTGCTGCAGCGCGTCGTCGGTGGCGCCGTACCGTCGGTGAGCGAGCGCGCGCGCCAATGGGCCGGGCAGCTGCTGGCGATGCCGGTCTGGCCGTTGCCGCATCACGAGCGCGCCGCGATGGCCGGACCCGGCGACGGCCATGACGGGCAGCAGGCAGCGCCGCTTGCGTCCGCGCATGGCCTGACCGGCCGCGAGCTCAGCGTGCTGCGCTTGCTGGCCGAGGGCCTGTCGAACAAGGGGATGGCGGACCGGCTGTTCGTGTCCGAGACCACCATCAAGACGCATCTTCGCAATATCAACGGCAAGCTCGACGCCTCGTCGCGAACGCATGCGGTGGCGGTGGCCCGCCGTCTGGGACTGGTCGCCTGAGCGGCGGCGTCGCCGGTGGCGGCGCGTCGCGGTTCAACCCTTCCTGACCAGCTTGCACGCCGATTGCGACAGTGGCCGGAACGCCTTGTCCGCCGGAATGGTGGCCTTGAGCTTGTAGTAGTCCCACGGGTACTTCGATTCCTCCGGCTTCTTCACCTCGAACAGATACATGTCGTGGACCATGCGGCCGTCCTCGCGCAGCTTGCCATTGCTGGCGAACACGTCGTTGACAGGCGCCGCGCGCATCGCCGCCACGGTGGCCCTGGCATCGTCGGTGCCGGCCGCATCGACCCCGCGCAGGTAGTTCAGCACGGCGGAGTAGGTGCCGGCCTGCACCATGGTCGGCATCTTCTTCTGCTTGTCGAAGAACCGGCGCGACCACGCGCGCGAGGCCTCGTTGCGGTCCCAGTAGAAGCCATCGGTCAGATACATGCCCTTGGTCGCGGCCAGGCCCAGGCCGTGGATGTCGGTGATATGCGTCAGCGAGGCGGCGATGATCTGCTTGGGCGTGACGCCGAACTGCGCGGCTTGCTTCAACAGATTGGCGGAATCGCCGGCCGCATTGGCCATGCCGATCACGCTCGCCTTCGAGCTCTGCGCCTGCACGATCTGCGACGAGAAGTCGGCGGCGCCAAGCGGATGCCTCGCGCTGCCGACCACTGTGCCGCCGGCCGCCTTGACGGCCTCCTCGAAGCCCGAACGCAGCGCGCGGCCGCCGGCGTAGTCGGCTTCGATAAAGAACCATGCCTTGTGCCCGGCCTCGGTGATCGCCCGCGCGGTGCCCTGGCCCTGCGAGTACTCGTCATAGGCCCAGTGCAGGGCGGTGGGCATGCAGTCCTCATTGGTGATCCGAAGCGAGGCGGGACCGGTGGCGATCACCACGCGGTTCTTTTCGGCGGCAAGGTTCATCACGGCGAGCGTCACCGCCGACGACGGCAGGTCGACCACCATGTCCACGCCGTCGCGGTCGAACCAGGTTCGGGCGATATTGGCGCCGACGTCGGGCTTGAGCTGCATGTCGGCGGACAGCAGCTTGATCTTGAACGCTGGCTTGGCTTCGGCCACGAAATCGTCGATGGCCATCTGCGCGGCGAGCACCGAACCGCGTCCGCTGGCATCGGCATAGACGCCCGACAGATCGGTCAGCACGCCGATACGCACCTCGCCGTCGGACAGCCTGTCGGCTGCCACGCCGGCGTGCGCCGATGCCGGGACAAGAGCATGCATCAGCGCCGAGGCGCAAAGGGCGGCTGCGGCCGCGAGCGGTTTGGTGGCGCGCTGGCGCCGGGGGCGTGCTTGCATTTCTGTCTCCTGGGTGTGGGGCAGCCGTTCGTGGACGGCCGCCTGATATGGCGTCGGGGTGCGAGTGCGCGGGCCGCGCGGCAGCGAGCTCATTCCATCTTCTCGGTCAATCCGATCGAGCGCGCGACGATCTCGAGCATCACTTCCGATGCGCCGGCATAGATGCGGGAGACGCGCGCGTCGCGGTACATCCGGCTGATGCGGTATTCGTCCATATAGCCTGCGCCGCCATGAAGCTGGAGGCAGTCGTCGATCAGGCGGTTCTCGAGTTCCGAGGTCAGCAGCTTGGCCGATGCCGCGGTGGCCGCGCCGAGCCGGCCGGCATTGTGTTCGAGCACCAGCGTGTCGATCCAGGTTTGCATCGCATCGAGCTCCGCATGCCGCCGCGCCAGCGTGAAGCGCGTGTTCTGGAAGGCGCCGAGCGCCCGGCCGAACAGGCGCCGCGACCTGACATGTTCGATGGTCAGCTCCAGCGCCACCTGGGCGTGGGCAAGCGACTGGCAGGCGGCCAGCAGCCGCTCCTCGACCAATCCCTCCGCCAGATAGGCCAGCGCCCGCGTGGGGTCGCCCAGCACGTTGGCGTCGGGTATCGGAACGTCGTCGAAGAACAGCTCGGCGGTATCCTGCGCATCGAGTCCCAGCTTGGCGAGCCGGCGCCCGCGTTCGAAGCCGGGCATGCCGCGCTCGACGACGAAGAGCCCGAAGTCTCGCGGGCCGTCGCCGGTGCAGGCGGCGACGATCACCAGGTCGGCATTGATGCCGTTGGAGATGTAGGTCTTGGCGCCGCGCAGCACCCAGCTGGCTGCGCGTCGCGTCGCGCGTGCCTGCATGCCGGCCAGGTCGGAACCGGCGGCCGGCTCGGTCATCGCGATCGCCAGGATGCGGTTGCCGCGGGCCGCGTCGGGCAGCCAGCGCGCCTTTTGCTCGTCGGTGCCGAGCCGGCCGATGTACGGGGCCACCAGCCGCGAATGCAGCGTCAGGAACAGGCCAATGTCGCCGTGCCGGATGGTTTCCTCGTAGACGATCTGCTCGTAGCGGAAGTCCGCCACGCCCGCACCGCCATGCGCCTCGTCGGCCCACATCAGCAGCAGTCCCTGGGCGCCGGCCTTCTCGAAGATCTCGCGATCGCAGCATCCCGCCTCGCGCCAGCGGTCGACGTGCGGGGCGACCTCGTTGCGAACGAAGCGTGCGACCGATTCGCGGAATTGCTCGTGCTCGGCGTCGAAGATGCGGCGCGGCGTGGTCATGCGGCCTCCTCCGGATAGAACGCCGTACGGCTGCCGACGCGGGTCCGCAGGCCTTCGGTCGGCGCGAATCGGGCGCCGTGCGCCGCGGCGAGCGCGTCGCAGCGTCGCACGAATTCGGCGACGCCAACGGTATCGATCAGCGACAGCGGGCCGCCGGTCCAGGCCGGAAAGCCCAGGCCCAGGATGGCGCCGATATCGCCGTCCGCGGGCGCGCCGATCACGCCTTCCTCCAGGCAGCGCACGCTCTCCAGGGCGGGGATGCACAGCAGGCGTTGCCGCACCGTATCGACGTCCGGCTGGCTGGCCTGCAGCGGGAATTGCTGTGCCAGTCCCGGCCACAGGCGCTTGCGGCCATCGCGCGGGTAGTCGTAGAAGCCGGCGCCGGCCTTGCGTCCGAGGCGGCCCAGCGCGTTCATGCGGGCGATTACCGGTTGGCCGTGCACGCGCAGGAAGCGCGGGTCGAGGCCGTCCGCAATGGCCTGGTTCACGACGCGTTGCTGCAGGTCCAGCGAGACCTCGTCGAGCACGGCCAGCGGCGGGGTCGCGAAACCGGCCATGCGAGCGGCGTTCTCGATCAGCGCGGGTCTGACGCCCTCGTCGAGCATCGCCATCGCTTCGTCGACATAGGCGCAGAAGATGCGGCTGGTGAAGAAGCCCGGACTATCGTTGACGACGATCGGGGTCTTGCCGAGCTGACGCGCCAGGTCCATCGATCGTGCCAGCGTGTCGGGCGAGGTCGCCTCGCCCACGATGATTTCCAGCAGCGGCATCCGTTCGACCGGCGAGAAGAAATGCATGCCGATGAAGCGAGTGGGACGGTCGGTGCAGGCGGCCAGGCCGGTGATCGGCAGCGTCGAGGTGTTCGACGCGACCACGACGTCGTTGCCGACGACCTCGCAGACGCTGGCCAGCACGGAGGACTTTACCGAGCGATCCTCGAACACGGCTTCGACGATATAGTCGCAGCCCGACAGGTCCTCGTAACGCGCCGTCGCACGGATCGCGGCGTCGATGGCATCGCCGCCGGCCTCGCCATCGGTGCGCGTGCCGATCGCGACGGCACGCGCCTTGCCGGCCTCGGCTTGGGCCTGCGTGCCGTCCAGCAGCACCACCGACAGGCCCGCCCGTGCCGCGGCATGGGCGATGCCGGCCCCCATCATGCCGGCGCCGAGCACGCCGACGGTCCGTACCCGCGAGGCGGGAACGCCGGCGGGCCAATGCGCAGGCCGGGCATGGCGCTTGCGATTGACGAACTGCGTGCGGATCAGATTGCGCGCGACCGGATCGGCGGCGAGCTGGCCAAAGTAGCGCGCTTCGACGGCCATCGCCGCGTCGAACGGCAGCTGGGTCCCTTCGTAGACCGCCGACAGGATCGCCAGGGGCGCCGGGTAGTTGCCCTGCGTACGGGCACGGACCTGCGCCATCCCCGCGTAGAAGGTCCGGTTCGCATGGGTGGCCAGCGCACCGGCACCGCCCGGCATCTGCCATCCCTTGCGGTCCCATGGCTGGCTGGGCTGCGGGTTGGCGAGCAACCAGGCGCGCGCGGTCGCGATGAGCTCGGCGCGCGGCACCATCGCGTCGAGCACGCCCAGTGCCAATGCCTGCGCGGCAGGCACGGCGTTGCCCTCGAGCAGCAGCGGCAGCGCTGCCTCGATGCCGATCATCCGCGGCAGGCGCTGCGTGCCGCCGCCGGCGGGCAGCAGGCCGACCTGCACCTCGGGCAGCCCGATCACGGTGTCGCCGGCATCGGACGCAACGCGGAAGTGGCAGGCCAGTGCGAGTTCGAGCCCACCGCCGAGCGCCGCGCCGTGGATCGCGGCGGCGAACGGCTTGCCACCCGTCTCGATTCGCCGCATCAGCCGGTTCTCGGCGCAGAAGTCGGGCGGGGCGCCGCCGGCAAGCGCGCGCACGATCGCGGCATGCGTGGACTTCAGGTCCGCGCCGGCCAGGAAGCCTTCCTTGCCGGAGACGATCACGGCGCCGGCAACGGTGGGATCGGCGATCACGCGTTCGACTGCCGCGGCCAGTTCAGCGGTCAGTTCGGGCGTATAGATATTGACGGGCCGGCCCGGACAATCGATCGTGATCAGGGCAATGCCGTCGTGGTCCACGGCCAGTGTGATGGTGGTCATCGGATATGCGTCCGGTTGCTTGTTGGCGGGCGGGCCTTGTCAGTGCGTGTACCTGCCCTGTACGTGCCTGTACCTGCGCGGTACGTTCGCTACACGCGCTCGATGAGGGTGGCCGTGGCCTGCCCGGTGCCGGCACACAGCGTGACCAGGCCCATGCCCAGCCCGCGGCGCTCGAGGTCGTCGAGCAGGGTGCCCAGCAGCATCGCGCCGGTTGCGCCGAGCGGATGGCCCATCGCAATCGCGCCCCCGTTGACGTTGATGCGGTCCGGGTCGATGCCGAAGGTCCGCTGGTAGACCATCGGCACCACCGAGAACGCCTCGTTGACCTCGAACAGATCGATGTCGGCGATCGACAGTCCGCTGCGCGCCAGCAACTTGCGCGTGGCGGGCACCGGGCCGCCGAGGTTCAGGTCGGGATCGCTGCCGCTCGAGGCAAAGTGCCGCAGCCGGGCACGCGGCTTCAATCCGCTGCGTTCGCCAAAGGCGCGGCTGCCGATCAGCACGGCGGCAGCCCCATCGACGATGGCGCTGGAATTGCCGCTGGTGTGGACGTGCTCGATCGCTTCGAGCGTCGGATAGCGCTGCAGTGCGATCGCATCGAAGCCCAGCTTGCCCGGCGCGGCAAACGCCGGCGCCAGCCCGGCCAGATCGGCCATCGTCGTGCCTGCGCGGATGGCCTCGTCCTCGGCCAGCACCACGTTGCCGGCGACATCCCGTACCGGCAACAGCGAACGCGAGAAGTAGCCCGCCGCGCGCGCGTGCGCGGCGCGGCGCTGGCTTTCCATCGCATAGGCGTCGACATCGGCGCGGGTAAATCCCTCCAGCGAGGCGATCAGATCGGCCGCGACGCCGTTGGGCATATAGGCGAAACGCCGCGTGACCGCCGGGTCGGTGTAGATCGCCCCGCCGTCGGAGCCGATCGGCACGCGCGACATCGACTCGACCCCGCCTCCGATCGCCGCGTCGATCTGTCCGGCCATGATCGCGGCGGCGGCCTGATTGACGGTATCGAGCCCCGACACGCAGAAGCGGTTCAGTTGATAGCCGGGCACGGTGTCGCCGTAGCCGGCCATCAGCAGCGCCGTGCGGGCGAGGTCGGCACCTTGCTCGCCGAGCGGCATCACCACGCCGAGGCCGACCTCGTCGATGGTCTCGGGCGCGAACCCATTGCGCTGGCGCAGGCCCTGCAGCGTCTGCGCGGCAAGCGAGACCGGCGTGATCGCATGCAGCGCGCCGCTGCTGCGACCCTTGCCACGCGCGGTGCGCACGGCGTCGTACAGATAGGCATCGTTCATCGTCGTATTTCCTGGAGCAGCGGGCAGCAGACCCTGCCGGCGTCGGCGCCGGCACGGTTCCGGTCGTTCGAAAGCCGAAGACGCCGGTGCCCTTACGGGAAGGCGCGTTTGATCAGGTAATCGCCGAACAGCTCGCGCAGCCGCAGCTTGAAGAGCTTGCCCGTCGCGGTCATCGGCATCTCGTCGGTAAACACCACGGCGTCGGGCCGGCACCAATTGGCGATCCTGCCGTCGAAGGCGCCGAGAATTGCCGCCTCGTCGACCTCGCTGCCGGCATTGCGCTGCACCACCAGCAGCGGCCGCTCGCCCCATTTGGGATGCGCGGCGGCGATGCACGCGGCCAGCCGCACGCCGGGCACCCCCGCGGCGATGTTCTCCAGGTCGACCGAGGAAATCCATTCGCCGCCGGACTTGATCACGTCCTTGCTGCGGTCGACCAGCCGCAAGAAGCCGTCGGCGTCGATCGTGGCGATATCGCCGGTCGGCAGCCAGCCATCCTGCAACGCGGACCCGCCCGCGTTGTAGTAGCGTGAGATCACCCAGTGCCCGCGTACCTGCAGATGGCCGGGCTTGCCTTCGCCCCAGGGCAGCTCGCGGCCATCGCCGTCGACGACACGCATGTCGGCGCCAGGCACGATACGGCCGGCGGTGCCGAAGATGGTCTCGCGCCGCTGCGCCGGCGTCAGCGCGGCCTGGTGCGCCAGCGGGCGGGCGCACGTCATCAGCGCGGCGGTCTCGGTCATGCCCCAACCCTGGTACAGCTCGACGCCGAGCGCCGCATAGGCTTCGATCATCGCGGGCGGCGTGGCTGCGCCGCCCAGCAGCAGCCGGCGCAGCGTGCCGAAGCGCAGGCCGTTCTCCTGCACATGGCGCAGCAGCGTGAACCACACGGTGGGAACGCCGATGGCGAAGGTCGCGCCTTCCTGCTCGACCAGCCGATACAGCGACTCCCCGTCGAGCCTGGCGCCGGGCAGCACCAACGTCGCGCCGGTCAGCGTGGCGGCGAAGGGCGCCTCCCAGGCATTGGCGTGGAACATCGGCACCGCCGGCAGCACGACCTCGCAGGCCGAGATATTGTGCGAATCGGGCAGGGCGCAGGCGTAGGCGTGCAGTACGGTGGCGCGGTGGGAATAGACTACGCCCTTCGGGTTGCCGGTGGTGCCCGACGTGTAGCACAGGAAGGCGGCGCTGCGCTCGTCCAGATCGGGCCAGGCATAGTCCCCGTCGTGGCGCGCCAGCAGCGATTCATAGCTTTTCGGGGCAATGCCGCGCAGCCGCAGCGCGGGGTCCGGCTCGCCCAGCATGATCCATTCGCTGACGCTCGGGCATCGGTCCGCGATCTCGGTGACCAGCGGCAGGAAATCCGGCGAAAACACCAAAACCCGATCCTGCGCGTCGTTGACGATATGTACGACCTGCTCGACGAACAGCCGGGGATTGACCGTATGGCAGATCGCCCCCATGCCGGCGATGCCGAAATACAGCTCGTAGTGGCGATGATCGTTCCAGGCCAGCGTGGCGACCCGGTCCTGCGGTTGCACGCCGAGCGCGCCGAGCATCTGCGCGACCTTGCGCGCACGGCGTTCACAGTCCGCATAGGTGTGGCGCACCGTCTGCCCATCGATGATCGATACGATCGATGACTGCCGATGGTGGCGCGCTGCGTCCTGGAGCAGCTGGGTCAGCACCAGCGGAATGTCCATCGCGTAGCCGAACGATGGCGCGAAAGAGGTAGCTGCAGCGGCCATGCACTGTGTCTCCGTCCTGTGGGCGCGGTTTGCCAGGGCCGCCGATGCCGTCTGGAGTTTCGGCATGGTGCGGCCGGTCCCGCTTCTTTGCTTGTCGAGCCGATTATGGACGAGCCGCGACGGGCCGGCCTCGTCCGAAGGGAGGATTTGGAAGGCGGGCGGTGGACCCTGCCTTGCGCAGGGCGGGCGCGGCGCAAATCGTCCGATCGGACGACGCGTGCGAGCCGAGGGGCCGCGACAATGATCCCCGCACGCCTTGCCGATACGGATCCCTGTCGATGCCACAGCCCTTCGCCGCTTCTGAACTTGCGCCAGCCGATGCCGGCCAGGCCGTCGACCTGGGCGCGCTGCACGACTGGCTCAGGCAGGCGGGCATCGGCACGAGCGGGCTGGCGGTGCAGGCCCTGCCGGGCGGCAGGCCCCATGCCGCCTTTCGCGTCGACACAGCGAATGGCGTCTTTGTGCTGCGCAAGATGCGGCCCGGCGCGCCGGCGACGTCGGTGCGGGCGATCGACCGCGAGTTCCGCGTGATGGCGGCGTTGGCCGACAGCGGGGTGCCGGTGCCGCGCACCATCGCCTGTTGCAACGACCCGGCATGGCTCGGAACGCCGTTCTGTCTGATGGAGTACGTCCAGGGCCGCCGTTTCACCGATCCGGCGCTGCCCGGCCTTTCGGTCGCGCAGCGGCAGGCGATCTATGCCGATATCCACCGGACGCTCGCGGCGCTGCATCGGTTCGATTGCGCCGCCGCGGGGCTCGGCGATTTCGGCGGGCAAGGCAACGACATCGCCGGTCAAATCGACCGCTGGACGCGCCAGTACCGTGCCTCGGAGACGGCGCGCATCGAAGCGATGGAAGCGCTGATCCGCTGGCTACCGGCCGGCGTTCCGGAAGGCGACGAGGTCGCCCTGGTACACGGGGATTTCTGCATGGAAAACCTGATCCTGCATCCGACCGAGTCCCGCATCGCCGCCGTGATTGGCTGGGATCAGGCGGCGCTGGGCCATCCGCTCGCCGACCTCTGCTTCTACGCGATGTGCTGGCGCCTTCCGCCGGATCTGTGGCGCGGCGTCGCGGGCGTGGACCTGACCGCGCTCGGCATCCCGCAGGAGCATGCGTTCATCGAGGACTACTGCAGGGCGCGCGAAGTCGATCCGGTACCGGTGTTCCGCCACTGGGACTTCCATCTGGCCTGCAACCTGTTCCGGCTGGCCGCCATGCTGCAAGGGACGGCGGTGCATGGCCCCGGCGATGCCACGCAGAGGGGCGCGAAGGTGGCGGCCCTGGCCGAGCTGGGCTGGCGGTGTGCGCAGCGAGCCGGCGCGGCCTGACGGGAAATGCCGCGGTCCGGGCCCAAGCCCGTGCCGCACGCCGGGCCGAGCCCGCAGTCCTACGCCGCGTTGGTCTTGCGCCCGACGCTCCGAACCAGCTGCGTGACGCGCGTCATGTAGCGGTCGAAGACCTGATTGGCCTGCGCCTGGCTGTCGATGGGCTGCGCGACGGTGCGGCCCTCCGCTTCGAGCCGGGCGCGGATGTCCGGCTTGGCCAGCGCTTCGCCGATCGCCTTGCGCAGCACCGCCACCCGGTTCTCCGGCGTGCCGGCCTTGACGAAATACCCGCCGCTGATCGTGTATTCGAAGTCGGGCACCAGCCGGCTCTGCGAGATCAGCGGAATGTGCCTGAGCGCTGGGGGCAGGGCCTTCGAGAAGCTGGTCAGGATCCGCAACCGTCCTTGCTGCTGCATGCTGTCAAAGCTGGACTGGTAGGGCAGGATGGCGAAGTCGACCTCGCCGCCTGCCAGCCCCTGCAGCGCCGGCGCGCCGCCCTTGTATGGCACATGCAGGAAGGTCGTGCCGAGCCTGGCCCCCAGCGCGTCGCCCATCAGGTGATAGATCGAATCGATGCCGACCGTGGCATAGGTCAGCGGCTTGTCCTTGCCCTGCCTGGCCTGTTCGAGGAACCGGTCGAAGGTCTCCGCCGACAGGCCGCTGCGCACCATCAGCACGATGGTGGCGTCGCTGATCGGCGCCGCCAGCATGAAGTCCTGCGGCTTGTAGCGCGCCGCCGGATTGAGCATCGGCGCCAGAAAGACCTCGTTGATCGAGCCGTGGAAAAAGGTGTAGCCGTCGGCAGGCGCGCTCAGCACCTTGTTGGCCCCGATCAGCCCGGTACCGCCGCCGTAGTTTTCGACGATGACCTGCTGCTTGACCGTCTTGCCGATCGATTCCCCGAAGATGCGGGCGGACGTGTCGCTGGCACCGCCGGCCGGGTAAGGCACCACCAGGGCCAGCGGCTTGACGGGAAAGCTGTCCGCGCGCGCGGGCAGCGCGCCCAGCGCCGAGGCTCCGGCGACAGAGCCGGCATATTGCAGAAAACGGCGGCGATTCAGAGAAGGCATCGATGTCCCCGAGAGCGGTTGGTCAAACCAGATAGCTTTGTGCCAGATGGGCCCAGAAGGCGGCGCCGACCGGCAGAGCCTTGTCGTTGAAGTCGTACAGCGGGTTGTGGACCATGCAGCCGCCGTCCTCGCCCAGGCCGTTGCCGAGCCGGACATAGGCCCCCGGCCGGTGCTCGAGCATGTAGGCGAAGTCCTCGCTGCCCATCACCGGCGGCCGCTCGACCACGTTGTCCGCGCCAAGCAGGCGGGTCGCGGCCTCTCGCGCGAATTCGGTCTGGGCGGCGTGGTTGACCAGCACCGGGTACTTGCGCTCGTAGACCACCTCGCGTTGCAGCCGGAAGCTGTCGGCCTGCGCGGCCACAAAGCCCCGGATGCGTTCCTCGACGAGGTCGCGCACCTTCGGGTCGAGCGTGCGCACGCCGATCTTGATGGTCGCGGTCTCCGGCACGACGTTATACGTGCTGCCGGCCTGGATCGAGCCGACGGTGATGACGGCCGACTTGAGCGCGTCGATCTCCCGGCTGACGATCGACTGCAGCCCGAGCACGATGCTGGCCGCGCATTGCATCGGGTCGATGCCGTGATGCGGCATCGCGCCATGCGCGCCGCGGCCGCGCAGCGTGACCGTCGCGCGGTCGAACGAGGCCATGGCCGGCCCGGCGATGAACCCGATCTGCCCGACCGGCAAGCCGGGCGAGTTGTGCAGCGCGTAGATTTCGTCGCAGGGGAACCGGTCGAAGAGCCCTTCCTCGACCATGCGCAGCGCGCCCCCTTCGTTCTCCTCCGCCGGCTGAAAGATCAGGTTCAGCGTGCCGTTGAAATCCACCGACTCGGCCAGATACCGGGCCGCGCACAGCAGGATGGCGGTGTGGCCGTCATGGCCGCAGGCGTGCATCTTGCCCGCGACGGTGCTGGCATAAGGCAAGCCGGTCTTTTCCTGGATGGGCAGCGCGTCCATGTCGGCGCGGATGCCGAGTGCCTTCTGTCCTCGTCCCTTGGTCAGCTGGCCGACGACGCCTGTCGTTCCCACGCCCCGATGCACCGAGTAGCCCCACGCCGCGAGCCGCTCCGCGACCAGCTCGCTGGTCTGGCGTTCCTCGAACGCGAGTTCGGGGTGGGCGTGGATGCGCCGCCGGATCTCGACAAATTCCGCGGACAGGGTGGCGATGGACTGCCGCAGTTCAACCAGGTCGGAGGCTTGCATGGCGGTAAGGGAGCGGATGGTGCGTACCATTCTGCTTCCATGGCCGTCCCGCATCCATGACAATGATGGGCGTAAATCGTTGTATAAATAGCAACATTAAAAAACGCGCGGCGGCGCCATCGATACGCCGGCGCGTCAACAAGGGGGAGAGAGACGTCATGGAGCATGTGCTGGACCGCAAGCGGGCGCTGTGTCTGCTGCAGATCATCGAGACCGGTACGGTGCGCGGCGCCGCCGAAGTGCTGGAGCTCGATCCTTCGGTGGTAAGCCGGGCCGTTGCCAAGCTGGAGCAGGATCTCGGCGTGACCTTGCTGGAGCGGCGAGGGCGCGGCGTCGCGGCGACCGATGCCGGGAGGCTGCTGGCGCTGTTCGCGCGGCGCCAGCAAGACCTGAGCGATACCTTTCTGGCCGAGATCAACAATCTGAAGAACGCACAGCGGGGCCATGTGGAACTGGTCTTCGGCGAGGGCTTCGTCGACCTGGTGCTCGAGTCTGTGCTGCAGGGCTTCCTGCGCAAGCATCCCGACGTGACATACAGCATCCAGGTGGCCGGTACGGATGAAACGGTGCGCCATATTCTCGAAGACCTGGCGCACATCGGCTTTGCCTTCCAGCCGCCGAACGATGTCCGGCTGCGTTCGCACTACTCGCGGGTGTCGCCGATCCGTGCGCACGTCCGCAAGGACCATCCGCTGGCGCGCCGCCGCCGTGCGCTGACGCTGGCCGACCTCGCGCCGCACCAGGGGGCCGCGCTGGCCGAATCGTTCGGCGTGCGCAAGCACGTTCAGGCGGCCGAGCTGGAGGAACACATCACGCTCAAGCCGATGCTGGTGACCAACTCGTTCAAGGTGCTGTGGGAATTCGCGGCGATGGGGCTGGGCTACATCCTGACGCCCCGCTCGGTGCCGCTGAAGGGGCCGCAGTTCAAGCAACTGGTGTCGCTGCCGCTCGCCAGTCCGATCCTGAACAACAGCCGGATCCACGTGATCACTCGCGCCGGCCGGCCGCTGTCCCCGGTCGCCGACAGCTTGCTGCGGCATGTGGTCAAGGCCTTCCCGTTGATCTGAGGCCCGCGCCGCGGTGACGAATGTTGCTTCCGATGCAATGATCTACCGGCTCTTAATCAACGCTTAATGTCGCGCTGTCATCATCGCGCGCCTGGCGACTTCCCGACTTCCCGACTTCCCGACTCCGGCTTTCTCCCAATGACAGGCGCCATGACTTTGCTTCTGGTTGAAGACGACCCCATGCTGGCCGAAGCCATCTGCGATGGGGCGCGGCAGAACGGCTGGCACATCGATCACGCCGATGGCGCCGCCGCGGCCCGCGCGGCGCTGGTGGACCATGCGTATTCGGCGGTCCTGCTGGATATCGGGCTGCCGGGCGAATCCGGCTTGACCGTTCTTCGGTCCATGCGCGCCGGCTACGACATCACGCCCGTGCTGATGCTGACGGCGCGTGGGCAACTGAGCGAGCGGATCGAAGGGCTCGATGCCGGTGCCGACGACTATCTGGTCAAGCCGTTCCAGATCGACGAACTGTGGGCCCGCGTCCGTGCGGTAATCCGGCGCAGCCAGGGCAGGGTGGTGCCGGTATTCAGCTGGGGCGACATCGAGCTCGACCGCAGCCGCCGGCTGGTCACGCGGGCGGGCGCGCGCGTTCCGCTGAGCGCGCAGGAATACCGGACACTGCTGGCCTTGCTGGAACGGCCCGGCCGGGTCGTGACCCGCGAGCACCTGGAGCGCGTGGTGTACGGCAACGCCGGCGCCATCGAAAGCAATACGATCGCCGTGTTCATCCATCAGTTGCGCCGCAAGCTCGGCGAGGGCCTGATCACGACGGTCCACGGACATGGCTACCTGATCGGCGAGGCCGGCGCATGAAGTCGCTGCAGGGCCGGCTGCTGGCAGTGATGGTCGGCGTCATCGTGCTGTGCTGGGTGGTGTCGCTGGCCGCGCTGATGGTCTATCTGCAGCACAGCCGGTCCAGCATCTGGGACGACAAGCTGCAGGCGTTCGCCGCCCGCATCGTGCGCGCACTGCCGGCGAACAAGAAGGCGTTCAATCTGGTCGGACCCGGTCGGGAGGTGCGCGACGATGACGGCTCGCCCGAATTCGACCTCGTGATCCAGATATGGTCCCAGCAGAAGCTGCTGACCGTACAGAGCCCGCGTCCGCGCGCGCAGGCCAATACGCCGGCTGCCGCGCTGAAGCCCGACTTTATCGACGGCTTCGCCACGCGTGTCATCGACGGCGAACGCTGGCGCGTGTACGCTGTCTCCGACAGCACCGGCACCATGCAGGCGCAGGTCGGGATCCCGCATGAGGTCATCAATGCCGAAGTGCGCGATGCGACGATGCAGGCGCTGCTGGCCAACAGCGTGCTGCTCGCGCTGGTCGGCGTGCTGTTGTGGCATACGATGCGCCGATCGCTGAAGCCCGTCGCGGCGCTGGAGCGGCTGATGCGCGATCGCACCACGTTTGACCTGACGCCGCTGCCGTCGACGTCCCTGCCGACCGAACTGCAACCGCTGGTGCAGTCGTTCAACCGCGTGCTGGCGCAGCTCGACCACGCCGTCGAGAGCGAACGCCGTTTCATCGGCGACGCGGCGCACGAACTGCGCACGCCGCTGTCGGCGTTGCAGGCGCAGGTCGAAATCGCGCTTCGTGCCGCGAGCGGCAAGGACAAGGACACGGCGCTGGAAAAGGTGCTGGCCACCGCCAAACGGACCACGCGGCTCTCCGAACAGCTGCTCGACCTTGCCCGTCTGAATGCCTGCGGCCAGGCGCCGCACGAGCCGGCGGACCTGGAAGATCTGGTGCTGCATGTGGTCAGCGAATTCGAGGTTCAGGCGGAACTGCAATCCCGCCAACTGTCCGTGCAAACCGGCGGTGGACGCATCGCCTGCAATATCGACGAGATCGGCATCCTGCTGCGCAACCTCGTCGACAATGCGTTGCGCTACACGCCGCCGGGCGGCCGCATCCACATCGGCTGCGGCACCGCGAGCCAAGGCGCTGGCGGTCCCGTCTATCTGGAGGTCGCGGACGATGGCCCGGGCGTTCCGGAAGACGAACGGCAGGCGATCTTCCGGCGATTTCACCGCGCCAGCGGCAACCGTGTGCGCGGCAGCGGCATCGGCCTGTCGCTGGTGGCGACCATTGCGCAATCGCATGGCGCGACCATCGAGACCGGCTCCGGTCTGGACGGTCGCGGCTTCCGTGTACGGGTCGCGTTCGCGCAGGCCGAGCCGATGTCGTGATGAGGCAAACGTTCAGAACCGGTACAGGTAGCCCACCTGCACGGTCGTCATATTGGAGCGGTCGACAATCGGGCTGTCCTTGATCGCCGAGCCAAGGCGCGTCGCGCTGACGTCCAGAAACAGCCCGTGATGCCGCGCCAGACGGTAATCGACCCGCAGGCCCGCACTGAAGTTGACCGTCGAATCGCCTTGATATTGCGGCCTGCCGATCCGCGCCTCCGATGCTCTGACGCCGTAGTAGTAGTCCACGTTCTCGGTGCTGAGCCATTGCGCCGATACGTGCGGCGTCAAACGGAAATTGCCGTATTGGAAGCCGCGGCTGATCTGCAGGGTGGCCTTGTGCCCATCGGCGGAACCGAGCCATTCGGCCGAGACATTGGCAATGTCGTTGTGCCAGATCGCGGCGCCGCCGAACCACAGCCTGGCGTTGCGGTCGGCCATGCCTTCGAGCGCGCCGGAGTCGGAGGCTTCATAGCCGTCGCTCAAACCGTAGCGTGTGCGCAGCCGGAACGATACCGGCCCGACTGACGGCAGCTTCAGGTCGGCGCCGAGGCCGTACACATGCAGCCATCGATTCTCGTACGACAGCACCGGAATGACCCGGTAATCCGTGCCGACGTCGCGATAGGGCTTGCGCCGGGCAGCGGCGCCGACACCGAGCCCCCATTGCGATTCGCCGGGCTGGAAGGTGGCATCCGCGCTTTGTGCGTTTGCCGGTGGGATCCATAGGCTTGCGAGCAAGCTGATGGCTGCTGCGGCGGCCGGATGGCGGAGAGCGGTGGCGCGGCGAAGGGGTAGGGTTCCGTTCATTGTTGATTCGTCAGGCGGGAGTGGATCGGGAGATCGGCAGGCTCGGCGAGGGGCCGCGCCGGATTGGCGCGCGCCAGCGCAAGCGTGCGGCAACGCAGGCAAAGGCAGGGACCGTCCATGGCGGACGACGGGCTGCCATTGGACGCTGCGGGCCCTGCGGGCGCTGCAGGCGCGGACATCGCGGACCGGGGAGGAAGCATGGGAATCGGCACGAGCAACCTTGCTGTCACGAGGGCGCCGAGGGCCGGCGTCCTGCGGTGCCAATGGTGCCGATATCGGTTTAAGGAGTTATTAGCGCGGGCGGGCACTGAAGGCAGCACAGGTAGCACAGGCGTTTTGTCAGACGCGCACCGATGACATGCGCAGGCCCCGCTGCGCATACTGATCGGCATCATCACCATCCTGCCCAGCAACACCATGCCTTCACAGAATGCGCCTTCTGCCCCGCTCAACCAGCGCAAGCGGCTGGGCAACTGGCTGCCCGCCGACGAATCGGCCGTGGCGGCGTTCCGGCTGCAGTTGTGCCGGCAGGCGAGGGAGCGCGCCAGCGGCGGTCTCCGATCCGAAGCAGTAAGTGCCCTGCATACGCTGCTGCGCGACGACGCCGCGCTGCGAATGGGCATGACGCGCGCGATCGAAGAGGCGATCGACGCCGGTTACGCGCTGGGTTATCGCAATATCGATGAGTTGATGCAGGTCGTCGACTACCTGATGTCGTACGCGCCGCCATTCAGCGACAGCAGCCTGGTGGTGTGTCCGATCAATGCCGTCTTCGATTGGCCGATGTGCATGCCGTCCGGCTATGCGGTGTTTCGCCATCCGGTGTTCAACAAGCAGATGCGGCGCGTGCTGACGTCCTGGTCGGCGTTCCTCGGCGGTCCGCATTCCCGCGCGCATCTGAACACCCAATCCCCGGACGGCTGGTTCAGTCCGGAGGCGGACGCGAAAATCGGACTGTCGCAGTTCATTACCCATCCCGACCTGCCGTACTGGGGCTTTCTGTCCTGGAACGACTTCTTCACGCGCCGTTTCCGGGAGGGCGAGCGGCCCGTGGAGGGCGCCGACGACGACAAGATCATCGTCAGCCCGTGCGAGGCCAAGCCGTACGAGTTACGCCGCGACGTCAAGCTGGTCGACGATTTCTGGATCAAGTCGCAGCCGTACTCGCTGCGCGACATGGTGGGCGCGCACGCGGAAGCGCTGGCGCGCCGCTTCGTCGGCGGCACGGTGTATCAGGCCTTCCTGAACGCCTACAGCTATCACCGCTGGCATGCGCCGGTGCGCGGCACCGTCGTCAAGGCCTACAACCTGGCCGGCACCTACTATTCCTGCGCCGAGGCGCAGGGCCCGGACCCCGAGGGGCTCAACGATTCGCAGGGCTACACCACCGCGATGGCGACCCGCGCGGTGATCGTCATCGAGGCCGACGATCCCGCCATCGGACAGATCGCCTGCGTGTTCGTCGGCATGGGGGAGGTGTCGTCCTGCATGGTGGACGTGGTGCCAGGCCAGCACGTCTCCAAGGGCGAGGAACTCGGCTACTTCCAATACGGCGGCTCGACGATCTGCATGCTGTTCGAGCCGGGCAAGGTCGGCGAGATCGTCTGGGATCCGACGCGGATCGACGACCCGCCGATCGTCAAGGTCAACGCGCATCTTGCGACGGCACGGTAGCGGTGTCCCGAGCCAGATCCGAGCCGGTCTCCCGGGCGCTCGCCAGCCCAGGGGCGCCTCAGGCGCCGTCGGTGCGAACGTCGCGCTGGCCCGTGCGTGCGCCGTCGGTGAACACGTCTCGCGTGCCTCCACGTAGGTGCTCGGTGAACGGGTCGACGCGCTGATGTGCCCCGTCCGCATGGACATGGCGCCCCCCGATCGTGCCGGCGTCGCCGACGCTTGCGATGGCAGGCAGTGCTGCCAGTGCGACCGTAGTGGCGAGCAGCGCCTGTTTCACGGTCTTCATGGTCTTCACGTCCTTCAGGGTCTTCACGTCCTTCAGGATCTTCATCGTTGTCATCGTTTTCATCGTCAGGGTTCTCCGAATGGATTGGGTGGCCGGTAACGACCGGTGAAACCAGTCTAGGGAGAGCCCCGCCACAGCAGCATGACGACCCCATGACAATGCTGTCATGCGGCCGGCCCGTGCCGTCACGGCCGGCAGGCGCCGGTTCGGGCAGCGCCCGCCGCCGTCGCATGGAAGCTGACGACAACATGACAAATTTGTCATGTTCGGCCACCGGCGCCGCGATTGCGGTACCGTTTCCGTCTTGCCGGTGGTCCGGCGATATGTTCAATGTCGATGCGCGTACTGATTGTCGAGGATGAACCCAAGGCGGGCGCCTACCTGCACAAGGGCCTGACCGAGTCTGGCTTCGTCGTGGACCTGGCCCGCGATGGTGTCGATGGGCTGTCGCACGCCCGTGCGCAGCCCTACGATCTGATCGTGCTGGACGTGATGCTGCCCGGCATGGATGGATGGCAGATCCTGCGCGAGTTGCGGCGCGAGCAGGACACGCCGGTGCTGTTCCTGACCGCCCGCGACGACCTCGCCGATCGCCTCAAAGGGCTGGAGCTCGGCGCCGACGACTACATCATCAAGCCCTTCGCCTTTGCCGAGCTGGTCGCGCGCATCCGCACGATCCTGCGCCGCGGACCGGTACGCGAGCACGAGTGGATCGAGGTGGCGGACCTGCGCATCGACGTGGTGCGCCGCCGTGTCACCCGTGCCGGGCAGAAGATCGAGCTGACCTCGAAGGAGTTTGCGCTTCTGCATCTGCTGGCGCGCCGCCGCGGCGAGGTGCTGTCGCGCTCGCTGATCGCCTCGCAGGTCTGGGACATGAACTTCGACAGCAACACCAACGTCGTGGACGTATCGATACGGCGCCTGCGCGCCAAGGTCGACGAACCGTTCCCGGCCCGGCTGATCCATACGCGCCGCGGCATGGGGTATGTGCTGGACGATCACGAGCGGTAGCGCCATGCGGTTCCGATCGAAGACGCTGGCCGCGCGCCTGCTTCCGCAGTCGCTCACGGCGCGCATGGCGCTGGCCTTCGGCGCGGTGGCCGCGGCCATCATGGCGGCGATGGGGACCTATCTCGCCAGTGCGCTGTCGACGCAGCTGCAGGAGCGCGACGAGGCCGAACTGGTCGGGGAGGTCGTATTGGTCCGCCACCTGTTGTCCGAGGTGGACTCGGAAGCGGCCGTGCGCGAAGGGATGCACCGCTTTGCCGATATCGCGCTCGGGCACGAGGGCCTGATCCTGCTGGTCCGCAGCCGCCAGGGCGAGCCGCTGGTGACACTGAACCCGCGTCACGAGACGGTGCCGCCGCTGCGGGCCTTGCCGGCGGACGTGCACCCCGAGCCGTCGATGCTGCAGACCTGGTATCCGCGCAATGGCGTGCCGTCGCGTGCCATCGCGGCGCTGGGCCGGCTGGGCGACAGCGACCAGTCCGTGGAGATCGTCGTGCTGCGCGACGCCGGCTACCGGGCCGTGCTGATGCGCGACTACCGCTTCCATGTCTTCTGGGCGACGCTGTGCGCAACGGTTGCGGCCGCCGCGCTCGGCTATCTGTTGGCGCGCCGAGGACTGCGCGGACTGCGGCGGATGGCCGAGGAGGCATCGGCGGTGACGACGAGCCGGCTGGCCACGCGGCTGGATGCCGGGGCCGCGCCCGCCGAACTGCGCGAACTGGCGGACGCCTTCAACGGCATGATGGCGCGGTTGCAGGACAGCTTTTCGCGGCTGTCGGAGTTCTCTGCCGACCTCGCACACGACTTCCGCACGCCGCTGAGCAACCTGATCGGGCAGACAGAGGTCACGTTGGCGCAGGCGCGTACTGTCGCGGAGTACGAGGCGCTGCTGGAGTCCAACCTCGAGGAATACGACCGACTGTCCCGCATGATCGAGAACATGCTGTTTCTTGCGCGGGCCGATCACGCGCAGGTCGCGCTTGCGCCACGCACGCTGGACGCGCGTGCCGAGGTGGAAGCGGTGGCCGAGTATTTCGAGGCGGTGGCGGCCGAGCGCGCGATCTCGCTGTCGCTGCAGGGGCAGGCGACGGTGCGCGCCGATCAGACCCTGCTGCGCCGCGCGCTCACCAACCTGCTCGACAACGCATTGCGCCATGCGCCGCCTGGCAGCGAGGTGTCGGTCAGCGTCAGTGCGCAGCGCGAGGCGACCTGCATCCGCGTTGCCAATGGGGGCGCCGGCATTCCGCCCGAGCGGCTGGCGCATATCTTCGGACGCTTCTACCGCGGCGATCCGGCCCGCAGCAACTCGGCCCACTCGACGGGCCTGGGGCTGGCCATCGTGGATTCCATCATGCGGCTCCACGACGGCCGGGCCACCGTCTCGAGCCGGTCGGGCCTGACGGTGCTGGAGCTGGCGTTTCCGCTGCCCGCACCGTGACGAAGCGGGCAGCGGCGTGCGGGTCGAGGAGGTGGTTTACGTGGTGGTTTATGGGATTACGTCGCGCTGATGCCCTTCGCCTTGACGATGGCGCTCCAGCGGTCGTAGTCCTTGTTGAGCCGCGCCTGCATCTGCTTGCCGTCCTGAAACGATGCGATCGCGCCGGCCGTCACCAGCTTCTGCTGCAGCTCCTTGTCATTCGAGAGGATGTCGCGCGTTTCGCTGGCGATCCGCTCGACGATCGGCAGCGGCGTATTCAGGGGCGCGATCAGCCCGCCCCACGAGTCGAAGTCGAAGCCGCGGAAGCCTTGCTCGGAGATCGTCTTCACGCCCGGCAGCAGGATCTTGGCATTGGGCGAGCTCAGCGCGATCGCCTTGAGCTTGCCGGCGCGGATATGCGGCAATGCGGCCACGACATCGGCGAACATCGTGCCGACCTGGCCGCCGAGCAGATCGGCGACTGCCGGCGCACTGCCGCGGTAGGGCACGTGCAGCATGTCGAAGCCGCCGAGGTCCTTGAGCTGCTCCATCGCCAGATGGCCGAAGCTGCCGGTGCCGGAGCTGGTGTAGTTCAGCGGCGTCTTGCTGGCCTTGGCGAAGCGGATCAGGTCCGCCAGCGTTTCTACGCCCGGCACCACGCTCGGATTGATGACGATGGCCATCGGCAGCACGTAGACGGTGGCGACGGACTGGAAGTCCTTCTTCACGTCATACGCGTTGTTGTTGTACATCAGCGGTGCCAGCAGGGCCGGCATGCCGAACATCGACAGGTTGTACCCGTCCGGTGCGCTCTTGATAAAGCCGGCGGTGCCGATCGAGCCGGAGGCGCCGGGCTTGTTCTCGATGATGACCTGTTGCCCGAGGCGCTCGGAGAGCTTCTGCGCCACGATGCGCGCGGCGGTATCGGTCGGGCCGCCGGCGGGGAAGGCCACCACCATCTTGATGATCTTGTCGGGCCAGCCGTTCTTGGCGAGCGCGGCGGGCATCATCGCTGCGAGCGAGGCGGCAGCGCCCGCCTGGAGCATCTGGCGGCGGCTGAAGGTCGGCTTGTTCATGGGTCTTGTCTCCGTCGATTGAAAATGTCTTCGTTCAGATGACGCCGCGGGCCCGCAGGTCCGCGAGCTGTGCATCGTCCAGCTGCAGCAGTTCCTTGAAGACTTCCTGCGTGTGCTCGCCCATATGCGGCGGCGGCATGCGCACGGGCATGCGCTGGCCGTCGATCGCATACGGCGGTGCCAGCACCGCCTGCGTGCCGGCCTCGCTGTCCTCGTAGCGATGCAGCAGTCCGGCCTGCGCGGTGCGCTGCGACTGCAGGGCCTCGAACATGCCCAGCACTTCGCCGCAGGGAATCTGCGCGGCGGCAAGGCGCTGCAGCAGGTCGGCGCGCGTGAACTGACGCAGCGCTGCGCGCAACTGCGGCAGCAGGATGTCGCGATGCTGCGAACGCGCGGTATTGGTGGCGAAGCGCTCGTCCTCGGCCCACTCGGGGCGGCCAATCACGTCGCGGCAGAAACGCTGGAATTGCCCGTTGTTGCCGACCGTGATGACCAGCGGACCATCGGCGGCATCGAAGACGCCGTAGGGCACGATGGAGGGATGCGCATTGCCGAACTTCGCCGGGTCTTCGCCCTGCAGCAGGGCCTCCATGCCGTAGTACGAGGTAATCATCAGGCCGCAGTCGTACAGGGCCATCTGCACATGGCGCCCGCGTCCGGTCGATTGCCGCGCATACAGCGCAGCCAGGATGGCCTGCGCGGAATACATGCCGGTGAACATGTCGACCGCGGCCACGCCGAATTTCAGCGGGCCCTGGCCAGCCTCGCCATTGGTCGCCATCACGCCGGCCTCGCCCTGCACGACCAGGTCGTAGCCCGGGCGTTCGGCCTGGGGCGTGAAGCGCGCGTAGCCGGAGATCGAGCAGTAGACCAGGCGTGGATTGAGTTCCGCCAGCTGCTCGTAGCCCAGGCCCAGCTTTTCCGCGCCGCCGACCTTGAAGTTCTGGATCACCACATCGCTGCGCGCGGCCAGTTCGCGCGCCAGCTTCAGTCCATCTTCGCTCTGCAGGTCCAGCGTGACCGAGCGCTTGTTGCGGTTGGCGCTGTTGAAGTACGAGGTATTGCGCGTGCCGATCCGCAGGCCCCAGTCGCGGGTGTCGTCGCCGCGCGCAGGGTGCTCGACCTTGATGACGTCGGCGCCGAGGTCGGCCAGCGCCATCGCGCACATCGGCCCGGCCAGCACGCGCGACAGATCGAGGACGCGCACGCCGGCCAGCGGCAGCGGAAGGGCGGAGTGTTGCAGGGGCATGGCGGGGAATTCGAGTCAATGAAACAGCGGCGATTGTCTATATGTTGCGAATGCTTGACAATTGCAACCTTGAACCGACAGATATGGCTACCTGGAGTTGACATTGGACCTGCATGCGCTGTCCCTGCTGGTGGACATCATCGAAGCCGGCAATCTGAGCCGGGCGGCCCGGCAGCTGGGCATGAGCCGCGCCAACGTCAGCAAGCGCCTGAACCACTTCGAACGCCAGCTCGGCGCGGAGCTGCTGCGGCGCAGTACGCGTCAGCTCGAGCCGACCGAGCTGGGCTGGCAGCTGTACGAACACGGCCGCGCCATCCGTCAGCAGCTGATGGCGGCGCAGGAGTCAGTACAGAGCCTGGGCAAGCGGCTCAGCGGCACGGTTCGCCTGAGCGTGCCGGGCGGCTTCGGCCAGCACACGATGTCCGCGTGGTTCTTCGAGTTCATGCGCCTGTATCCGGCCATCACGCTCAATGTCGTGTTCGACAACGACATCGAGGACCTGATCAAGGGCGCGGTGGACTTCTCGGTGCGGGTCATGGGCGAGACGCCGACCAATGCGGTGGCGTGCAGCCTCGGGGATGTGGACTACGTCGCCTGCGCGACGCCGCAGGCCGCGCGGGAATTTGGCGTGCCGCAAACGCTGGAGGAATTGAAGGGCCTGCCGCTGATTACCTCGGAGCTCACCGGCCAGCGGCTGGACGTGGCGGGGCGGGCAGGGTCCGGCGGCGGGCTGCGTTCTCTGCGTCCCCGGCTGATGTCGGCGAACTTCTTCTTTCTGCGCGACGCCATCCTGCAGGGGCTCGGCGTCGGTCTGGTGCCCGAATACATGGTGGCGCGGGAGCTCGCGGCCGGGATCCTGCAGCGCCTGCCGCTGCCGGCGCAGGATCTGACCTTCCTGCGCACCACGATGTATCTGCTGTATATGCCGTCGCGCTATCAGACGCGCGCGGTGTCCACTCTGATTGCGTTCCTGCGGCAGAAGGCAGCCGAGGCAGCCGAGGCAGCCAAGGCGGCCGAGGCGCGCGAGGCGGTCTGAGTTCGGGGCGCCAGCAGGCAGGCCACCCCGGCTCAATACCGATGTCCGCGCCAGGCGAAGGCTGTCACGATGGCGCAACCGTGGGCGCCGCAGGGAGGGTCCGATGTGCTACGCCGCGCAAATCAAGGCCGACTTCAGGAAATTCACGCGCCAGTACGGCGCGGTGCTGAGCCTGCACCAGTTCTTCAAGCTGTTCTGGCACAAGCGCAAGGACCAGGAATGGCAGAAGATCCCCAAGGCGGTGCGCACCGCGTTCGCGCAAGACCGCAGCGACGACGCCAGCGACGAGGAGCGCGAACTGGCCGAGCTGGTCGCCGCGGGCGACCGCGACCATGCCAACGCCCTCGAGGCCGAGCTGTTCCGGCAGAAGACGCGCCTGGCCGAAGCCGAACGTGCGCTGGCCAGCCGGCCCACCCGCAAGGCGGAGAACGAGCAGCGCATCGCCACCGACAGGATCGCCCGGCTGCAGCAGAACCTTGCCGACCTGCAACGCGCCGCGCCGACCGCTGAAGACGCGATGATTTTCCCGGGTTACTACGCGCCGGTAATGGTCACGATCGACGGCCAACGCATGATCGTGCCGATGCGTTATCGCTGCCGGCTGCCCGGCTGGGACGTTGCCATGGAGAGAAAGAAGCCTGGCACCTACAACGCGCGCCGCGACAATCTGGAGACTGCCTGGCGCGAGCTGTTCGGCTATCGCCACGGCATCCTGGCGATCCGCGCCTTCCATGAACATGTGGCCCGGCATCGGATGGAACACCGCGAACTCGGCCCGGGCGAGAAGGAAGAGGGCGTCGTCCTCGCGTTCCGCCCCGATCCGCCGCAGGACCTGCTGATCGCCTGCCTGTGGTCGGTCCACCCGGGCGAGGCCGGCGAGCCGGATCTGTATTCGTTTGCCGCGATCACCGACGAGCCGCCTGCTGAAGTGGCCGCGGCCGGCCACGATCGCTGCGTCATTCCGATCAAGCCGCAGAACGTCGACGCCTGGCTCAACCCCGATCGCGGCAATCTGGCCGCGATGCACGCCATCCTCGACGACCGCGAGCGGCCATTCTTCGAGTATCGGCTGGCGGCTTAGCGGCAGGCGTGTGGTGGGGCGGGCACCTTCGGCGCCTCAGCGCCGGAACCACAGGATCGACAGCACGCTCGCCGCGACCAGCAGCAGCACCGCCACCGCGGCAAACAGCGCGCCGACCTCGGTCTCCCGGCGCTCGAGCGCAAAGCGCGAGCTGAGCTGGCGATAGACCTGGCTCAGGTCGGCTTCGGAACCCGCGTGGAAATACTCGCCGCCTGTGAGCTTGGCCACTGCGCGCAACGCGGGTTCATCGAGCTGCATGTAGTAAGACATGGCCTGTCCGCCGCCCGTGCCGTCTTGCGGCGAGCCGAAGCCGACCGTATAGACGCGCACGCCGCGCTCGGCGGCCATGCGGGCCGCGATCACCGGATCGGGGCCTGTGGTGCGGCGGCCATCGCTGAGCAGGATCACCGCGCCGTGCCGGTAGGAGCCGGGCTCGGCGGCGGGTCGTTCCTCCCGCCTGGCTCGCTTCTCGCGGTTGCGGGCCGCGTCCGCGGCGGCCGCTTCGTCCAGCGATCGGCCCGGATTCTCGAACTGCTCCGACGCGCTGCCGAACAGCACCGCCTCCAGGTCGATTCCGTCGTCGGGGAACAGCACGGCCAGCGCCTCGATCAATCCGCTTCCCGTCGCGGTGCCGCGCTGAAGTTGAAAGCGCTCGATCGCTTCGAGCATGTCCTGCCGGTTGTCGGTCGGGCTGAGCACCACCGAAGCGGTGGCGGCGAAAGACACGATGCCCAGGCGCACGTTGGCGGGCAGCCCCGTCACGAGGTTGGTGGCGGCCTGCTGGGCGGCGGCGATGCGAGTCGGCGAGACATCGGTGGCCTCCATGCTGCGCGAGACGTCCATGGCGAGCACCAGCGTGATGGTGTCGGCCGGCAGCGTGATGGTGGCGCTGGGGCGAGCGCAGGCAAGCAGCGCGGTGCCGAGCGACAACAGGAACAGCAGCGGAGGGACGTGGCGCCGAAGCCATTGGCGGGGACCGAGCGCCGCACGGGGCAGCGCGAGACTGGCGTAGAGCAGCGCGGATTTCCTGCGCCGGGCGAGCACATAGAAATAAGCTGCAGCCAGTACGGGGAGCACAAGCAGCAGCCAGAGCATTTGAGGCCAGAGAAACTGCATGCCCTGCTCCTTGGCGCGTCGTTAAGAACGATGGTACTGTAGTTTCCGGCGCGTGAACTCGGGGCGGCGATGAAACGGGTGACGATCTACGGTGGAGCCTTGGCGGCGATCGCACTCGTCTTCGCTGCGGGCGTGGGTTCGGCCTGGCTGTTGCAGCCGAAACAGCGGGCGCTGACGCAGTCGGACATCGACTCTGCGGTGCTCCACACACTCCATACCAAAGACCTGCCGTCGCGCGCCGCGCGCGCGGCCGAGGCGGTTCGCCAGTCGGTGGTCGAGGTCCGCGCCTATCCGGGCACTGAGCCCGCCGCGGAAAAACCCCGCACCGACAAGGCCGGACGGGATCGCCCGGCCAAGCCGCTGCCCGAATCCTCGACTCCATCCCGGCGCCCCCCGCGCGACGAAACCGCCAAGGGCAAGCCCCCCGGCGACAAGAGCGCGCCGGAAACCTTGCCCGACGGCCGGCACATCGGCACCGGCGTGGTCGTCACCGAGAGCGGCGTCATCATCACCAACTATCACGTCGTCGCCGGCGCGCGGCGCGTCGAGGTCCGATTCCACGATGGCCATACCGCCGAGGCGGCCCTGCTGCAGGCCGTCCCGGAAAAAGACCTGGCCATCCTGCAGCCCAAATCGATACCCGACGACCTGCCGCCCGCGACGCTCGGTTCCAGCCGAGAACTCGCACCCGGCAGCGAAGTGGTGGCGGTCGGCTTCCCGTTCGGCATCGGGCCGTCGGTGACGGCCGGCGTGGTGTCCGGGCTCGACCGCCAGTTCGTGTCGCCGGACGACAAGCAGCGGCTGGACAAGCTGATCCAGTTCGATGCCGCGGCCAATCCCGGCAATTCGGGCGGACCGCTGGTCAACATGAAGGGCGAGGTGGTGGGCATCGTCACGGCCATCCTCAATCCCAACCAGAGCGGCAATTTTCTCGGCATCGGGTTTGCCATCACCATCGAAAGCGCGGGCGGTTCCGTCGGCGCTTCGCCGTTCTAGACGAAAACTCGAGACGAAAACTCGAGACGAAAACTCCGACGAAGACGAAAGCGAGAGGCCCATGAACGACCAAGCCCGGGACGCCATCGAAACCGCCAACCTGATGGAACGCCTGCTGTACGAGGTCAAACGCGTGGTGGTGGGACAGGACCATTTTCTGGAACGTGTGCTGGTGGCGATTCTTGCCGGCGGCCATTTGCTGGTCGAAGGCGTGCCGGGGCTGGCCAAGACGCTGACCGTCAATACGCTGGCGAGAACCATGCGCGGCACGTTCAAGCGCATCCAGTTCACGCCCGACCTGCTGCCCGCCGACCTGGTCGGCACGCGCATGTATCACCAGGGCACCGGCGAGTTCTCCACGGTGCGCGGGCCGGTCTTCGCCAATCTGCTGCTGGCCGACGAAATCAACCGCGCGCCGGCGAAGGTGCAGAGCGCCCTGCTCGAGGTGATGCAGGAAAAGCAGGTCACCATCGCCGGCGAAACGCACCGGGTGCCGATGCCGTTTCTGGTGATGGCCACGCAGAACCCGATCGAGACCGAAGGCACCTATCCGTTGCCGGAGGCGCAGGTCGACCGCTTCATGATGAAAGTGCTGGTCGGCTATCCGAGCGAGGACGAAGAGGTGGTGATCGTCAACCGCGTGACCGGTCCGCGAATCGACGTCAGTCCGATCGCCACGCCGGAACAACTGGCCGAGCTGCAGGAAGAGTGCCGCAACGTGTATGTCGATCCGGGGTTGATCCAGTACGCGGTGCGCGTGGTAGCGGCCACCCGCAAGCCGGCGAGCTACGGGCTCGACGATCTCGATCGGTACGTGACCTTCGGCGCCAGCCCGCGCGCGACCATCGGCCTGATCGAAGGCGCGCGGGCGCTGGCGCTGCTGCGCGGCCGGCATTACGCGGTGCCGGAGGACGTGATCGACCTCGTCCCGGACGTATTGCGCCATCGGCTGTCGCTGTCCTACGAGGCCATGTCCGACGGCGTCACCGCCGATGCGTTGATCGGCCGCATCGTACAGGCCATGCCGGTTCCCGAGCGTCCGCTGGAATCCCATGTTCGGGCGGCTGCGCGCTAGGCGCCGGACCGGCCCGGAGGCCGCTTCCGAGCGCGCTGCCGCGCCCGGCGCGCCGCGCGGTGTCGGGGCAGGCCGCACCGACGCCTTGTTGCGCCGCATGGAATGGACGGTGGTGCGCCGCCTCGACGGCATGCTGCAAGGCGACTATCGCACGCTGTTTCGCGGCTTCGGGCTGGACCTGGCCGACCTGCGCGAATACCAGGCCGGCGACGACGTCCGCCACATCGACTGGAATGTGACTGCCCGGCTGCAGACGCCGCATGTGCGCATGTTCCAGGAGGACCGGGAGATCGCGGCCTGGTTCCTGCTCGATCTGAGCGGCTCGGTGGAATTCGGCTCGGGCGAGGTCCGCAAGCGCGATCTGCTCAGCGATTTCACCACCGTGATGGTGCTGCTGCTGACCCGCTACGGCAACCGCGTCGGCGCCGTGCTCTATAACGGGGCCGCCGACATGACGGCGTCGGCGGTGCCCGCGCGTGCGGGGCGCCGACAGCTGCTGCACCTGCTCGATTGCATGCATGCGACGCCTGCCGCCTCGCCGGGCCAGACGCGGCTGCGCGAGCTGCTCGATCACGCGCGGGCGGTGGCCAGGCGGCGCTCGGTGCTGTTCGTCGTCTCGGACTTCATCAGCGACCCGGGTTGGCAGGCGTCGCTCGCCATGTTGGCCAGGCGTCATGAGGTCATCGCCGTGCGGCTGGTCGATCCGCTGGAGCAGGCGTTGCCCGATCTGGGTTTGCTCGTGATGCAGGACGCCGAAACCGGTGAGCAGATGTTCGTCGACACCCACGACCCGGTCTTTCGCAAGCGCTTCGCCGCGGCGGCGCAGGCGCGCGAGGATGAACTGCGGCTGGGCTTTGCGCGCGCTGGCGTGGATTGCCTGACGCTGTCGACCGACGCTCGCCTCGATCTGGCCCTGCTGGCATTCTCGCGGCAGCGGCGTCATCGGCAGGGGATCGCGAAGGGGGCAGTGAATCCGGCGGCAAGTCCGCCCGGGAGCTCGGCACAGAGGGCGGCAGAGAAGGCGGCAGAGAAGGCGGCAGAGGATACGGCAGAGGATACGGCAGAGGATGCGGCAGAGAAGGCGCCACGGAAAGGCGCAGGGAAGGGGACCGCATGGACGGCGTGAGCGACGCGATCGCGCGCCTTCCCGCCATCAGCTTCCTGTGGCCCCGGATGCTGTGGTTGCTGCTGCTGATCCCCTTGCTGGCCGCCGCCTACCTGTGGCTGGACGCCCGCCGCCGGCGCGCGGCGGTTCACTATCCGGCGCTGAAGACCGTAGGTTTCGCCAATCGCGGCGTCGCGGGCTGGCGCCGGCACGTGTCGCCTGTGCTGATGTTGCTGGGGCTGGCGGCATTGATCGTCGCCATCTCGCGTCCTCATGCGCTGTTGGTGCTGCCCTCGCGTATCGAGACGGTAATGCTGGTCATCGACCTGTCCGGCAGCATGCGTGCGAAGGACGTGCAACCGAACCGGCTGCGCGCCGCGCAACACGCCGCCAAGGGGCTGCTCGACGCGAAGCCGGCCGGCGTCAGCGTCGGCCTGGTCGCGATGGCGGGGACCTCGGCCGTGGCGCAGGCGCCGAGCCGCAGAAAGCAGGACGTAGCCACGGCGATCGATCGGCTGCAGCCGCAGGGCGGCACCGCGCTGGGCAACGGCCTGCTGATCGCGCTGACGGCGCTGCGGCCGCAAGCGACCGAGGACGCGGCGCGGCTGATGGAGGGCGACGCCTCGCCGCTGAAGAAGCAGGGCCCGCCCAGCAGTCCGTTCGGCACATCGGGAGGGACCCAGGGAGTGGCACCGGGAGGAGGCCAGGGAGGCGGCCAGGGAGGGCCAAATGCGGCCGACGCCGAGGGCGCCGCCCCCGGCTCCTATGCCGCCGGGGCGATCGTCGTGTTCTCCGACGGCGAAAGCAATGCCGGTCCGACCGCCATACAGGCGGCAGAGCTCGCCGCCGCCTACGGCGTGCGCGTCTATACCGTGGGAGTCGGCACGACCCAGGGTGTCGTGCTGTCGGCCGACGGCTGGTCGGCACGCGTCAAGCTGGACGAGGCGGTGCTGAAGCAGGTCGCCGATACCACCGGGGCCGAATACTTCCGTCTGGAAGACGCCGCCAGATTGAGGCAGGTGTATCGGGCGATCAACGCGAAGCTGACGCTCGGCAAGACCGAGCAGGCGGAAATCACCGCGCTGTTCGCCGCGCTCGGCGCGGTGCTCGCGGCCGGGGCCGCGCTGCTGTCGCTATGGTGGTTCGGGCGGGTGCTGTAGCGCCACCGCCGCCCTCGCTCAGCGCCCCTTGAAGATCGGGTGCCGCGCGCAGGCCGACAGCACGATGCGCTCGGACTGCACCAGATAGTCGTTCAGCGCCTGCGCACACTCGGCGAGCTTGCCCGACTCGAACAGCTGCAGAATCTGCTGGTTCATCTCGACATAGGGCCCGTGCAGGAATTCCGGGTCCTGCAGCATGCCGAACGCGAGCCGCAGTTCGGCCAGCAGGTGGGAGAACATCACGTTCAGCCGCTCGCTGTCCGCCAGTTCCACGATGGCCATGTGGAACTCCATGTTGGCGGTGCCCGCGCCCTGCCAGTCGGCGTTGTCGCGGCAGCGCAGTCCCGCTTCCACCGCCTGGCGCATGTGCTTTCTGGCCGGATGACTGGGATAGGCCTGCGCGATCGCCTGGCATTCGATCAGGCGGCGCACCCGGTAGATATCGATGATCGACGCAATGCTCGGAATGGCCACCGCCACGCCGCGGTTCGGCTCGTGCTTGAGCAGACCCTCCTTGGTCAGCACGCGGAACGTCTCGCGCAGCGTATTGCGCGAGATCTGCAGGCTTTCGCTCAGCGCGGCCTCCGACAGCCGCTGCCCTGGCGCGAAGTCGCCATGCAGGATGCGCTGGCGAATCTGTTCGGTGACCCGCTCGGCCAGGTTTTTTACGTCAGAACTGGTTGTCATGTTCGCTGCAAGGGAAGGTCGGGACGACGGTCGGCCGGGGCTGGACGAGGCGCCTGCAAATCCCGCCGCGGGATGTTACCCCACCTTTTGTTCAACAACATGCACGGGATTGGTGCGACGCCGTCGGGCAGAAACACGTCTAGGTGTATACCAGAATCGATCGTTCTCTTTGATTGTTGAACAATCCGGCCACGGTGGTTGAGTAAAGGCGTGAATATTTATCAACATGGCAGGTGACCTGCCAAACGGCGCTGCGGTGCATGGGCGACCGGCTGGCGGTCTCGCGCGGTCCCGCTCACTACCCTGACGTCGTCGCAACGTTGCGGTGCAAACCGTGCGGCGAGCCTTCCCCACGCAGTGTCGTTATCCCGAGTGAGCGCAACCATGTGGCTAAGAGAAACAACGCAGGCAGAGCGCAAGACGCTCTTTGCCGCCTTCGTCGGCTATGGGGTCGATGCCTTCGACTACATGATCTACACCTTCATGATTCCCACCTTCATCCTGGTGTGGGGCATGACCAAGGCCCAGGCCGGCTACATCGCCACGGGCGCGCTGATCAGTTCGGCGATCGGCGGCTGGCTGGCCGGCATCCTGGCCGACAAATACGGCCGCGTGCGCGTGCTGCAGCTGACCGTGCTGTGGTTCAGCTTCTTCACGTTCCTCAGCGGCTTTACGCAGTCGCCCGAGCAGCTGTTCGTGACGCGGATGCTGCAAGGGCTTGGGTTCGGCGGCGAATGGTCGGTCGGGTCCGTGCTGATTGCCGAGATGATCAGGGCCCGCCATCGCGGCAAGGCGGTCGGGCTGGTGCAGAGCAGCTGGGCGGTCGGCTGGGGCCTGTCGGCGATTGCCTTCTGGGCGGTCTATGCGATGTTCGAGCAGCAATACGCGTGGCGCGTGCTGTTCTGGATCGGCGTGCTGCCGGCGGTCTTCATTCTCTATATCCGCCGCAACATCAGCGAGCCCGAGGTGTATCGCGAAACCAAGGCCAGGCTCGCCATCACCGGGCAAAGCAACAACTTCATGCTGATCTTCAAGCCCGGCGTGCTGCGCGTGACCGTGCTGGCGAGCCTGCTGGCCACCGGCATGCAGGGCGCCTACTACTCGGTGACGACCTGGCTGCCGACCTACCTGAAGATGGAGCGCAATCTGTCCGTGCTGAACACCAGCGGCTATCTGATGGTGCTGATCGCCGGCTCCTTCGCCGGCTATCTGACCAGCGCGTGGCTGTCCGATCGGCTCGGACGCCGGCGGTGCTTCATGCTGTTCGCGGTCAGCGCCGCGATCCTGGTGATCTGCTATACCCAGCTGCCGATCACCGATGCCGCGATGCTGGTGCTGGGCTTCCCGCTGGGCTTCTTCCTGTCGGGCATCTTCTCCGGCATGGGCGCGTATCTGACCGAGCTGTATCCGAGCCATATCCGCGGCTCCGGCCAAGGCTTCTGCTACAACTTCGGGCGCGCCGTCGGTTCGGTGTTCCCGGCGATGATCGGGCATATGGGCGCGACGATGTCGCTCGGGGTCGCGATCGGCTATCTCGCCGCCGGTGCCTATGGGCTGGTCGTCGTCGCCTGCCTGCTGTTGCCCGAGACGCAGGGCCGCGAACTGCTGGGCGAAGCCGAGCCGGCGCACTGAGGCTGGATGCCATGCAAATCGATCTGAACAGCGATCTGGGCGAGAGCTTTGGCGCCTGGCATATGGGCAACGATGCCGCCATGCTGGACATCGTCAGCAGCGCCAACGTGGCCTGCGGTTTTCATGCCGGCGATCCGGCCGGCATCCTCCAGACGCTGAAGGCCGCCAAGGCGCGCGGCGTTGCCGTGGGCGCCCATGTCTCGTATCCGGACCTGCAAGGATTCGGCCGTCGCAACATGGACCTTGCCAGCGACGACCTGATCGCCGACGTGATTTACCAGATCAGCGCCCTGGCCGGAATGGCGGCGACGGTCGGCACGACGGTGCGGTACGTCAAGCCGCACGGCGCGTTGTACAACACCATCGCCAGCGACGAGCGTCAGGCACGGGACGTGATCACCGCGATCCGCGCGGTCAATCCCGAGCTGGCGCTGGTCGCGCTGGCCGGCTCGCCGCTCGTCGGCTGGGCGCGCGAAGCCGGCCTGCGCGTCATTGCCGAAGCGTTTGCCGACCGCGCCTACACGCCGCAGGGCACGCTGGTGTCTCGGCGCCAGAAGGGCGCGGTGCTGCACGACGAGGCCGAGGTCGCCGAGCGGATGTTGCGCCTCGTGCGGGAGGGGACGGTGCGTGCCATCGACGGCAGCGTGGCCCGCATCGAGGCGCAATCCATCTGCGTGCACGGCGACAGTGACGGCGCGCTGGAAATGGCGCGCGCCGTGCGGGATGCGCTGGAGCGCGACGGCGTCAAGGTCTGCGCGTTCGCCTGAACGTGCAGCGCTGGATCTGGCATTTGCGGAGTTCGATTTGCGTTTCCTGCCCGTTTCCCTGAATGCGCTGCTGGTCGAGCTGGCCGATCTGGACCAGACGCTGGCGCTGCTGGCCTCGCTGCAGCGCGATCCTTTGCACGGCGTGGCGGAGCTTGTGCCCGCCGCCCGCACGATTCTCGTGCACTACCGGCCCTGGGCGACCACCGCTTCCGCGTTGGTCCGCGCCATTGCCTCGCGCGATCTGTCGCAGCGTGTCGAGCGCAGCAATACGCTGATCGAGATCCCGGTGCGCTATGACGGCGAGGATCTGGCCGAGGTGGCGCAGTGGCTTGGCATCACGCCTGCTGAAGTCGTGCGCCGCCACACCGGCAGCGAATACACCGTCGCCTTCACCGGCTTCGCCCCCGGCTTTGCCTATCTGAGCGGCGGCCACCCCTCGCTGGACGTACCGCGCCGCCGTACGCCGCGCACGCAGATTCCGGCCGGCGCCGTGGGGCTCGCCGGCGCCTTCAGCGGCGTGTATCCGAAGGCCAGCCCCGGCGGCTGGCAGATCATCGGCACGACGCCGGTGCCGATGTGGGACCTGGGCCGTGAGCAACCGGCGTTGCTGCAGCCGGGTTATCGCGTGCGCTTTGTCGATATGGCGGCATTGGATGGTGGCTTTGACACCCCCATCGGCACGGCCGGCAGCCGCCCGGATGGGGCGGGAAGCGGCGCTGTGCCGGCAGTCGACCCGCATGGCCAGCCCGGCAGGGCGGCCTCGTCCGCCGCGCTGAAGGTCAGGTGCACTGGATTGCTGACGGTGTTCCAGGATCCGGGCCGCCACGGGCAGGCGGGGCAGGGCGTGTCGGCCTCGGGCGCACTGGACCAGGCGGCGTTGAGGACGGCCAACCGCCTGGTCGGCAATCGCAGCGACAGTGCCGCGCTCGAAACCGTCGGCGGCGGTCTGCAATTGCAGAGCCAGGGGGACACCGTGCTGGCCGTCACCGGCGCGCAGGCACCGCTGACCCTGCGTACCGCAGACGGCCGGCAGTGGAACGTGCCGACGCATCAGGCCGTGGCCCTGGCCGATGGCGACACGCTGAGCCTTGGCCAGCCGGGCGCCGGCGCCCGCTGCTATATCGCGGCACGCGGCGGCTTTGCCGTTGCCCCGGTGCTCGGCAGCTGCGCCACCGACACGCTTGCCGGAATCGGACCGGCACCGTTGGCCGTCGGCGATGTGTTGGGTGTGTTGCCCGCGCCCGTCGGCGCCGTGGTCGGCATGCCAGAGCAGCCGGCCGCCGACCTGCCGACGGTCGATCGGGACGTCGTGCTCGACGTGGTGCTCGGCCCGCGCACTGACTGGTTCACACCCGAGTCGGTTGCGCGGCTGGCCGGGCAGCGCTGGCGGGTCACGCCGCAGTCCAACCGCGTGGGTTTGCGGCTGGCTGGCGAGGTCCCGCTGGAACGCGCCATCACCGGCGAGCTGCCCAGCGAAGGCACGGTGCTGGGCGCGCTACAGGTGCCCCCCAGCGGTCAACCGATCCTGTTCCTGGCCGACCATCCGCTGACCGGGGGCTATCCGGTGATCGGCGCCGTGGCGCCTTACCACCTCGATCGTGCGGGCCAGATTCCGGTCGGCGCGTGGCTGCGCTTCAACCTGGTCGGTCCCTTCGAAGCACTGCAACCGTCTGCCGACTGAGCGGGCGTCCCACCGAGATTTCCGCACCGAGATTCGCGATGAAGAAAGTCCTGATTGCCAACCGTGGCGAGATCGCCGTCCGCATCATCCGCGCCTGCGCCGACTACGGCGTCGGCTCCGTCGCCGTGTATGCCAATGCCGATATCGACGCGATGCACGCGCGCCTGGCCGACGAGGCGTACGGGCTCGACGGCGACCGTCCGGCCGAGACCTATCTGAACATTGCCAAGCTGCTCGAGATCGCCCGCCGCAGCGGCGCCGATGCCGTGCATCCCGGCTACGGCTTTCTGTCGGAGAGCGAGGCGTTCGCGCAGGCCGTCATCGATGCCGGCCTGACGTGGATCGGCCCGTCGCCGGCCACGATCGCACGGCTCGGCGACAAGGTGCAGGCGCGCAAGATCGCGCTGCAGGTCGGCGCTCCGCTGGTCGCCGGCACGCCCGAGCCGGTCGCCGACGCCAACGAGGTGCTGGCCTTTGCCGAACGGCACGGCCTGCCGATCATCATCAAGGCCGCCTTCGGTGGCGGCGGCCGCGGCATGAAGATCGCGTGGCGCATGGACGAGGTGGAGGAGCTGTACGCATCGGCGGTGCGCGAGGCGGTGACCGCCTTCGGCCGCGGCGAATGTTTCGTCGAGCAGTTCCTGGACAAGCCGCGCCATATCGAAGCGCAGGTCCTGGCCGACCGGCACGGCAATGTGGTCGTGCTCGGCACGCGCGATTGCTCGCTGCAACGCCGGAACCAGAAGCTCGTCGAAGAGGCGCCGGCGCCGTTCCTGACCGATGAACAGCGCGCAAGGATTCACGCGGCGGCGCGGGACATCTGCGCGGCCGCGGGCTATACCAGCGCCGGCACGGTGGAATTCCTGCTCAGCGCCACCGGTGCGATCTCGTTCCTCGAGGTCAACACGCGGCTGCAGGTCGAACACCCGGTGACCGAGCAGACCACCGGCGTCGATCTGGTCGTCGAGCAACTGCGCGTGGCCGATGGCCTGCCGCTGTCGATCACCGAGACCCCGGTGCCGCTGGGGCACGCCATCGAGTTCCGCATCAACGCCGAGGACGTGGGTCGGGGCTTCCTGCCCACGCCCGGGCCGGTGCAGCGCTTCGACGCGCCGTCCGGGCCCGGTGTGCGCGTCGACTCCGGCGTCCAGTCGGGCTCGGTGGTGCCGAGTACGTTCGATTCGCTGATGGCCAAGCTGATCGTGACCGGCGCCACGCGCGAACAGGTATTGGCGCGCGCCCGTCGGGCGCTGCGCGAATTCCGGATCGAGGGCGTGGCATCGGTGCTGCCATTCCATCGCGCCGTGATAGACCACCCGGATTTCGTCGGCACAGATGGCTTCAAGGTCCACACGCGCTGGATCGAGTCCGACTTCGCCGAGCCGCTTGCCGCCGCCGCCCGCGCGCAGCCGCAGCAGGATGACAGCCTGTTGCGCACCGCGATCGAGGTCGACGGCCGGCGCATGGTGCTGGGCGTGCCGGCGCAATGGATCCGGGGCCTGGCCAGCGCCCCTGCGACTGGCGAAGCCGAAAAACCGGCTCAGGCCGCCGCAACCAACCCCGCCGAGTTGCCGTCACCGATCGCGGGCACGGTGCAAGCGTGGAAGGTGGCGGTAGGCGACGAGGTCAAGGAAGGCGACCTGATCGCGGTGATGGAGGCGATGAAGATGGAGATGCAGGTCCATGCGCATCGCGATGGCCGCATAACCTGGCAGGCCAGCGCGGGCACGTTCCTGACGGCGGGTGCGCGGCTGGCCGAGATTGCCTGAGGTCGTTCGGCCTCGCTCAAGGGGTCCGGTTCAGGCCGCCGCGCTCGCCGCGTACTCGGGGTAATCGGTGTAGCCCGCGGCGCCTCCGCCGAAATAGCTGGCCCGATTGCCGGGATGGATCGGCAGGTCGTGGCGCAGCCGGTAGGGCAGGTCGGGATTGGCGATAAAGCTGCGGCCAAAGCCGACCAGGTCGGCCCAACCCTTGGCGAGCGCCTCCTGGGCACGCGCCTTGTTGTAGTTGCCCGAGTAGATCAGCGTGCCGGGGTAGACCTCGCGCAGCGCCTCCTTGAAGGCGGCCGGCATCAGCGGCGCGTCTTCCCAATCGGCTTCCGCGATGTGGATATAGGCCACGCCGATCTTGCCAAGCGCGTGCGCAGCGGCGAGGTAGGTGGCTTGCGGCGTGTCGTCGATCGCGCCCTGCAGCGTGGTCAGCGGGGCCAGGCGCACGCCGATGCGATCCTTGCCGACGACGTCGGTCACGGCCTGCGCGACTTCCTTCAGAAAGCGCAGCCGGTTGTGCAGCGAACCGCCGTACTCGTCGGTGCGCGCGTTGGCCTGCGAATCGATGAACTGATTGATCAGATAGCCGTTGGCGCCATGCAGCTCGACGCCGTCGAAGCCTGCCTCGAGCGCATTGCGCGCGGCGTGCGCGTAGTCGCGCACGATGCCATGGATTTCCGGGATCGTCAGCGCACGCGGCGTCGAGTGCTGGACCATCGCACCGGCACCGCCGGCGGGCCCCTTGCCTTCGACATCGATAAAGACCTTGACCCCTTCGGCCACCAGCGCCGAGGAGGACACCGGCGCGGCATTGCCCGGCTGCAGCGAGGTGTGCGAGACACGGCCGACATGCCACAGCTGCGCAAACATGGCGCCGCCGGCGGCGTGCACGGCGTCGGTGACCTTGCGCCAGCCCGCCACCTGTTCGGGCGTGTAGATGCCGGGTGTCCAGGCATAGCCCTGACCCTGCTGGCTGATCTGCGTGCCTTCGGAAATGATCAGTCCGGCCGAGGCGCGCTGACGGTAATACTCGGCCATCAGGTCGGTCGCCACGCCGCCTTCGCCCGCCCGCGAGCGGGTCATCGGCGGCATCACGATACGGTTTGCGGTGGTCAGATGTCCAAGGCGATAGGGCGTAAACAGCATGGGGTCCTCACGGTTGCGGATTCCGGATCGGCGTGGCCGTGGGCCATGCCGATCTCGCGATGCGACGATTGTGGGGATCCCGCCGGTCTGGAAAAACCCGCCATTCGGCAAATGATTCTTGCGTGACGATCAAGGGTTGGCGCTGGTTACTTGCACGGAAGGCGCCCCGGCGCCCTGCAGGAAGGCCCGTTCCGCCACCGCCGCCAGGCCCGCCCGCGCAATGCGGCCGCGCCGCTCGCCATCGAGCAGACCGATCAGCACCGACGCCCAGATTTCGGTCAGCGCCTGGGCGGTGATGTCGATGCGGAAGACGCCTTGCTGTTGTCCGCGCAGAAAGAAGGCGTCGAGCTTGCCCTCCCAGTCGGTCTGCCAATCCGACGACACGCCGGAGACGACCTCTCGCCAGTAGTAGATGAGGAATGCGGCCACCTCCCGCTGCTCGACCATGTTGGCATTCAGGCGTCGTAGCGCGGCAAGGGGAGAAGGATCGTCCAGTCCGGCCGACTGGATGACTTCGGCGAGTACGCGGACGCAATGGTCGATCAGACGGGAAATCAATTGGTCCCGGGTACGGCAGAAGCGATACAGCGTTGCCTTGCTGATGCCGACGGCTTTGGCCAGATCCTGCAAGGTGCCGCGAGGCTGGTCGACAAGGGCGAGCGCGAGGGCGGCGAGGAGTCGGCTGTGGTCTTCGTTCGATGCGATGGCAGCCGTCATGACGGTGTGGGTTTCACTGTTATGTCTCGAAAAGCACTTTTCTGTGACTTGTTGGCGGAGTGCGACGTTGGCGCGGAGGGATTATCGGCCAAAAACGCCAGTTTCCTTACCGGATGAATCGTTATTGATTCATCTGACGAACCGGCGTACCATCCGATGCTTTGCAAACAGCGAAGGTACGACATGAAGCACTTTCCATGGCAAGGGCGGCGGACCGTCGCCGTGCTGGCTGCCGCCATTGCCATGACGGCGTGCGGCAATGCCGACCAGGAGCCGGCGCCTGCGCCTCCGTCGGTCGATGTGCTGACCTTGGAGCCCAGGCCGATGGCGGTCAGCAGCGAACTGCCGGGCCGCATCGAACCGGTTCGCGTCGCCGAAGTACGGGCTCGGGTGCCCGGCATCGTGCTCAAGCGCAACTTCAAGGAAGGCGCCGACGTCAAGGCCGGCGATCCGCTGTTCCAGATCGATCCCGCGCCCTTGCAGGCGGCGCTGTCGCGCGCCGAAGGCGAGCTGGCCCGGGCCGAAGCGGTGCTGTCCGAGGCCGCCGCGGTGGTGCGCCGCTACACCCCGCTGGTCGAGATCGAAGCGGTGAGCCGCCAGGACTTCGATTCCGCTCAGGCCGCGCTCAAGAGCGCGCAGGCAGCCCGTCGCAGTGCCGCGGCGGAGGTGCAAACTGCGCGCCTGAACCTCGAGTACGCGACCGTGCGGGCGCCGATCTCGGGACGGATCGGCCGCGCGCTGGTCACGGAAGGCGCGTTGGTCGGGCAGGGCGAGGCCACGCCGATGGCGACCATCCAGCAGCTCGATCCGGTCTACGTCGACTTCAAGCAACCGGTCGCCGACGTGATGCGCATGCGCGAAGCGCTGGAGCAGGGCCGGCTGCGCCAACAGCGGGACGGCGGCGTGCCGATCCAGGTGACGATCGAAGGCACCGACAAGAAGCGGGAAGGGCGGCTGCTGTTCTCCGACATCTCGGTCGAGCGCGAGACCGGTCAGGTGTCGCTGCGCGGCCAGCTGCCCAACGATGACGGCCTGTTGCTGCCGGGCATGTACGTGCGCGTGCATGTCACCCATGCCACCGATCCCGCCGCCATGCTGGTGCCGCAGCGGGCGGTCCGCCGAGGCCCCGATGGCAAGGCGCACCTCGTGGTGGTCGGCAAGGGCGATGTCGCCGAGACTCGCCAGGTACGCACCGGCCGCATGCAGGGCGGCGAATGGCAGATCGTCGAGGGCGTCAAGCCGGGCGATCGGATCGTGATCGGCGGCGATGCAAACCCGGGGCAGAAGGTCAGCATCGCCCCGGCAGCCCCCGCAGTTCCCGCAGCGCCGGCCAGCCGTGCCGCCGAGGCCGCGCCATCGAACAGTCCTCCGGGGCAACGAGGCTAGGCGCGCAGGCGTCGCGCCACTGAACACAAATCATGCTGCCAAGATTCTTCATTCATCGCCCCAACTTCGCCTGGGTGCTGGCCATCTTCATCGTCCTGGCCGGATTGCTGGCGATGCCGTCGCTGCCCGTCTCGCAATATCCGACGGTTGCGCCGCCGCAGATCGCGATTACCGCGATCTACCCCGGCGCCTCGGCAACCACGCTGGTCGACTCGGTGACCAGCGTCATCGAGGAAGAGCTGAACGGCGCCAAGGGCATGCTGTACTACGACTCGTCCAGCAGCTCCGCCGGCCTCGCCGAAATCACCGTCACGTTCGCGCCGGGCGTCAACCCGGACCTCGCCCAGGTCGATGTGCAGAACCGCATCAAGCAGGCCGAAGCGCGGCTGCCGGCCGCGGTCACGCGGCAGGGCCTGCGTACCGAGCAGGTCAGCGCGGGCTTCCTGATGGTCTACGCGATCAACTTCAAGGGAGACGGTGCCGGCAAGGACATGGTCACGCTCGCCGACTATGCGGCGCGACGGATCAACAACGAGATCCGGCGCGTGCCGGGCGTCGGCAAGGTGCAGTTCTTCGGGGCCGAAGCAGCGATGCGGGTGTGGATCGACCCGCAGAAGCTGCTTGGCTACGGGCTGTCGGTGGCCGATGTCAACGCGGCGATCGCCGCGCAGAACGTGCAGGTGCCGGCCGGCAGCTTCGGCAGCCGGCCCGGCAGCGCCGAGCAGGAGCTGAGCGCGACCATCGCCGTCAAGGGCATGCTGACCACCACCGAGGAGTTCGGTGCCATCGTGCTGCGTGCCAATCCGGATGGTTCGAAGGTGACGCTGGCCGATGTCGCGCGCCTCGAAGTGGGCCTGCAGGACTACAACTTCGACATGACGACCAGCGGCAAGCCGGCGGTCGGCGCGGCGGTGCAACTGCGTCCCGGCGCCAACGCGCTCGAGACCGCGCGCGCCGTCAAGGCCCGGCTCGACGAGCTGTCGAAGTCCTTCCCCGACGATATCGAGTATTCGATTCCGTACGACACCTCGCGCTTCGTCGAAGTCGCCATCGAGAAGGTCATCCACACGCTGCTCGAAGCGGTGGTGCTGGTGTTCCTCGTGATGCTGCTGTTTCTGCAGAACCTGCGCTACACGCTGATTCCGACCATCGTGGTGCCGGTGTGCCTGGCCGGCACGCTGGCCGTGATGTATGCGCTCGGCTTCTCGGTCAACATGATGACGATGTTCGGCATGGTGCTGGCGATCGGCATCCTGGTCGACGACGCGATCGTCGTGGTCGAGAACGTCGAGCGCATCATGGCCGAGGAAGGTCTCGGTCCGGTCGAGGCAACCGCCAAGGCGATGAGCCAGGTGTCGGGCGCGATCGTCGGCATCACGCTGGTGCTGGCGGCGGTGTTCTTTCCGCTCGCGTTCATGTCCGGATCGGTGGGCGTGATCTACCGGCAGTTCTCGCTGTCGCTGGCCGTCTCGATCCTCTTTTCGGGCTTCCTTGCGCTGACGCTGACGCCGGCGCTTTGCGCCACGCTGCTCAAGCCGATTCCGGCGGGGCATCACGAGGAGAAGCGCGGCTTCTTCGGCTGGTTCAACCGCAAGTTCGGCCGCCTGACCGAGCGCTTCACCGCATTGAACGGGAAGCTGCTGCGCCGCGCCGGCCGCTGCATGGTCGTCTACGGCATGGTGGTCGCGGTGCTGGCCCTGCTGTACACGCGGCTGCCCGAGTCCTTCGTGCCGACCGAGGACCAGGGCTACTTCGTGGTCGACGTGCAATTGCCGCCGGGCGCGACTTATCAGCGCACCGAGGCCGTCGTCAAGGAACTGGAGAGCTGGCTGCTCGAGCGCAAGGCGATGGAGTCGACCACGATGGTGCTGGGATTCAGCTTCTCGGGCAGCGGCCAGAACGCGGCGCTTGGCTTTCCGACCTTGACCGACTGGTCCGAGCGAGGCAGCGGCCAGCATGCCAGCGACGAGGTGGCGGCCTTCAACGCGAAATTTGCCGGCATGAAGGCGGCCCGCGTGATGGCGGTCGATCCGCCGCCGATCGAAGGGCTGGGCAACGCCAGCGGCTTCGCGCTGCGGCTGCAGGATCGCGGTGGCCTGGGGCGTGCCGCCCTGATCGCGGCACGCGACGCGCTGCTCGCCAAGGCGAACGCCTCGCCGGTGCTCGCTTACGCGATGATGGAAGGCCTGGAGGACGCGCCGCAACTGCGTCTCGATATCGATCGGGACAAGGCCGAAGCGCTGGGCGTCGGCTTCGAGGCGATCAACACCGCGCTCTCCAGCGCCTATGGCTCGGCCACCGTGGCCGACTTCGCCAACGTCGGCCGACTGCAGCGGGTGGTAGTGCAGGCCGACGTGCGCGACCGCATGACGCCCGAGGCGTTGCTGTCGCTGAACGTACCGAACGCACGCGGCGAACAGGTGCCGCTGAGCGCGTTTGCCACGCCCGAATGGGAAATCGGCCCGGTGCAGGTGTCCCGCTACAACGGCTATCCGACCATCAAGATCATCGGCGACGCCGCGCCCGGTTTCAGCACCGGCGAGGCCATGGCGGAGATCGAACGCATTGTCGCCACGCTGCCGGCGGGTATCGGCTACGAATGGACGGGGCTGTCGTATCAGGAGCGCCAGGCCGGCGCGCAGGCACCGCTGCTGCTGGCGCTGTCGTTCCTGGTGGTCTTCCTGCTGCTGGTCGCGCTGTACGAGAGCTGGGCGATCGCCGGTGCCGTGATGCTGATCGTGCCGATCGGCGCGCTGGGGTCGGTGCTGGCGGTCAATGCGGTGGGCATGCCGAACGACGTCTATTTCAAGGTGGGCCTGATCACGATCATCGGTCTGGCGGCGAAGAACGCGATCCTGATCGTCGAATTCGCCAAGTCGTTGCGGGAACAGGGCATGCCGCTGATCGACGCCGCGCTGGAGGCGAGCCGGCTGCGGTTCCGCCCGATCGTGATGACGTCGATGGCCTTCATTCTGGGCGTCGTGCCGCTGGCCATTGCCACCGGCGCCGGTGCGGCCAGCCAGCGTGCCATCGGCACCGGCGTCATCGGCGGCATGCTGACGGCGACCACGCTCGGGGTGGTCTTCGCACCGGTGTTTTTCGTCTGGGTGCTGTCGCGCTTCAAGCGATACCGGGACAACGCGCGCCCCATCACGCCGACAGCGGCCACGACGACGGAGGGCGCACAATGAAATCGATTCGATCCCGAACGATGCTGCCGCGCGTACTTCCTTGTCTGCTGCTGAGCCTGGGCGCAGTGCTTGCGGGCTGCTCGCTGGCGCCGGTCTATCAGCGACCCGTGGCGCCGGTCCCGACGCAATGGACCGCCGGCCCGCCTGCGTCCGACGACATGCAGGCCACGCCTTCATCGGCCGCCGTACTGCAATGGGAGCGTTTTATCGTCGACGACAAGCTGCGCGAGCTCGTCGCGCTCGCGCTCGACAACAATCGCGACCTCCGGCAGGCCGTGCTGAACATCGAGGCGGCACGGGCGATGTACCGCGTGCAACGCGCCGATCGCGTGCCGGGTCTGCAGGCAGAAGGCGGGGGTACGCGGCAGCGGGTCGCGGAGGATCTGCGTCAGCCGGGCATGTCGTCGGTCCAGCAATCGGTGCAGGCCGGTATCGCCGTGCCGTCGTTCGAACTCGATCTGTTCGGCCGCGTGCGCAACCTGTCAGAAGCGGCGCTGCGCGAGTACCTGGCAACCGAGGAGGCCGCGCGCAGTGCCCGCATCAGCCTGATCGCCGAGGTCATACAGGCCTATCTGGCGCGAGACAGCGCCCAGCGGCGCCATCTGCTGACCATGCAGACGCTGCAGGCGCGCGAGTCGTCGCTGCGTCTGATCGCGCAGCGCCGCCAGGCCGGCACCGCGACCGCGCTCGATTTCCACGAAGCAAGCGGCCTGACCGATCAGGCGCGTGCCGATCTGGAGCGCACCGATCGCGAGTTCCGCCAGGCCACCAATGCCCTCGCACTGCTGGTCGGCGTGCCGGACGTTGGCGCGCGCTTGCCGCAGACCCCGCGCGACGACGTGCTGCTGGTGCAGGAGCTGGCGCCCGGCACGCCTTCGGAACTGCTGATTCATCGCCCGGACATCCTCGCGGCGGAACAGCGGCTGCGCGGGCGGCATGCCGACATCGGCGCGGCGCGCGCCGCGTTCTTCCCGCGCATTGCCTTGACCGGCATGTTCGGCAGCGCGAGCGGCGAGCTGTCCAATCTGTTCGGCGCGGGTCAGACGGTATGGGCGTTCGCCCCGCAACTGACGCTGCCGATCTTCTCCGGGGGCCGCAATGTCGCGAACCTCGATCTGGCCCATGCGCGCAAGGACATCGCCGTGGCCAACTACGAGAAGACGATCCAGACTGCATTCCGCGAAGTATCGGACGCGCTCGCCGCCACCGATACGTTGCGGCGCGAGGAGATCGCGCGTCGTGCGGTGGCGCAGACCAGCGAACAGACGCTGCGCTTGTCCGAGGCGCGCTATCGCGCCGGCGTCGATGACCATCTTCGCTACCTCGAGGCGCAGCGCAGCCACTATTCCGCGCAAACCGCGCTGATCGACGTGGCGGCGCAGCGGCAGGCCGCGCTGGCTTCGCTGTTCCGTGCGCTTGGAGGAGGGTGGTCGGCGGAAAGCCCGGCCGCCGCCAGGACGCTTCCGGCGGCGGGCAGTTCACCGATATAGGGCGGCGTTGCCCCTCGATGGGGAATGGCGGGCCCATGAAGGGACGGCAAGTTGGCCAGTTGGCGCTACAAGGCGGGCCTTAAGGTTTTCTTTTGACCCGACAAATAAAGTCTTAATTTTCTTTATTTGTGAGCGCAATTATGATCGGCCGACCATCAGGAGGAGAACCCGTCATGCCCGCCGTCCGTAATGCCGTCCGCCGCCGTACCCTGCTTGCCCTTGGCGCGCTGTGCGTCGCCCCTTCGCTGACGTTTGCCGCGGACAAGTACCCTTCGAAGCCGATCCGCATGGTCGTGGCATTTGCCGCGGGCGGGGCCAACGACACCATCGCCCGCATCCTCGCCAAGGAATTGCAGCAGAGCATGGGCCAGTCCGTCGTGGTGGAAAACCGCGGCGGCGCGGGCGGCTTGATCGGCTCCGACATGGTGGCCAAGGCGACGCCGGACGGCTACACGTTGCTGCTCGGCAGCGCCGGCGCGCAGACCATCATGCCGGCGCTGACCCGCAAGATGCCCTACGATCCGCGCACCGGCCTCGCGCCGGTATCGCTGGTCGCCGAGGCGGCGAATGTGCTGATGGTCAGGAGCGGACTGCCGGTCAATAACGTCAAGGAATTGCTGGCCGCTGCCAGGCAGAAGCCGGGTGCCTATACCTACGGCTCCTCCGGCAACGGCACCACGCTGCATGTCTCCGGCGCGCTGATGGAGAAGCTGGCCGGCATCGACCTGCTGCACATCCCGTACAAGGGCAACGGTCCGGCGATGAACGACCTCTACGCGGGCAATGTCGACATGGTGTTCGGCTCGGTGCCGGTCGCCATGGCCGCACTGAAGACCGGCAAGGCCAAAATCCTGGCCGTCACCACGAGGAAGCGCGTTCCTTCGCTGCCGAACGTGCCGACGATGGCCGAAGCCGGCGTGCCGGGCTACGACTTCTCCAGCTGGTATGGGCTCTTTACGACCGGCGGCACCGACCCCGCCATCGTCGAACAATTGGCGCGCGCAACCGCCAAGGCGCTTGCCAGGCCGGATGTGGTCGCGGCGCTGGCGCAGCAGGGCGTCGAACCGGAGGCCAGCACGCCGGCGGCGTTCCGGGCACGCATCAACGACGAGCTGGTGCGCTGGGAGAAGGACATCAAGACGATGAAGATCGCTGCGGAGTAATCGCGGTTGCTTCGCCTCGGCCCATCAGGAGTGCCGCAGTCCCCTCGGCTCGCTTTCCGTGTCCTGGAAATCGGGCGCTTCACGCGGCCACCCGCCTTTGCGGGTCAGGAACGGCGCCGAGACGGCATCCTGGAAGAGAATCAGGCAAGCATCGCAGACCAATAGGTATTCGCGCCTTCCGCGGGGCAGCCGACAATGCTTCGGTCAGACAACATCATGACCGAGGAGCCTGTCATGCCAGTTCGCCATCGCTTCGCCTTCCTTGCCCGCCTTCGTTCCGTCGACCCCGCCCTGGTACTGGCCGCCGTCTACGTCAGCGCGACCTTCGGCGCTGCGTACGCGCAGGGGGTGGCAGGCAACGAGCCCGCGCAACGCACGCCGCGCGAGCGTGGCAACGCCACTATGGACAAACTTTCCGGCGGTGCGGGCCAGCCGGTGCTGAACGCATTGCGCAAGGACTTTCCGCCGCTGGCGGATGCGATCGTCGACTACTCGCTGGGCGATGTCTGGTCCCGGCCCGGGTTGGACGACCGCACGCGCCAGCTTGCCGCCGTGGCGGCCTTCGCGGCGCAGGGGCACACGCAGGTGCTGAAGATCCACGCCGGCTACGCGCTGCGGCTGGGCGTGACGCCCGAAGAATTGAAAGAGGTGGTCTACCTGACCACCGTGACCGCGGGATTTCCGCGCGCCATCGATGCGGCCAATGCGGTGCGCGAGGTACTGCAGGCCACGGGTCAGGGCAATGCCGGTGCGGCGCCACACTGAGCGGTATCGCCGCGGCTGGGTACTTGGTCGGGCCTGGACGCGCGGGGTCGCTCCCGGCCGGTTCCACGCAAGCAAGCGATTCGTTGACTATTCGCAAGGGGACTATTCGCAAGGGCCATGCCAATCGGCGCGTCATGTCCTCGATTGGTCCATGCGTGCACCGGACCCTCTGCAGCGCGAAAAGCGCTGTCACCTGCGGAGCCGCTGGTACATGGCCATCAGCGGCGTGGCGGTCGATCCGTGCAGCGCGATCGACACGACGACCGTGCACAAGGTGATCTGCAGCAGCAGGTCGGCGTGCGCCATATCGGGTGCATGAACCAGCGAATAGGCCAGGTAGTACAGCGAGCCGATGCCTCGGATGCCGAACCATGCGGTGAGCCGTCGTTGCGCCGGCCGCAAGCCCATGCCGGCCGTGGAGAGATAGACCGAGAGCGGCCGGATCAACAGGATGAGCAGCAGGGCGCAGCCCAGCGCGGGAACGCTGAAGGTCGCCCGTGTCAGCATGGCGCCGATCAGCAGGGTGACGCATAGCTCGGCCAGACGCTCCACGTCGAGGGAGAACTCGGATACGGTTTGCGTCAGATACGCCGCGGCCTTGTGCTCGTGTGTGGCAACCTGTTCGAGGCCCTTGACGGGAAGGGTGCCGAGCACTTCGTCCGGCGGGGTGTTGGGGTTTTCGTCGCGTTCGACCTGACGCATTGCCACGCCCGCCGCAAACACCGCCAAAAAGCCATAGGTGCTCACCGACAATGCGGCGCCATAGGACACGCCGATCAGACCCAGCGTGAAGAAGCTCTCGAGCCCGACAGCCTCATGGAAGCGCATGCGCAAGGCCAGGATCGTCTTGCTGGCCAGCAAGCCAAGCGCGGCGCCGATGCCAAGGCCCCCGACGGTTGCCCAGATCAGGTCCACGGCAATCCATCGCGTCAAGCCGGGGCCCAGCTCGTGATAGCCAAGCAGGCCCAGGCCCAGCATCACGAAGGGAAATGCCGTGCCATCGTTCAGGCCGCCTTCCCCGGTCAGACTCAGTCGAACGATGTCCCGGTCTTCGGTGTCCGCCATTTGTACGTCGGACGCAAGCACCGGATCGGTGGGCGCAAGGATGGCGCCGGCCAGGATTGCCGCCCCGAGCGGCAGGCCGAGCCAACCGACTCCGACCGCGCATATCCCCGCGATGGTGAGCAGCATCGCCACGCTGGCAAGCTGGACCGGCAAGCGCCATATCCGATACGACATGCGGACGCGCAAGCGCAGCCCAACGCCGAACAGCGAGATCAGCACGGCAATTTCGGTGATGATCTCGAGCGCAGCAACGTGGCTCGGATTGTGGACATCGAGCGCGATCAGGCCGGCGCCAACGGGCCCGAGCGCCACGCCGAACAGCAGGTACAGCGCGGAGGGCGCAATGGGCATCCGTTTCACGACCGAGCCGATGAGGCCCATCGTCACCATCAGTCCGCCAATCACCAACGCCCAGATCGCAAACACACGGATCTCCTTGCCAAGCCGCTTCGCGGACTTCAGGAGTAGGGAGCCCCGGTATTGCTGTGTCGGGAACCGGGGGAACCCCGCAGCGGCAGCCCATCCCGAGTTTCGCCCTGGCGGAGGCGGGTGCAGCATTACGGGCCCGCCGCGGGCAATCATACCCGCGTCCGTCGCCCTTTGTTCGTTTCCACGTACTGCAGAACCTGGCTACGGCGAGATGATTTCAGAGCGGGCCGTTTGCCTTGCGCGGCAAGGCAGGGGCGAGGATGGGCGAAGCAATGCGGGGCTCAGGCGCTGCGGGCAATTCGATACGGACCCGAAGTCCGCGCCCATCCGGCCCGTCTTCCAGCAGCACCTGTCCGCCATGCGCTTCGCAAATCTGCCGCACGATCGCCAGGCCCAGGCCACTGCCTGGCTGACGCAGGTCCCCGAGGCGCACGAATCGTTCGAAGGCCTTGTCCCGCAACGGCGGGGCAATGCCTACGCCGCTGTCGTCGATCAGCACCAGGTGTGTGGTGGCCCCGGCAATCACCGTCACTTCCACCCGTCCTCCGGCCGGCGTGTATTGCACGGCGTTGTCCAGCACATTGGCCAGCATCTCGCGCAGCGTACCTTCGTCGCCGTTGACGTAGGCGTGCACCTCGTCGCGGGCGCTCAGGCCGAAATCCAGCTGCCGCTCGCGCGCCGCGAGATACCACTCGGCCGACACCGCCCGGCACAACGCCGTCAGGTCGAGCCGATGCAACGCAGCCCCCGGCGCAGCATGCGGCGGCTGGGCATCGGTACGTGCCAACGCCAGCAGCTGGTTGGTCAGCCGGATGGTTCGGTCAATCGCGTCTCTGATCTCGCGCCATTCCGGCTTGGCCTGATACGTACGCACGGCGTGGTCTGCCTGCGTTCTGACCAGCGCAAGCGCGGTGCGCAACTGATGCGAGGCGTCGTCGAGAAACTGGGATTGCCGCGACACCATGCTGCGCAGACTGGCCAGATAGCTGTTCAACGACGCCAGCAGCGGATGAATTTCCCGCGGCAGCTCGGGAACATCGATGGGGTCCAGACTGGCGGTGTCGCGCGCGCGTAGCGTGTCCTCGATATTCTTTAGCGGCCGAAGTGCGACGTGTACCGCCAGCGCGATCAGCGCAATCGAGGCGGCAATCAGCAGCGCCTGCTGCCACAGCGTGGTCGCCAGCAGCCGCATTGCCATGTCGTCGCGCATTTCGAGCGTTTCGCCCACCTCGACCAGGGCCATGCCGCCATCGGGGGCGTCGGCCACCGGTTGCCACAACGCTGCGACGCGCAGCGGCGTGCCGAGATAGTCGGTGTTGTAGAAATGCACGAGGGCAGGGTAGTGGTCGCTGCGCGGCACCTCCTTCGGCATGGCGGGCAGGTCGCGGTCACCGGAGACAAAACGCCCGGCCGGATCTCGCACCCGATAGAAAATGCGGCCCCGAATATCGACCTGGAAGGTGTCCAGCGCCACGTAAGGAACGTCGACGACGAGCCTGTCATTGCGATAGTCCAGCCGTTCGGCGATGGCGCGGGCGGACGCCAACAGCGTGCGGTCATGAGCCTGGTTGGCTTCGGACAAGGCGGTGCGATACGACGTGAAAGCGGTAAAGATACCTACCGCGACGAGCGGGATAGTCAGGCGCCAAAGCAGACGCCGGCGCAAGCTGTGCCGGCTCTCACTCGCTGCCATGGTTTGCTTCGAGCAGGTAGCCGATGCCCCGGACGGCGGTGATGGTCGTTCTGCTATTGCGCAGCTTCTTGCGTACTCGCGAGATATAGAGTTCGATGGCCTCGGGATTGACTTCGTCATCCAGCGAGAACACTCGCCCGAGCAAGCTTTCGCGCGTCACCACGCGGCCGGGGCGAATGAACAACGCCTCCAGCACCGCATGCTCTCGCCGGGACAGCATCAGCGGCTCATCGCGTAGCAGAAAGGCGCGCTCAACCGAGTCGAAGGCGAGGTCGCCGAAGCGCGTCATCGGTTGGCCACCATGGGTACGTCTCAGCTGGGCCTTGATACGCGCGATCAATTCGCCGAGGTCGAAAGGCTTGGCGATATAGTCGTCGGCGCCCAGGTCCAGGCCCTTGATGCGGTCAGCGACCTCGGTACGCGCCGTCAGGATCAGGATAGGCGCCACGACACCGCGGGCTCTGGCCATGCGCAGGACCTCCAGGCCGTCGATGCCAGGCAATGACAGATCGAGCAGGATCAGACCATAAGGTTGGTTCTGCAGCATCGCCAGCGCAGTTTCGCCATCGGGGACATGACCAATATCGAAACCGTCCGTCCGCAGGGATTTCACCATCCAGGCTGCGAGATCCTGGTGGTCTTCGATCAGCAATAAACGCATGGAATAGGGTAAACGCTAGGCCGTGACAGTCGCAATGACAGGCTCGCGACAGCATCGGGCTCTACGATACGGCCAATCGCGCGGAAGTCAATTCGTGTTCGCGCGCCATAACAACGACCGGACCAGGAGACGTCATGACCGCCATTCCCATGCTTGTTGCCACCGTGCTCACGACCGGATTGATGCTTTCGTCCGGCGCGCAAGCTCAGCCATCGCGCCCCGAATGCATTGCACCGGCCAAGCCCGGAGGCGGTTTTGATCTGACCTGCAAATTGGCACAAACCGCGCTGCAGGACGGCGGCCAGCTGAAGGCGCCGATGCGGGTCACCTATATGCCGGGCGGCATCGGCGCGGTGGCCTATAACGCCGTCGTCGCGCAGCGGCCGGCCGATGGGCAGGCCATCGTCGCGTTCTCGAGCGGGTCGCTGTTGAACCTGGCGCATGGCAAGTTCGGCAAGTACGGCCCGGACGACGTCAAGTGGCTGGCTGCGATCGGCACCGACTACGGCATGGTCGCGGTCGCAGCCAACTCGCCGTACAAGACGCTGAAAGACCTGATGGCCGCGATGAAGGCCGATCCGCAGAAGGTGGTGTTCGGTGCCGGCGGTTCGGTCGGCAGCCAGGACTGGATGAAGGCGGCGCTGGTGGCAAAGCAGGCTGGCGTCGAGCATCGCGCGATGCGCTACGTCGCCTTCGAGGGCGGCGGCGAGGCCATCACCGCCTTGCTCGGCAACCATGTGCAGGTCGTGCCTGGCGACATTGGCGAAGCCGCGGGCATGCTGGACGCCGGCAAGATTCGCGTGCTCGCGGTGCTGTCCGACAAGCGCCTGCCCGGCAAGCTGTCGGGAATTCCGACCGCGAAAGAGCAGGGCTTCGATGTCCAATGGCCCATCGTGCGCGGCTTCTATATGGGGCCGAAGGTGTCGGATGCCGATTTCCAATGGTGGAGCGCCGCGTTCCGGAACTTGCTGGCGTCCCGCCAGTTCAGCGAGGCGCTCGACTCCCGGGGCCTCTTTCCGTTCGCCAAGACCGGACCGGAACTGGACGGCTACGTAAAGGCCGAAGTCGCCCGCTATCAGACCCTGGCGCGTGAATTCGGCCTGATGAAGTAGGCCAGTCGCCCCCTCTGCGCCGGGCGCATGGGCGGCCCGGCATCTCCCTGGTGGCCGCGTTCGCGGCCCCTTCCTATACGCCGAGACATCGATGAATAGTGATCGCGTTTTCGCCATCGCGTGGCTGCTGCTGAGCGCCGCCGCCGCGTGGGTGGCAACCGGCTTCACCGCCGAGTTCAGTTACGAGCCGGTTGGCCCGCGGGCGTTTCCGCTGCTGCTGTGCGTGCTGATGGCACTTTGCAGCGTCTGGCTGCTGCTCTTCCCCGGGCCGAGGGTGGCCTGGCCCGAGCGCCGCGGCGTCATCCGGCTCGCCATCATGGTGCTGGCGCTGCTGGTGTATGCGCTGGTGTTCCAGTCGCTTGGCTTCGCCATTGCCACCGCCTTGCTGACGATCGTGCTGGGCCGGCTGTTCGGCGGCGGCTGGCGGGCCTGCGTGGCGACGGGGGCAGTCATGGGTACGAGCCTGTTCTTCCTGTTCGATCGCTGGCTGGAAGTCACGCTGCCGATCGGCTCGCTGATCGAGGGCCTGCTATGAACGCGTTCGAACATCTGCTGCATGGCTTCGGCATTGCGTCGCAATGGTCGAACCTGCTGGTGGCCGCCATCGGCGCCTTTATCGGAACGCTGGTCGGCATGCTGCCGGGGCTGGGCCCAATCAACGGCGTCGCCATTCTGCTGCCGCTGGCTTATGCGATGAAGCTGCCGCCGGAGACCGCTCTGATTCTTCTCGCCGCGGTCTATATGGGATGCGAGTACGGCGGTCGCATTTCGTCGATTCTGCTCAATGTGCCGGGCGACGCCGGTGCCATCATGACGGCGATCGACGGCTATCCGATGGCGCGCAAAGGACTGGCCGGCGTCGCGCTTTCCATTTCGGCGTGGAGCTCGTTCGTCGGTTCGGTGATTGCCACCATCGGCCTGGTGATATTTGCGCCTGTGCTGGCCGATTGGGCGGTTGCCTTTGGCCCCGCCGAATACTGCGCGCTGATGGTGTTTGCTATCGCCTGCCTCGCCGGCATGGTGGGCGACAAGCCGGTGCGCACCCTGCTGGCGGCGTTGATCGGGTTGACGCTGGCCACCGTCGGGGTGGATGCCAATAGCGGCGTGTACCGCTTTACCTTCGACAATGTGCACCTGTCCGATGGCATCCAGTTCATCGTGGTGGTGATCGGCTTCTTTTCGGTCAGCGAGCTGATGCTGATGCTGATGCTGGAGCAGCATACCGAGACCGGGCAGCAACTAGTCAAGAACACCGGCCGCATGATGTTCAACGCCCGTGAAGCCGCGCAGACCTGGTGGTGCACGGTACGCTCGTCGGTCATCGGCTTCTTCGTCGGCGTGCTGCCGGGCGCAGGCGCGACCATTGCCAGCGCGATCACGTATATGACCGAGAAGCGCATCTACGGCACTAACGGTACCTTCGGTCATGGCGATATTCGCGGCGTGGCGGCACCCGAGGCGGCCAACAACGCCTCGGCGACCGGCTCCTTCGTGCCGATGCTGACTCTGGGCGTGCCGGGCTCGGGTACGACGGCGGTGATGATGGGCGCGCTGACCCTGTACAACATCACGCCCGGTCCGATGCTGTTTACGCAGCAGCCGGATATCGTCTGGGGCCTGATCGCGTCGCTGTTTATCGGCAACGTGATGCTGCTGGTGCTGAACATCCCGCTGGTCAATCTGTTCTCGCGGGCGCTTTCCACACCGATGTGGATGCTGGTGCCAGCCATCGCTGCCATCAGCGCAATCGGCGTCTACGCCGTGCATGCCACCACCTTCGATCTGGTGCTGATGACGGCGCTCGGCGTATTCGGCTACATCCTGCGCAAGATGGATTTCCCGATGTCCGCGCTAATCCTCGGTTTTGTTCTGGGCGAAATGCTGGAACAGAACCTGCGCCGCGCGCTGTCCATCTCGAATGGCGAGGTGGCGGTGTTGTGGTCGAGCCCGATTTCGGCCGGCTTGCTGGCGGCGTCGATCACGATGCTGATTGCACCGTTTCTTGTCCGGCGGTTGCGCGGTGTACGCCGGCAAGCGGCGTGAGGCCCGGAACATTTCAGAGGAGGTGGCCATGCCAACTCGGAATGCCCGACAAGTAACGGGCGAGGTTGAAAGGCGATGGCATGGACGCCGCGCCTGGTGCGGGACTGCGTAGGCGCCGCGCATCCACGCATGACGGACGCTGGCGATGTCATCACCGGCGCGGCCTGCGGCGCTCGGCGCCAACCGGCGTATCGGCGTACGTTTGCACCACGAATGATCCATCGGGGTACTGGTTGCAGATGAACTCCACAAAGGCCCGCACTTTGGGACTTTGCAGGCGTCGAGACGTGTGCAGAACCCACAGTTCGACCTCGTCGCCGGCCGTGCCCCAGGACACCAGTTCGCCGTTTTCCAGCAGGCTTCCGATGATGGACTGCGGCAGCATGGCCACCCCGGCGCCGGCGGCCACGGCATCGCGAACGGTCAGCAGCGAGGACAGCCGCAGCACAGGTAGTGGTTCGATCGTGAGCCCGCCATCCCGGACGGACCAGATGTCACCGTCTCGATAGTTCGGCATCACGACAGCCGGTACTCGAAACGTCTTATCTCTGGGCCCCTTCGGCATTGGAACAGACGGGGCCGCGGCGAGGACCAGTCGGTCCCTGGCGAAACACCTGCCTACCAGTGCGCTGTCCTTACGCGGGTTGATGCGGATGGCGACGTCGAAATGCTCCTCGACGAGATTGGCGAGACGGTCCTCGGACACGACTTCAATCTGGACTTCGGGGTGGGCCGCCTGAAACGCAGCGGCGAGCCGCCCGAGCGCGACCTGAGAAAACAGCAGCGGTGCCGCGATACGCAGGCGGCCTCTCGGAGCGGCAAGGCCATCCCGCGCCGCCGCGACCGCTTCGGCAACCTCGCGCAGCGGTCCCTCGACTCTAGCCAGCAGCAACTGGCCGGCTTCGGTCAGTTCCAGGCTGCGGTCGCCGCGCTCGATGAGTCGAATGCCCAGGGCTTCTTCAAGATCGGCCACACGCCGCGACAGCGTCGCCTTGGAGCGGCCGCTGGCACGGCTGGCTCTTCCAAAGCCGCTGTGAGCGGCTACCAGCTGGAAATCCTCGAGGGCATTCAGGTCCATGGTGTCTCATATTCGGAACGGGTTGTCTGCATTTTAGAGTCTTTGTTCTGCATGTGAAACGCATTATGGTTGCTTCATACGCACCAACAACCGCACCCCAACCCGCAACCAAGGGAATCACCATGACCATTCTCGTTACCGGCGCCACCGGCACGGTCGGCCGCCAAGTCGTCGAACAACTCGTCAAGCGCGGAGCCGATATCCGCGCGCTCGTCCGCGATCCCTCCAAGGCAAATTTCCCGGCGGGCGTCGACGTGGTCCGAGGCGATCTGCTCGACGTCGACTCGGTGCGCAGCGCCTTCTCCGGCGTCTCGACGCTCTTTCTGCTCAACGCGGTAGTGGCGGACGAATTCACCCAGGCGTTGATCGCGCTCAACGTCGCGCGCGAGGCCGGCATCCAGCGGATCGTCTATCTGTCGGTGATCCACAGCGACCTTTATCCGAACGTGCCGCACTTTGCCGGCAAGTATGGCGTCGAACGCATGATCGAGCAGATGGGGCTCAATGCCACGATCCTGCGTCCTGCCTACTTCATGGACAACGACCTCACCATCAAGGACGTGGTGACCGGATACGGCGTCTATCCGATGCCGATCGGCAGCAAGGGCCTGGCGATGATCGACACACGGGACATTGGCGAGGTCGCGGCCATCGAACTGCTGCGCCGGGAACGTTCGGCAATGCCGCTGCCACTGGACCGGATCAACCTGGTCGGCCCCGACACGCTGACCGGCGTGGATGTTGCCGCGATCTGGACCGAGGTACTTGGCCGCAGGATCGCCTATCCGGGCGACGACACCGCCGCGTTCGAGCAGAACCTGCGGCAGTTCATGCCGAACTGGATGGCCTTCGACATGCGCCTGATGAGCGAGCGTTTCATCACCGAGGGAATGATCCCCGAGGCCGGCGACGTCGAACGGCTGACCGCGCTGCTGGGTCGACCGCTTCATTCCTATCGCGAATTTGCCACGCAGGTCGCGGCATCGGCATGAGGCCAGGTCAATGCGTACCTTGACCCGAGGCAGCGCGGCACCGCACGCTAGTCCATAACCCGTGCTATATTGGAAAACGATCAATTCCAAATTGAGCGATATCCACAGCATGGCGACCCATCATCAAGCCTCCGCCCACTCGCGCGGCCGAGGCAGACCGCGCGAATTCAACGTCGATCAGGCGCTGGATCGGGCCGTGCGTGTATTCAGCGAACGGGGCTACCACGGTGCGTCGATCTCCGACCTGACTCACGCCATGCGTCTGGCGCAGGGGAGTCTCTACAAGGCGTTCAAGGACAAGCAACAGCTTTTCCTGGCGGCGTTTGACCGATACCGCGCGCAGCGGATGGAGAAGCTGCGCCATGCCATTGGCGAGGGCGGTACTGGCCTGGAACGCCTGCGCAAGACGCTGGTTTTTTATGCCGAATCGTCTCACGGGGCGACCGGCCGGCAAGGATGCCTTGTTGTCGGCAGCACGGTGGGGCTGTCGGCGTTCGAGAAACCGCTGGCCGACCACATCACCACGGCGCTCGCACGTAACGAAGCGTTCCTCGCCGAGCTGATCCGCCAGGGACAAGACGACGGTTCCATTGCCGCCCACGTCAATGTCGAGGCGGCCGCGCGGATGCTGTTGTGCCTGACGCAAGGCATGCGCGTGGTCGGCAAGACACGCCGCAGCCGCGAAGACATGCATGCCGTGGTAGACGCCGCGCTCAAGGCGATCGCCTGATTTTCTTGCCTATTTAGGAAATGACCAATTCCATTTGAGCGAGGATAGACCTGTATGAAGATCGCATTTCTTGGCCTCGGTACGATGGGCCTGCCGATGGCAATCAATCTGGTCAAGGCAGGCCATGCCATGCGCGGCTGGAACCGCTCGCCGGCACCGATGACGAAGCTCGCCGCGCTCGGCGCGGAAAGCGCCGCCACACCGCGGGAAGCCGCCGCCGATGCCGATGTCATGATCTCGATGCTGGCGGACGACGCTGCTACACGCGCCGCCGTGCTCGAAGCGGGAATGCTGGCCGTCCTCAAGCCCGGGGCAATCCATGTGAACATGGCAACGGTATCGGTCGCCTTGGGGGCCGAACTGGCGGCGCTGCACCAGACGCAAGGCATTGGATACGTCGCCGCACCGGTGCTCGGCCGGGTGAATGTCGCCGAAGCCGGAGAGCTCAATATCCTGGCCGCTGGCGCCGCCGAGACGGTGGCGGCCGTGCAGCCGCTGTTCGACGTGCTCGGCCAAAAGACCTGGTACCTGGGAGAGCGGCCCGAGCAGGCCAATGCCGCCAAGCTCGCGGTGAACTTCATGATTGCCAGTGCCATCGGCACCATGGGCGAGGCCGTCGCGCTGGCACAGGGGCATGGCGTGGACAAGGCCGACTTTCTTGAACTGGTCACGTCGACGGCGTTTGCCGCACCGGTCTACAAGGGCTACGGGAAGGCGATCGCCGAGGAACGCTTCGAGCCGGCCGGGTTCAAGCTGGCTCTCGGCCTCAAGGACATACGTCTTGCGTTGGCGGCAGCCGAGCAGGTCAACGTACCGCTGCCGTTGGCAAGCGCATTGCGCGATGCCCACATCGAAAGCCTCGCGCACGATGAAGGCCATCTGGACTGGGCGGCGTTGTCGCGGACGTCGGCACGCCGGGCAGGGCAGGCATGAGAGGTACGAGACCTCGAGCAAACGTCTGCGTGCTTAAGCCTTGCTATGCGAGATGGCATTCAGCGGACAAATGTCGGCCTCCATGCGCGCCCATATCGGAGCGATGTTCAGGAGCGTGCGGCCAATCTGGTGATCGCCAAATTCCGCCACGGTGACTCGCGGCAAGGACCCGCAGCTGCATACGCATGCAGTGGTACTGAATATGACCCAGCGCGCGGATGGCGCCTGGCGCGCCTTGTTGAACGAAGATCTCTTTCACGCGAAGAAGGCGATCGATAGTGTGTATCAGGTCGAGGTGGCGCGAGAGCTGATGGTCCTGGGCTATCGGAGCTTGGCTTCGATGGCTGGCGTTAGCTCCCCGAGTCGCGCGGCCTTGCTCTGTGGCGTCAGCGCGGCGATCAGTGCGTGCACGTCGTTGCTCCCCATACAGCGCTGGATTCGAATTCGGATTAAGAAGAGTTGCTGCGTTGATAGAACGCCCCCATGAGGGTGCCGTTGGTTCACACGTTGTCGCGGTGTTCAGCCACAACTGTTTGTCAAAGGCATGAGCCGATGCTGCAGAGCACGATATGCATGGGGCCGGATCAGCGCTGTCCCATGCAGATAAGGAACAGCGAAAATCCGAAAACATGCGGAATCGCTTTCGCTATGCTGCCTTCGTTCAAGCGGCGGCGAACAACCTGTCGTTGGCCGCCATCGTCATCCACTGGAGGAAGCGTGGCTCAATACAAGTACGCTAGACACCTGACATTGGCCGAGGAGTCCATCTATGACTTCGAGCTTCCACCGGGTGCACAGGCGCACAACGCCGGCATCTACAGGTGTATCGGCTGTGGCGACGAGATTGCGGTTGCCAAGGGGCATACCTTACCGCCCCAGAACCATCACCAGCATTTGCCCGAGGCGGGCCGTATTTCGTGGCAGTTGCTTATCCGAGCCGAACAGAAACCATAACTGCCGGAAGAGGATGTCCCGCTTTTATGCTCGGATCGAGGATCCAATTAACGGTCATAGCGCAACCCCGCTCGAGAGTGGCGTCAGCGATCGCGGTAGGGAGCGAGGCAGACGTTCACAACTATGGCGGCTGCTCGGCAGTGAACCGAGAACTCCACGATGAAGCCCCGCTATCGGGTCGTCCAATGCCGTATCCAGATTTGCTCTCTACCGGTCCTCTTGTTATCTGCCATGTTGGACACTGAGGCGAGAGTCGAATGCCCACGGCGGGACCACGACCCGATGCCGGAGTCGAAGGACGCTTACCGCTTCCAGTGAGAGTCCTATCTTGCGGTGGCGAGTAGCAGGTAGCAAGGGAGTCCGACGCAATGGTGGATGTTTTCGCGCTGGAGGCGTTCAATGCGGCCCATGGGGATGCATTGCTATTGCACTATGGCCGACGGCAACAACCAAGGCTAGTCCTGATCGACGGCGGGCCGGGCGGCGTCTATCAGAGTACGATTCGGCCACGCCTCGATCAACTTGCCGACGAAAGGCGCGTCCGGCCTCTGCAGATCGCGCATATCATCGTTTCGCATACAGACGACGATCACATTGCCGGGATACTGGAACTCCTCCAGGACCGGGACGACCCGCCAGCTGAGTGCCGCCACTATTGGCTCAACACGTTCGACGAGCCCAGGACGGGCACGCTTCGTACGCCCGCACAAATCATCGGTGTAAGCCATCTCAATGAGCAATCGCCAGCCGATGCCAGGCTCTTGCGCAGTGTTCCCCAAGGCAAGCACCTGCGGGATTTAATCCGCGAGCGCGGCTTCGGTATCAATGGCGGGGCCGCGCAGCTGGTTGCCGGTCCGGGCGGTACACGGCTCGAGTTGGATCCAAATTTGACGGTGACCTTGGTTGGGCCGACCTCCGAGCAGTTGCGCAGGCTCGAAAAAGAGTGGAGGGCCGCGTCGGAAAGTCGCCCGTTGCAACGCGCATACTTGGACAGTTCGATATTCAATCTATCGAGTCTCGTCATGGTGATGGAGGCTTCCGACTCATCTGGGAGGGTGCGTCGGATGTTGCTCTGTGGCGATGCGCGTGGTGACCACATCCTCGACGGACTTCGAAACGCGGGATATCTGGATAGTGAAGGACGGGTCCATTTCGACCTGCTGAAAGTGGCGCACCACGGTAGCGACCGGAACCATACTGCTGGCTTCTTCCAGCAGGTTACCGCCGATCACTATGTCATCTCCGCCGACGGACGCTATGGGAATCCATCCGCGGCAGTCTTGGTATGGATCGACGAAACCGCCGCAACGGACTATACGATTTGGCTAACGACAACGAGAAGTAGGGCCTTGGAGGGAATCGCTACCGCTCTGGAAGCAGTGCCTTCGCTGTGTGACCACCTTCGGTTCCGCGACGGCGAGGAGCTGTCGGTGAGTGTTGAGTTAGCGATGGAACGCAGACTTATCTTGGACGCGGTGCGCGTAGGGCGCTAGCCGCTGTCGCTGCTTCAACTGACGATGTCTTGCGAAGCGACGACGGTCCACGGCGGGCTTGCCGGCGAGGAGTCGGAGGGGGCGCGGACATGTCGATGAACCTCGTCGCAGATGTCTATTCGCGGTTCAGAATTCTCAGCGACGTCTTGCTCCCGTTCGAAGGCAAAGGGGCCGTTGTTTTGCGTAATTTTGTTACTCACACACTGACGGCGTGACGCTGCTTGTCGCTTGCCTAGTAACAAATTTAGTTGAACAAACTTTGCAGAAAATTGTTACTCCGTTGAACGGTTCAACTTAAAGTGTTCTTTGGATGTACGGCGGCCATGTTACATCTTCAGTCTGTCAGGTAGCGTGCGAAGGGGCGTGTCTCCCCGGCAGGTTATTCGTCTGCCAGTTTAAACGTGCCGTCGCCGCTCGCAATAATGCGTTCTGACCTGATCAGCGACGCCAGTCCTTCCAGGACATCGGCTACTTCCATCTCGAGCAGCTTGGCGATTTGGACCGCGTGCAACTTCTTGACGCTTGCACTGACGAGGTCGAGAATCTGGCCTTCGGGCCCCGACTCATAAGGTAGCCAGCTCAGCCGGCGGTGCTTGTCTGCGGTCCTGTCAATCTCAGGTTCCCGCTCTCTTTGCCGTGCAAGAAGTCGGTTCCGCATTTGCTCGTCTTCTTCGGCACTGGCGCGCTGTCTCTCGCGCTCTGCCGCAAGCCGCTGCGGACCTTGAGCAATAAAGGCGTCCATCACCTCGATCGGTCCCTTTCGGAAAGGCACTCCTCGAAATGCGCCGTGCTCATATAGCAGCTGTCGCAACCGTTCACATCGATACGATTCGCTCTCGCAGACGTCGGGTAGGTATTGCGCCTGTTGTTCCGCCGGTATGTCACGGTAGTAACGGCCACCAATCATGACGTAGCGCTCGATGAGGCGGAGCAACAGGTCTTCTCTGCTTAGTTCGTCGGGGTTTCCCATTGCCGCTCACAATGAAAAGAGGGCTGGCTCATCGAGTTAAAAATTGTAACAAATCTGTGCAGAAATCGAGCGGGCGGTGCCGGTGAGCCGGCGGCTATCTGCGGCGCTGCACGCTCACTGGCGCGATCGCGATGACCCGCTCTGCTATGCGTTGGGTTATCTGCGGGGCGTTCGCGCGCCACGAACCAACATGGTCGCGACTGCTACGCAACCATCACACTATAGCGCGCGTGGCCTTCGGCAACTGGTGTGGCGGGCCATGTCCGCGTTTAACGCGTCTCTCACCCTCAATGAGCGTGACCTGGGTCAGTGGTCTGCGCACATACGGCCTGGCGATTTGTCGCATGGTGTCGTGGCACGGGCGCTACCCGAACGATTGCGCGGCAAAGATGGTCCGCTGCAAATTACCGTGCGACAGCGACTTCGGCGCTGACTGGACGAGGCCGTCAGCGATCAGGTGTCATGCTCGGCGAACAGTTCCAGCCAGCCCGCGAGCCGATGGGACTGACACGCCTGCGCTAGTTGCCCGAGATTCCGCCAGAGCGTTGTGAAGGGGAGGTGTTGCTGGTTAGCGAGCTGCTCGATGGCGAGAATCAGCAGTGAAAGCGGCGTCTCATCCAGCAGGTGCCCGAGATGAGGGAACCACTCGGACACCACGCGGCCTTCGGCCAGCATGGAGGCCAGCACGTCCGACGGCAAAGAACCGCGGTAGCTGACGCTAGCTGTGCGGGCAGCCATGTCGAGCCAGGGGCGCGGTGCCAAGGGTTGCAGCGTCGAGATGTCGAGTCCTAACACGCGCACAATGCCGAGCGGGTCATCGGGGTCAGCAGCCACGGCCAAGAACCTCGCTTGGCGTGCGGACAGCTGCAGCGCCATCCGGCGCGCCGTCACCGCAGCCTGTTGCGCCGGCGTCAGCGCGAAAACGAAGTTAGTCATGCCAGTTAAGCGGTGAGGGTAGCCATAGTATTACAGGTCCGTCACGCTGCACCCACCGTTCCCCGTGGGCTGGTACCTTGGTTCCGAATCCGCCCATACAGTGGGGCTGTGCGGGTTGGGCGAGGCGGCCCAGGCGCGATGTAGCCGCGCCGGTTCGCTTCTGTGGGGTGGCGCACACACGTGCGCCAATATGGCGTTGATCCACGCAGCGCCGCATAGCGACTTTTCGGCGGGTTCGAACGTGTCCTAATGGCTGTGCCTATGGTGCGTGTCCGGATAATGCGGATGCCGATGGATCAGCACCTCATGCCGATGCCAATGGCGGTGCGGTTCGGCCCCTTCCCACGGAAAGTCATGCTCATGTTGATGGTGCGCGTCGTGCCGGTGGGCATGGCTGTGCTCGAGCGGGTCATGGGTATGCTCATGCTCGTGCCGTTCCCGGAGGTGCAACCAGATGCCGAGTGCCATCAAAGCTGCGGCAAGCCAGAACGTGACGCCTGGCACGTCGGGCCATATCGCCAGCGATATGACGACGCCAAATACCGGCGCAATCGAAAAATAGGCGCCGGTCCGCGCAGTGCCCAGCCAGCGCAAGGCTATGACGAACAGGGCGAGACTGACGCCGTATCCCGCGAAGCCCACGACCATGGCAGCCAGTGTGCTCGCAAACGGCGGCAGATCCGCGCCGGTGGCAAATGCCAAGCTTGTATTGCAGACGCCGGCTACCAGTCCCTTCAGGCAGGCAATGACCAGCGCGTCGTTGTTGGAAACCTTGCGTGTGAGGTTGTTGTCGACGGCCCAGCAAAGGCACGCTGCCACGACCAGAATCGCCCCCGATGCGAATCTGACTTCGCCCGGCTGCCACGAGAGCAGGAGCCCGCCCGCCACGATCGCGACCATCCCTAGAACGATCTGACGATCGGCGTTTTCCTTGAAGACCACCCAGGCAATCACGGCGGTCAACACTCCTTCAACGTTCAGCAGCAGCGACGCGGTCGCGGCGCTTGTCTCGTTCAGGCCCGTCATCAATAGGGCCGGGCCGGCGACGCCCCCGGCAATAATCGCGGCAAGCAGCCACGGCCACTCTGCGGGGGGAATGGCAAGCGTGCCGCCTTCGGCGCTTTGACGCGCACCAAAGAGTCGGCGGGCACCAATTGCGATGAGCAGGCCGATTCCGCTGCCCAAGTAAAGCAGTCCCGCCAACATCAGCGGCGATATTCCCCCGGTCAAAGCCTTGGCCAGCGGAGTGCTGGCTCCAAAAAGTATCGCGGCAGCGAGCGCCGGGGATGCTAAGCGTAGTGACATGGCGTATTGCGGTTGGCATAGCGGAATGGCATTGTCGCGCGCATCCGACAATTGAGGCGACCAGGTGATTGGGCGGCCCTTTACGCGGCAGGGGTGCGCCAATGACGCCGGCATATTCCTGTAGAATCCGGCGCATGTCGCGAATTGTTGCCATCCTTTTGATGCTGATGCTCCCGCTGCAGGCTCTCGCTGCAGTGGAGCGGCAATTCGCGCATGCGTCCGGCCCGGTGCTGGACCATATGGTTGTCCACGCCGAGCACGTGCCGCATCATCATGACGACGATGGCGATATCCACGAGGACGACTCCAGCGCCTCGGCGTCACACCAGTTGGACTTCGAGCTCGCCTCGAACCTCTTGGGAACGGTAAGCCTGGCTTACTCGCTTCCCGTCCTGCCGCCGCGTTACCAGACGCCCCTGTTTGACGGCGCTGTGATACCGGATCCTACCGGCACACCACCATTACGCCCACCTCACGCTCCTGTCTGACGACGGGGTAGCGTTCGTTTGTTCGTCTGCTGCGACGCCTTTTTACGGGTCGCGCCCCGTCGCATTGCTTCTTCAAGCCATTCGCGTTGGGGTTTTTCATGCAGAGATCATTTCTACTTCTGGTGGCAGCGCTCGTGCTGTCGCCCCTTACATACGCCCAAGCGCCCGCTGAGCGATCCGCGCCAGCGGACCTGCAGTCCCTGTTCGAGGTCGCATGGGAGCGTTCGGTCGCGCTCCAGACGGCCGAGGGGCGGCGACAGGAGGCCGCTGCAAGTCGTATTCAGGCGGATTCGCTGATCGCCGGACCTCCCGTCGCCGACCTGCGTCATCGTGGGGACCGGTTCACGGACGGGCGGGGCGTTCGAGAAAGCGAAGTCGCGCTTGGCGTGCCTATCTGGCTGCCGGGTCAGCGAGCGGCGAGGGGCGAGCTCGCTGACGCCCAGCTGGCGGAGGCGGATGCCAGAGCGAGACTTGCCAGGCTGGCCGTTGCCGGCGAATTGCGGGATCGGGTCTGGCAGCTTGCGGCGGCTGCGGCCGAGCAGGAAGTGTTGCGCCGACGCGTGCTAAACGCCACATCTTTGCGCGACGATGTGGCACGACGGGTTTCCGCCGGCGATCTTGCCCGGACCGATCTGCTGCTAGCGGATCAGGATCTTCTCGCCACGCGCGCGTTGTTGACCGACAGCCAGGCACGGATGACCGAACTGTCAACACGGCTGTTCCAATTGACCGGTGCCTCCGCGCTGCCGCTGCGCTACGAGGAGCGACCTGCCATGCCCGAGGCCGTCTCGGCCCACCCATCGCTGGAAGCCGCCGCCGGAGGCCTGCTCCGCGCGCAACGACAACTCGGGTATCTGCAGAAGTCCCGCCGGGACGCTCCGGAGGTAGGGGTCTCCTATCGCCGTGATGCGGCCGGTGGCGGCGCGCCGTCCGACCAGACCGTGGGCGTGTTCATTCGGATTCCGTTTGCGACGGACGCCCGCAATCTGCCAAGGGAAACTGCCGCTCAGACCGAAGTCATGACCGCACGCGCGGAGCGGGAGCGCATGGAGCGCGTGGTGCAGTCCGAAGCGGAGGCATCGCGACAGGCTCTCACGCTGGTGGAGCAGCAGCTCAAGCTCAGTGAGCAGCGCAGCGCGATGCTCGCCGAGCGCGCGGTCCTCCTGCGCAAGACCTTCGATGCAGGCGAAATCGGCCTGACCGAGGTATTGCGCGCACAAAACCAGGCGCTGGAAGCCGAAGCCGACGCAGCGCGACAGCGCGCGCGGCGCGGCGCTGCCATCGCCAATCTCAATCAGGCTCTGGGAGTATTGCCATGAATCGTTGCCTCATCGCGCTTGTGCTGCTGTTCGGATGCGGCCTTGGATACGCAGCCCCCGGCGCGCACGGCCCAAGTGGCGAACATCTTGACGCCCCGGCCGCAACTTCGGCCGGGACCACAAGGCCGACCATCGAAGCAAACACCGAAGCGTTCGAGCTAGTCGGGACGCTCTACGACGATGAGTTATCCATACTCGTCGATCGCTATGCGACCAACGAGCCAGTGACAGCAGGCACGCTAGAGGTCGAGCTAGGGGAAATCAAGGCGCAGGCCAAGCTGCATGCCGATTTGGGGGACTTTTCCTTCACCGATGCGGCACTGCTGAAGGCGCTGCAGGCACCGGGGCAGCATGCGCTCGTCTTTACGCTGGTTGCCGGCGCCGAATCCGATCTGATCGAGGGGCGTATCACCGTTGGTGGCGACGAACACGGCCACGACCACGTTGCCTGGAAGCCCTGGGCCGGCGCTGCGATCGCAGTGGTCCTCGCACTGGGGCTGTTCGTCATGATCCGCCGGTATCGCCGTCGGACTGGCGCGATGAACCGATAGGCCGACATCACATGAAAAACACGACATTCTGCCGGGCGCTGCTGGTGGCCGCCGCCGCGGCCCAATTCAGCGCCATCGTTCCCGCCTGGGCCGCTCCGGGCGCCCATGGTCCCGACGGCGAGCATCTTGACGGACCCGCGCCAACTGCAGCGGCCGGGCTCGCGCGGCTTCCTGATGGCAGCGTGCAGGTGCCCAAGCTGGCGCAGCGCCGGATGGCCATTCGTACCATCATGCCGCAAGCTGGCGAGCATCCTGTGTCGCTGGAGCTCAATGCGACTGTGGTGATGGACCCGAACGCGGGTGGCCGCTTGCAGGCCGGACACCCCGGCTGGCTTGAGGCGCCGCCGGGCGGATTCCCTGTGCTGGGCCAGCGTGTGCGAAAGGGCGACGTCATGGCGGTGTTGCGGCACAAGAACGAACCTTTCGACATCGGCAATCAGCAAGCTCAACTGGCAAACCTGAGCGCGAATTTGAAGCTCGCGCAACAGCGCCTGCAGCGGCTGGAGTCGCTGCAGGACAGCATCCCCCGCAAGGACATCGAAGCTGCACGCGCCGAAGTCCAGAGCCTGTCCGGTCAGCGCGCCGCCGTGGGAACCAGCCTGCATCAGACCGATGCGCTGCGCGCGCCGGCGAGCGGCATTGTCGCCTCGGCCAACGTCGTCGCAGGTCAAGTCGCCGCAAGTGATGACGTCTTGTATGAAATCGTCGACCCGACCCGCTTGATGGTGGAGGCCCAGAGCGCCGACGCCTCGCTCGCTGGCCGGATCCGGGATGGAGCCCTGGCAAACGTGCAGGGCGGGGCGTTGCAGTTTGTCGGCGCGGGCCGCAGCTTGCGCAACGGCGCGGTACCGCTGACGTTCCGGCTTGCCGGCCAGACGTCGCTCCCTCTTGCGGTCGGGCAACCCGTGACCGTCGTTGCGCACCTGACCGACACGGTGAAGGGAATTGTGCTGCCAAGCGAAGCGGTGGTCCGCGGGCAGAACAATGAGACCAGTGTCTGGATCAAGTCCGGGACCCAGCGCTTTATCGCACAGCCCGTCCAGGTACGTGTCCTGGATGCGCGCAATGTCGTCGTGGTTGACGGTCTGTCCCCCGAGAACCGCGTGGTGGTCAGCGGTGCCTCGTTGATCAACCAGATTCGGTAGGGGCGGGCATGTTCAACTGGATAGTTCGTGCCAGCCTCGGCAACCGGCTGGTGGTGCTGGCCCTGGCTACGATTTTGATGGCGTTCGGGGCCATGACGGCCTGGCGTACGCCCGTGGATGTGTTTCCGGACCTCAACAAGCCCCTGGTGACGGTGATCACGGAGGCAGGCGGCATGGCGCCCCAGGAGGTCGAGTTGCTGGTGTCCTTTCCCATCGAAACCGCGCTCAATGGCATGCCTGGCGTGACGCGAGTGCGTTCGGTCTCCGGCGTGGGACTGTCGATTGTCTATGCCGAATTCGATTGGGGGAGCGACGTCTATCGCAACCGGCAATTGGTGTCGGAGCGCCTGGCGCTGGTGCGGGAGCAATTGCCCGGTGGACTGACGCCCATCATGGGGCCGGTTTCGTCCATCATGGGCGAGATCATGCTCATCGCCTTGCCGATCGACGCTCAGAGCGTCAGCCCGATGGTGGCACGCGAGTACGCCGATTTCGTTCTGCGCCCGCGGCTGCTGTCGGTGCCGGGCGTATCACAGGTGATTCCCATTGGCGGCGAAGTCCGTCAGCTTCGGGTTGAACCGGACACTGCACGGATGGCGCAGTTCGGTATCTCGCTCGGCCAGTTGTCCGACGCGCTGCGGGACTTCGCCAGCAACAGCAGTGGCGGCTTCATCGACCTGAACGGCCGGGAATATCTGATTCGCAACCTGGGCCGTACGACGCGCCTGGATGATCTCGGCGGGCTGGCCGTCGCATATCGCGATGGTGCCCCGGTGCTGCTCCAGCAGGTCGCCAGTGTGCGCCATGCCCCCGCGGTCAAACGCGGCGACGCCGGGTTCAACGGCAAGCCGGCCGTTATTGTCAGTGTGCAAAAGCAACCGGACGCCGATACCGTCAAGCTGACACGCGAACTGGAAGCGGCGCTGGCCGAGCTCAAGCAGGGCATGCCCAAGGGCCTGGAAGCGCCGCGCGTGCTGTTCCGGCAAGCGGATTTCATCGAGGCTTCCATCGGTAATGTGGTTGAGGCACTGCGCGACGGCGCCATCATGGTCGCGATCATCCTCTTTGCCTTCCTGCTCAGTGCTCGCACGACCGCCATTTCTCTGATCGCCATTCCGCTGTCCCTGGCCGTGACGGCGCTGGCCTTTCACGTGTTGGGCCAGTCGATCAACGTGATGACGCTGGGGGGCTTGGCCATCGCCATTGGCGAATTGGTCGACGATGCGGTGGTCGATGTGGAGAACATCCTGCGCCGGCTCAAGCAGCGCAAGACCATGACGGAGGCGCCTGCGGTACTGGAGACGATCTGGCGCGCGTCCGTGGAGGTGCGCTCGGGCATCGTCTATGCCACGTTGATCGTCGTCCTGGTGTTCGTGCCGCTGTTTGCGCTACCAGGCATCGAGGGCCGGTTGTTCGCGCCATTGGGCGTGGCCTATATCGTGTCCATCCTTGCGTCGATGCTGGTGTCGATGACCGTCACACCGGTGCTGTCCTACTACCTGCTTCCCGGCATGAAGCGCCTGGACCATCCCGATAGTCCCTTGGTGCGATGGCTCAAGCGGGTCGATACGCGCGTGCTGAACTGGTCGTTTCCGCGTGCCCGGGTCATTCTCGCTGGCGCCGGGATCGCCGCGCTTATCGCGGCGGCATCGATACCGTGGCTTCCGCGGGCCTTCCTGCCGGCTTTCAACGAGGGCTCGCTGGTCATGTCCCTGATGTTCAATCCGGGCACATCGCTGACGGAGGCGAACCGCATGGGCGCCTTGGCCGAATCGCTGATTCGCCAGGTACCGGAAGTCACGCAGGTGGGCCGCCGTACTGGCCGCGCGGAGCTCGACGAGCATGCCGAAGGGGTGCATTCGTCCGAGATCGATGTCGACCTGAAGCGTTCCGATCGCAGCCGCGAGGAAGTCATGGCCGCCATCCGCGCACAACTCTCCTCGCTGCCTGCATCCGTCGCCATCGGGCAGCCGATCTCTCATCGCCTGGACCATCTGCTGTCGGGCGTGCGGGCGCAGATCGCCCTGAAGATCTACGGCGACGACCTCGATACCCTGCGGGGCTTGGCGGAATCCGTCCGCGGTCGCCTGGCGCAGGTGCCCGGCCTGGTCGACATCACGGTCGAGAGACAGGTATTGATTCCACAGGTGAACGTGCGCCTGGATTATCGAAAGGCCGCGCAGTATGGCATCACGCCCGGCGATGCGCTGGGCGCCATGCAGACGCTCTCCGAAGGCGCACGGGCATCCCAGGTTATCGAGGGCGTGAGACGTCATGATCTCGTTGTGCGGCTGGCCGAAACGCAGCGCACGCCACAGGATCTGGCGCGCATCATGATCCAGTCGCCACGCGGGCCCGTGCCGCTGGCCGCCATCGCATCGGTGGAAGAGGGCGATGGCCCCAATCAGATCGGCCGGGAAAATGGCCGGCGACGAATCGTCGTCTACGCCAATACCGACGGCTCCGACATGGGCCGCATCATCGCCGGAGTACGGGGCGCGGTCGCGCAGTCCAGTCTGCCGGGCGGGTACTTCGTCAGCATCGAGGGGCAATTCCAGGCGCAGGAGCTGGCTACGCAGCTGATTGCTCTCCTGGCCGTCATGTCATTGGCGTTGATCTACCTGGTGTTGTATTCCCGATATCGCGCGCATCGGCTGACGCTGATCATCATGGCCAACATACCTTTCGCGCTGATTGGCAGCGTCATTGCGATGTGGGCCGCGGGCCTGACGTTGTCCGTCGCATCGATGGTCGGTTTCATCACGCTGACCGGCATCGCGACGCGCAATGGCATTCTCAAGGTCAGCCATTACATCAATCTTTGCCGGCTCGAAGGGGAGTCGTTCGGCATGCCGATGATCGTCAGAGGCTCGCTGGAGCGTCTGACCCCGGTGCTCATGACCGCTCTCGTGGCGGCATTCGCTCTGACGCCGCTATTGGTGGCGGCCGATGCGCCCGGCAAGGAGATCTTGCATCCGGTGGCCGTCGTGATCTTCGGGGGGCTGGTCAGCTCGACCTTGCTGGACACCGTGCTGACGCCGCTGGCGGTATGGCTGTTCGGGCGTGAATCCATCGAAGAACTCGCCGGCCAAGCCGGCACGCACGCCTATTGAAATGGGTCAGGGCGGCGCCCTCGAGCCGCCCACTGTTTTTTGGAGTGGACTATGAACCAACGCATTGCCGCGGCGCTGGCCGCAATCTGCATCTCGATCTCGGGCACGGCGATGGCGCACGGCGCTAAGCCGGCGCAGTACGGCGGCGTCGTGCAGACGGCGAGCGATATGCAGTTCGAACTGGTGGCAAAGGACGGCAACGTCAGCCTGTACGTGGACGACCATGACCAGAAGAAGTCGGTCGCGGGCGCGAGCGGCAAGCTGACGGTGCTCAATGGCAGCAAGAAGAGCGAGACGGCGCTCAAGCCCGCGGAAGGAAATGTGCTGGTGGGCGCCGAACAAATCGCCGTGGCTCCCGGTGCGAAGGTGGTGGCAAATGTCGCCTTTGCCGATGGCAAAACCGTAACCGTCAGGTTCGCGGTGAAGTAAGCCTCCGCGCTTGAGGAGGTGGCCATCCCTCCTTGCGAAGGGATGGCCAAATGCGTCTTCGGTGCTACCTTACCGTCAAATCAACACTAGACGGACGGAGACATCATGCTGCGCAGCGCCATTGTTCTTATCTTTGCGGTCCTCGGTTTCGCGTCTACTGCGGCGTGGTCGCATAGCGGCGGCACCGATCGAAATGGCTGCCATATGGACCACAAGACTGGCATTCGACATTGCCATTGATCTCGCAGCAGGCTGCCAGCTGCTGCGTTCAGATGCGTTGCGCTGGTGGCCAGTTGTGCGTCTCCGATTGGCAATCCCTGCACCAGGCGTACAGCGCATCGTAGAGAACCATGCCATGGCGAAGCATCTCGTGATCGTCGGCAAAGCGCCGCGATAAACCGAGCGAGATGGCATAAAGTCCCGCCGACTGTGGCGTGAGGTCCAGCCTCGATGTGTCCGCGCCACGCACGATGGCGGCAAGCTGCTGCAGGGCCGGCTCGGCTAATCCGTACTTATCGAGAAAGGCATCGAAGCTGCAATGGTCGCCGACATGCGACAACTCCACATCGGGCACATCATATGGAACGGCGCCAGTGCTTTGTGCAACAGCCAATACGTCGGCCGGCGGCACATACAAAAACTCAGGCGTCTCATCGATATAGCGGGCGATCAGCCAAGGACAGGCAATGCGGTCGATCTTTGGCCTTTCGCGGGTGACCCATTTCATGGTCGTCTCCTCATGGGTACGGGTGCCTGGCCGCCCGCATCAGGGTTTCAGGACCGCAGCAGCGGATACACCAGGAGACCCACTGCCGCGGCGCCAGCGACAATCGCCGGTTCCGGCAACTTCTTGAATCGCCAAAGCAGCAGCACGGTCACGATCGCCAACACCAGTGTGGGTGCATCGATAATGGAACGTTTAGCCAGCACAACGACGGCGCCCGTGATGGCCCCGACTGCGGCGGCTGTCACGCCGTCCACGAAGGCGACAATGGCAGGCAGCTTCCCGTACTTCTTGAAGTAGGGCGCCGGAATCACGGTGAACAGATAGCACGGCAGGAAGGTGGCCAACGAAGCGACGATGGCCCCGGGAAGCCCAGCCACCAGATAGCCGATAAAGCCCACCGTGATGACGACGGGACCCGGCGTAATCATCGCCACCGCTACCGCATCGACGAACTGCTTTTCGTTGAGCCATTGATGCTCGGTCACGACGCCGCCGTACAGGAACGGAACGATGGCAAGGCCCGAGCCGAAGACGAAGGCGCCAGCCTTGGCAAAGAACAACCCAATCTGCGTCAGCAACGGCAAATCGAAGTTGGTCAAAATTCCCGAGCCCGGCGCAATTTGCCACGCAGCAGCGATCGGCATGCCACCTTGTTTGAACCACTTCGGCGGCGCGCGCCAGAACCACACGAGGACGCCGGCGGCAATGAACAGCCACGCGATCTCTGATTCCGTGATGATGGTGACCGCGACCAGGACGGCATAGATGGTCCAGAGCAAGGGGTCACCGCCAACACTCTTGCGCGTCAGCTTGTACGCACTGATCGCGATAATTCCGATCACCGCGGCACCCACGCCGTAGAAGACCGACTGCATCCACGTCAGGCCGCCAAAGCGCACGTATGCCCAACCCAGCGCCAACACCATGAGGAAGGACGGAAGCACAAAGGCGATGCCGACCAGGGTCGCGCCGGCAATACGGTAGTGGACAAAACCGAGATAGATGGCAAGCTGTGCTGCCAGCGGGCCGGGCGCCAATTGGGCCAGGGCCAGTCCTTCCTTGTAGTCGGCCTCGGTGAACCAGTTGCGCGACTCGACAAGGTCGCGATGCATATAGCCAGCCAACGCCACGGGGCCGCCAAAGCCCAGGGTGCCCAGGCGCAGCATGTACGCCACCAGTTGCCACAGGGTGTAAGACCCCCCTGAGGGGGACGGAACGGTAGTGCGATCGGCTTTCATTGGTGCATAGGTAAGTGAGAGATCAGCGCTTGGGCCGGGTGCTGAAATGACGATGCAACGCGCTCAGAACCGGTATGCCTTCGGCGAGCAATTGGTCGTCGTCCCGAGCGGTCTGCCGCAGCCCTGACAGCATCGCTTCGAGACCGGCGGCCTCCGCGGGCGGGTCCCCGCCGACATCCAGGGCATGGACGATCGCGGCGATGCGGGCAAGGGCGCGGTCTTCCTCCAGCCCAAAGCTGGCCAACAACACCTCGAAACTGACGCGCTGGCCCACGTGCGTGAAAGCGGCACCGTCGAAATCGAATCCAAGCGCGTCATCGGGACACGCCTGCGGATCAGCAAGCCAGAGGAATGTCGCGTGCGGATCAATGAAGCGCTGAATCAGCCAGGCGCAGGCGATGCGGTCAATCCAAATATGTCGCCGTGTTGCCCAGCGGCGTCCCTGGTACTGGGCGGGATCCCTGGGAACGATGCCCATGTCCGCCGCGTGCGGCTCACCTGGCGAGAGAACCCGACCGGCCCCGCGCTGAAATGCGTCCCAGCTCGCGGACACTCGGTTGGACGCGTCGTTGGGAAAAAAGTCGACGGCACGAATGGCGTTGATGGCGCGTTGGTAACGGTCAAGCAAGCGCCGGACTTCGGCGGCATTGCTTTGCGCAAGAGCGGCGCCGCTTTGATCGATGTCCGCCTGCAACTGGGCGTAGTCCGGCGAGCGGTCGAACAACAGTGCAAAGGCGCGCTCCTGCTCCCCATCGGCGCTGACAGCCAAGAGCCAAGCCTCTCCCTGGTGACGACGCACATCCGTGGCCAACAGGTTCAGCCGCTCGGCGCGTTCGGGGGACGCAGGAAGCAAGTAGGCGCCATCGCGCAGCGTGGCGCAGCCAAGCGCATTCACGGCGCGCCATAACCGCATGCGAGCGGTGGTGCTGCCAGCGGGCAGCGTAACGAGAAGGAGGAGCCAGGGAGCAGCGAGGTATGTCATCGCTGCAAGCGTAGGCCTTCGTAGCGTGTTCTACAACTGTGTAGAGATCATTACAGGCGTTACCAATGCCGCATTGCGATGGCCGAGTTCGATAGACGTTCCCCGGTGGGCGTCATCAATGTTCTACAAGACGGTCAAGGTTTGTAGAGCCTAGCGGGGCTCCGAGCCATTCTCGCCAAAATACGAACGGCACAGTATGCTTATCATAATAGCCATTTCGGTGCGCTAAACTGGCGCCCATGAAATCGCGCCTGACCCTACCGAACTCCGCATCTGCCGCCAGCACGGGTATGGATACGGCCTCCGCCGATGCTTCCACGGCATTCCCCGATGCCGCCTCCCTGGCCGCGCTGCGTGCCTGGCATGCCGGCCTCAGCTCCCGGCAAGCCGTGGCGCAATACCTGGGAGAGGAGAGGGCGCGCGGCCAATCCTCGCGCGCCGTGCTGGGCCGCATTCGCCGCCGGCTCGCCTCGCTGGCACGCGAGCGCGGCCGCGACGATCTGGCCGCGTTGTTCGAGATACCGGCGTCGGCGCGGGTGGCGCAGGGCAGGGCGGCCGACCGTGCTATTGAGGTCTTGCGCACGCTGCCCACGCCACAGCCAGCGATCACCGACGACATCAGTCGCTGGCTGCCGGCTCGCGCCGTCGCTGCCTTGCGCGCCCACGGCATCGAGACGCTGGCGGCGCTGACGGTGCGCGTGCCCAGGCGTCGACGCTGGTGGGCAACCATCCCCGGGCTGGGCGCTACCGGTGCCAGACAGATCGAGGCGTTCTTCGCCGCGCATCCTGAGCTGACCGAGCGGGCCCGCGCGCTGATCGTGCAGGAGCGGCGCAGCAGCGTCGTGCCGTGGGAGCAACTACGCTTGCCCCATCAGGTCGACGGCTCCGAAGGGCGCTTTCGCGCCCCGCGCGCGACGTGCACCTTGACCGCGGACAACGACTACGAGGCGGTGCAGGCCTGGCTGGCACTGCACGAGTCGCCGGCCACTCATCGCACCTACCGCAAGGAAGCGGAACGGCTGATGCTGTGGGCCATCGTCGAGCGTCAGCGGCCGCTGTCGTCGTTGACCACCGAAGACGCCGTGGCCTACCGCACCTTCCTGCGGCGGCCCATGCCGCGAGAGCGGTGGGTCGGGCCGCCACGCCCGCGCTCGTCGCCGGACTGGCGGCCGTTCACCGGTGCGCTGGCCGCACGCTCGGTCGCCCATGCGCTGTCGATCCTTGGGGCGATGTTCCGCTGGCTGGTCGAGCAACGCTACGTGCTGGCCAATCCCTTCGCCGGCATCAAGGTGCGCGGCGGCGGCCGCACCGCGGCGCTGGACAATTCGCGCGCCTTTACCGACGGTGAATGGAAGTTAGTGCGGACCATTGCTGACGGGCTCGAATGGTCCCACGGCTGGGAGGCCGCCGCGGCGCAGCGCCTGCGCTTCGTGCTGGATTTTGCCTATGCGACCGGGCTACGCCCCAGCGAGCTGGTAGGAGCCACGCTCGGGGATGTCTGGACCGACGCGCAAGGCGACGAATGGCTCAAGCTGACCGGCAAGGGCGGCCGCAGCGGCAACGTGGCAATGCCCCCGTTGGCGCGACGGGCGGTGGAGCGCTACCTGACGGAACGCGGACTGCCCATCAGTCGGCGTTTGTGGCGTCCCGAGGTTCGCCTGGTCGGTGATCTGGGCGGCGAGCCCGAGATCGGCATCTCGAGCACGCGGCTATGGCATGTGGTGAAGCGGTTCTTCAAGCTGGCTGCGGATGTCATTGGTGCGGACCATCCCGCGGCCGCGGACAAGCTGCGCCGCGCCAGTCCACACTGGATGCGCCATACGCACGCCACACACGCGCTAGGAAGCGGCGCGGAACTGACCATCGTTCGAGACAACCTGCGGCATGCGTCCGTGTCGACGACGTCGGTCTATCTGCATAGCGATGAAGTCAAACGGGCCCGGCAGATCGGAGAGGCATTTGGGGCCAAATGACACCCGCAAGGGCGTCCACAGCGGGCTGTACGGACGAACAAGGCGTCATCGGAACTGCCAGCATCCGAAAGGTGAGCGCCTAGGGGGCGGGTAACAAATTTATGCAAAAACGGGTAACAAACTTCTGCAAATTAACGGGGGCCACCAGAGGTGGAGCCGGGCCCCAGACCATATTTAACATAAGAAGTATTATCGGTCACAAATCAAAAGTGCCTCAAAAGTAACACAGACCCAGACCGCCGCCTCGGCGGCATCCCGAGTCAGCGAGCTCGTCCGCATGCCGTAAATGTCCCGGTCGCATTCGTGCTGGCGCCTGGTATATGTGCCGGATTTCGTGAGCGCAGATCGAGAAAAACTTGAAGCTTCTTTCCCTGGCGACCCAGGGTTGAGACGCGCCTGCATTTTGGATCATTAGGAGGAATTATCCCCGCCCCGCGTTCTCGCGTTGCCGGCTTCCAATATTATTTCGGCCGAAATAAGGAGTTATGTCGGCGAATTAATGGAACAACCGAATTTGTATAGGCCTCAGTGGTGTTCCTGCCCGCATCTCACCGCGCTACGGCTGGTTGATTCCATCGTATTCCAGGCCCAACCGATGCAAGACACCGCACGCATCCTGCGTCGTTCCAAAGGGCCATTGAGCGGCCCCGACGTGACATTACTCCGTTGCATGGAATATATGTCAATTCTAAATACAGGCAACGGTTCGGGTGTTCCCGCATTGAGAACTTCCCCATGGCTTCTAGACTGAGGCAGCTGATAAAAACGATGTTTAATCGATATTCCGGTCAGCGGAATATTTTGGACCATCGGCGTCGGCTTTCACATAAAACATTAGGAGACAACCATGGATTGGCAAAGCGGCCTGCGGAGAGCGGGCAATCGATCCGTCCGGCGGCAAGGCCGGCGCGGAACCCTGACGGCCGGGCCATTGGCTGTCCTCGCGTTGACGCCGCTGGTGCTTGCCGTTTCCGGATGTGGAGGCGACGACCGTAACGAACCGGCGAAACCGGCGGTCACGGTGAAGAGCTTGTCTTCGCCCGAGGGCATGGTCAGTGGCAACGACACGCTGATTGAGCTGACCCAGGCCGATGGCGGCAATATTTCCGACGCGAAGGTCAAATTGAACGGCGTCGATGTCACCGCCAATTTCAAGCGCGATGCCTCGAGAAAATCGATGCTGGGCCTTGTGTCAGGGCTGACGCAGGGCGAGAACAAGATCGAAGTGGTCGAGCCAGGCGCCCATTCGAAAGTGCGCGGATCGTTGACGCTGACCGCATACCCGATACAAGGGCCGATCCTCTACGCGCCCCAGGAAGGCAGTTTCCACTGCCAGACCGACGCGTTCGCTGTCTATCCGGGCGGCCCGACGCTCACCGCAGGGCCAAATACCGATCCCGATTGCGCTGCCCCAACCCGGGTCGATTGGGTCTATCACGATGCGACAAAGTCGGGCACCGCGGTCTGGCAGCCGTACGACCCGGCGAACCCGCCCGCCAATGTCGAGACAACCACCCTGCTCGACGGCCGAACCGTTCCCTACATCGTTCGGCTGGAGACCGGCGTCATCAATCGCGGCATCTACCAGATCGCGGTGCTGGGGGATCCGGTGAAGAACCCGAATCCCAGCCCGTTGAATCCGCCCGGCAATTTCAACGGGCGACTGGTCTACCCGTTCGGACAGAGCTGTGGCGGCGGCTGGTATGTACAGGGTCGTTCGATGGGCCCGGTCGGAGGGTCGAACAACTCCGCCAACGGCGCTGCCGGCGACTTCAATGCCTTGAATGACTTGCCGCTCAGCAAGGGTTTCGCAGTCGCCAATTCCACGCTGAATTACTTCGGTCAGAACTGCAATCACATCATCTCGGCCGAAACCATGATGATGGTCAAGGAGCGGTTCATCAAGGCCAACGGGCCGGTCCTTTACACGATGGGCTGGGGTTCCTCGGGATCGGCCATGCAACAGAGCATGATTGCGGATACCTATCCGGGACTGCTCGACGGCATCGTCATGCTCGCTGGCTTTCCCGATAACGGCGGCCCGCAAAGCATGGAGGGCCGTCTGTTCTACAACTTCCAGCTCAATCACACGAAGGGCGGAACGACGCAGAACGGCACCTACTCCCCTGTTCCCAACAGTCCGTACGATCCGACTTACGACAATGCGACGGCCGCCAAGCGGGCCGCGGATCCGACGCTGCTGAACTGGACCAACTCGGAGATTGCCGCTGCGTCCGGTTATGGCACCTATCACAGCGTTCGCCAGCAAGCCAGCTTCTGGGCCGCGCGGACGGACTCGGTTCTGCGGCCGGCCAACCAGGGCGACCGCGATAACGTGATGGGTGGCCCCGGCAACAGCTCCGTGTTTAATGCCGTGATCGGCAATGCCGAGAAGTACAGCCCCGCCAACGTGGTGACCAGCGCGCCGATGGGCGTCCTGCCCGCACCGCCCGTCAGTCTGCTGCCGGCCAACCCCACCGGGCTGCGACCCAACGTAAACGACCACAACAAGAACATTCTTGGCGTGGATCCCTCTACCGGATTCGCGCGTTCGTTCACGGGCAATGTTGGCATTCAGTACGGACTCAATGCGCTGAACACCGGTCTGATCACGATGGCGCAGTTCATCGATCTCAATCGCAAGATCGGTGGCCAGGACATCGACGGCAACCTGCGCACGGAGCGCATGCGCGCGGACTCCGAGGCGCTGAAGCGGGCCTATCAAACGGGAATGATCATGTATGGCGGGGCTGGGCTTCGCAGTACCGCCATCCTGAATCTCGATGGCCTGAACAACGAGTTCACGGGCGCCGGGGATATGCATCTGAAGTTCTTCCACTTCATTGTCCGTGCTCGCCTAGCGGCGGCGACAGGCCAGTTCGCCAACCATGTCATGTGGACCGGAACGGCCAATGTAGGCGGCTTCGCGCACGATCCGAACGCACACCATACGATGCCCGTTCAGGCGCCCCGTCCCGCTCACACCGGGCGGTCGCTGCCAGCCATGCAGAAGGCGTTTTTCGGCATGGATCGATGGCTGTCGGCGGTGGTCAATGACCGCGCCGCAGATTCGCGCGCGGCAAAGGTCGTGCGGAACAAGCCGGCGGACATCGTCGATGGCTGTTTCGGCGCCACCACGGCCGGCGCGGCGGATGACTTTATTCCGGAGCCGCAACGATTCGGCGGATTCAGCACCGTATTCCGCAAGGGCAATGGCAGCAATTCGCCGGAAGGCGTCGTCGAGGTCAGCGAGACACCGTCGCGGTGCAATTCGATGTTCCCGGCCTCTTCGTATCCTCGCTTCGAGGCTGGCGAGCCGATCCATGCCCGGACCATGCAATGTCAGCTCAAGCCGGTGGCGGTCAGCGACTATGCCGGCTACGCAGAACGCAATCCGTCATGGACAGGTTCGCAGCGAGAGGCGGATCTTGCGGCGCTGCGCGACGTGTTCCCCGGCGGGGTCTGTGACTACACCAAGCCGGGCGAGCAAGAACAGCCGCTGGCAGGCACATGGATCCGGATCACGCAGGACAACGGGATGGTGATTGGGCATGCGCTCGCGCCGTAATGTGGCGAGGCGCGGCGGCAGCAAACCGCCGCCGCGTCACTGAGATGGTCGCCAAACACGCTGCCTCAGCTGGGGGGAAATGATGGGCCGCAGACGAATCGATCCATCGACCGAAATGGATGCCGCCGCGGACCCGCGCTTTGTCACTGCGCTGGCCCGCGGGCTTGAGCTTCTGCGCTGCTTCCGACCGACGGATCGCTGGCTGGCTCACCAGGAACTGGCTCGTCGAACCGGGCTGCCGTCCGCCACGGTCTCGCGTCTGACCTTCACCCTGGCTGCTGCCGGATACCTGAGACATCGCCAAGGCACGGGGGAGTACGCGCTGGCGCCCGGTGTCCTGTCGTTGGGCTTCAGCATGCTGACCAACTTCGACATCGGCCGTTTCGCTCGCCCCCACATGGAAGCGCTCGCGGAACACACACAGTCAGCGATCTCTCTCGGGGTCAGACATGACGAATCGATGGTCTATGTCGCGCATTGCCGTGGCACGGCGAGGCTGATTCTGGGGCTCGACGTTGGCACTCGTATCCCGTTGGCCGTTACCGCGATGGGCCGCGCGATGTGGTGTGCGTCGACGGCAGGCATGCGGGAGTTGATCAGCCAGCGGCTTCGCACCGCTCAGCCCGCCGAATGGCCCAGGTTGCTCGATGGCCTGAAACGCGCGGAACGCCAGGTCACCGAGCGTGGATATACCAGTTCGGAATCCGAGTGGGAACGGGAGATCGCTGCAGTCGGGGTTGCCATCGACCTCGGGGACGGCCGGGAACCCCTGGCGCTCACCGTTGGCGGGCCCTCCTCCCGCCTGCATGGCCGTCTGCTGCACGAGGACTTCGCACCTGCGCTGATGAACACGGCGAGTGCGATCGTCGCGTCCATTCAAGCGGCGGGATGGGAGGACTGACCGACCGCGCCAACCCTGCCACCGTTCCCCTCGCGCTCCCTCGCGTTCCCTCGCGTCTCGTCCCTCGTGCGCCGCATGTCATTCCCCTGTCATTTGCGCCTCGCACAATCGCCGCCAATCCGGCTTTGCACACCGGTCGCCATCGCGCCGCCCCGCTTTCGGTAGCGCGCTGCACCACGGGCTGTCCTTGACACCCGTTTTTTTGCGGCTTGAATGAAAACGTTTTCATTTCCCGCTACGTCGTCGTTCCACACTGTCCCGATTGGCCCTGATATCCGCTCCGATGCATCGCAAAGCCGCCCCGCTCACCGCCGAGATCGCGCCATCGAATGGCGCGACGCTGTTGATGGTCGCGAAGGCGGCAAGCGTGTCGCTGGCGACCGCGTCGCGCGTGTTCAGCAGTCCGGAGCTGGTCCGGCAGGACACGGCCGAGCGGGTGTTGCGCGCCGCGGGTGAGCTTGGCTTTCGGCCGAATCTGCTCGGCGCCAAGCTGCGGGCGCAGCGTACGCGCATCGTCGGCGTCATGCTGCCGACGCTGGAGAACGCCGTGTTCGCCGAGTGCTGGCGTGGCATCGAAGAGGCGGCGCTGGCGCAAGGCTATTCGCTGATGCTGGTGACCAGTCGCTACGACGCGGCGCGCGAACGTGAGCGAATCGAATATCTGCTGCGTCACCGCGTCGACGGCATGGTGCTGACCGTTGCCGATGCGGCGCGCAGCGCGCTGCTGGACCAGCTCGATGCCGAAGGCGTGCCCTACGTGCTGGCCTATAACCAGGCGAGCAGCCGCGGCAAACGCTATTCGGTATCGGTCGACAACCGCGCCAGTGCGCGCGCCGGCGTGGAGACGCTGATCGCGGCCGGCCATCGGCGCATTGCCGTGGTCTCGGGCGCCTTCGTCGCGTCGGATCGCGCCCGGCAGCGGCACGCGGGCTATCAGGACGCGATGCGGGCGCATGGCCTCGCCGCCCTGCCCCCGCTGTCGCTGCCGGCCCATACACCGACCCACACGCCGGCGGAGATCGAACACGTACGGCGGGTCGTTACGGCGCCGCGTGGGCCCACGGCGCTGTTCTGCACCAACGACATGCTGGCGATCGGCGTGATCTCGATTCTCAAGCGGCTGGGCCTCGCCGTGCCGCGCGATATCTCGGTGCTCGGCTACGACGGCATCGCGCTTGGCGGCCTGCTGGAGCCGCCGCTCAGCACGGTCGTGCAGCCCAACAGCGAGATCGGCGCGCGCGCGCTGGCATGCCTGCTCGCACGGCTCGATGCCGGCAGCATGTCCGGCACGCAGCGCCCGGGCCCGGCGCGCGCCACGCTGCTGCCCCACGTGATTCGCGCCGGCGCAACCGTGGCGCCGCCGGCATAGCGCCGCGCGCGAGCGCACGGCTGCGCTGCCCACATCGTCTTCCACCACCGTCGTACCAAAACAAGGAGTTCACCATGCAATCGACTTCGTCCTGGCTGCGCCGCCTGCGCTGGCTGCTGCCCACGGTTGGCGCGGTCGTGTTCAGCCACGCGGCGGCCGCACAGACCGCCATCTGCTACAACTGCCCGCCCGAATGGGCCGACTGGGCGGCACAGATTCGCGCGATCAAGGAAAAGACCGGCGTCACGGTGCCGCACGACAACAAGAACTCGGGCCAGTCGCTGGCTCAGATCGTTGCGGAAAAGGCCAGTCCGGTGGCCGACGTGGTGTACTACGGCGTGACCTTCGGCATCCAGGCGCAGAAGGAAGGTGTCACGGCCCCCTACAAGCCGGCCAACTGGAACGAGATCCCCGATGGCCTGAAGGATCCGCAGGGCCACTGGTTCGCAATCCATTCGGGCACGCTGGGCCTGATGGTCAATGTCGACGCGCTGCGCGGCAAGCCGGTGCCGCAATCGTGGGCCGATCTGCAAAAGCCCGAGTACAAGGGCATGATCGGCTATCTCGACCCCGCGAGCGCCTTTGTCGGGTACGTCGGCGCGGTGGCGATCAACCAGGCGCTCGGCGGTTCGCTCGACAACTTCGGCCCGGCGCTGAAGTTCTTCAAGGACCTGCAGAAGAATCAGCCGATCGTGCCGAAGCAGACGGCGTATGCGCGCGTGCTGTCCGGTGAGATTCCGATCCTGCTCGACTACGACTTCAATGCCTATCGCGCCCGCTACAAGGACCGCGCCAACGTCGCCTTCGTGATTCCGAAGGAAGGCTCGGTGGTGGTGCCTTACGTAATGAGCATGGTCAACAAGGCGCCGCACCCGGCGGAAGCCCGCAAGGTGCTTGACTTCGTGTTGTCCGATGCCGGCCAGGCGCTGTGGGCGAATGCCTATCTGCGGCCGGTCCGGGCCAAGGCAGTGTCCAAAGACGTGGAATCGCGCTTCCTGCCGGCCGCCGACTATGCGCGCGCCAAGACCGTCGACTACGGCAAGATGGCCGAGGTGCAGAAGGCGTTCAGCGACCAGTATCTGAAGGAAGTTCGCTGACAGGAAATGGGCCGATGCGGTGCCGGGACGTCGATCACCGTCCCGGCCCGCCGGCCCGCCGGCCCGCCTCTTCCCAGCTGGAGAAACCCCATCATGAGCCGCCGCACCACCGCCCCAAGCGCCCGCGCGCTGATCGTCTTTGCGCTGCCGGCGCTGATCGTCTTCCTGGCCTTCTTCTGCCTGCCGATGGCCAAGCTGCTGGCGGTCAGCGTGGCCGGCGACGAAGGCGCGGGGGTGTACTGGACGGTGCTGTCCAGTCCGCGTTATCTGCACAGCCTGCTGTCGACGGTACTGCTGTCGGCCTCGGTGACCCTGGCCACGCTGGCGATTGCCGGCGTGGCGGGGACCTTCCTGCAGCGCCATGCCGTGCCGGGCAAATCGATCCTGGTCGCCATGCTGACCTTTCCGCTGGCGTTTCCCGGTGTGGTGATCGGCTTCATGGTGATCATGCTGGGCGGGCGCAACGGCCTGCTGGCGTCGATCGGCGATGTACTCGCCGGCGAGCGCTGGACCTTCGCTTATGGCATGACGGGATTGTTCGTCGGCTATCTGTACTTCTCGATTCCGCGCGTGATCCTGACCGTGATGGCGGCGGTGGAAAAGCTCGACACCTCGCTGGAGGAAGCGGCCCGCTCGCTGGGCGCCAGTCGCTGGCGCGTGGTGCGCGACGTCATGCTGCCGGCGCTGATGCCGGCCATGATCTCGAGCGGCGCGATCTGCTTTGCCACCAGCATGGGTGCGTTCGGCACGGCGTTCACGCTGGCCACGCAGCTCGACGTGCTGCCGCTGACCATCTACAACGAGTTCACCAACTACGCCAACTTCGGCATGGCTGCGGCGCTGTCCATTCTGCTCGGCGCCGTGACATGGGCCCTGCTCGCGTTGGCGCGCCATCTGTCCGGCAACGCGGTGGCGGCCACCGCCTAGGAGCGCAAGCATGAAGACCACCCGACGAGGCGAGGCCTACTGGGCGCAACTGGCCCTGACGCTCGCTGTCTGCGCGTTCATGACGGTGCCGGTGGCGCTGTCTGTGCTGGCCGGCCTCACCAACAATATCTTCGTCGGCCTGCAGAGCGGACTCACCACGCGCTGGGTCGAGGAAGTGTGGGGGCTGTACCGCAATACCATCTTCCTTTCGCTATGGATTGCGCTGGCCTGCCTGGCCTGCACCCTGGTGCTCGGCGTTCCGGCAGCCTACTACATGGCGCTGCGCCGCAGCCGCTGGACGCGCGTCATCGAGGAGCTGCTGATGCTGCCGGTGGCGATCCCCGGACTGGCGACTGCGCTTGGCCTGATCCTGCTGTATGGCAGCCTGTCCTGGCTGCGCACCAGCTGGGTCTTCATCCTGATCGGCCATGTCCTGTTCACCCTGCCCTTCATGGTGCGTTCCGTGCTGGCCATCATGTCCGCGATCGATATCCGCACGCTGGAAGATGCCGCCGCCAGCCTGGGTGCCACCCGCATGCAACGCTTCTTCACCGTGGTGCTGCCCAATTGCCGGCAGGGCATCCTGGCCGGCGCGTTGATGGTCGTCACGCTGTCGGTGGGCGAGTTCAACCTGACGTGGATGCTGCATACGCCGACCACGCAGACGCTGCCGGTGGGCCTGGCCGACAGCTATGCCTCGATGCGGCTGGAAATCGGCTCCGCCTACACCATCGTGTTTTTCCTGATGATCATTCCGCTGCTGGTGGTGATGCAGATGGTGTCCGCACTGGGCGCCCGCGCCCAACGGCATCCGGTGCAGGACACGCCCGTACCGCATGCCGGGTCCTTCATTGCATCTCCCAGCGCGCCGGTTGGCGCCGACATCGCGCCACAGACCCAGACCCAGACCCAGACCGAGGCCCCTCGCCATGCATGAGCCCACCCCCATCGCGCTGCGCCACTGCGGCAAAACGTTCCCGGACGGCACGCGTGCGCTCGAACCGCTGGACCTGGACATCGGCGCCGGCGAAACCGTCGTGCTGCTCGGCCCGTCCGGCTGCGGCAAAACCACCACGCTGCGCATGATTGCCGGCCTGGAATTTCCCGATGACGGCGGCGAGGTGCTGTTCGGCGGCGCCACGGTTACGCACTTGCCGATCGAGCAGCGGGGCGTCGGCATGGTGTTCCAGAACTATGCGTTGTTCCCGAACATGACGGTGGCCGAGAACATCGGCTATGGCCTGCGCGTGCGCAAGGTCGATGCACCGACCCGACAGCGGCGCGTGGACGACATGCTGGCGATGATGCAGCTCGGTGCCTTCGCCAATCGGCGCGTCGATCAGCTATCCGGCGGCCAGCGCCAGCGTGTGGCACTGGCGCGCGCCATCGCGGTGCAGCCGCGCGTGCTGCTGCTGGACGAACCGCTGACGGCGCTGGATGCGAAGCTGCGCGACGCGCTGCGCGCCGACATCAATCGACTGCTGCGCGGTCTGCGCATTACCACGGTCTATGTCACGCATGACCAGGCGGAGGCGATGGCACTGGGGGATCGCATCATCGTGATGGACAAGGGGCGCATCGCGCAAAGCGGTACGCCGCAGGACATTTACCGGCATCCGGCCAATGCGTTCGTCGCGGACTTCATCGGCACGATGAACCGCCTGCCGGCAGACGCCGATCGCACGGTGTGGCGCGTGCCGGGCGGCGCGCTGCCGCGTCAGTCCGAACACATCGAGGTGTCGCGGGCCGAGCTGATGTTCCGGCCCGAGGACGTCTCGCTGACGGAGGCACCGAATGCGTCCGACGTCCATGTCACCGGCAGCGTCGTCACCGCACTGTTCCTCGGCCATGCGACCCGCCTGCTGGTCGATGTGGGCGCGCCCGCGCCGATCGTGCTGGATACCGCGCGGCGCGATCGCTGGGTGGCCGGCGACCGTGTCGGGCTGCGCATCGACACCAGCCATCTGCTGACGGTTCCGGCCGGGAGCGCTGCCTGATGCCGAATCCTTATCTCGTCGCCCAGTTGACCGACCTGCATATCAAGGCCGGCGGCAAACTCTCCTATCGGCGCGTCGATACCGCCGAGGCGCTGCGCCGTTGCATCGACACGCTGCTTGCGCTGCCGCAGCGTCCCGACATCGCGGTGGTGACGGGCGATCTGGTCGACTTCGGCAGCGAGGAGGAATATCGCTTCCTGCGCGGCATACTGGAGGCCTTGCCCATACCGGTGCGGCTGCTGCCGGGCAATCACGACAGCCGGGCCGCGCTGCGCCGCGTGTTCGCCGATCATACCTATCTGTTCGATGCGGGCGATGGCGACGCGCCGATCCACTACCGTATCGATGCGGGGCCGCTGACGCTGATCGCCTTCGACTGCACCGTTCCCGGCCAAAGCGGCGGACGCGTGGATCCCGATGCGCTGCCCTGGCTGGAGGCCGCGCTGGCTTCGGCGCCCGAACGCCCCACCCTGCTGATGCTGCACCACCCGCCCTTCCACACCGGCATCGGCCACATGGACCAGCAGGGCCTGCAGGACGCGGCGCTGCTGGAGGCCGTGGTGCGGCGCCATCCGCAGGTGGAGCGCGTGCTGTGCGGCCATCTGCATCGGCATATCACCCGGCGCTTCGGCGGCACCATCGCCATCACCGCGCCCGGCCCGGCGCATCAGGTGGCGCTGGACCTTGACCCGCAGGCGCCGTCGCGCTTTCGGATGGAACCGCCGGGCTATCTGCTGCACTGGTGGCATCCCACCCATGGCTTGGTCACGCATGCCGCTGCGATCGGCGACCATGGGCCGGCGTATCCCTTCTTCGATGCGAACGGCAAGCTGATCGACTGAGCGCATGCCCGGCGCGCGGGCGCCGGCTCCTCAACGGGCGCTCGCGCCAGCCGGCATCACGCCGACATAGCGCCCACGCGGACGGATCACCTGCCCCACACCCAACTGTTCGAGGCTGTGGGCCAGCAGGCCGATGCTGCGCGCCGTGGCGAACATCGCGAACGCCGCGTCGTCAGGGAGCCCGCAATGTGCCACCAACGCGGCAAGCGCGACGTCGAGATTCGGCTGCAGTCCGGTCAGGCCGGAGGCCTTGCCGATCAGCCGCGCGATCGTCTTCGGCGGTTCGAACATGGCAAGCAGCGCGGCAGCGCGCGGGTCGCCTTCGGGATAGAGGTGGTGCCCGAACCCGGGCAACGGCATGCCGGTGGACAGGTAATGCGCGATCACCTGATCCTCGCCCTGCCGCTCGGCTTCGTTGAACAGTGCGCGTACACGGCCAGACGCGTCGCCGTGCAAGGGGCCTGACAAGGTCGTGAGGCCGGCAAGCAGGCAGGCCGGCAAGGATGCACCGGTGGACGCGGCAATGCGCGCGGCAAAGGCGCTGCTGGTCAGCTCGTGGTCGACCAGCAGCACCATCGCGGTACGCAGCAGCTCCCCGGCCTTCGGCGGTTGCTTCCAGCCTTGCGCAAAGCGCAGGTGCAGCGGATGTTGTCCCGGTTGTGCGCCGAATGCGTTGGCCAGCTTGCCGACCAGGCTTTGGGCTTCGAGATGCAGCACGTGTGTCATCCGGCCGTGGGTCGAGTGCCCGGTAGCCGCGAGCGTGGCCAGCGTCCTGAATGCTGCGACGCGCCCCGGCTTGCCCGCGCGCGCCGTCGACGAGAAGTCCACCGGCTGTTCGGCATCCCACAACAGCCGCGCCACCTCTTCGATCGTCGCCGTGGCGGCCAACGCGACCGCGTCCTGTCCGCGGTAGTACAGCCGCTCGCGCACGAAGGTCGAAATCGCAGTCGGAATGCTCGGTTCGGCGCCGAACAGCGTGTTCGCGGCCAGCGTCTCGTGCTTGCGGCCTGCCTGCTTGCGCCTGGCCAGCGCGGCGATGTCTTCGGCCCGATAGAGGCTGCGCCGGGTGTCCGCCGGGTCGGACATCACCTCGACCTTGCCGCGGCTGACGTAGGCATAGATCGTCTGCGGCCGCACACCAAGACGGCTGCACGCTTCGTTCATCGATATCCAGGTTCCCATGGCTGCCGTTTGGCTGACTTTATGTTGATTTTATATATCAATATTGCATAGCGAATCAACACTTTATACGATGCAAGCGCCTGTGCAACAGCCTGTGCAACGTTCCCTCGGAAAGCCATGAAGCCCAACATTCTGCAACTCAACCCCATCCTGATTCCGGCCGCCAACGAAGAGCTCGCCGCGCTCTACGAGGTCCACAAGTTGTTCGAGATCGAGGACCCGGCCGCATGGCTGCGCGAACGCGGATCGTCCATCGAGGCGGTGATCACCGGCGGCCATACGGGCATTTCCCGGGCGATGCTGGAGCAATTGCCGGCGTTGAAAGTCGTGGCGATCAACGGCGTGGGAACCGATGCGGTCGATCTCGCCTATTGCCGCAGTCGCGGCCTGCCGGTCACCGCCACGCTCGGTGCGCTGACCGAAGACGTCGCCGATCTGGCGATCGGTCTGCTGATCGCTTCGTGCCGGAATATCTGCGCGGGCGATCGCTTCGTGCGCGACGGCCAGTGGGAATTGCACCCGCAACCGAGCGCCATTCCGCTGGCGCGCCGCTTCAGCGGAATGCGGGTCGGTATCGTGGGCATGGGCCGCGTCGGTCGTGCCGTGGCGATTCGGGCGGCGGCGTTCGGCTGCCCGATCCGCTATATCGACCTCGCGCCGATGAGCGACCTGCCCTACGAGTTCATCCCGAATCTGGTCGACCTGGCGCGCGTCAGCGATGCGCTGGTGCTGTGCGCGGCGGCGGACAAGGCCGAAGGCATCGTCGATGCGGCGGTGCTGGACGCCCTCGGGCCGCGTGGCTTTCTGGTCAATGTCGCGCGCGGCCGGCTGGTCAATGAGCCCGATCTCGAGGCGGCGATTGCCAATGGCAGCATCGCGGGCGCGGGACTGGACGTGTTCGTCGACGAGCCGCGCGTGCCTGTGACGCTGCGGCAGTCGGACCGCACGACGCTTCAGGCTCACCGCGCCAGCGCGACCTGGGAAACCCGCGCGGCGATGGCGCGGATGGTGCTCGACAGCGTGGCGCAGGCGCTGGCGGGCAAGCGGCCTGAGATGAGTCTGACCACCTGACTGTGCGGTCATCCGCCGCTCGACACTTCCCCTTTCACAACGACACGCTGGAGGAGACCAACTTGAACCCCATATCGAAAATCGCGCTTGTCACCGGCGCGGGCAGCGGCGTCGGCCGCTTGTCCGCGCTCGCGCTGCTCGAAGACGGCTGGACCGTGGTGCTGGCCGGGCGCCGCGCGGAACCCCTGCAGGCGCTGGCGGCCGAAGCCGCGGCGTGCGACCGTCACGCCGTCGCGATGCCCGCCGACGTGACGGATCCCCACAGCGTGCAGGCGCTGTTCGACGCGATCGAGCGCGAGTTTGGCCGGCTTGATCTGCTGTTCAACAATGCCGGCATCAATGCGCCGGCGGTGCCGATGGACGAACTGCCGCTGCAAGCCTGGTTCGACGTCATCAATACGAACCTCAACGGCGCCTACCTGTGCGCGCGGGCGGCGTTTGGCCTGATGCGCCGCCAGTCGCCGCAGGGCGGCCGCATCATCAACAACGGCTCCATTTCGGCCCACACGCCGCGCCCTTTTACCGCGCCCTACACCGCCAGCAAGCACGCCATCACCGGGCTGACCAAGGCGCTGGCGCTCGATGGCCGCGCCTTCCACATCGCCGCCGGCCAGATCGACATCGGCAATGCATTGACAGAGCTCTCGGAACGGATGACCCGCGGTGTACTGCAGGCCAACGGTACCGTCGCGCCCGAACCGATGATGGAGGCGCGCCATGTGGCCGACGCCGTCCGCCACATGGCATCGCTGCCGCTGGACACCAACGTGCTGAACATGACCGTGATGGCGACCAACATGCCGTTCGTGGGGCGCGGCTGACGGCCTTGTCCCGTCGGCGCCTTGCCGGACGCCGGCCAGGGTCGGCGCCAGTCGGTTGGAAGACCAGAAAACCGGAAAACCGGAAAACCAGAAACACGAAGGAGACAACGATGCGATTCGCCACGCTGCTCAACGCCACCCTTGCCGTCCCCGCTGCCCTGCTGATCGGCACGGGCCCGGCCGCCGCGCAAAACTACCCTGCCCGGCCGGTCACGATCATCGTTCCCGCGCCAGCCGGCGGCGGCATCGACCTGATCGCCCGTGTTGTTGGCGAGAAGCTGTCCGTCAGGCTCGGGCAGCCGTTTATCGTCGAGAACCGCCCCGGCGCATCCAACAACCTGGGCACCGCGGTGCTGGCGAATGCCAAGCCCGACGGCTATACGATCGGCATTGTCGGCGGCAGCCACAACATCAACAAATACCTGTTCAAGAATCTCGGTTGGGATCCGGAAAAGAGCTTCGAGCCGATCGTCTATACGCACGAGATTCCGCTGGTGTTTGCGATCTACCCGAAGCTGCCGGTCAAGACCCTGCCCGAGCTGGTCGGCTGGATGAAGAGCCATCCGGACGAGGCGAAGGTTGCAACCTCGGGCCGCGGCAGCGCGCAGGAAATGGCCGCGGAGATGTTCCGCATGGTCAGCGGAGCGCCGATGATGCTGGTGCCTTACAAGGGGTCTTCCGCCGCGCATCCCGACCTGATTGCCGGCCGCACCGCGCTCTACATCGATACGGTCAGCGCCATCAAGGAACAGGCCGCGTCGGGCAATGTGCGCGCCGTGGCTGTATCGTCAAAGACCCGCTCCAAGGCCCTGCCCCAGGTGCCAACCGCGCAGGAGCAAGGGCTGAATGGCTATGACGCGAACACCAACGGGGGTTTTCTGGCGCCGGCCGGCACGCCGAAGGAAGTCGTTGTCAAGTTGAACACCGAGATCAACGCCATCCTGAAACAGCCGGAGGTGCGCGCCAAACTGGAGGCGGCCGGGATCGAGATTCAAGGCGGCACGCCGCAGCAGTATGCGGCGCTGATCAAATCCGACCTCGCCAAGTGGGGAAAGGTTGTGAAAGAAGCCGGAATTCAGGCGGATTGACCGCAAGGAACGGCGAAAGGCTGCCCCGCTCTTTTTGCCGACGCCGACGCCGGCTCGCTATCGGCTCAGTTCGAGAACCGCGTTGTCCACGACGGCGAAGGCCTTGCCGCCCGCGTCGTAATCCCAGCGCTGAACGCGACAGCTGACGTGCCCGTCTTCGGCGTGGTGTTCGATGACATTGACGGAATTCGGAATGGAGCCGCGCACCCGGTGCGAGACCGCGGTGCCGGCCTGCACCGCCCAGGCGCGACGCGCCGAGCGGGTCGGCAGCGGCGCGACATACGGAAGGTGGATATGTCCGCCCAGCACGATATCCATGCCGGCATCGACCCACGCCGGGACGGCCGATTCACGCCCGATCAACAGATTCCTCGTATCCGACTCGACGACGGCGCGCACCGGTTGATGCACCACGACGATACGCAGCTGGTGCGGATGGGCCTGACGCAGCTGCGCGCAGACGCGATCGATCTGCTCGCGCGACACTTCCCCGTTCTTGTGCCGCGACGGCCTGGTGGTGTTCACGCCGATGGCAAGGACACGGTCATTGCTGAAGACCGGCTCGAGCGCCATACCGATCGCGCGACGATAGCCGCCATACGGATTCAAGATCCGGGCCGCGACATTGAACAGCGGAATATCGTGATTGCCCGGTATCGCCAGCGTCGGCAGCCCAAGCCTCGAGAGAAACGCTCGTGCCGCGGCAAATTGTCCGCTTCTCGCTCGCTGGGTAATATCGCCCGAGAGAACGACGACATCCGGCATCAAGCTGCGCGCCAACTCCAGGACGGCATCGACGACTGGCTCTACCTCGGTACCAAAATGCGTATCGGACAGGTGCAAGACGCGGCTTACTCTCATGAACGGTCCAACCGGCTCTTGTCTCGTGGAATCAGCAGCTGCAAACGCTTTGGCGAGACAGCAAAGTGCAGAGGCGTGCGGGCCCAGTGAATCTCGCCATCCATCGCCACCTTGATGCGCCGGCGTCCGCGAACGCGCACCGTCAGCGTTTCGAAGCTGAAGCTGATGACTCGGGAGGTATCGCCAAGCCGGCCGATCGCCCCCATCAACAGCAAACCATACAGCGCGAGCGTGCCGACCGGCTTCGCGATCATTGCGACCAGACGGTTGTCTTCCAGATGGGCGACTTCGGGTATGCCGATCTGCTCCAGCTGCAAGCTGTTATTGCCCACCACGAGCGTCGGTGTACGGAGTACCTGCTGTTGGCCGTGGGACAGCAGCTCGAGCGTCAGCTGCGCCGGTGCGCGAGCCAGCGTGATCAGCGCCGACAGCAGCGCCACCCAGCGCCGCCGGCCGAGCATCTTTTTGTAAACCTCGCGGTCTTCCAGCAGTTGTGGGTACAGCCCCAGGCTGGCATTGACCAGAAATGGCCGCCCATCCAGCAGGCCCACTTGCACCGGTTCGATGCGGGCATCGAGCAGGCTCGCCACCGCCTCTTCGGTTTCCCGCGAGATGCCGTAGGTCCGGCCGAAGTAATTGAAGGTGCCGCGCGGCAGAATGCCGAAAGGCAGCCCCGTCGGCAAAACGGCAGCGGCAACGGCGTTCAAGGTACCGTCGCCGCCCGCTGCCACCACGACGCCATTGGCCTGTCTTGCGCGTTCGACGGCCATCTCGGCGATCTGCGGCAATTGTCCGGGCCGGTCCACCGCGAAGATGGTATAGGCGCGCCCTGCCTCGCTCAGTCGTGCCTCCATCCTGTTACGGGTCTCGGCCGCGTCGTCATTGCCGGAGCCGCCGTTGAACACGATGAAGAGCGGTTCGTTGCCGGACAGGGGGGCAACGGATTCGGCGTGCGGGGCAGCGGCTGGGTTCGGCATCGTCACAAGGTCAGTACAGGCGGAATTGCAGCCGGAGGGCGGCACCGTCAACATCAAGCGTTGTGGCCGCCGAGCCGTGCCGCTTCGATCGCCGCGATGTCGATCTTCTTCATGGACATCATCGCGTCGAATACGCGCTTGGCCGCCGCGCGGTCGGGCCCGGTTACCGCGTCGGTCAGCGCACGCGGGCTGATCTGCCATGACACTCCCCATCGGTCCCGGCACCAGCCGCATTCGACTTCCTGTCCGCCATTGCCGACGATCGCATTCCACAAGCGGTCGGTTTCCGCCTGGTCGTCCGTGGAGATCAGAAACGAGAATGCCTCGTTGTGTTTGACGTCCGGGCCGCCGTTCAGCCCGAGGCAAGGAATGCCGATGACGGTGAACTCGACCATCAGGACATCGCCCTGCTTGCCGGTCGGATAGTCGCCGGGGGCGTGATGGATGGCGCCGACCGCGCTGTCGGGAAATGTTTCCGCATAGAAGGTGGCGGCGTCGAGCGCGTCCTTGTCGTACCACAAACAGATCGTGTTCTTGCTCAGCATGTCGTGTCTCCTGGAGCGTTGGAATCTGCCATTCAATGCCGCGCATACAACGCCAGCCGTCCACATTGCAGAACCGGATCTATCGGATGAAACGGATGCCGTTGTCGGGCTCCGCCACTGTCGCACACTCTCGCGGCAGGTGCGAGCGCAACGCCCCCGCCGCCATGGAGGCGATATTCAAGCCGACGCGGGGGACAGGGCGGCGAACGCCGGCTGGTTTCTTACACTCGGGCGCTGCAGCATTCTTGCGTACCAGGCCCGAAGGGCCTCGCACTCGCCAGGCACCGGCAGCTTGACGATCGCGGCAAAGATCAAACCGCCGATCACCGCGATATCGGCCATCGAGAATGCCTCGCCGGCAACATAGGGCTGTCCCTTCAACACCGAGTCGAAGTAATGCATGCCCTTCAGTGCTTTGTCGCGCTGGCGCAAGCCCCATTCCGCGTTTTGATAGATTTCGACATCCGCTCCCAGGCCGGGCGTGCCGTGATGGAAATAGAGACTGATCGCGTCGAGCAGTTCCAATTCGGCGCGCTTGTTCATCATGTGGATTACGCCCTTTTCACGCGGGGTCCTGCCCGTCAGTATGGGGTCGCCATCGAGGGCGTCCAGGTATTCGGTGATGGCGGTGCATTCGGCAATGCAGGTGCCGTCGTCGAGTTCGAGCACCGGCAACGTGCCCGAGTAGTTCTTGCTGGCAATGAATTCGGGCTTTTTGTGCTCGCCCTTATATAGATCCACCATCACGAATTCCACGCGCGATTGAAGGCTTTTTTCAGCCAGGGCGATTCGGACCCGCGTCGGATACGGCCCTGTCGGAAAGTCATGGATCTTCATCGCGGGCATGTCGACGGCGTCGGGACTGCCGATATGGGAAGGCACTATTTCATATCTCCACGGTGGATTGGACGGTCCGATCGGAGGGTCGAACCACATTGGCGCATCTGTCTACCTAACAATCGTTAGGTTAACCATAGAGCGTATAATCGGGAGCGTCAAGACGCGATTTCCGTGGGTTCCGTGGATAGAGGCCGAAGCCATGACAAAAGACGAGAGCGAAAGCCAGACGCCCGGCTCCAGGGAGCGAATCCTGGCGGCCGCCACCGGCATTGCGCAGGCGCACGGCTACAGCGGCCTGAATTTCCGCGATCTGGCGGCAGCGGTCGGCATCAAGGCCGCCAGCATTTACCACCACTTCGATAGCAAGGCGGATCTTGGCGCGGCGGTAGCGAGGCGTTATTGGCAGGACACAGCGACCGTTCTGGATGCCTTGCTAGCCGATTCGCAGGATCCGTTTCAATGCCTGCATCGCTATCCCCAACTGTTTCGCAAGGCGCTCGAGCGTGGCAATCGCATTTGCCTGTGCAGCTTCATGGCCGCCGAATCGGACGATCTTCCCGACGTGGTGAAGACGGAGGTCAAAGCCTTTGCCGACGTCAATATCGCGTGGCTGAGCAAGGTTCTCGTCGACGCCGGCGTGGTGACTTCCGAAGAAAGCGAACTGCGAGCTCGTGCGATCTTCGCGGCCATCGCGGGCGCTCAGCTGATTGCGAGAAGCCGCGCCGATATCTTGGTCTATGACGCGTTGATCGAAGGCTATCGAAACGCTGGCCTTCTGCCGGCATAGCGCGGCGATCTTCTCCGCGCCATTCCGGCGTGCCGCACCTTATCGCACAGCCGTTCCGAGAAAGGCTGGCCTTCCGGTACGAACGAGCTCAGGTGGAAGCGGCCGCGCATCGTCATGCGGCAGTGCGGGTCCGCAGCGGCAATACCACCTTCGCCACGAGCCCCGTTCGGCCATCTGCGCGTCCCTTCAAATCGATGCGACCGCCAAGGTTGCCCGCAATCGTCTGCACGATGGCGAGCCCCAGGCCGCTGCCCTCTTCGTCGGTCGCGCCGCCGCGATAGAAGCGCTCGAACACCCGCGCCCGGGCGGCCTCGGGAATGCCCGGCCCGGTGTCGGCCACTTCGATCACGACATCGCCGCCGTCGCGGCGCACGCTCAGGTCCACCCGCCCTCCCCGGCCTCCATAGCGGATGGCATTGTCCACCAGGTTCTTGATCAGCATGCGCAGATCCGTCTCGGCAGCGGCGAGCTGCACGTTGTCGAGCCTCTCCACACCCAGGTCGACGCCTCGATCGACGGCGAGCGGCAGCAAGTCGGTCACGACATCGGTGACGACATCGCCCACCGCCACATTGTCCGGGGCGCCGGGCGTGCCGATTTCCGCGCGGGCCAGTTCGAGCAACCTGGTGATCAGAGCCCCGGTGCGCCGGATGCCGCGGCGCAGCTCTTCCAGCTGCTCGTCGACATTGTCGCGCGGCGCATGGACCAGATTCTCCACCTGCAGTTGAAGGGCGGTCAGCGGCGAACGCAGTTCATGCGCGGCGTTCGCGATAAAGGTGCGCTCCGTATCGATCAATCCGGACAGCCGGACCATCATCCGGTTGACCGATTCGAGAAAGGGTCGCAGTTCCTCGGGCGCGGTGCTGGTATCCACCGGCTCCAGATGATTGAGGTCGGCCTGGGCCACGCGCTCGCCAATGACGCTCAATGGCCGCAGCGCCTCCCTGACGCCGACTCGGATCGCCCACACCAGCACCGGCAACAGCACGATGACCGGTATCGCCGCCCATGTCGCCACCCGCCACGCATTGGCCTGGCGAACCGATCGCGGCTGCGCGATCTGCACGTAGGCATCGCCGGCCTGCAGCGCAAACACGTCCCAGACGGTGCCGTGCGCTTCCACGTCGGAAAAGCCCAGCGGAGCCCGTGGAAGCATGACCCACGGCGCGTTGGTGTGTCCCGGGCGGACGCCGTCTTCGGGCCCCCAGGTCTGCACCAGCACAGGCGGAGGCGCCGGCGCAGCCTTGCCGTGGGACGGCGCCGGCATGCCGGGCGGTGCCGCGCGAATGGCGGCGGCAGCCTGCCGCAAGTCCTCGTTGAACTCGCTGGCCACCTGATGGACGACGATCCACGCGCCGAACGCCCCAAGAAAGCCCACAAGGAGCGCAAGACCGCCCAGAGAAAGGCTCAATCGGCGGTGCAACGATCCGACGGCAGCTGACTTGGCCATGTCCCGACTCCGGTCGCGTTGATCCCTGAAGTGTGGGCGATCGGCGCTTGCGCGCCAATTCGGGCGCGCGAGCATCCGGCCGACGCCGGGTTGAGCATGCGAGCCGAGCATGGCACGATAGCCGGATGCCCGCGGCCACACCCGACCCCACCCTCCGTGACCTCGCCCGCCTGCGTCGCGTGCGCGACCGCATCGATCGCGACTACGCCGAGCCGCTCGACGTCGAGGCGCTCGCCCGGGGCGTCCACATGTCGGCAGGCCACCTGAGTCGACAGTTCCGACTGGCGTACGGGGAGTCCGTCTATTCCTACCTGATGACCCGCCGCATCGAGCGGGCGATGGCGTTGCTGCGCCGCGGCGACCTGAGCGTGACCGAAGTCTGCTTCGCGGTCGGCTGCTCGTCGCTGGGCACCTTCAGCACGCGGTTCGCCGAACTGGTCGGCGTGCCGCCGAGCATTTACCGGCGCGATTGCGCCGGCGAGGCGGACGGCATCCCGTCCTGCGTCGCCAGGCAGGTGACGCGACCGATCAGGAATCGAGAAGCGCCGGCGAAGGAGCCCGTCTAGACTGCGCGCCATGGCTTCGGACCACGCCGCGAGGGCGGCGGCCGGCGCCTGTCGACCCACCACGGAGACTGAACTTGGACATCACCATTCACTCGACCTTTCTGCCCCATTCCGATCCGGAGGTTTCGCTGGCGTTCTATCGCGACGCGCTCGACTTCGAGGTCCGCAAGGACGTCGCCTTCGGCGACCATCGCTGGATCACGGTCGGCCCGAAGGACAAGCCGGAGACCTCCATCGTGCTGTACCCGCCCAACGCCACGCCGGGCGTCACCGACGAGGAGAAGCGCACCATCGCCGAGATGATGGCCAAGGGGACCTTCGCGATGCTGCTGTTGGGAGCCAGGGATCTGGATGGCGTCTTTCGGCGTCTGCAGGCACTGGACGTCGAGATCGTCCAGGAGCCGACCGACCAGCCGTATGGCGTGCGCGATTTCGGCGTGCGCGATCCCGCCGGGAACATGATCCGGGTTCAGCAATTGAAATGAGGGCGTAGCGTGCAGATCCATCGCTGATCTGCGCCGCGCTTTCCATATGCCTTGCCCGCATATGCGCATGACAATTCTCTACTTCGTTCCTCAAGCCGCGCTCCATACAATGAGCCGGCTGTCCATGCGGCATAGGGCCGCGGCCGACGTTGCACAGGCTACCGTCCCGCATCGTTTCCGGCCGCGACATGCCCATCAACGATAAGAGGAACTGGAACAAGGATTCGTCATGCAACGCCGTCATCTGTTCAGGCTGATCGCCGCCACCGCCATCGCCGCCATCGGCACCGGGACCACCGTCCCCGCCTTTGCTGCCGACCAGACCATCCGGCTCGGCACCATGAGCGGCCCGGACGCGCAGATCTGGGAAGTGGTGCGCACCGTCGCCAAGCGCAAGGGTCTGGACATCAGGATCGTCGAATTCAACGACTATGCGCAGCCGAACGCCGCGCTGGACGCCGGCGACCTCGACGCCAATGGCTTCCAGCACCAGCCGTTCCTGGACAGCCAGATCCAGGCGCGCCGCTACAAGATCGTCAATGTCGGCCTCACCTACGTGGCCCCGATGGGCTTCTACTCGCGCAAGTTCAAGTCGCTGAAGGACCTGCCGGAAGGCGCGAAGGTCGGCATCCAGAACGACCCGTCGAACGGCAATCGCGCGCTGAAGCTGCTGCAGTCGCAAGGCGTGCTGACGCTGAAGCCGGGCGCCGGCGAGAACGGCAAGAACGCCACGCCGCTCGACATCGCATCGAATCCGAAGAAGCTGAAGATCGTCGAGCTCGATTCGGCGATTCTGCCGCGCTCGCTCGACGATCTGGCGGCCGCGGCCATCAATACCGATTACGCGGTCAAGGCCGGTCTCACGCCGACGCGCGATGCGATCGCGATCGAAGACCTCAAGGGCCCCTACGCCAACCTGATTGCCGTCCGCGAGCAGGACCGCGGCAAGCCATGGGTCAAGGATCTGGTCGCCTCGTACCAGTCGCAGGAAGTCCGCGATTTCCTCGCCAGGCAGTTCAAGGGAGCGATTCTGCCGGCTTTCTAACCGGGCCTCCACCAGCGAAGAAGGCGCCGTGCTGCACTGTCGAGCAGCATGCCCACGGCGCCGATCACGATCACGGTGGCCAGCAGTTCCGAGTACGCCAGACGGTCGCGCGTGTCGAGGATGAAATAGCCCAGGCCCGCATTGACGCCGAGCATCTCCGCGGGTACCAGCACAATCCAGACGACGCCGATGGCCAGGCGCAGCCCGGTCAGGGCGTGGCCGACCACGCCGGGCACGATCACGCGCGTCAGCATTTCCGTGGGCGTGGCAGCGAGGCTGCGCGCCAGCATCAGCCAGCGCGCATCGAGCGAGCGCACGCCCGCGGCAGTGTTCAGCACGATCGGCCAGACCCCGGCAAAGGCCAGCAGGAACAGCACCGAGCGATCGCCCACGCCAAAGACCATCACCACCACGGGCATCCACGACAGTGGCGAAATCATCCGCAGGAACTGGAATGCCGGCGACAAGGCGGTATCGACCGACCGGGCCGCGCCCACCAGCAAGCCCACCGGTACGCCGACGATCAGCGCCATGCCGAGCCCCGCAAGCACGCGGCGCAGGCTGACCCACAGATGAAGCAGGAAGTCGGGCTGCTGCAGCAGCAGCGCCAGACTGGCGAGCGTCGCCTGCGGGGCGAATCGCTGGGCCAGAACGCCGCCCTCTGCCGTGGCCGCCCACCACACCGCCCCGAGCACCGCGAGACCGGTCAGGGCCAGCGGCACGGCGGCCGCGCGTTGTGTCATTCCCCGGGCGGTCACGCGACAATCTCTTCCTGCCGGGTAAATCCATCGGCGATACCGAACGCCTTCAGGCCGCCGACCGCCGCGATGCTGTTGCGCACGAAGCGGTCGTCGACGAGCTCGCGCGCCGCACGCTGCGGATCGAGCGATGCCAGGAAGCCGCTGTTGCCTTCGATCAGCGTGCCCTTCAGCCGGCGCACCAGCTCCTCGGTGTAGCTCGGGTAAGGATACGGCTGGAAATCGATGCGCCTGTCGTTCCAGGCAGCATGGAGAATGGCACCGCTGGCGAGATAGCGTCCGCGCTCGGACGGATCGGGCGCCAGCACCTTGCGCAGCGCCTCCAGCGAATGCGGCGTATAGCGGTTCGGTCCATCCTTGGACAGCAGTTGCGCCGCTTCGGCACGATGGTCCTGCGTCCAACGCTGCGCCTTGACCACGGCATTGACGACCTTCTGCGACCATTCGGGCCGCCGATCCAGATCATGCTGGTGCATGAACACCACGCAGCAGGCATGGTTGCGCCAGACGTCGCCGGTAAAGCGCAGGATCTTGCCGATACCCAGCGTTTCGGCGGCCGCGTTGAACGGCTCGGCGACGATGTAGCCCTCGATCTGCCGCGATGCCAGCGCGGGCGGCATATCGGATGGCGCCATGACTACCAGGTTGACCTCCTGCGCCGCAATGGCCGCGCTCTTGCGCGCGACCGGCGTCAGCCCCGCCTGCTTCAGCATGGCCTGCAGCACGACGTTATGAATCGAGTACCAGAACGGGATGGCGACGGTCTTGCCGCCGAGGTCGTGCAGCGTATTGACCTGCGGCGCCACCGTCAGGCCCGATCCTCCCACATGATTCCAGGCCACGACCTTGGCCGGCACCTGGCTGCCGAAGCGCGCCCAGACGGTCATCGGCGACAGAAGATGCACCACGTTGACCTGGCCGGATATGAACGCCTCGACCAGTTGCGCCCAGCTTCGGAGCATCGTGGGCTTTTCCGCGCGAATGCCCTGCTGTTCGAAGTAGCCATTGCGGTGCGCCACCAGCAGCGGCGTGGCATCGGTGATCGGCAGATAGCCGATCCGCACCGGCGCATCGGGCTCCTGGGCCGCGCGTGCGTTCAGCCCGTTCAGCAGCGGCAGCGCACCGCCCGCCGTGAACAGCGCGGACAGCTTGAGCCATTCACGCCGCGACATCGGTAACTGGCACATGGAATTCCTCGTCGGTATCGGGATGGAGAGCAGTCGCCGTGCGGCCCGCACGGCGACCGGAAAGCTGGCGAAGGTGCCGGACGATGTCGACGCGCATGCGGTCAACGGCGTCGAGGTCCGGCTCCGGCCCCAATGACCGGTCCGGTTGCCACATGTGTGCGATCGTCGCCGTCGTGCCCGCCCGGCCTCCCAACAGCACGATGCGGTCCGACAACAGCAGGGCCTCGTCAAGATCGTGCGTGATCAGCAGCGTCGCCGGCCGGTGCGTCCGCACGATGCCGCGCAACAACGCCTGCATGTCGGCGCGGGTCACCTCATCGAGCGCGCCGAATGGTTCATCGAGCAACAGCACCTTGGGCTGCCGGGCCATGCAGCGCGCCAGGGCCACGCGCTGCGCCATGCCGCCGGACAACTGCGCGGGGTACAGGTGACGCACGTGGGCGAGCCCCACCGCTTCGAGCGTTCTCCGAACGAGCGCCCGCCGTTCTGCCCGGCTGCGTGCGGGTTGCCGCCGGAAATCGAGTCCGAAGGCAGCGTTCTGCTCGACCGACAGCCACGGCAGCAGACACGGATCCTGGAACGCCACGGCGATGCCAGGATCGACGCCGCGCAATGGCCGCCCGTTCATCTCCACCACGCCTGCGGTGGCCGGCTGGAGCCCGGCCAGCACCCTCAGCAGACTGGACTTGCCGGCACCGCTCGGGCCGACCACGGACACGACCTCGCCGGCGCGCAGCTCCAGATCGACGTGCTCGAACACCGCGCGACCGGCGCGATCGCCATAGCTCAGCGCCACATCGTTCGCACGCAGCACCGGAGCCGTCATGCCGCGTTCCGCCCGGCCCGAGCCAGTTCGGTGCGCAGCTGCACCAGGCTCGGTGTCACGATCGGCAGAAAGGCCGCCTCACGCCAGCGGCGCGGCAGGCCGTCGTGCCGGCCATTCAGATAGCCGGCGCCCCCGCGCGCCTGCACTTCGAGCTGCACGGCCTGTGTCGCGATCTCGACCAGTTCGATGCGCAGCGCAAACAGCCGGCGCGGTGCCACCAGAAACGAACCATGGTCGACGCCGGCCAGCAACGCCTCCGACGCCTGCCGCAGCCGCGTATCGAGGTCGTCGATATCCTCGGCCAGCACCGAACGCGCGGCGCCCTCACGAGACCGTGCCGCCAGCAGGCTGGCGCGTGCCAGCCCCAGCGACAGCCCGCACTGCATGCCAAGAAACGCCGGCCGCACGCGCGGCAAATAGTCGTGCGCGTCCTCGTGCAGCAGCCACCCTGGTCCCGACGCCGCGCGTTCGAAGTACACAGAGGCCGTATGGGTGCCGCGCAGGCCGATCAGATCCAGATCGCCGCTGCGCTGCACGCCGGTCGCATTGGCCGGCATCGCCAGCACGGCCGGCCGCCCGGCTTCGGCATGCTCGACCGCAACCGCGACGATGAAATTGCCCGGCACGAGATTGGTCGCCCATGGCACGACGCCATCGACGGCATAGCCGCCGCCCACGCTGGCGATGCGCACCTGCAGCGACTCGATGCCGCCCAGGAACTTCATCGCATTGGACAGCCCAGTGGCGCCGGCCACGGTTCCCTCCAGCAGCGCCGGCAGCCAGGCCGCGCGCAGTGCGCGGTTGGGCGACACCAGCAGATAGTCGATGAATACGCGCTGTGCCCACAGCACGAAGGCCGCCGCCTGCGAATGCGCCGCCACGTCGGCGACGGCGCGAATGGCGTCCGACGTGGGACCGCCATTGCCGCCCTGCTCGAGCGGCACGCCGGTGCGGAACAAACCGGAGGCGGCCAATCGGGAGAGCAGCTGGCCGCCGGCAATGGCGCCTTGCGCCCCGCCCTCATCGAGCGCGGCGGCGTGTGCGTCCAGCCAGGCGGCGACGGCGGGCGCAAGTGCGGAGCCGGGCGTGGATGGAGGGCGGCAGGAATGCGCGCTGGAAATGGTCATGGGCAAAGCCTCTTTACCGGTCAGGCCGCGGCGGGCGACCAGCGGTACGGCTCGAGCTCGGGATTCAACGGAGACTGCGCCAGGTTGTTGGCGAAGTTGCAGAGCGTCGCCAAACTGACGCCCAACACCACGTCCAGCGCCTGGGCGGGGTCGAACCCCGCCGCCACGAATTCCTGCAGCGCCGAGTCGGCAACCGCGCCACGCTCGCGGATCACGGCCCGTGTGAATGCCGCCAGTGCATCGAGCCGGCCGTCGCCCACCTGCGACCGACTGCGCAGCGCTTCGACCTGCTCGGGGGAAAGCTTCGCCTTTCTGAGCGCGACCGCCGTATGCCCGGCCACGCAGAATGCGCAGCCATGCGTGGATGCCGCGGTGAGCTGGACTACCTCGCGCTCGGCCAGGGTCAGCGAGCTGCGGCTGTTGATCTCCGATACGGTCAGATAGGTCTCGAGCGCGGCCGGCGCATTCGACAGCGCGGCGATCAGATTCGGCAGATAGCCGTTGCTGGCGATCGCACGCGCGACGAAGGAACGGCTCGCCGCCGGTGCGGTGTCCAGGGTCTGCAGGGGAAGTCGGCTCATGGCAGGACAGGCATCAATCGAACATGCGGCAAGTCTGCGGTGCGAGACCTTGGCGCGCCATGCGCGTCCGTCGATATTTGCTGCTGTTTCGTCTCGATCCGAGCCGGTCGGCCCTCAAGCGGCATGCGCGGGTGCTTCCGCACGGCGCCGCCATGCCCCGGGCTGCATGCCGGTTGCCTTCCTGAACGCCTTGGCGAACGCCGTTTCGGAGCGATAGCCCACGCGCTCCGCCGCCTGGGCGATGCTCGCGCGCTCATCGAGCAGCCGGCAGGCGATCTTCATCCGCAGTATCAGCAGGAAGGCGGCCGGCGATTGCCCGCAAGCCGCGGCAAAGCGCTTGCAGAAGGTCGCCCGCGACATGTGAACCTGGCTCGCCATTCGTTCGAGCGACCACGGTCTTTCCGGATGTGCGATCAGGGCCAGCACCAGCGACGAGAACTCGGCGCTGCGCAGCACCGGCCACAGACCCGTCGCCACGCTGTCCGACTTCGCCATGTCGCGGATCACGTAGAAGAACAGCAGTTCCACCAGCCGTACCAGCAACGGCGAAGGCGCCGCCTCGCTCAGGCGAGCTTCCGCATGGATCAGGTCGAACAGCCGATGCGCGGCATGACAAGCGCTGTCCGCGGCCGGCAGCACGACATAGTCGGGCAGCGGGGCGAGCAGGGTTTCGGCCAGGCCACTGCGGAAATCGAAGAAGCCGCATGCGAGCCCGGTGGCGCCGGGCTCCGGGTCGCCGAGCCGCTGCATGGCAGAGCCAGGCCGGCAGGCATCGGCATGCGCCGCGGAGCCGAGATGATGCGGCACGTCGCGCAGAAAGAACACCGCATCGCCGGCACGCAGGTGCACCGGCGAGTCCGTGCCCTGCACGTGCAGCCAGCAATCGCCATGCAGAACCAGGTGATAGCCGGCGCGCGAGCGCCCCGCGATGGATGCCCGCCAGCTGCCGCAATACTGGCCGACGTGGAATACCGTCGTCTCGAGTTCGAGGCTGTCGAGCACCCAATGAATGATCCGGTCTGTCTGCTGCATGGTGGTTGGGGCCGGGCGTGGCATCGCCATCCTGAATGGACGTCAAGGGTAATGGGGCCACGCGTGCGGCGGAACGAACCAGTTCGCATGTCGATATGCGACTGGCGCGTAGCGCCACGTTCTTGCCTTTGGCGCTTTTTACCAGCCGCTACGGTCAAGATTGCATCGCCGCGCCGTACGCTCGGGCCTGCATGCCGCTCGCGGATGTAGCACGACGCACGTTTTCTCCGATCCGGTGCCGCCCCGGCGGCTTCCAACCGCTTCCGCCACATTGGCGCAGCCTTTGCGTGGGCGCCCAGAGCGCTCCGCTTCGGTCGGGGCCCTGATGGCGAACCACGGAGGACCGACATGCTGGCACCCGAGCCAAAACCGATCACCGCCTCCCCGGAACCGACGGCGCCCCGCGCCCTGCCCCCGCGCCTGCCGGTGCGGCTTCGCATCAACGGAGCCGACTACACGCTGAGCGTCGAGCCGTGGGTCACGCTGCTTGACCTGCTGCGCGAGCAGCTGGACCTGACCGGTACCAAGAAGGGTTGCGACCATGGCCAGTGCGGCGCCTGCACGATTCTTGCGGACGGCCGCCGCATCAACGCCTGCCTAGCGCTTGCCGTGGCCTACGACCAGGCCGACATCACGACCGTGGAAGGACTGGCCCGGCTGTCCGGCGACGAGCGCGGCCTGCATCCGCTGCAGCAGGCGTTCATCCAATGCGATGCCTTCCAGTGCGGCTATTGCACGCCCGGCCAACTGTGCTCGGCCGCCGGGCTGATGAACGAAACGCCGCCGCGCAACGTGCTGGAGATCCGCGAACGGATGAGCGGCAATCTGTGCCGCTGCGGCGCGTATCCGCAGATCGTCGAGGCCGTGTCGCGCGTCGTGCTGGATGGCCGAGGCGCGCAGCAAGGCGAAGCGGCAGGCAGAGGCGAACGCAACGGGGCGACCCCCGCCGCAACGCCCTCATCGCAGCCATCGCAGCCATCGCAACCATCGCAACCATCGCAACCATCGCAACCATCGCAGCTATCGGAGCCGACGCCATGAACCCGTTCCGCTATGAACGCGCCGATACCGTGCCCGCGGCGCTTGCGCTGCTGCATCAGGCCGCCGAGGGCGCATCCGGCAATGCCACCGGACGGTGCCTGGCCGGCGGCACCAATCTGGTCGACCTGATGAAAGTCAATGTGATGCGGCCCGTTGCGCTGGTCGATCTCGGGCTGCTGCCGCTGGCCGAGATCGAGGCCCAGCCCGACGGTAGCCTCCATCTGGGCGCAATGGCGCGCAATGCCGACACCGCCGAGCACCCGCTGGTGCGCGAGCGCTATCCTCTGCTGCGCGCCGCCATCCTTGCCGGCGCCTCGCCGCAGATCCGCAATATGGCGACCAACGGCGGCAATCTGCTGCAGCGCACGCGCTGCTACTACTTTTACGATGCCGGTGTGCCGTGCAACAAGCGCGCGCCGGGCACAGGGTGCCCGGCCGCAACGGGGCTGGCCCGCCAGCACGCCATCCTGGGGGCCAGCGAGCACTGCATTGCCACCCACCCTTCCGACATGTGCGTGGCGCTGGCCGCGCTGGATGCGACGGTCCATGTCGAATCGGTGAACGGCACGCGGGAAATTCCGTTCGGCGAATTTCATCGCCTGCCCGGAGACCGGCCGGATGTCGATACCACGCTGGCGCGGGACGAGATCATCACGCATCTGTCGCTGCCGCCGGCGGACGCCTTTGCCGCCCACAGCTGCTATCTGAAGGTGCGCGAGCGCGCCTCTTACGCGTTTGCGCTGGTGTCGGTCGCAGCGGCGCTGGATCTCGAGGCCGACGGACGTATTCGTGCCGCGCGGCTCGCGCTGGGCGGCGTCGCCCACAAGCCTTGGCGCGACACGGAGGCTGAAGCCCTGCTGGTGGGCAAGCCCGTAGGCGTCGAGGCCTTCGCCGAAGCGGCCCGCTTCGTGCTGCGCGAAGCGCGCGCCTGGGGCGGTCCGGCGCTGCCGGAAAGCCTGGCGGACACAGGCGCCAACAACGGCTTCAAGATCCCGCTGGCCGAGCGCGCCATCGTGCGGGCCCTCGAAATGGCCGCGGCCGGCATCCTGACCAACACCGGTCAGGACGCCTACCGCGAGGAGACGCTGGCATGACCAAGACCGTGCTCGAACCGATCGACGAGAATCAGCAGCCGGTGGCGGTGCCCGGCTCCGGCCAGTGCGCGATCGGCACGCCGACGCCCCGCGTCGACGGCGTCGCCAAGGTGACCGGCCACGCCCGCTATGCGGCCGAGCATCCGGCACCGGACCTGGCCTATGGCGTGGTGGTCAACAGCACCGTAGCGCGAGGCCGCATCGTGTCGATCGATGCAAGCCGGGCCTTGGCGGTGCCCGGCGTGCTCGATGTGATCACGCATCAAAACCGTCCCAAGGTCAGATCGCTGCGCCTGTTCTACAAGGACATGACGGCCCCGGCCGGCTCGCCGTTCCGGCCGCTGTATGACGACGAAATCCACTACAGCGGCCAGCCGGTGGCGCTGGTCGTCGCCGAGACCTTCGAGCTGGCGCGCTACGCCGCGATGCTGGTGCAGGTCCAGTACGAAGCCGCGCCGCACGAGACCGATCTGCTGGCGAATCGGCAGCACAGCCACGAGCCCTCATCGCTGAAAGCCGGCTATTCGCCGCCGCCCAAGCCGAAGGGCGACGCCGATGCGGCCTTCGACGCCGCACCGTTCAGGATCGATGCCGAGTACTACGCCGGGGTCGAGCACCACAACCCGATGGAGATGCACGCCAGCACCGTGATCCGGGACAGCCGCGGTCATCTGCTGATCCACGACAAGACCCAGGGCTCGCAGAACTGCCGATGGATGGTGTCGCGCGTGTTCGGCCTGCCCAGGCGCAAGGTGGTGGTACGCAACCAGTTCGTCGGCGGCGCCTTCGGGTCGGGCCTGCGTCCCCAATATCAGCTGCTGATTGCCGTGATGGCGGCGCTGAAGCTGCAGCGCTCGGTGCGCGTGATGTTGACGCGCCAGCAGATGTTCACCTTCGGGCATCGCCCGGAAACGTGGCAACGCGTCCGGCTGGCAGCCGATACCGACGGCCGGTTGAAGGCCGTGATCCACGAGGTCGCGGCGGAGACATCGCGCAACGAAGACTACGTCGAGGTGGTTGCGAACTGGTCCGGACAGCTCTACGCCAGCGAAAACGTCCGCCTCGAATACCGGCTCGTCGACCTGGACCACTACACGCCGATGGACATGCGCGCGCCCGGTGCCGCCCACGGCGTGCATGCGCTGGAAGTGGCGATGGATGAACTGTCGTACGCGGTCGGCATGGACCCGCTGGCGCTGCGGCTCGCCAATTACGCCGAGCGCGACGGCAACAAGGGCCTGGCCTTCTCCACCAAGTCGCTGCGCGAATGCTATGACGAAGGGGCCCGGCGCTTTGGCTGGGACCAGCGTCCGCCGGAGCCGCGTTCGATGCGGGACGGCCATGAACTGATCGGCTGGGGCATGGCCACCGGCACCTGGGACGCGATGCAGATGGCCGCACGGGCCAGCGCCACGCTCCATGCCGACGGCATGCTCGAAGTCGCCAGCGCGGCCAGCGACATCGGCACCGGCACCTATACCGTGATGACGCAGATCGCGGCGTCGGCGATGGGCCTGCCGCTCGACCGCGTGGTGTTCCGGCTGGGCGATTCGGAGTTGCCGTTCGCCCCGATCGAGGGCGGCTCCTCGCATGTGGCAACGGTCGGCTCTGCGGTCGATGGCGCCTGCGAGCGCCTGCAGCGCCAGCTGTGGCGCCTGGCCCGGGGCCTGCGCAACAGCGGCTTCCAGGGCTGCACATTCGAACAGGTGGCGTTTCGGGACGGCATGATTTGCCTGCGCGCCGATCCCGCCGTGGCGCTGCCGCTGACGGCGCTTCTGTCGTCCCAAGGCAAGGCGCAACTGGGCGTGCGCTATTTGCTGGTGCCCAACCTGGCCGAACAGAAGAAAACGGTGCGCGCGGTGCATTCTGCGGTGTTCTGCGAGGTGCGCGTCGACGAGGCGCTGGGCCTGGTGCGCGTGATGCGCGTGGTCAGCGCGGTGGCGGCCGGCCGCATCGTCAATCCGCTGACCGCGCGCAGCCAGGTGATCGGCGGCGTGGTGTGGGGCCTCAGCCAGGCGCTGCACGAGGAAACCCATGCCGACCATGCGCTGGGCCGCTTCATGAACCATGACATCGCCGAATACCACGTCGCGGCCAACGCCGACATCCGTGATATCGACGTCGTCTTCATCGAAGAGGACGATCGCATCGTCAGCCGCATCGGCGCCAAGGGCGTCGGCGAGATCGGCATCGTCGGCGTGGCGGCCGCGATCAGCAACGCGATCTTCCATGCCACCGGAAGGCGGCTGCGGACGACGCCGATGACGCCGGACAAGGTGATGGCGCGGTAAGCCGAGCCCGGCATCCAACCCGTCCCGGCGCATATGCCTTTGCCGCATATGCGCATGACAATTTGCAGCTTCGCTCCCGTCTCGTCCGTCCCTACAATGGGCCGGCAAGTTGCGCGGCGCATTGGCGCCGCGCCAGAACAGAAACGAGAACCAACGGGAGAATTCGATGCGAGTCGCAAGCCGAGTCCGGATACTGACCACCTTGCTGCTGGCCTTCGGCGCCATGCAATCCGTCGGCGCGGCGGACCCTGACAAGAAGGAAATCCGCTTCGGTGCGACCGCCGGCCCCTATGCCGACCAGATCCGCTACGGCATCAAGCCCGTCCTGGAAAAGCAGGGTTACAAGGTGACGATCGTCGAATTCAGCGATTACGTGCAGCCCAACCTGGCGCTCGCCGATGGCGCGCTCGATGCCAATGCCTTCCAGCATTCGGTCTACCTGAAGACGTTCTCGTCCGATCGCAAGCTGCAGTTGTCGGAGGTGGTGCAGGTGCCGACGGCGCCGATCGGCATTTACAGCCGCAAGCACAAGGCGCTGAGCGACGTGAAACCGGGTGCCACCGTCTCGCTGCCGAACGACCCGACCAATCTGGCGCGGGCCATCGCGATCCTGCAGCAGATCGGCTGGGTCACGCTCAAACCCGGCACGGACGCCGTCCGCGCTTCGGAGCGCGACATTGCCGGCAATCCGCACAAGCTGAAGCTGGTGCAGCTCGAAGCCGCCCAGCTGCCCCGCTCGCTCGACGATGTCGACTATGCCTTCGTCAATGGCAATTTCGCGCTGGCCTCCGGCCTGAAGCTGACGTCGGCGCTGGCGCTGGAAAAGATCCCCGACTATTACATGAACCTTGTCGCCGTCAAGACGAGCGACCTGAACAAGCCCTTCGTTGCCGATATCCGGGACGCCTACCGTTCGGCCTCGTTCAAGGCCGTGACGCAGCAGCGTTTTGCGGGCTTCGTCGTGCCGGCGTATCAGAAGTAGAAGTCGGAAGTCGACAACCGGGGCGCCCACCCGGCAACGGCTATCGCAGGCGCCCCGCGCTCGCGCCGCCGCGTGGCGACACCAGTGGCCGCACCGCGATCGCCATCAGTGCCAGCCAGATCAGCGCGAGCGCGGTCACGGTATTGGCAGACACCGGCTGCCGGTAGACCAACGTCGCCACGACGAACTGGGTGGTAGGCAGAACGAACTGCAGCAGGCCGCTCATCGACAGCGACAGATGGTTGGCCGCATACGAGAACAACATCAGCGGGATCGCGGACACCAGCCCGGCCATGGCCAGCGCGGCCACATGCAGCGTCGACATGTCGGCCGGCAAGGCCAGCGTCATGTCCGAGAACATCAGGGCCAGGCCGCAGCCGATCGACAGGAACACCGTCTCCATCAGCAGGCCGCTGACCGCGTCCAGCGGCGTGAACTTCTTCAGGCACGCATAGCCGCCCCAACTGAACGCAGCCGTCAGATACAGCCCGTGATGCAGTTCGCCGCTGCGCAATAACAGCAACGCGATCGCCGCCGCAATCACCAGCAGCGCCGCTGCGACGACCTTGTCGACCTTCTCGCGAAAGACGATCAGCCCGGCCGCGATCGAGATGCATGGCGCTGTCAGATAACCCAGACCGGTTTCGACGACATGGCCGTGAATCGAACTCCAGATGAAGATGCCCCAGTTCACCACCACCAGGGACGACGCGGCGACATGCAAGGCGAGGACGCGCGGCGCGAGCCTGGTGCGCAGTGCACGCAGCCGCCCCGTCAGCCACAGGATGGCAAGCAGCGTCGCCAGCGAAATCAGGATGCGATAACTGACCAGGGTGGTCGGCGCGATGCTGGCCAGCAGGCGCCAGTACAGCGACGATGCGCCAAAAATGACATTGGCGGAAACGCCGGCCACCGCCGCGGCCATGCCGTTCGGGATTCCGGGACGCGATAGGGTCATGCAGGCGAGCCTCGTCGATCGGTTGGAAGCGTCTTGCACCCGCCGCGAGCGCAAGACCGTTACCGACACTGTAGGGCTGTCATTCCATCGCGTAAAATGAATTGTCCAGAACGGATCATTCGGAGAAATCGATATGCTGGAATTGTCCGACCTGAAGACGTTCGCCGCCGTCGTGCAGGCGGGCGGGATCAACAAGGCGGCGGAATCGCTGCATCGGGCGCAGTCGAGCATCACCGTCCGCATCCAGCAGCTGGAGGAGAAGCTCGGCGTGACGCTGTTCCGCCGCGATGGACGCAAGCTGGAACTGTCGCCGGCGGGCAAGGTGCTGATGGACTATGCGGAGCGGCTGCTCGATCTGGCCGACGAAGCGGCCGAGGCGACCCGCAACGATCGGCCCAGCGGCGCGCTGCGGCTCGGGGCAATGGAAAGCACGGCGGCGGTGCGCCTGCCCCAGCCGCTCGGCCTGTTCCACGAGATGTATCCGGACGTGGCGCTGGAACTGTCCTCCGGCGACCCGGCGGAGCTGGCCGAACTCGTCATACGCGGCAGGCTCGACGCGGCGTTGACCACCGATCCGGTGTCGGACAAGCGCTTGAACGCGATGCCGATCTACGAGGAGGAGCTGGTCATCGTTGCCGCGGCGGACCATCCGCTCATTGCCTCGCCCCGGGACATTCCCTCGAAGACCATCCTGGCGTTTCCGCGCGGCTGTCCGCATCGCCGGTGTCTGGAGGACTGGTTCGCCCGCGCGCGGACCACGCCGCGGCGCGTCGTCGAAGTCGGCTCCTACCACCTGATCCTCGGCTGCGTGGTGGTCGGCATGGGCGTCGCACTGGTGCCGCGCAGCATCGTCGGCATCTACAGCGAGCGGGCCCGCCTGAGCCTTCATCCGCTGCCCGCCAAATCGGGCCGCATGGTCACGCGGCTGATCTGGCGCAAGGATGCCGCCGAGGCGAATATCCAGGCGCTGACGCGTGTGCTGCTCAAATGCAAGGCGATGCCGGCGGTGGGCCGGGGATAGCGCCGCCGCGATCCCGGCCCGGAGCCCGGCGCCTGCCGGTCAGGGCTTCAGCGCCGGATGCTTGAGTGCGTGCGCCGTCTCGACCAGATGGAAGCGGAAGTTGCGCTCGTCCCGATCCAGCCCTAGTTCGCCGTCGCGGTAGGCCATCGCCAGCGCCTGGATCGATTCGGGATGCTCGCGCTCGGCGGCCGCTTCGTACCATGCCACCGCCTTTGCTTCGTCGCGCGCCACACCACTGCCTTCGCGATAGGCATTGGCCAGCATGAACATGGCCTGCGGCACCCCGCCCTCGGCCGCCACCGTGAACCAGCGCGCCGCTTCGACCGGGTTCGGTTCGGCGCCGTAACCGCCGCGATGCAGCAGGCCGAGGTAGTAGGCGGCACCGACATGGCCGGCCTGCGCGGCAACCGGCAGATGCCGCCATGCCGCGGCGTAGTCGGGCTTCTCCAGCACGGCCGCGCGGGCGAGGTGCGCCCTGCCGATCTCTCCCGTACTGCCGAGGAAAGCGGCCTTGCCGAGCACGAAATGAGCACGCGCGTCGCCCTTCCCCGCCGCCCGATGCAGCCACGCGCGGGCCTGTTCACGCTGGGCCGCGTCAGGGCGCGACCACAGCGTTTCCCCCAACGCGGTCTGCGCGGCTACCTCGCCGCGCTCTGCCGCGGCGTGCAACGCGGCGAGCGCGGCAGGGTCGCCAGCCGCCGTGGCCAGCGTCTGCCATTGGACGAGCTGCGTGCGGCGGGCTTGGTCCTGATGGGCAAGCTGATGGCGCCAGACCGCTGCACCGCCGACGCAGGCCGCGGCCAGCAGGACCGCCGCCGTCGCGATCGCCGGCATCGGATGCAGGCGGCGCCAGGCGAACGGCTTGCCCGTCGCGAGCGAATCAGCTGTTGAGATCGATCGCATATTTGGACAGGTTCTTGCCGGAGCCGTCGTCGGCGCTCTCCAGCGTGATATTGGTCAGCCCGGCCGCCTGCGCCTGCGGCAACTGCCCCGGCGCGGAACTGAACACCACCTTGCCGGCGGTCGCCACCCTGGTGAAGCGCCAGCTGCGCGCCGAACCGTTGGCGGCGCGCGTGATGGTGCCGATCTTCTTGATGTAGGAGATCAGCACGTCGCGGTTGGCATCGGGCGAGGCATAGACCGTCTTGCTGCCGTCGAGCCCCGGGAAGTTGCCGCCGCCGCTGGCCCGGTAGTTGTTGGTCGCGACGATGAACTGCTGGCTCGCGGTCACTGGCGCGCCGAGATAGGTCAGGTTCTTGATGCGGCTGCCGACGGGCTGCGTCACGTCGATTTCGTAGCGCAGGTCCGGGGTGGTGAACATGTCGAAGTTGTAGCCCGGGAAGCTGCCGATCAGCTGCTGTTCCGTGGTGTCCGTGGTGCTGATCTGGTTGAAGCGCCGGGCCGCCGTTTCGAGCCAGGCCTTCAGTTCGTCGCCGTTGACCTTCACCGCGTAGACCGTGTTCGGATACAGATAGAGATCGGCCGCGTTGTTGATCGCGACATTGCCGGCCTGCACGTCGGTGTAGTCGCTGCCCCCGCCAAAGCCGCTCTTGAACGGCGCCGACACGGACAGCACCGGCAGCGCGGCCAGATCCGGCAGGTTGGCGGCGATGTAGTCCTTGACGTAGGCGGCCTGCGCCTGATTGACGATCTGGATCGCGCCGGGATCGCCCACGTCGGCGAAGTAGCTGCTCATGCGGTAATCGGTGGTGCCGATCGGCGTCTTGACGTAGGCGATGGTGGCCTGATGCTCGGCCTCGATCGCGGCGGCGACGCTGGGGTCGGCCTCGACATAGGTCTTGTCCGCCTTCTGGATCGAGCGCGCCTGCACGGTGGTCGCATTCTTGTCGACCGTCCAGCGGGTGCCGTCATGGGCCAGCTCCAGCTTGATGACGCCCAGGTGCTTGCCCCAGTAATTGGCCATCACCGTCGGCACGCCGTTGACCAGGCCCTTGGCCTTGTCGACGCCGGGCAGATTGAACTGCGCCGCGGTGCTGTTGGCGTCGGGAAAGATCTGGTGCGAATGCCCGATCAGCATGGCGTCGACGCCCGGTACCCGGGACAGATGCCAGCTCGCATTCTCCATGGTCGGCGAGTAAGGCGAGCCATCCAGCCCGCCGTGCGAAATCACCACCACCAGGTCGGCGCCTTTCGCGCGCATTTCAGGGATGTACTGCTCGGCGGCTTCCCTGGCGCCCACCGTGTAGACCTTGCCGTCGAGCCAGCGCTTGTCCCAGGTCATGATGGCCGGCGGCGCGAAGCCGATGATGCCGACCTTGACCGGCGCGGTGACGGTCTTGCCGTCGGGCGTGGCGGCGGTCAGCTGTTTGGTGATGATCGTATAAGGCTGGAACAGCGGGGCCTTGGTCTTGACGCTGTAGACATTGGCCAGCACCTGCGGGAACGTCGGCCCGGCGCAGGCGGTCTGCGCGGCCGGCTCGGGCAGACCGTCGACATCGAAGCGGCTGCCGGTAACCTGGTTCAGAAACGGCAGGCCGTAATTGAACTCGTGATTGCCGATGCCGCCGCCATCGAACTTCGCGGCGTTCATCACCTTGTACATCGCCAGCGTGTCGCTGCAGGGCAGCGGATTGACCTGGGCCTGATAGTCGGCCAGTGCGGTGCCCTGGATGGTGTCGCCGTTGTCCAGCAGCAGCGTGTTGGGGAATTCCGCGCGCGCCTGCTTGATCAGCGTGGATACGCGCTCGAAGCCCATGGTCTGGTCTTCGGCCAGCTTGAAATAGTCGTAGCTGCGCACGTTGCTGTGCAGATCGGCGGTTTCCAGCAAGGCGAGCGTGGCCCTGGTGCCGGGCGTGACCGCACCCGATGGCCCGCCCGGGCCCGGGTTGCCGCCGCCGCCGTCGTCATCGGAACCGCAGGCAGCCAGCACGGCAACCGTCGCCAGGGCCGCCAGCCTGGTCAACGTGAATCGGAGTGGGGACACGGGTCTGCTCCTTTGCTGGGGGAGAAGCCGAACATTGTCGCGGCCGACTATGGCGGCGGCATGGCAGAAATGTGGCAGCCAGTGTGCGGGCGTGCGCGCGGTCGATTCCGTTCCGTTGCCGTCCGATTGGCGCCCCTTCGCTATCCAGCCGCCTTGACAGATTTTGTTTAACTCTGTTATTAATAATGATTACTATTTACATCTTTTCGCATTCTGCTCAGGCATGCCGCCTACGCCCCACCGGAGCGGCAGTCGAGCGGATCCACCTGCTGGAACATGAGTACGCCGGGCTGCCTTCACCCTTCGAGCATCGAGTCGCTGTATTGCGACCACCATCTATGGCTCAAGGGATGGCTGCATCGGCGCCTGGGCAGCGCAGAGCAGGCGGGCGACCTGGCCCACGACACCTTCGTCCGGCTGCTCAACAGCGAGCGCGTGCCGAACCGGCTGGACGAGCCGCGCGCGTACCTGACCACCGTCGCACAGCGGCTGGTGTCCAACCACTGGCGCCGGGAAAAGCTCGAACGCGCCTATCTGGAAGCCCTCGCGCAGACGCCCTGCCCGGTCGAACTGTCGCCGGAGGAGCGGGCGATCCTGCTCGAGACGCTGTTCGAACTCGACTGCCTGCTCGATGGTTTGCCGACGATCGTCAAGGAGGCCTTCCTGCTGTCGCAGCTCGATGGCCTGACCCATGCCCAGGTGGCCGGCACGCTGGGCATTTCGGTCCCGACGGTCAAGCGCTATATCGTCAAGGCGCTGCAGCGATGCTTCTTCGCCGACCTGTCCTTTGCAGGTTGACATCGCCTTGGCCTCCCACTGGTACCAAGCCACCGCCGATGCCGCCGTCATTCCGCCGGACGTGGCCGAGCGCGCGCTCGAATGGCTGCTGGAACTGCAGGGCTTGCAGGGAGGAGGCGCCGCGCCCGAGGTCGTCGACGCATGGCGGCGCTGGCGTGCCGAGCATCCCGACCACGAGCGGGCCTGGCAGCGGATCGAATCGGTCAGGGGCAGGCTGCAGCCGCTGGCGTCGCCGCTGACCTCCGAAATTGCGCGGGCCGCCCTCGCCCCGCCCCGTTCCCCCAAACGCCGGCGGGCAATCAAGGTGCTGGCGGTGTCGCTGTTCGCCGGAGGATTGGCGTGGACCGCGCGCGACCATTCGCCGTGGCGCCAATGGGCCGCGGACTATCGCACCGCGGTGGGCGAGCGCCGCTCGCTGGTGCTGGCGGACGGCACGCAGCTCTGGTTGAACACTGCCAGCGCGGTCGACATCGACTTCGGCCCGACCGAACGGCGCGTGAAGCTGCTCGCCGGCGAGATCCTGATTGCCACTGCGAAGGACGATGCGCCGACGCCGCGGCCCTTTCTGGTCGAAACGGCGCAGGGCACCGCGCAGGCGCTGGGGACGCGGTATGTCGTGCGTCAGCGCGGCGACGATACCGACGTCAGCGTGCTCGAAGGGAAGGTCGAAATCCGCCCCCATGGCAATGCCGGCCGCTCGATCGTGCTGCCCGCCGGCTACCGCGCCAGCTATACCGCGCACAGCATCACCGCCCCCGCCCCGGCCGGAACAGCCGGCGCGGCCTGGGCAGAAGGCTTCATCGTCGCCCGCAGCATGCGGCTGGACGATTTCATCGCCGAACTCGGGCGCTACAGCCAGGACTCGCTGTCGTGCGACCCGGCGCTTGGCGGCGTACGCGTGTCCGGCTCCTTCCCGCTCGACGACATCGGCAAGGTGTTGAGCGCGTTGAGCACGACGCTGGAAGTGCGCACCGAAGTGGTGACGCGGTTGTGGGGGCGAAGGGAGATTCGTATTACCCGCGATCCGCCGCAGTCCTGAGCCCGCACCTCGGAGCCGCGATCCCGGGGCTCCGATCCTGGAGCTCCATTTCCGGATGCCGGAAAAAATAATCGCCGAAAGCTGATCCGTTTTGATTTTTCGCGGGTCATGGGAGGTGAGCACACCAACTTCCCTCCTACAGAAAGGTCAGATCATGGGTCACCCTCTTGGCCACGTCGCGGCGCCCGAGCGCCAGCCAACTTACCGATTTCGACGCAAGCTGCTGGCGCGGGCGGCGCGGCATATTGCGTTCGGCGCCGCCCTCGCCGCGCCTGCGCTGCTTGTCCCCGTCGCCCACGCGCAGCCGGCGGCGACACGCACCTACGACATCCCTGCCGGTACGCTGGAAGATGCGCTCAGCCGCTTCGGCCGCGAGGCCGGCATCATGCTGTCGTTCAAGCCGGAACTGACCGCCGGCCGCAGCAGCGGCGGCCTGAAGGGCAGCTACACGGTACGCCGCGGGCTCGATACGCTGCTGGCCGGCTCCGGGCTGGCGGCCGTCGAGCAGCCGAACGGCACCTACGTCGTCAATGCCGCGCCAAGATCCCCGGATGCCGCAGACGGCGTCACGACGCTGCCCACCGCCACCGTGGTGGCGGCCGCCAATGACGGCGGTCTGCCGGCTTCCTATGCCGGCGGCCAGGTCGCCCGTGGCGGTGGCCTGGGCGTGCTGGGCACGGCCGACGTGATGGACGTGCCGTTCAGCACCACCAATTACACGGCCGAGATGCTGCAGGACACGCAGGCGCGCACGCTGGCCGACGTGGTCGTCAATGAAGCATCGGTGCGTACGCTGACCTCGAGCGGCGGCTTCGGCGAAGACTTCCAGATCCGCGGCTATACCGTGGCGAGCGGCGACGTGGGCTTGAACGGCCTCTACGGCATGGCCTCGGCCAATCGGATGCCGACCGTGATGATGGAACGCGTCGAGGTCCTCAAGGGGCCGGGCACGCTGATGTACGGCATTGGCCCGAACGGCAGCATCGGCGGCGCCATCAATATCGTGACCAAGCGTGCCGGCGACGAACCGCTGACCCGGCTGACCGGCACGTTCCAGAGCAAATCGCAGCTCGGCGTGCAGGCGGATGTCGGCCGCCGTTTCGGCGAGAACAAGGAATGGGGCGTGCGCGTCAACGGCGCCTACCAGAATGGCAAGACCACGCTTGACGACGGCCGCGCCGAACAGACGGTCGGCGCGATCGGGCTCGACTATCGCGGCCGCAAGCTGCGCTGGTCGCTCGATGCCTATACGCAGCACGAGGGCATCGACAACTTCCGGCCGCAGATCGGCTTTCAGGCCGGCGTCACGTCGATTCCGGAGGCGCCGTCGGGTCACCGGAATTTCTACCCCGGCACCAAGCTGAACCTGCACGACACCGCGGTGATGAGCCGGGTCGAATACGACCTGGCGCCGAACCTGATGGTATGGGGCGCGGCCGGCTATCACGAGGGATCGACCTATCAGGACTTCCCTTCGGGCCGTCTCAACGCGCAGGGCAATTTCGACGTCAACAACGCCTGGTACGACGCCTACAGCAAGACGCGGACGGCCGAGGTCGGGGCGCGGGCCAGCTTCGCGACCTGGGATGTCGGTCATACCGTCACGTTCAGCGCCACGCGGCTGGAGCAGGAGGCCGGGAATTTCTATTCGGCGAACCAGACGCCTGGCGTGCCTTCGAACATCTACAACCCGGTGCCGATCCCCCCGGTCAACGGCCCCCGCGGCGAGCCGCAGCGTGCCTCCGAGACCGAGCTGACCAGCTTCTCGCTGACCGACACCCTGTCGTTCGCCAACGACCGCGTGCTGCTGACCGGCGGCCTGCGCCATCAGCGCGTGGCGCTGGAGAACTTCACGGCCGGCGTGCAGTCCGGCAAGTACGACGACAGCGCGGTGTCGCCGCTGGCCGGCATCGTGATCAAGCCGCTGTCGAACGTGTCGGTGTACGGCAACTACACCGCGGGCCTGACGCGCGGCGGCGTCGCGCCGGCCGGGACGAGGAACGCCGGCGAGGTATTCGCCCCATACAAGTCGAAGCAGTACGAAGCCGGCGTCAAGGTCGACTGGAGCCAGCGCGTCACCACGACGGTGTCGGTGTTCCAGATCGAACGCCCCAGCGCCGTCACCGATCCGGCCACCAACATCTACAGCTTCGACGGCGAGCAGCGCAACCGCGGCCTCGAGCTGTCGGCCTACGGCGAGGTGATGCGCGGCCTGCGGCTGATGGCGAGCGCGACCTTCTTCGACGCCAGGCTGACCCGTACCGCCGGGGGCGTCAACGACGGCAAGGACGCCAACGGCGTGCCCAAGCGCGCCTTCAATCTTGGCGTCGACTGGGATATGCCGTGGGTCCAGGGCCTGAGCCTGTCGGGCCGCGTGCTGCATACCTCGTCGATGTACTTCAACGCGGCCAATACGCTGAGCCTGCCCAGCTATACCCGCTACGATGTCGGCGCGCGCTATCGCACCCGCATCGGCACCACGCCAGTCGTGCTGCGCGCCAATGTGCTGAACCTGTTCAACGACAACTACTGGCTGGTCAGCGGGACCTATGTCACCGCGGCCGCTCCCCGCACGCTGATGCTCTCGGCGCAATTCGACTTCTGAGGTCTACCCCATGAAACTCCCCGCATCCCTTGCCTTCGCGCTGACGGCGTTTGCCACGGCGGCGCATGCTCACCAGATCTGGATCGAGCAGGGTCCGGGCGGCAACGCCAGCGTCCGCTTCGGTGAGTTTGCCGAGAACCTGCGCGAGGTCTCGCCCGGCACGCTCGACAAGCTGGGCGTGCCCAGCGCCGCGCTGATCTCGGCCAGGGGCGAGCAGGCAGCCGATGGCGTCAAGACCGCCGACGGCTTTGCCCTTCCCTTCAAGGCCAGCCGCGGCGACGCGATCGTTGCGCAGGCCCCGCACTACGCGCTCTATCCGTTCAAGCGCGGCGATCAGCAGCTGACGGGCTGGTATTTTCCCGCGGCACGGCTGGTGACCGACTTCGCGCCGCAGGCGCCGAAGCTGGCGCTCGACGTCGTGCCGGCCGGCAAGGCCGGCCAGTTGCAGGTCTTCTTCCGCGGCAAGCCGCTGCCCAAGGCCAAGGTCGCACTGGTGACCCAGTCCGGCTGGGCCAAGGAGAAGCAGACCGACGATCAGGGCAAGGTCGCCTTCGACATGCCGTGGCAAGGCATGTACGTGGCCGAGGTCAGCCACCAGGACGAGACGCCAGGTGAGCGTCAGGGCCCGGGCGGACCGGAGCGGTACCACCGTGTCGACTACGTCAGCACGCTGACCTTTGTCAAACCCGATGGGCTGCCGGCGGTCCCTGCCGCACCGGCTCCCGCGGCGAAGAAGGCCGGCCACTAAATGCAGGCCGCCGTGCCCCGAGTCCGCAGCATCGGCTCCATCGTGTCGCGCATCGCCGCCGCCGTGCTGGGCGGCTATGCGCTGGCAGCGCTGGCCAGCGTCGCCGCGCTCGCCCTGCCGATCGGCAAGCCGCAGGCGGTGCTGACCGGCATGCTGGCCAGCTTCGCCATCTACGCGGGCGCCGTGATCTGGGTGTTCGCGGTACGCAGCGCATGGCGCGCGTGGGCCGGCCTGCTGGTGGCGGCCGCCCCGCTGCTGCTGGCGGCCTGGTATGCCGGCGTGGGAGGGAACGCATCGTGAAGTCCAACGTGAAGCCTCGCCACGACAACGACATCGCCGCCAAGGGGCGCGGCATCCGCCAGACCATGTCCGACCTGCACACCTGGGCCGGACTGCTGGTCGGATGGATTCTCTATGCGATGTTCCTGACGGGCACGGTCAGCTATTTCAAGGACGAGATCTCGCAGTGGATGCGGCCCGAGCTGGCGCATCAGCAGGCGGTGCCCGATCCCGCGCTGGTCGCGCAGCGCGTCGCCGCCACGCTGGGAACGGTGGCCGCGGGCAGTCCGTTGTGGGGCATGGACATGCCGACGGCGCGGAACAACGTGGTCAGCGCGTTCTGGCGCACGCCCGGCGTGCAGCCGGGCAAGCGCGCGTTCGACAGTGCGACCTTCGATCCGGCCACCGGGCACAAGGTCGCGGCGCGGGACACGCAAGGCGGCGACTTCTTCTATCGCTTCCACTTCCAGTTCCACTACATGCCGGTGCCGTGGGGCCGCTGGCTGGCTGGCCTGTGCGCGATGTTCATGCTGGTGGCGATCGTCAGCGGCGTGATCACTCACAAGAAGATCTTCGTCGACTTCTTCACCTTCCGCTGGGGCAAGGGGCAACGCTCCTGGCTCGACGCGCACAACGCGCTGTCGGTGTTCGGCCTGCCCTTCCATCTGATGATCACCTACACCGGGCTGGTGACGCTGATGGCGATGTATATGCCCTGGGGCCAGCAGGCGGCATTCAAGACGCCCGCCGAGCGCCAGCAGCTGACGGCTCAGCTCAATGCCTCGCCGCCGCCCGTCAAGCCCACCGGCGTGCCCGCCCAGCTGGCGCCGGTCGACCAGATGGTGCGCCAGGCCCAGGCCCGCTGGGGCCAGCACAACGTCAGCCGGGTGACGATCGCCCATGCCGGCGACGCGTCCGCCCGCGTCACCGTGCTGCGCGGCGAGGCCGCGCGCGTGTCGATGAGCCCGCAGTACCTGGTGTTCGACGGCGCCACCGGCAAGCTGCTCGAGACCCGCGACAGCGTCGGCCCGGCGGCCGAGGTGCGCGGCGTCATGTATGCGCTGCATCTGGGACGCTTCAGCGATCTGCAATTGCGCTGGCTGTATTTCATCGTCAGCCTGGCCGGCACGGCGATGGTCGGCACCGGCCTGGTGATGTGGACCGTCAAGCGTCGCCAGAAGCTGCCGGAACCGGAGCGGCCGTATTTCGGTTTCTGGCTCGTCGAGCGTCTGAATATCGCCACGATCGCCGGGCTGTCGATCGCCATGACGGCGATGCTGTGGGGCAACCGCCTGCTGCCGGCTGAACTCACGGCCCGCGGCGCCTGGGAGATCCATCTGTTCTTCATCGCCTGGGCGGTGACGCTGCTGTACGCGCTGCTGCGTCCGGCAAGGAAGGCCTGGATCGAGCTGCTGTGGCTGGGCGCCGCGCTGCTGGCGCTGCTGCCGGTGCTCAACGCGCTGACGACCGACCGGGGCCTGTGGCGCAGCGTGGCCGAGGGCGACTGGGTCTTTGCCGGCTTCGATCTGATGGTGTGGGCCCTGGCCGCGCTGCACGCGATGCTGGCGCTGCGCGTCGCCCGGCATCGGCCGCGGGCCAACGCCGCCAGCAAGACTCGCGCGAGGTCCACCACCGCTGCCACCGCCGCCACCGCCGCCACCGCCGCCACGCTGTCGGAGGACCGCGCATGATGGACCTGTTCGCTTTCACCCTTTGCATCGCGGCATTCGGCGCGCTGGCGCTCGCGATGGAACGGCATCAGCAAGCGGTGTTTGACGCTCTCTTGCCACGCTCGCGCACGCGCCTGCTGCGCGCAGCCGGCTGGCTCGGACTGCTGCTCGCGTTGTGGATCCTGGTGGGCCACCGCGGCTGGGCGCTCGGGCTGGTGCATTACAGCGGGCAGACCAGCCTTGCCGCGGGCCTCGTCTATGGTGCATTGATCTGGCGGGAACGGCGGCGCACCGCTCGCCGCTAGTGGTCCCCGTCAGGGCGGCATCGATGGCCGCGCGCAAACGCCGCGGCCATCGCACTGTTTCAGCCCTGATACGAATAAAACCGCGCGAGAACCAGACCTGCACAGAATTCATTTGCGTCCATCGTTGCCGTCGCCTCAGATAAGACGTCCCTGTCCTTCCATCGTGTGAGGCATCGGGGGTGCCCAGCGGCACTGCCCCACCCGGATCGCAAGGACCGTCTGCTCGCCCGGCCTGGCCGGGCGGTCCTCGATCGACGCAGTACGCCAGGGCACGACGCATGGCCAGCAGCGAAGTCATCCGATACGCGGTGGAGTTGGGGGACAGCCTGCGGCGTGCGCTCGGCCCGGCCGCTCCCACCGCGGATCTGGATGCGCTGCAGGCGGCCGCACAGCAATTGGACGAGCTCGCCCAGCACGCGCCGTCGGCAAGTGCCTGGACGGCGGCCGTCGACGCCTGGACCGCCGCGCGCGAGAAGCTCGCCGCCCATCTGAACCGATATCTGCTCGAAGGCCTGCCCGATATCCCGGGATTGCAGGACCTGGTGCGCGCACTGAACTGGGACAGCGCGCAGGGTCTCAATGGCGAACTGCCGCTCGGCCCGCTGAAACTGGCGTTTTCCTCGTCGTCGCTGGTACTGCAGCCCAAACTGCCGGACAACACCACGTTGCCGCCGTTCACCGTCGGACCGCAGCAACCGTCGGGCATTGCCGTATCGCTCCCCTCCCCGTTCGGCGGCAGCCTGCCAGGCGGCGGCGCCATCGTGCGCCTGCCTTCGTCCGCCGGCTTCGGCGGCGCGCTGAACGTGCCGCTGGGCGCGGTATCGGTCAGCGCCTCGGCGGTGCTGGAACGCCTGCCGGACGGCGTCCCGTCGTTTCTGGCGCTGATGGGCGTGTCGTTCGTGCCTCCCATCCAGCTGTCCTTCGGCTTCTCGCTGGACCGCGTCGGCGGACTGGTCGGCGTGCACCGGCGCGCCGATACCGACGCGCTGGCACTGGCCGTACGGACCGGCGCGGCGGCCGACACGCTGCTGGCCACGCGCCCGCCGGCGAACCCCAGCATCGCCATCGAAGCGCTGCGGCGCTTCTTTCCGGCCTTCCGTGAACACCATCTGATCGCGCCGACCTTGCGGCTCGCGTGGCTGTCGGCCGGCGCCGGCAGCTTCCTGTCGCTCGATCTGGGTCTGGTGGCCGAAGTCCCGAGCGGCAAGGTTGTGCTGCTCGGCGTCGCCCGCGCCGGCATCCCGGGCGTGCCGGGGCTGGTGCAGCTGCGGCTGGACCTGCTGGGCATCGTCGATCCGGCGCAGGCGCTGGTATCGATCGACGCGAGCCTGGTCGACAGCCATGTGCTTGGCGTCTTCTCGGTCTACGGCGATGCCGCGATGCGGCTGCACTGGGGCAGCCAGGCGTATGCAGTGGTGTCGATCGGCGGTTTCTATCCGGGCTTCAACCCCGAGCCGGCGCAGCTGCCGGCCTTGCGCCGCGTCGGGCTGTCGATGGAAACGCTCGGCGGGCCGCTGTCGATCCGCGCCGAAGGCTATCTGGCCTTCACGACCAACACCATCCAGCTGGGCGGGCGCTTCGATATCACGTTCTCGATGGGGCTGACCGCGCATGGCTTCCTGCAGATCGACGCGCTGGTGCAGTTCCGCCCGTTCGCTTTCGTGGCCAACGCGTCCGCGGGCTTCGACGTGCGCGCCGGCGGCTTCAGCTTCGGCGGCGTGCGGCTCGACGGCACCGTGTCCGGTCCCGGGCCGCTGGTGATTCGTGGCCGGCTGACCATCGAGACCTTCCTGTTCGACGTGTCCTGGGACGAGACCTTTACGCTGGGCAGCGGCCCGGCCGATATGGCCGCCAGCCCAGGCGAACTGCTGACGATCGTGCAGCAGGAGATCGCGCGTGCCGGCAATGTGCGAGCGGCATCGATCGACGATCCCGCCGTGGTGCTGGCCCCGCGCCCCACGCGCCCAGGCGTCGCCGCAGTGCCGCCGACTGGCGCGTTGCAATGGTCGCAACGGCGCGCGCCGCTGGGGCTGCCGATCGACCGCGTCGATGGCCTGCCGCTGCCGGCCCGCGCCGGCGTGCGCGTGTTGACGCCGGGCGCACCGGTCACCGAGCGCTTCGCACCGGGCCACTACTGGAACCTGAACGAGGCCGAGCAGCTGAACCGCCCACCGTTCGACGTGCTCGATGCCGGCGTGGTGTTGAGCAGCGGTGCACGGCACTACAGCGCGCACCGGGACGACACGCGCGAGGTCGAGCTCGTCGTGATCCCTCCGGAACTCCAGCACGAACAGATCGCCGCGCGCACCGATCTGCGGGCGATCACGCATCTGGTCGCGGCCAGCCATCGTCCCCCTGCGCTTGGCGGTACCGCGCAGCTGATCCACGCCGCCCGTGAAGTGTGGGCCACGGTCCCGCCCACGGAATTTGCGAGCTACACCAGCGCCAGCGCCGCGCATGCCTTCGCCCGCGGCAACAGCACCGGCGGGGCGGTGCCGATGGCGGACCTGCTGTCGCCGGTCGACCTGTCGGGAGTCTGAGCATGGCCAAGTTCCATTCCTGGCAAGTCACCGCACTGCGCCACGGGGCCAGCGACAATGTGGTGGCCGGACGCCTGCAGGCCGGCGCCACGCTGACGCTGGAGGAAATCGTCGTCAGTGGAACGCCGCGCTCGATCACGGCGCCCGCCCCCTACGAGCTGTTCGGCCCGGGCGACGTGCAACGGCTGGCCCCCGGGACGATCACCCGGCGCTATCCGCCGCCGGGCGCATCCGATGCGGAGAACACCAAGCGCGCGCTGGTCGAATTCAGCCACACCGATACGCTGGACCTGCCGTGGCGGTATTCGCCCGATCCGGCGCTGCCCGCCGCGATCCGGCCATGGCTGGTGCTGGTGGTCGGCCTGCCCACCGACGTCGTGCCCGGCCGCGATGGCCGTGTCACGCTGTCCCCGCAGGCGCAGGCCGATCACCCGCTCGGTGCCTCGCACCAGTGGGCACACGTGCACGAAATCGACGGCGACTGGTACAGCCGCATCCTCAGCCCGCTGAAGCTGGAGCCCCAGCGCGCCTACGTCGCCTGCCTGGTGCCCGCGTACGTCGTCGAGCCCGACGGCACGCTGCGCGATGCGTGGCCCGTCGCCGCAGGCCAGCCGGTACGTGTCACGTGCTACGACAGCTGGGGGTTCCGTACCGGCGAAGGCGGCGACTTCGGCGAGATCGCCAAGCGGCTGCGCACGCCGGTCGACGGCGAGCTCAACGAGGACTTCGGGCGCGCGAAGCTGCATTGCCTGCGACGCGGCCCGGCCGCTGCCGGCGAGCCCGCCAACGTGGCGCTCGCGATGGGCGGCGCGCTGCAACGGGTCAGCATGGTGAGCGCACCGGCCGACCCGGTCGCGCCCTGGCTCGCGACGGAGACCGCCGCGCTCACGGCGATGCCGCCCATGCCGCCGGGCCGCTGGCTGCTGACCTCACCGCGCTACCACGCGCCGTTCACGATGCCGGGCACGATGCCGTCGGCCGGATGGAGCGCGCAGTTCCATACCGATCCGCGTCATCGCGGCGCAGCCGGCCTCGGCGCATGGGCCGCCATTGCCTGGCAGGACCGCATCGCCAAGGCCGCCGCCACGCGTGCCGGCGATCTGGCGATCGCACGCGAGCGCATCGGCAATGTCGCGCTCGGGGTCGAGGTCTCGCGCTCGCTGTGGTTCCGCCATATGCCGCCCGACCCCGTCGACAAGCTGGCGGTGCTCGGCGCCATGCTGGGCCGCATGCCGGTGAACGCGCAGCAGACCGTGTCGTCGGCCTTGACCGGCCGCACGCCCGGCATGGTCCCGGCGATCTGGTCCTCGGCCGCGCGGCGTGCGCTGCGTCCGGGCCCTGCGCGCTCGGCGCTGACCCGCGATGGCGTCATTGCCCATCGGGTGCTGCTCGAAGCGGCCGCCGCCTGCCCGGCGGCGCCCGACGATCCCGATGCGATCTGGCACATGCCGCGCGGCGATGCCGGCCTCTTGCTGAAGGACGCGGTACGGCGCGCCTTCGACGACGAGCGGCAGGCCGAAGACATGTTCCGGATGCTGATGGACAGCGAAACGACGAAGGACCTGAACCGGCTTGCCGCCGCACTCGATGCCCTGACCCCCGATGCCGATGGCCGCGTCGATCCGGACAAGGTCATCCGCGCCGTGCGCGAACCCGGACAACGGATCGACGAGCCGGCCACGGGCCAATGGGTCGACACGCTGGCGGCAAGCCGTTCCCGTTGCCGGCCGGTAAACCTGACCCTGCTGGGGCAACGCGTCGCCGATGCCGTCGATCCTTTCGCGGCGCGCCCGCCGGCGGTCAATCGCGTGCTTGCGACCCTTCCCGGCATCGTCGACATCGGCCCGGTCGAGATCGAGCCCGAGCTGGACCTGCCCCTGTGGCAATTCCTCAACGAGGCCGCGCCCGACTGGATGCTGCCCGGCATCGGCGATCTGCAGCAGGACCGCGTGGTGGGCCTGGCCACCCATGCCGCCTTTGTCGAGGGCGTGCTGACCGGCGCCAATCACCAGGCGCTGGGCGAACTGCGCTGGCGCAATTTCCCGATCGCCCCGCGCTGGTCGCCGCTGCGCAAGTTCTGGCAGCGCACCGGCGGCCAGTTCGATATCCATCCCATCCGCCACTGGCCCGCCGATACGGCATTGGGCAGTGCCGCGCTGACGCCGACTCCGCGAGCCAGCGAGGCCGTTGTGCTGTTCAAGACCCCGCTGTTCCGGCGCTATCCCGACACGGTGGTGTATCTGTACCGCGCCGAGGCCGACTGGACCGTTCCGCCGGCGGACCAGCCGCTCGACGAATCGCGCAAGCAATTCCCGACGTTCCCCGGCAGGATCGGCCCGGACGTCGCGTTCTTCGCCTTCAACGTGGCACCGGAAGACCTGGCCAAATATTGGGTGGTACTGGAAGAGCCGCCGGCCGGCTACCGCTTCTACAGCTGGCACGATAATCAGGACCGGCCCGGCGGCACCGTCGCCGACGGCGCGGCCTACGGCGCCGCCACCTTCGCCCCGCCGGTGCGCGTGATGATCGGCAAGCTGGAGCTGGCATGAGCGCCGTCGAGGTATTGGCGCCCCTGCGGATCGAAACCCGCTTCTACGCGCCGGACGGTACCCGGCCCGGCTGGACGCTGCGGCTGCGCGTATGGCCCGACGAATTCTCGATGGCGCGCCGGCCCATCGCGCCGTCGCCGGCCGAGCTCGATCTCTACGACGACGTGCTGCGCCAATTCCCTGCGGATGCCGGCATGCAATGGCGCATGCTGTCCGCCCGGCTCGGCGTCGAACGGGCGCTATGGCTGCGACGCAGCGTTGCCATCGTGGCCGACCCCACGCCGCGCACCGACCGCGGCACGGCGCAGCCGCGCGATCCCTCGGCCTGGCCCGACACGCATCAGCCCTACGGCCTGCCGCCAGCGATCCACGTCTGGTTCGTCGAGGCCGGGCAGGCGGGAGCCCCCACGCTGGCCGGCACCATGCATCCGAACCGGGAGCGGATTGCCGAACAGCTCGGCTTGACCGCGTTCGAGACGCCCGCCGCCACCGGGGAGCTGCCGCGCACGTGGTGGACTTCCTTCGAGGTCGCCAGGGTTCTCGAGCTCGCGATCGAGATTTCCTTCCCCGCCGGCACTCAACCGCCCGCGCTCGATGCCATCGTGGTGACCGGCATGGGAGACGTCTCTCCCGAACCGCTGATCGCGATGCACGCCATCACCGGGCGGCTGTCGGTGCTGCGGCCCGGCACGCCGACCAATACGGTGGACGGCGAGGCCACCGCCGACACTGGCAGCAATCCCGGCGGCAATTCCGGCGGCAATCCCGGCGGCAACGCAGCTGCATGGGAAGACATCGATGACGCGCCGCCGGCCGCTGACAGTGCCTCCGCCGCCGTGATGCAGGCGCTGGCCGGCCCGGATGCCGTTCCGATCAAGCTGCAAGGCGGCGACGTCGGCGCCAGCGGATACGATTCGCTGGTCGTGCACGCGCTGTGGCCCGTGCTGTGGGGCCACGCGCTGCGCGATGTCGTCGGCGCCGGCGAACACGAAGCGCGCTTGGCCGAATGGGCGCAGGCGTGGCTCGCGCCGCAGGGGCCGTATCCGGCGATTCGCGTCGGCTCGCAGCCTTACGGCCTGCTGCCGGCCACCTTGCTCGCCGGCTGGACCGGTCAAAGCATCACGGCGGGACAGATTCGCGACTGGGCCGGCCCGTGGCGCGATGCGGCCGCGGCCGACGCCGCGATCCATCCCGGTACCGTCGTGGGCGCGTCCGCGCAGCGTGCCGCCGAACTGCTGGGCGAGGACACGCCGACGCGCCGCTGGGCGGTGCGCCTGGTCTCGCCGCTGCCCGTGGTCAACGCGATCCGCGCGATGCGCGGCCTGCCGCCGCTCGAGCCAAGCGCATGGGAACGCGAGACGGCATCGAGCCTGGCCGGGCGCAAGACGCCGCTATCGCCGCTGGGCGCCTTCACGGAGCAGGCGCATCTGCCCGCCAGCACGCCGGAGGCCGAGGCCGACGACCCGGACACCTTGCGCCTGCTGCTGGAGATGGAGGGCGAAGCCTTTCCGTATCGCTGGGACCACAAGCTGGGCCTGCTCGGCCATCTGATCTTCGAATCGCTGTGCCTGCTGCGCGCCAGCGTCGGCCAGGCGCGCGAGGCCATCGACGCCGGCCTGGCCGTCGACCCGCACGCGCCGTTGCCCGTGCAGGCTGGCACCAATGCGCTGATCGAGCTGGTGCAGCGCGGTTATCCAGGGACGCCATCGCAACCGCAGCTCGACGACCTGTTTGCTTCGCCCGACCCCGGCGCGCAGCGCGTGGCCAAGCGCTGCCTGCGCGGCATCGAGGCACTCGTCGCGCTGGTGCAGGCCTATGCCGACGATCCCGATGGCGTCTTCGGCTGCGTGCTGGCCGCACTGGATACGGCCAGCCATCGCGTCGACCCATGGATCACGGGGCTGGCCTTCTCGCGCCTGCGCGAGCTGCAGAACGCGTGTGCGCCCTGGCGGCTCGGCGTCTACGGCTGGGTCGATGCGCCGGCGCCCTACGATGCGGCCAATCCCGGCCATGGCCTGCCGCCCGGCCCCACCGCCGCCGGGCTGCTGCACGCGCCGTCGCACGCGCAGGCGATGACAGCCGCGCTGCTGCGCGATGCGGCCGTCCGCCATCCCGGCGATACGCGCTGGAAGATCGAGATCGATTCGGCCAAGGTTCGCGCCGCCATGCGTCTGGCCGAGCGTGTCCGGCTAGGCGTGCATCCCTACGAGGCGCTGGGCCTCGAGGTCGAGCGCATCGTGGGCGACTGGGACACCGTGCGCAAGCTGCGCGAGGACTATCCGATGCGCGACACGCATGCCGGCACACGCTGCTGCGACGGCGCCCGCGTGCTGCGGCTGCTGTTCCGCCCGCAGGCGGGCGATCCCCCGCCACCGACACTGCCGGCCGGCGTGCGCGAAGCGCTGGCGACCTGCGATGCGGCGCTCGACACCTATGCCGACCTGCTGGTGGCCGACGGCATCCATGCGCTGGTCACAGGACATGGCGGCATGGGCAATGCGGCGATGGAAGCCGCGGCGGGCCTCGGTCCCCCGCCCGAACTGCGGGCCATGCGCACGCCGCGGCAAGCCAGCAGCGTGCGGGTCTCGGCGTGGGCGGTGCTGCCGCCGGGCAATGCCGCGGAGGCGGGTGCACCGCCGGCCGTGCTCGCCGATCCGGCGTTTGCCAGCCTGCTCGAGCAGGAGCTGGGCCCGGCGGGCGGCTGGTCGTGGATCATCGGTGCCGAAACCGTCAGCCTGGCCAATCTCGGCCTGCATGGCATCGAGGCCCTCGCGCTGTCGCCGGGCGAACTGGCGCAGCGTCTGCGCGGCGAACGCGATGCATCGCTGCCGTTTGCATCCGGTACCGGCGCAGACAAGCTAGCCCGTGCTACACGCCTGGCCGAACTGCTCGGCGGCGGCGACAACGATCCGCCGCTGCCCGGTGCGATCGATGGCCGCGACGACGACGCTGCGCCCGCCTCGCCGTTGCGCGACGCGATGGTGGCCGATCTGGCGGCCCGCCTCAGCGCGCTGCGCAACCGGCTGACCTCGCTGCTGACCGCGCTCGCCGCGGCCGATCTGAACGACCCCGCCGCGGTGACATGGTGCCTTGCGCAATGCCGCGCCTGGGGCGCCGTACAGCCCGACGATGCCGAGCCGCTGGCCCAGGCGCTCGCCCGCTTGCAGACGCGCCTGACGGCCGCGCCGGAACCGGACGCCAACAGTGTGCACGGCCTGCGGCAATCGATCCGTGCCCTCGTTGGCCACGCCCGCCTGCCCGTGCTGCCGCTGGTGCCGTCGCTGGCCGCCGGTCCGCTGCGCGCCGCGATCCGCGACGACGAAGGACGCCCACGCACCGATCGCGAATGGCTCGAGATCGTTGCCGCCGTGCGGCCGCGCTTGGCGAGCCTGGAGGCCTGGCAACTCGATCCCGCGGCGCAGCCATGGCGCGCGGCCGTGCGGACCGCCGATGGCTCGGGCGATCCGTGGAGTCCGGCAGGGCCGGTGGTGGTGGTCTACGGGCCGGACCCCGCCGCGCTGGCCGGCAGCATGGCAACGGTCGCGATCGCCGGCCTCGACGCCTGGCAGGACGCGATCCCGTCGACCCGGCACACGACCAGCGCGGCCTTCGGCTTCAACGGCCCGAAGTCGCGCGCGCCGCAGGCGGTGCTGCTGGCCGTGCCGCCCGACGCGAGCCGGCGCCTGAGCGACGCGGAACTGGCGGCGCTGGTTCTGGAGACGCGGCAGCTCGCGCGTGCCCGCGCCTGCCGTCCGCGACCGGGCAGCCGGGTCGCGACGCCGGCAGCGCTGTCGTCCCTGCCGGACATGTTCTGGAGCCATTGGACCTGACGGCCGCTCGCATCAGGCGACCACCACCAACTACCGCGATCGAGACCGCCATGTCCCTGCATTTCCGCCTCGAACCGCTCAGCCCGCCGACGGACTTTCATCGCGGCCTGCGCGCACGCGTCGCCGACCCCGTCTGGTTCCTGACGCGGCAATGGCAGCTTGGCGAGCTGCAGGGCGAAGACGTGTCGAGCCCGGTATCGGTCGCCGTCACCGTCACGCATGCCCCCTTGCGCTATGCGCCGCGCCGGCCCGATCTCGACCCCGCCCGCATCCCGGCCGAGGCGCTGGTCGAGGCCGAACCCGGCGACTGGTGGACCATCGGCCGGCGCGTGCGCCTGGGCCGCGCGGCCGGCCCGTTGTTGCCCGCGCTGCCGCCGCAGCGCCTGCAGGCCTTGCGCCTCGGTCCGCTGCCGGCGCCTTACGAAGCCATGTCGGAGGAACTGGACGGCCGCGCGATCTTCACCGCGGGCCTGCTCGCCGGCCATGCGCTGTGGAACGAGGTGCCATCGCCGCCCGCCGACAACTGGTCGTCGCGCCGGCTGACGCACGATGCCCACTTCAGCGCCGGCACGCGCGGCCTGGAGATTCGCGATCGCGATGGCGGCGACGTGGACTGGTATTCGGCGGACGCAGGGGGTGCGGTGCTGCGCGCGGACGCCGGCACCAACGCCGGGACCAGCGCCCCGATATCTTCGTCGCGGCAACTGCTGGTCGGCCGCCTGTCTTACCCCGGGGCGCCGCATCCGCGCTGGTGGCAGATCGAGGATGGAGCCGTGGACCTGGGCGCCTTCTCGCCGGACCGCTCGCATCTGGGCACCGCGCTGCTGCTCGATGTGGCGCTGGCCCATGCCGACGACTGGTTCTGGTTTCCCGTACCGGAACCGCGGTCGCCCTTGAGCCACCAGCGGCCGCCCTCCTCCGGCATGCTGGTGACGCTGCGCGAGACGGTTGTACATGACAGCTTCGACGATACGTGGACGCTTGCACCGCCCCCGGTCGACGGCGCGCACGCCTGGTCGCTGTTCCGCACCACCGGGCTGGAGGCGGGCGCGCTGCTGATCTGGCCGGTCGCGGTGGCACCGCATGCCGGCCCCTGGCTGGACGACGTTTCGCTCGGCATCGACGAGGACGCCAACGTGGCCTGGGCCGTGGAGCTGCGCGCCGACGGCCGCGTGCTGCTGGCCGACGACACCAGCGAGGCGGCCGCACGCGAGATCACACGCACCGGTACGCGCCAGTTCCGCTATCTGCCATCGACTACCCTGCCGGCGCACTGGCATCCGTATCGGCGCACAGGCCCCGACGGGCGCCATGGCGACTGGCAACAGGGGCTGGTGGCCAATCTGGGCGGCGTGCTGCCGCGCGTGCGGCCCGGCCCGGCATCGCGGCTGATCGGCGGACCGTCGGGAGCCGGCTTCGGACGCGGCCACGAGATCGCGCCCGAGGCGATCGCCAGCAGCGGCGTCTCGCTGCGCCGCCGTGCGCGGCTGGCACGCGATCCCGAGGGCCGCCCGGTGCTGTGGGTCGAACGCAGCCGCGCGCCGCTGGCCGGTCCACCGGTTTCGCATCTGCGCTTCGACGTGATGGCGGAAGACTACGTGCCGCCGGGAGACGGCGATGGCTGAGGCCTATGTCGACGTGAAGCTGTTCGACGGCTTCGTGCTGCCGTACGAGAGCGGCGCCGAGCAGTATCTGGGCGAGCTCAGGCCATGGTGGGACGAGATCGCAGCCAGCTATCCCGGGCTGCGGCTCGATCCGGGCTTTCCGGTCGAGCAGATCCCTTTGCTGGCCCATATGGTCGACGCGGGCCGAATGCTGGGCGGGGAGCCACCCGATCCCTTTGCCTGGTTCCAGGTGCCATGCGAGGCGGCGCAGCTGGAGGCGCTGACGGGTCTGCTGTACGCGCTGCCCTTCGTCGAATGGGCGGAGCCGCGGATGCCCGCTTATCCTGCGGTGCGAATCGCCTATGGCACCAACGAGGATTCACTGGTGTCCCCGCAGCTGCACGCGGCCCCCGACGGCATCGATGCCTACTACGCCTGGCGCGTGGCCGGCGGTACCGGCCGTGGCGTCAACGTGGTCGACCTCGAGCACGACTGGAACCTGCAGCATATCGAGCTGGCCAGCGTGCCGGTCGCGCGGGTCTCGGTCTTCGGCGTGGGCGATCAGGAAGACCGGAACCACGGCACGGCCGCCCTCGGTATCGTCGTGGCGCCCGACAACGGCGGCGGCATGGTCGGCATCGCGCCCGAGGCGCATGCCCATGTGGTGACGTCGATGCGGGCCGATGGGCTGCACTGGCTGGACGCCGCGCTGCTGATCGCCGGCGATGCGGTGCGGCCCGGCGGCGTCGTGCTGATCGAGCTGGCCAGCCCGCGGCCCTGGCTGACGCTTCCCGGCAAGGACCCGGCCCTGCCGCTGGAGCTGTCGAAGAAGGTCCAGCAGACCATCCAGCTGCTGGTCTTCTTCGGCATCACGGTGGTCGAGCCCGCCGGCAACTCCGGGGACGACCTCGATGCCCGGCCCCAGTGCGACCACATCAATCCCGCCAAGGCGGTGTTCCGCGATTCGCTGGCCATCATGGTCGGCGGCGCGACCCAGGCGGCCCCGGTGGATGGCGTGCGGCAACCCTGGCGGCGCGGTTCGACCTTCGGCGCACGCGTGGACTGCTTCGCCGATTTCGAGGGCGCACGCGGCCCCTACGACGATCCGGTCTATCCCTATCACACCTTCGGCGGCACCTCGGGCGCATCGGCGGTCATCGCCGGCGTGGTCTGCGCGATCCAGGGCATGCAGGCGGCCAGGAATGGGCAGTTTCTCTTTCCGACCAGTATCCGCGAACTGCTGCGCAATCCTTCGCTGTGCACGCCGGCCGCGTCCGACCCGCCGGGCAATATCGGCGGCATGCCCGATCTGCGCAAGATCGCGGTGCATATGGGCTGGCCACGCATCCTGCCCGCGCCGGCAGCGGCGGCCGTCGCCGGCGACAGCGCCCTGCTGGTCGGGCTGGATGGCGATGACCGGCTGAGCCTGCGGATATGGTCGCGCCTGCTTGGACCTGGCGCCGAACTTCCGCAGCCCGACAGCGCGCCGTTCCAGCTGTCCGATTCGCAGCCGGCGCTGCTGGTGTCGCTGGAAACGGCACCGCTGCTGCGCACGGTGTTCGAGGTATTCGTCACCAGCGCCCGCGGCACCTTGCGGTACTACTACTGGGACACGCTCGGCAATACCGGCGACATCGCCAGGGATTGGACCGAGATCGCCAGTCTCGCCCCGGGGTACGACGTGGCGGCGTGCCACCCGCTGTACGAACTGACGACGGTGGCCGCGATTCAGCCGAGCGGCCAGCTGGTGGTGGTCGAATACGACGCCACCGAAATGGGCAATCACGACTTCTCCGCCCCCGTGCAGCTCGATTCGTTCAGTACCTACCGACGCACGCCGGGTCCGGTGATGCTGTCGCGCAAGCCGCGTACCGTCGATGTCGTCGCCATCGACGACGGCGGCGCGCTGCGCTGGATCGCCGGCAACGTGCCCGAGGGCAACACCATCACGTTCTGGCGCGAATCGGTGGCCGCTCAGTGCGATGTGGCGATGGAACCGGGCGCCAAACCCGGGATCGCCGGCACGCTCGATGGCGTCGCCGTGGTGGCGGTCGGCAGCGACGGCCTGCTCTATGCCTGCGGCTTCGGCCTGCAGCCGCTGCTGTTCGAGACGCTGGTGCCGATCGGCCCCGCACCGGCCTTCTCCGCCCAAGGCCACCTCGGCCTCGCGCTATGGCACGACGACACGCTGGTGGCGGTGGCCGTCAGCGTGGACGGCCTGCTGCATGCCGCATTCCGCCCGCTGGCGCCGGGCGGCGAATGGTCGCCCTTGCTGGCGATCGATCCCTACACCACGGTCAGCCCGGCCGGGGGCGCGACCGTCGTCACGCAGGGCGACGCCGTCATGGTGTTCGCCGTACTGCCCGACGGCCGAGTTTGCCGCAGCGATTACACGCCGGACAGCGGCTGGTCGCCGATTGTCGCGGGATGATGGATCCGAGCCGCGTCTGGGCCGCGGCCGCATATCACCCCGCAGGGCATTCCCGTAAGCGCTCCGCCCCAAGTCTTTCTTTGCGACTTGTCGCATGGCGGTTCGGCTGCACGCCGTGAGAAGGTCTCGGTCGATCTGGCACTCCCACATACGAAAAGTGCTCCGCTATGCCCTATGGAAGGGCTTTGCGTATTGGACGATCCTCCCGATTCCACTACAGTGCAATATTCCACTATGATAGAAATTCGCGAACATCCGGCGTTCCGACGCTGGCTGAGCGGCCTGGCGGACCAGGCCAGCAAGGCGGTGATCGCTCGACGGCTGATGCGGCTGTCCGTCGGCAACTTCGGGGACGCGAAATCGGTTGGTGGAGGCGTCGCGGAACTTCGCGTCGACTACGGTCCGGGTTTTCGCGTGTACTTCGCCCGCGAAGGCATGCGTGTGGTGTTCCTGCTAGGCGGCGGGAACAAGTCGACGCAACAGCTCGACATTCGCAAGGCGCAAGCCCTGTGGGAAGACATCAAGAGGACGCAAGCATGAAGGATCTGGAATACCGCACGTTCGACCCTGCGGAGTATCTCGACACCGATGAGGCGCGCGCGGCGTTTCTTGCGGACGCGCTGATGGATGCGGAGCACCCCGAGTTGTTCGCCGAAGCACTGGCCGCGGTCGCACGCTCGCGCGGCAACATTGCGGAAACGGCGCAGGCCGCCGGCCTGTCGACCTCGGGGCTATACAAGATTTTGGGCGCCGGCAGCGATCCAAAACTGTCGACGTTACGTGCCTTGCTCGATGTCCTGGGCGTTGAACTGACGGTCCGCCCGAAACTCCCGCACTGAGCGGAAATGACCGTCCGCCCGAAGCTCGCGCGCTGAGCGCGCCAACCCGTTGCGGACGGACCGCGTTCGCGCTTATCGCGTCGTGCCCAACGCCCCGCCGTATTGCGCGCTGCCCTGCTGCCGCGATACCAGCCGCGCCGGCACCAGCAGCGTCAGCACGGCGCCGACGACCAGGCAGCCCGCGAGCAGATACATGCCGGCGTTCGTGCTCTGCGTCAGGTCCTTCAGCCAGCCGACCGCATAGGGGCTGATAAAGCCCGCAAGGTTGCCCAGCGAGTTGATCATCGCGATGCCGGCCGCCGCGCCGGTGCCGGCCAGGAAGGCCGTCGGCAGGCTCCAGAACAGCGGCAGCGTGGTCATGATGCCGATCGTCGCCAGCGTCAGGCCCACCATCGCGAGCACGGTGCGGTCGTGCCACAGCACCGACAGCACCAGCCCGATGGCGCCGGCGATGGCCGGAATGGCGATATGCCAGCGCCGTTCGCCCGTGCGATCGGCGCTGCGTGCCACCAGCACCATGCCGAGCACGGCGACGCCGTACGGGATGGCGGTCAGCAGGCCGATATCCAGCGCGCCCTTGACGCCCGTCTGGCGAATGATGGTCGGCAGCCAGAAGCTGATGCCGTACAGGCCCATCACGAAGCTGAAGTAGATCGCGCTCATCATCCACACGCGCGGGCTCGACAACACGCGTCGAATCGGCATGTCTTCCTTGTGCGCCGTTTCCGCGGCGATATTGCGCTCGAGCACGGCCTTTTCCTCGGCCGTCAGCCATTTGGCATGGCTGATGCGATCGTCGAGGTAGGCCAGCACCCACAGGCCGACCAGCACCGACGGAATGCCTTCGAGCAGGAACATCCATTGCCATCCGGCCCAGCCGTTGTGGCCATCGAAGGTCTGCATGATCCAGCCGGACAGCGGGCCGCCGATCACCCCGGACAGCGCGACCGCGGTCATGAACCACGTGGTCGTGCGGCCGCGGCGTTCGGCGGGATACCAGTAGGTCAGGTACAGGATGATGCCGGGGAAGAACCCCGCCTCCGCGACGCCCAGCAGGAAACGCAGTACGTAGAACATCGTCGGCGTGGTAACAAACATCATCGCCGCAGAGATCAGACCCCAGGTGATCATGATCCGCGCAATCCAGACGCGCGCGCCGACCTTGTGCAGGATGACGTTGCTCGGCACTTCGAACAGGAAGTAGCCGATGAAGAAGACGCCCGCGCCGAGCCCGTAGACCGTCTCGCTGAACTTCAGGTCGTTGAGCATCTGCAGCTTGGCGAAGCCGACATTGACGCGATCCAGATACGCGACCACGTAGCACAGCAGCAGAAACGGGACGAGGCGCCAGCTGACCTTGCGATAGATCGCGTCTTCGAATCCGGCATCCGTGGAACTCATGGCTGTCTCCTGAGGGTTGTCATGCGTGACGGTGATGTCGTCGGCGATGTTGTTGTCGATGTTGTCGATGTTGTCGCTGATGGTCTCGCCGATGTCGGCGGTGCCCATGCAGGCGGGCCGCCTCGTCGGCGGCCCGTGCGATGTGCGAAGCGGTCAGACGCAGCGGCCGCCGTCCACTTCGATGCAGGTGCCGGTGACGAAGGCCGCTTCGTCCGACGCCAGGTAGAGGCAGGCGGCGGCGATATCGGCGGGGGTGGACATCCGGCCCATCGGAATCGTCGCGAGGAATGCCGCGCGATTCTCCGGCGTATCGGGCTTGCCCATGAACTGCTCCAGCAGCCCGGTCGCGCCGATCACCGGATTGACGCAATTGACGCGGATATTGTCCGGTCCGAGTTCGGCGGCCATCGCCTTGCTGGCGGTCACCACCGCGCCCTTGCTGGCGTTGTACCAGACCAGGCCCGGACGCGGCCGAATGGCGGCGGTCGATGCGATATTGACGAAGACACCGCCGCCGCGCTGGCGGAAATGCGGAATGAAATGACGCGCGGTCCAATACAGGCTTTTGACATTGACGGCCTGCACGCGATCGAATTCGTCTTCGGTAATTTCCAGAATGGGTTTGTTGCGATGGGTAGTACCGGCATTGTTGACGACAATGCCGACATCGCCGAATGCCGCGAGCGCAAGCTCGCGCATTGCCTCGACATCGCTGCCCTTCGAGACGTCGGCACGCACCGCGCGGGCCTGCCCCCCGGCCTGCTCGATGGTTTGCGCCACGCCCGTGGCTTTCGCCTCGTCGATATCGGCGACCACCACGCGCGCACCCTCACGCGCGAACAGATTGGCGATGCCTTCGCCAAAACCGGAACCGCCGCCGGTCACTACTGCCACCTTGCCCGCCAGTCTCATGGTTGTCTCCATCGTTATATGGGGCTACATGGCGAGACATTTTAGCTTCGCTTTGCGCTTGGAGTAATCGTCCGGCAAATAAGGAATCAGCCTCCTTTCGCCGCTGCGCGATCCAGCACCACGAAATACTTGCGCACCGGCTCGATCACCTCGAATACCCCTTCGAATCCCGCGGGAATCACGCAGGCATCGCCAGGGCCGAATTCGCGCGCCTCGCCAGCGGTATCGCTGATGCGCAGGCGGCCGCTGACCACGTGAAAGAATTCTTCCTTGCCGGCCGGGAAAGCAATGCGCCAGGCGCCAGGCTCGCAGGCCCAGATGCCGCAATCGAAATCGCCGTGCGTCGCACTGTAGTGGGTCCACGTGGTGCGATCGGGATTGCCGCGCACCAGGCGGTCGGGACGCGGATTGTCGTGGGTCGGAACGGGGTCGGTGCGGAAGTCGATCAGCTTGGTCATGGCCGAAAACCGGATTGTCGCGTTGAAATGGCGCAACGATACACCGTCCGGCATCGGCCTGGCCCGTCAGACCTGCTCCTTGACCTGGCTCTCCAGCTCGGCAAGGCGCTTCTTCAGCGCCCGCTCCTCCTGAAAGCGGACGGTCTCGTCGCGGATCACCGCGACGATGCCTGTCACCGCCGCGTTGGCATCTTTCAGCAGCGCGACGGTGAAGGCGATCGACATCGCCTTGCCGTGCTTGTCGACCGCCGGCACCTTCAGCAGTTCGCTGCCGTAGCGGGTGGTGCCGGTCGCCATCGTCTTGTCGTAGCCCTGCCAGTGCCGCGCGCGCAGACGTTCGGGAATGATCAGGTCGAGCGACTGGCCCAGTGCTTCGGCCTCGGAATAGCCGAACAGGCGCTCGGCGGCCGGGTTCCATAGCGTGATGGCGCCCCTGGCGTCGGCAATGACGATGGCATCGCCGATGGCGGCCACCAGTTGCGCATAGTCGATCGGTTCTGGCATGGGGTCTCCTCGCTGTCGGTCATTGCCGGCGCGTTCGTCGACGGCCGGTCCTGAATTGACCGTAGCGCGAACCGCGCCGATTGGCAATGGTGGCGTCGACTTCGGCGCGGCAATTCGCATTCGTCCCGGTACTGAGCGGCATTTGACGATTTCGCTTGGGAATCAATCGGACGGCATTTAAGATGCCGCCCTGAGTCCAACCACACGGACCAACGCTGCTGCGAAGGCGCCACCGAGCCCTCGAACAAACGTCCGTCGATCCGTCATCACCGAACAGAATGCTGCCCGCGCGTCTACCCCTCTATCTCGGGTTCCTTGTCGTCATGCTGTGGATCCTCCCCGCCCGCGCCACGACCGGGAAACTGGAAGCCCGCCTGCAAGCGGCCGCCGCGAAAGGCGATGCTGCCACGGTGGCCCTGCTGCTCAAGCAGGGCGCGAATGTCGAATCGCGGGACGACAGCGGCGCCACGCCGCTGCTGATCGCGACGCGCCACAACCATATCGAAGCCGCCAGGCTGCTGATCGACGCCGGCGCGGACGTCAATGCCAGGGATCGCATCCAGGACAGCGCCTACCTCTACGCCGGCGCCCGCGGCCACAACGAGATCCTGAAGATGACGCTGACGCATGGGGCCGACCTGAAGAGCACCAACCGGTATGGCGGCACGGCGCTGATCCCGGCCGCCGAGCGTGGGCATGTCGAGACCGTGCGGATCCTGATCGCCGCGGGCGTCGACGTCAATCACATCAACAAGCTGCACTGGACGGCCCTGCTCGAGGCCATCATTCTGGGCGATGGCGGCCCCCGGTACACGGAGATCGTCCGTCTGCTGATCAATGCCAAGGCCGACGTCAATATTCCGGACGGCAAGGGCGTGACCGCGCTGCAGCATGCCCGGCAGCGCGGCTACCGCGAGATCGAGAAGATCCTGGTGAAGGCCGGAGCGCGGCAGTAGCGCCACCACGGCGCTGCGCTCCGGAGGCTCCGGCCTAGCGCTGCATGCCCCAGCGCCGCACCGTCGCCGCCTCCAGCGTGCGGAACACCAGCCCTTCGACCAGCAGGCCGATCAGGATCACCATCGCCAGCCCGGCGAAGACACGGTCGGTATAGAGCTCGTTGCGGTTCTGGAAGATGTACCAGCCCAGGCCGCCCTTGCCCGACGAGGCCCCGAACACCAGTTCCGCGGCGATCAGCGTGCGCCAGGCAAAGGCCCAGCCAATCTTCAGACCCGAGACGATGGCCGGCAGCGCGGCCGGGACCAGAATCAGCAGCACATAGCGCAGCCCGCGCAGGCCATAGTTGCGCCCGGTCATGCGCAGTGTCTCCGGCACGCCGCGAAAGCCCGCATAGGTGTTCAGCGCCAGCGGCCACAGCACCGAATGGATCAGCACGAAGATCAGGCTGCCGCTGCCCAGGCCAAACCACAGCAGCGCGAGCGGCAGCAAGGCGATGGCCGGCAAGGGGTTGAACATCGCGGTCAGCGTATCGAGCAGGTCGCGCCCGATTGTCGTGGAGACGGCCAGTGTGGTCAGCGCGAATGCGAGCGCGATACCCGCGGCATAGCCTTGCAGCAGGATGGTCAGCGAGATTGCGGCCTTGTTCGGCAGCTCGCCGGTGGTCAGCCCTTCGATGAAGGCCTGGGCGGTCGCCAGGAACGACGGCAGCAGCAGATCGTTGTTCTGCAAGCGGGCCACGGTCTCCCACAGCGCGGCCAGAACCAGAAGAATCACGGCGCGACGCAATCCGCTGTTCTGCCACAACCGCTGTCGCAGCGGCAGCTTCCGTGCGACAGCCGTGGCGGTGAAGGGTTCGAGCTTGCACTCGTATTCGGGCCGCAGCGGCGGCTGGGCCGGCGAGGTCGTGGTGGCGATGGTCGTCATGGCTGGCACCTCAACGGGCCTGCGCGGCGCGCGGAGCGATGTTCGCGGCGTCGGCGTTGGGCTCGCCGCCGGCGTCCGGCGCCGGCGTGTCGAACAGCAAATGATGGATGCGCTGCGAGGTCTGCTGGAATGCCGCGGTGCCCTGGCTGTGCAGATCGAACTGGTGGCTGTTCAGCTCGGCGCGCACGCGCCCCGGATGCGGCGACAGCAGCAGGATGCGGTTGCCGACCACCAGCGCCTCCTCGATCGAATGCGTGACGAACAGCAGCGTGAAGGCCGCGTCCTGCCACAGCGCCAGCAGTTCCTCCTGCATGCGGCGGCGCGTCAGCGCATCGAGCGCGGCGAACGGTTCGTCCATCAGCAGCACCTTGGGCCGCAGCGCCAGCGCCCGCGCGATGGCGACGCGCTGTTTCATGCCGCCGGACAGCGTGTGCGGATAGGCATCGGCAAAGTTGGCAAGGCCGACCTTGTCCAGATAGTGCAGCGCCACCTCGGCCGCCTCGGCACGGCGCAGCCCGCGCGCCTGCATCAGCGGAAACATTACGTTCTGCTTGACCGTCTTCCACGGCGGCAGCTGGTCGAACTCCTGGAACACCACGATGCGATCCGGGCCGGGCGCGCGCACGCGCTCGCCGTCGAGCCGGATCTCGCCCTCGATCGGCGGTACGAAGCCCGCCACCGCCTTCAGCAGCGTCGACTTGCCGCAGCCCGACGGCCCCAGCAGCACGAAGCGATCGCCGGCATGCACATCGAAGCTGACCCGGTGCGTGGCGCGCACCACGCGCTCGGGCGTCCGATATTCCAGCGAGACGTCGCGGATCTGCAGCAGCGTGCCGCGCTGGCCGGCGGCGCCGACCACGCGCAACGGTTGCGAGACGGTGGCGGTCATGGTCAGCTCCCCTGTGCGGTGGCCGGATCGACGAAGAAGTAGTCCTGCCAGGACTTCGGCTGATTGCGGATCGCGCCGACGCGATGCATGAACTCGGCCAGCACGAACGTGTTCTGCGGCGCGATGCGGAATTGCACCTGCGGGTTCTTCAGGATGCCGACCAGCAGCGTGCGGTCGATCTTGGCCTTGTTCGCACGGATATAGAGATCCGCGGCGGCCTCGGGATTGGCGGTGACGTAGCGCGCCGCCTCGGCCAGCGCATCGACGAAGGCACGGTAGGTCTTCGGATTGTCGTTGCGGAACTTCTCGGTGGCGTACAGCACCGTCGACGAGCTCGGACCGCCAAGCACGTCGTACGAATTGAGCACGATGCGTGCGTTCGGGTTGCCGGCCAGTTCCTGCTCCTGGAATGGCGGATTGGCAAAATGCGCGGTGACCTCGGTGCCGCCGTTGATGATCGCCGATGCGGCCTCCGGATGCGGCATCGCCACGGTCCATTTGTCGAGCTGGTTGAACGCCTTGTCGCCCCATTGCCGGGCCGCGGCCAGCTGCAGCACGCGGGCCTGCACCGACACCGTGACCGCGGGCAATGCGATGCGGTCCTTGTCGGTAAAGTCCGCGATGGTCTTGACCTTGGGGTTGTTGCTGACCAGGTAGTACGGGAAGCTGCCCAGCGAGGCGATCCCCTTGACGTTCTGCTTGCCCCGGGTGCGGTCCCACAGCGTCAGCAGCGGACCGACGCCGGCGCCGCCTACATCGATCGCGCCGGACAGCAACGCGTCGTTGACGGCCGAACCGCCCGACAGCCGGGTCCATTCGACCTTGATGTCCAGGCCTTGCTTCTGCCCCTGCTTCTCGATCAGCTGCTGTTCGCGGGCCACGTTGAGCAGCAGATAAACCACGCCAAATTGCTCGGCGATGCGGATCTGCCCTTCGGCCTGGGCCGGTGTGGTGAACGCCAGTGCGCCGGCGCCGACGCTGGCGCCGATGGCAAGGGAGATCAGGCGGCGGCTCAGGCGGACGCGCAAGCGGCTGAACAGTGACGAACGGGGATACGGTGCTGCCATGATGGGGCTCCGGAGAGAAAAGTTTGTCTTGCGGGATGGAGGACGCGGACCGCCGCGAGACGGTCCGTCTGGCTGATCGATCCGTTCGCTTCGGATCGGGGCCTGCGCTGACAGTGCCGTCAGAACGGGATGTCGCCCTCGATCGTGGTGCGGTACATCACGCGGCGTTGATCGGCTGGACAGCCGGCAGCCAGATGCAGCAGCGAACGGTTGTCCCAGAACACCAGGTCATGCGGCTGCCAGCGATGGCGATAGACGAACTCCGGCTTGACGCTGTGGGCGAACAGCGCGTCGAGCAGCGCCCGGCTCTCGTCCTCGGGCAGGCCGACGATCCGCGTGGTGAAATGCTCGCTGACGAACAGCGCACGCCGGCCGGTCTCGGGATGCGTGCGGACCACCGGCTGCAGCACCGGCTTGACCTGCGCAATCTGCTCCGGGGTCAGGTTCGGCCGCCACGGGCTGCGCTGCTGCAGCTCGGCATAGCGCGCGAGATAGGTGTGCTCGGCCTGCCGCCCTTCGACCGCGCGCTTCAGCTCCGCCGGGAGCGTTTCCCAGGCCAGATGCTGGTTCGCGAACAGGGTGTCTCCCCCCTCCGCCGGCAGCTCTTGCGCGTGCAATAGCGAGCCCAGGCTCGGCTTTTCCTTGTACGAGAGATCCGAATGCCAGAAGTGGCCGGCATCGCCGAGCCCGATGGGCTTGCCGTCCTTCAGCACGTTGGACACGATCAGCACTTCCGGATGGCCTGCCAGCTGGAACTGGTGCAGCACGTGGATCTGCAGCGGCCCGAAACGCCGGCTGAAGGCGATCTGCTGCTCAGGCGTGATGCGCTGGTCGCGGAACACCAGCACGTGGTGATCGAGATGCGCACGATGAATGCGGAGGAAATCCGCCTCCGACAGCGGCCGCGACAGGTCGAGCCCGACAACTTCGGCGCCCAGCGGCGCGTCGAAGGGGCGGATGTCGAAGCCGGCGCCGGCGCCTGGCGTCACGACGGGAGGACGCGCGGGCAGTGCCGCCTGAATGGAAACAGTCATGTGCGGTACGGAAACTCGGAATGGATCAAGGCACGATGCAACGCGGTGCTCGCGCCGTCATCGACTGGGATCGATGCTAAGGAGACCGGCTATCGCCGGTCAACGAATCAAATCGTTCGGTCTTATCCGTTCTTCGCATATGGACGCGGCCATCAGCCTCGAGGGATCGCCCGGTTCACGCGGATCGCGCGGATCATGGCCGTGCCGCGCCCTGCGCTGCGCCGCCCATCCGCGTGGTCACGGCTCGCCGCAATGCCGCCAGCGCCAGCGGCAAGGCCGGATGGCGCGAGCGCGCGTCGTAGAGCGCTGCCAACGGCAACACCAGTGCGGCCGGATAAGGCTTGAGCGGAAGGCGCACGGTGCCCGCCACCGCGAGGCTACGCGACTGCGTCGGCGCCAGCCCGATGCCGAGCCCCGCCGCGACCAGCGACAGTTGGCCATGCAGGCGCGGCGCGGTCGCTACCACCCGCATGGCGTGGCCAGCCAGGCGACAGCGGTCGCGAATCGCGGCATACAGCGCTGGCCCCTGTGCCTCGGGGAACAGCACCAGCGGCTCGCTGGCCAGTTCTGCAAGGCCGATTGCCGTCCGGCCGGCCAAGTGGTGATCGGCGGGCAGCACGGCGTCGAAGCGGTCGTTTGCCAGCAGCACGCTGGCCAGCCGCGCATGCGTGTCGAACGGCGGATGGCCGATGCCCAGATCGATCTCGCCGGCCGCAATCAGCGCCAGTTGTTCATTGGTGGTGGCTTCCTGCAGCGCAAATTCGACCGGCTCGGCGCCCCGCGACAGATGGCGCAGCGCGGCCGGCAAGGCACGATAGAGGGCCGCCGAGACATAGGCGATACGCAGACGCCGACGTCTTTGCTGCCCGGCTGTACGCGCGGCCTCGCGCGCGCGCCGCTCCCCTTGCAGCAGATCGATCGCCTCCTCGCGCAGCCGCTCGCCGGCGGCGGTCAGCGCCACCCGGCGGCTGGTCCGCTCGAACAGCCGCACGCCGATCTCGTCTTCGAGCCTGGCGATCGCCCGGCTCAGATGCGGTTGCGCCATGCCGACTTGCTGCGCCGCCCGGCCGAAATGCAGGGCTTCGGCCACGGCGACGAAGAGCCTCAGCTGCTGGAACTCCATTGATACCTCCTGGCGTATCGAACGATGCCATTTTGGTCGATTGATGCATGAATTGGCCAGGGGTATCTTGGCGCCCATGCAATGGCGAAAGGAAGGAACGATGAAGCAGCTGGTGGCAATCGCACTGTGCAGTCTGGCCATGATGCTCGGCACACCGGTGCTGGCGCATCACGGCTGGGGGTATTACGATACTGCCGCGCCGCTCTATTTCTCCGGCCGCGTGGTCTCGGTGACCTGGCGGAATCCCCATCCGCAGGTGACGATCGAGGTCGACGCCAAGGCCTTGCCGGCGAACTGGAACGCGCTGCCCGTGCCGCCTGAACTGGCCGAACTCGGCTTCGCCAGGACGCTGGAGGCGGTTCGCGCGCCGGCCTCGGCCGGACGCTGGACGCTCGACCTGGCGCCGATCAATCGGCTTGAACGATGGGGCATGCCGCGCGAGCCGCGCCCGGGCGACCGGCTCGAGGCGATCGGCTTTCCGTCCTGCAACGACCGCCATGTCGCCAGGCCGGCCCTGATCGTGCTGGACGGCGTCGGCGTGCGCCAGCAATCGGTCGCGCTGCCTGCCGGTTGCAGCGGCGCGCCACGCGGCTGAGCGGGACCGCGGCATGGAAACGTGGGACGCCTGGTTCGCCGCGGTCGAGGCATGGCAGCCAGTCATGGCGCTGCGCGCCTCGACCTGGGTCTATCCGCTGGTCAGCTGGCTGCATCTGCTCGGCATCGGTCTGCTGTTTGGGACCATCGCAGTGGTCGACCTGCGGCTTGCGGGGGGATTGCTGCGGCTCGATGACGCGGCCGTGCAGCAGACGTTGGTGCCGTTGTCGCTAGGCGGGTTCGTCCTGGCGCTGCTCTCTGGATTGCTGCTGTTCGCGCCGGCTGCGCGCGAGTACCTGTCGAACCCGTGGTTCGCCGCCAAGCTGGCGCTGATCGGTACCGCCGCGCTCAACGCGCTGGCGCTGCATCTGGCCTCCCGCCGGCGCCGGGATCCGCGTCACGCGCGGCTGGCCGGCGTGCTGTCGCTTGGACTGTGGGCGACGGTCTTGCTGGCGGGGAGGATGCTGGCGTTCGGATGATCCGGCCTCGGCCGTTGTCGTACTGCGAAGGCCGCTACCCTCTCCCCCAGCCCCTCTCCCGCAAGCGGGAGAGGGGCGCGCGTCATCGCGGTCGTGGTCGTGCGGGGGAGCCCGTCATCGCGGTCGTGGCGCGTGCGGGTGAGCGAAGCGAGTCGCGCTGGCGTCGCGCGAGCTCCCTCTCCCGCTTGCGGGAGAGGGCTGGGGAGAGGGCAACCGCCCTCCCAATGACGACAGATGCCCCAATCCCTGAACTTTTTTGTTACCCCACGGTCACATCGAGTCTGTTTTCCCTCATCGTCTTCCCCCCACCCGGGAGCCCAGCATGAAAACGACTCCGACCCGTTGGTTGCCCCTGTCCACGCTGGCGGTTTCGCTGGCCTTGACCGCCGCCGCGCCCGCCGCTGGCGCGGCCGAACAAGCCGCAACCAGCCCCACGCCCGCCGTCACGCCTTACGGCCCGCAGCTGGAAGGCTTCCCCTACCCCCACCCGATCCAGCGCTTCCCCTTCAAGTCCCAGCAGCAGGACCTGTCGATGGCTTTCATGGACGTCGCGCCGAAGGGCAAGCCCAACGGCCGCACCGCAGTGCTGCTGCACGGCAAGAACTTCTGCGGCGCGACGTGGGAAGCCACCATCGACACGCTCAGCAAAGCCGGCTACCGGGTGATCGCGCCGGATCAGATCGGCTTCTGCGCCTCAACCAAACCGAAGGGCTATCAGTTCAGCTTCGCGCAGCTCGCCGCCAATACGCAGGCCCTGCTGGAATCGCGCGGCGTGACGCGCGCCACCGTCATCGGCCATTCGATGGGCGGCATGCTGGCCGCGCGCTTCGCGCTGCAGTATCCGAAGGCGGTGGAGCAGCTGGTGCTGGTCAATCCGATCGGGCTGGAAGACTGGCAGGCCGAAGGCGTGCCCTATGCCACCGTCGATCAGCTGTATCAGGGCGAGCTGAAAACGAACTTCGATTCGATCAAGGCTTATCAGCTGCGCTTCTACTACAACGGCAAATGGCGCCCCGAATACGACCGCTGGGTTGCGATGCAGGCTGGGATGTACGCCGGTCCCGGCAAGGAGCAGGTCGCGTGGAATCAGGCGCAGACCTCCGAGATGCTGTTCACGCAGCCGGTCATCCACGAGTTCTCCCGGATCGCGGCGCCTACGCTGGTGATGATCGGCGAGAAGGACCGTACCGCGCCGGGCGCCAACCGCGCCGCGCCCGAGATCGCCAGCAAGCTGGGCAACTATCCCGAACTCGGACGCCGCGCCGCGCGCACGATTCCGAACGCGACGCTGGTGGCCTTCCCCGAGCTGGGCCATTCGCCGCAGGTCGAGTCGCCCGCGCAGTTCCACAATGCGCTGCTGCGCGGGCTTGGGGCGGCGGACGGCGCGCGTTGATCACGCTTGAGCGCGATGTGCAGACGGCTTGCCGTGCATCGCCACGGCAAGCCGTCTGATCGGCGTTCGCGCTAACGCGACACCATTGTCGCGTTCCAGCGCCCTCCCCCCTCGGTCGTGCCCTGCATCGTCTTGCCGCTGATCTCCCCGGTATAGCGCTGGTCGCCGGCGGTAAATGCGATCCGCGTGCCATCGATGCGGCCGTCGCTGATCGGCGTGGCGGCACCCTCTTCGCGCAGCGTTCCCTCGATCTTCTGATACTTCTGCGTCAGCACCAGCTGCTTGTCGCCGATCCGCCAGGTGCCTTGCACCTTGGCCGGAATCACCCATTTGTAGGCGGTGCAGTGTCCCGCGCAGCCCTGCGTGACCTGCGCCGTTTCGTCCGGCTCCCAGTCGTCCATCGTGAATGTATTCGAGACGACCCGCGTGCCGGGTTTCATGTTCAGCAAGGTCGGCCGCAGCCGCAGATTCAGATCGGGCAGCAGGAACAGCGTGACCACGGTCGCGTTGGAGAAGTCCGACTTGAAGATATCGCCCTGGTCGAATCTGGCGCGATTGGCGACGCCCTCGGCCTGGGCCGCACGCCGCGACAGCGCCACCATGTCCGCGTTGTACTCGATGCCGCGCGCGGTGGCGCCGCGCTTGGCCGCGGTGATCACCAGCCGGCCATCGCCGGACCCCAGATCGACCAGATGGTCCTTCGGTGTCAGCCCCGCCATGTCGAGCATGCGATCGACCAAGGCTTGCGAGGTGGGCACCCATACCACGTCCTTGCCGGACTGACCGACCGACGGCTTGTAGACCGAGGTCTCGGAGCTCGTCTCCGTCTGTGCGAACCCCGGTTCGATGAAGGCCGCCGCCCCCGCGGCGAACATCGCGGCTGCGACGAAGGAATGGCGCAAGATCGTCATCGACGTTCTCCTGTTCTGATGGTCACATGGGATCCGGTGTAGCGTCCTGGTTCTCCGCGACTTCGACCTGCTTGCGCTTGAACAGCAGGATCGGCGCGCCGGCCGCGAGCATCGCGAGCCCGATCAGGGCCGCCGCGCCGGTATAGGTCACGCTGGCATAGAGCATGTACAGGCAGGTCAGGCAGAAGATGATCGGCGTGATCGGATACAGCGGCACGCGATACGGCAACACGCGGTCGGGATGCCGCCAGCGCAGCACGAACAGCGAGAGGCCGACCAGCAGCAGAAACCCCCAGAACACCGGCGCGGTGTAGTCGACCATCGCCTTGAAGCCGTCGCGCGTGATGGCGCCCACCGCGATCAGCGCCAGCGCGATGATGCCCTGTGCGATCTGGCCGTTGGCCGGCGTCTTGCCGCGGCCGTCCCAGACGCCGACCCATTGCATGATGGTCATGTCGCGCGCCATCGCATAGAACACGCGCGAACCGGTGAAGATGGTGGCGTTCAGCGTCGACACCGCAGCGATTACGATGGCCGCCGTGACCACGCGCTCGCCGATCGGCCCCGCCACCACGCGCATCATGTCGGCCGCGACTGCGTCGGATTCGCGCAGCCCATCGAGCCCGAGGATCGACAGCAACGCCAGATTGGCCAGCGTGTACAGCACCACCAGAATGACGGTGCCGCCCGCCAGCACCTTGGCGATGTTGCGCGGTGCGTCCTTCAGTTCGCCGGTCAGATAGGCCGCCTCGTTCCAGCCGCCATAGGTCAACAGCACGAAGATCATCGCCATGCCGATCGCGGCCGATTCCGGCGGCATCGCGGGCGCGGCGCGCTCGGCGGTCTCGGGCGATGCGAACAGCCCGAACAGGATGATCGCGCCGATCGCGCCGATCTCCAGGAAGGTCACCACCACCTGCAGGTTCTTGCCTTCGATGGTGCCGATCACATTGACCGCGGTCAGCACGATCACGGCCAACGCCGCATAGATGGCCGGCGCGAATGGGGCGAGTGGGGCGAACGGGCCGAACAGACCGGCCGGCAGCAGCTGCGCAAGGTAATCGCCCAGCATGAAGGCGACCGCCGCAATGGCCCCCGTCTGGATGACGGTACAGCGCGCCCATCCGAACATCATGGCGGTCGAGCGACCGTAGGCGCGCGACAGGAAGTGGTATTCGCCCCCGGCATTGGGATGGGCCGCCGACAGCTCCGCATAGCACAGCGCGCCGATGAAGGTGATGATGCCGCCGACGATCCAGACCAGGATGAACATCGCCTCCGACTCGACGCTGCCGGCGACGATCGAAGGCGTCCGGAAGATCCCGACCCCGACCACCAGGCCCACCATGATGGTGATGGCATCGAAGACCGACAGGATGCCCTGCGGTCGGGGTTGGTTCGGATCGGTCATCCCGGTCATCCCTATGCCTCGGACGGATGGAGCGAAACAGGCTTGCATTCCGCATGCGAATCGCCGCCGTGGAAGGCAGCGGGCTTGTCTGCCTGTCCACAATACGAAACATCCGGATGAGTGACTAGGGGTGTGGTGGCCTGCTCCGTGGAGCCGTCAATCGACGTGACGGGAAGGTCGCCCTAAAGGCGCCGAAAATGACATCGGTGTCATTCAACGTTGGCCGAAAGCCGCACTCGCGAACAGGTCCTTGAACTCGCGCGGCTGCGATCGCCAGTACTGCTTCGGCGCGTTGACCTGCGCGCCGAGCCTGGCCGCGGCATGCCACGGCCAGCGCGGGTCGTACAGCATCGCCCGCGCCAGCGACACCGCGTCGGCCTCGCCGTTGGCGATGATGCTTTCGGCCTGCTCCGGTTCGGTGATCAGCCCGACCGCGATGGTCGGCAGCCCGACCTCCGCCTTGACGCGCTGCGCGTACGGGACCTGATAGCCGGGCCCCAGCTTGATCGCCTGCTGCGGCGAGACGCCGCCGGTGGTCACATGGATCGCTGCGCAGCCGCGTTTGGCCAGCTCCTTCGAGATCGCCACCGTGCCCTCGATATCCCAGCCGTTTGGCACCCAGTCGGTCGCGGAGATGCGCGCCCACACCGGACGGTCGGCCGGGAAGACAGCCCGCACCGCGTCGAACACTTCCAGCGGAAAGCGCATCCGGTTCTCCAGGCTGCCGCCGTACTCGTCGTCGCGATGATTGGCGATCGGCGACAGGAACTGATGCAGCAGATAGCCGTGCGCGGCGTGAATCTCGATCGCATCGATGCCCAGGCGCGCGGCGCGCTTCGCGGTCTCGACGAAGTCGCGCTTGACGCGTTCGAGTCCGGCCCGGTCCAGCGCTACCGGGGCGACTTCGTTCGGCGCATGCGGTACCGCGGACGGCGCCTCGGTCTGCCAGCCCTCGGGCTCGTCGGGACGGATCTGGGCACCGCCATCCCAGGGCGCGCGGCTCGACGCCTTGCGCCCCGCATGCGCGATCTGCATCGCGACCTTGATCGGCGAATGGGTGCGCACCGCCTTCAGCACGCGCGCCAGCGCCGCCTCGTTCTCGTCCGAGTACAAGCCGAGGTCGTAGGGCGTGATGCGTCCCTGCGGCGAGACCGCGGTCGCTTCGAGAATCAGCATGCCGGCGCCGGACAGCGCGAGATGACCGAGGTGGATCAGGTGCCAGTCGGTGGCATTGCCCTGCTCCGCCGAGTACTGACACATCGGCGCGATCAGGATGCGGTTGTCGAGCTGCAGATCGCCGATCTGCAGGGGCGTGAAGAGTGCGGACATCGGGAAACCTCTCGTGACTTCTTGTGGTTCGTATCGGCCCGGCACTGCGGGCCAGGCAGGCATTGTGCGGCAACTGTGCGATTGCTGCAGGCGAGGCCAACGGTGCGCATGGACGCATCTTGGTGCGAGGCCCGCCGTTCGTGGTGCGCCGGCTCCCGCCGATGGTGCCCCTGCTCCGTTTCGACACGGATCGGCCGGCCCGATACGCAGGATCACCGCAGCAATGCCGAAAATCCGGTGGCATACCACTTGCTTTGGCAGTGCCGACGTCTCTTCCCCACTCAGGAGCCATGCCAGTGAACAGCTTTGCCTGCGCTTTCGCATCGATGTCGACCGCCGCTTCCCTCGCCACCGCCGCCTCGGCCACCGGCGCCCGTCAACGGCTTGGCACCATCGGCGCGGCCGTGGCGCTGGCGCTGCTGGCATTGCCCGGCTCCGCGATGGCGGAGAAGGTGCTGCGCATCGGCATGACGGCGGCCGATATTCCCCGTACGCTGGGCCAGCCGGACCAGGGCTTCGAGGGCAACCGCTTCAGCGGCATTCCGATGTACGACGGCCTGACGCAATGGGACCTGTCCAGGAGCGATGGTCCGAGCCTGCTGATCCCCGGGCTCGCCACCGAATGGAAGGTGGACGCCAAGGACAAGACCAGGTGGGTGTTCAAGCTGCGTCCCAACGTCAAGTTCCATGACGGCACGCCATTCAACGCCGATGCGGTGGTGTGGAACGTCGGCAAGGTCCTGGACAAGACCGCGAAGCAGTTCGACCCGAGCCAGGTCGGCGTGACCGCATCGCGCATGCCGACGCTGCGATCGGCGCGCAAGATCGACGACCTGACGGTGGAGCTGACCACCTCCGAGCCCGACTCTTTCCTGCCGTACAACCTGACCAACCTGTTCATGGCCTCGCCCACGCAATGGGAGAAGAAGTTCGCCGCGGTGCCGGCCGCCGTCACCGATCCGGTCGAACGCTCCAAGCAGGCCTGGGTCGCCTTCGCCGCCGATGCGGCGGGTACCGGACCGTTCAAGATGAGCCGCTTCGTGCCGCGCGAGCGCCTCGAGGTCGTGAAGAACGCCCAGTACTGGGATGCGAAGCGGGTGCCGAAGATCGACAAGGTCGTGATGATGCCGATGCCGGAGGCCAATGCGCGTACCGCGGCGCTGCTGTCCGGGCAGGTCGACTGGATCGAGGCGCCCGCACCGGACGCCATCGCGCAGATCAAGAGCCGCGGCTTCCAGGTCTACGCCAACGCGCAGCCGCACATGTGGCCGTGGCAGCTGTCGTTCGCGCCGGGCTCGCCCTGGCTCGACAAGCGCGTGCGCCAGGCGGCCAACCTGTGTGTCAACCGCTCGGGGCTGAAGACGCTGCTTGGCGGCTATATGGCCGAGGCCAGGGGCATCGTCGAACCGGGCAACCCGTGGTGGGGCAATCCGAAGTTCGATATCAGGTACGACCCGGCCGGCGCCCGCAAGCTGATGCAGGAGGCGGGCTATTCGGCGGCCAAGCCGGTCAAGGTCAAGGTGCAGGTTTCCGCCTCGGGCTCCGGACAGATGCAGCCGCTGCCAATGAACGAGTACGTGCAGCAGAACCTGAAGGAGTGCTTCATCGACGTCGATTTCGACGTGGTTGAATGGAACACGCTGTTTACCAACTGGCGCATCGGCGCCAAGGATCCGAGCGCACACGGCGCCAATGCGATCAACGTCAGCTTCGCGGCGATGGACCCGTTCTTCGCGATGGTCCGCTTCGTCAGCAGCAAGACCCAGCCGCCCGTCTCCAACAACTGGGGGTACTTCAGCAATCCGGAGTTCGACAAGCTGATCGAGACCGCCCGCACCTCGTTCGACGACAAGGGCCGCGACAGCGCGCTGGCGAAGCTGCATGCGCGCATCGTCGAGGAAGCGCCGTTCGTGCTGATCGCGCATGACGTCGGCCCGCGCGCGATCTCGAAGAAGGTCAAGGGCGTGGTGCAGCCGCAAAGCTGGTTCATCGACATCGCCACCATGTCGATGGATTGATTCGAACGGAATCGACTGCCCGGGCCCGCCACCATGTCCTATCTGCTTCGCCGCGCGCTGTACGCGTTGCCCATTCTGCTGGGAGTCGCGTTGCTGTGCTTCTCGCTGGTGCATATTGCACCGGGCGATCCGCTGGTGTCGGTGCTGCCGCCCGACGCCTCGGAAGAAATGCGCCAGCAGCTGGCCGCGCTGTACGGCTTCGACAAGCCCTTCGTCGAGCAATTCGTGCACTGGCTGACGCGCGCACTGCACGGCGACTTGGGCACGTCGATCGCCACCAGCCGCCCGGTGATGCAGGAGGTCGCCACCGCGGTGGTCAATTCGGTGCGGCTGGCGGCGGTGGCCACGCTGATCGGCTTCACCTTCGGCTGCCTGTTCGGCTTCGTCGCCGGCTATCTGCGCGATTCGGCGATCGACCGCGCGGCCTCGTTCCTGTCGGTGTTCGGCGTCAGCGTGCCGCATTACTGGCTGGGCATGGTGCTGGCCATCGTGTTCTCGGTGATGCTGGGCTGGTTGCCGGCGACCGGGGCCGGCCCCGGCGGCTCGGGCGACTGGAACTGGAACTGGGAACATGTGCAGTACATGCTGCTGCCGGCCATCACGATGTCCGTGATTCCAATGGGCATCGTCGCGCGAACCATTCGCGCGCTGGTGGCCGAGATCCTGTCCAACGAGTTCATCGTCGGCCTGAAGGCGCGCGGCCTGTCCGATCTCGCGGTGTTCCGCCATGTGGTCAAGAACGTCGCACCGACCGCGCTGTCGGTGATGGGCCTGCAGCTAGGCTATCTGCTCGGCGGCTCGATCCTGATCGAGACGGTGTTCGCGTGGCCGGGCACCGGCTTCCTGCTGAACTCGGCGATCTTCCAGCGCGATTTCCCGCTGCTGCAAGGGACGATCCTGGTGCTGGCGGTGTTTTTTGTGCTGCTGAACCTGACGGTCGACGCGCTGCAGACGCTGTTCGATCCGCGCATCCAGCGCAACTAGCGCTCCGGAGAATTCCATGGAAATGACGCTGGACAATGCCGCCGCGCCGGCCGCGATGGAGCGCTCCCCCGGCTACTGGGCCACGGTGGGCCGCCGGCTGCTGCGCAACAAGCTGGCGATGGCCGCGGCGCTGATCCTGCTCGCGCTGATCGTGCTTGCGATCTTCGCGCCGCTGCTGATGCCGGCCGATCCCTATGCCTCGTCGATCCTGAAGCGCCTGAAGCCGATCGGCACCGAGGGCTATCCGCTCGGCACCGACGAGCTCGGCCGCGACATGCTGTCGCGTTTGATCCTTGGCGCGCGGCTGTCGCTGTTCATGGGCATCACGCCGGTGCTGATCGCCTTCGTGCTGGGAAGCGCGCTCGGCATTGTCGCCGGCTATGCCGGCGGCTGGACCAACACCGCGATCATGCGGATCGTCGACATCTTCTACGCCTTCCCGTCGGTGCTGCTGGCCATCGCGCTCTCCGGCACGCTCGGCGCCGGCGTCGGCAATGCGCTGCTGTCGCTGACCATCGTCTTCGTGCCGCAGATCGCGCGCGTGGCCGAGAGCGTCACCACCCAGGTGCGCAACCGCGAGTTCGTCGACGCAGCGCGGGCGTCTGGGGCGTCCGCCCTGACCATCGTGCGCGCGCATGTGCTGAACAACGTGCTCGGACCGATCTTCGTCTACGCGACCGGCCTGATTTCGGTGTCGATGATCCTCGCTTCCGGCCTGTCCTTCCTCGGTCTTGGCGTCAAGCCGCCCGAGCCGGAATGGGGCTTGATGCTGAACACGCTGCGCACCGCGATCTATACCCAGCCCTGGGTCGCCGCGTTGCCCGGGGCGATGATCTTCCTGACCTCGATCTCGTTCAACCTGCTCGCCGACGGCATCCGCTCGGCGATGGAAATCAAGGACTGAGCCGATGCCGATGCCGATGCCGATGCCGCCATCCTCGCCGACCCTCGACCTCGGTGGCCCCGCCCAGCCGCTGGTGATCGCGCGCGATCTGGTCAAGCACTTCCCGCTGAAGGGCGGAATCCCCGGGCGCCGCGCCGGCGCGGTACGCGCGGTCGATGGCGTCAGCTTCGACGTGCTCAAGGGCGAGACGCTCGGCGTGGTCGGCGAATCGGGCTGCGGCAAGTCGACCACAGCGCGGCTGCTGATGCAGCTGACCGAGCAGGACAGCGGCGAACTGATCTTCGACGCGCTGGGCGTCGGCTCCGCGCAGCTGCCGCTCAAGCGCTACCGCAGCCAGGTGCAGATGGTGTTCCAGGACAGCTATTCGTCGCTGAACCCGCGGCTGACCATCGAGGAGTCGATCGCCTTCACCGCGCGGGTGCATGGCATTCCGGCGCGCGAGGCGATCGAGCGGGCGCGCCATCTTCTCGCGCGCGTGGGCCTCGAGCCGTTGCGCTTTGGCGGCCGCTATCCGCACGAGCTGTCGGGCGGCCAGCGCCAGCGGGTCAATATCGCCCGAGCGCTGGTGCTGCGGCCGCGTCTGGTGATTCTGGACGAGGCGGTCTCGGCCCTGGACAAGTCGGTCGAGGCGCAGGTGCTGAATCTGCTGCTGGACCTGAAGGCGGAGTTCGATCTGACCTACGTCTTCATCAGCCACGATCTGAACGTGATTCGCTACCTGTGCGATCGCGTGATGGTGATGTACCTGGGCAAGGTCGCGGAGATCGGCGACACCGAAGTGATTTACGCCAATCCGGCCCATCCGTACACGCGGGCCCTTCTCGCGTCGATGCCCTCGATGGATCCGGATCGCCGCACGCTGGCGCCGCCGCTGGCCGGCGACCCGCCCAATCCGATCGATCCGCCGTCCGGTTGCAGTTTCCATCCGCGCTGCAGCCTGGCCGAATCCGTGTGCGGACGGCGCGCGCCCGTGCTGTCCGACACGATGGCCGGCCATCCGGTGGCCTGTCTGATGGCCGAGCCCGACAGCGGCCATTCGCGGCCGCTGGTACGGCAACCGGCGGCCTGCGCTGCCGCGCCCTGCTGAGGAAGCCGACATGAATGCCACCGTGCCCGCATCGGCATCGAACGCATCGGCACCGAACGCCACGCCTTCGTCCGCCACGCCAATGGTTTCCGTGCGCGACCTGCATGTCGCTTTCGACGCCGGCGGCAAGACCATCCGTGCCGTCAACGGCGTCTCGCTCGAAGTCGCTCCCGGCGAAGCCGTCGCGCTGATCGGCGAGTCGGGTTCGGGCAAGAGCGTGACATTGCGCGCGCTGATGCGGCTGCATCCGCCCCGCCGCACCACCATGACCGGCGACATCCTCATCGACGGCACCGACGTGATGCGGCTCGACACCAAGGGGCTGGCCCGCATCCGCGGCGGCACCGTCGCCATGGTGTTCCAGGAGCCGCTGCTCGCGCTCGATCCCGTCTACACGATCGGCCAGCAGATCGTCGAGTGCATCCGTACCCATGCCCGTGTCTCGGCCGCCGAAGCGCGCCGGCAGGCGCTGCAGGCGCTGGAGTCGGTGCGCATTCCCAGCCCCGAGCGGCGCCTGGCCGCCTACCCGCACGAACTGTCGGGCGGCATGCGGCAGCGCGCGATGATCGCGCTGGCGTTATCCGCCAGGCCGAAGATCCTGCTGGCCGACGAGCCCACCACCGCCCTCGATGCCACCGTCCAGATCCAGGTGCTGATCCTGTTGCGCGAACTGCAGCGCGCGCTTGGGCTGTCGATCGTGTTCGTGACCCACGATATCGGCGCCGCGGTCGAGATTGCGGATCGGGTCGCCGTGATGTACGGCGGCCGCATCGTCGAGGAAGGTCCGATCCGGACGCTGCTGCGCGACGCGCGCCATCCCTACACCATCGCGCTGTTGCAAAGCCGGCAGCACGGCATGGCACGCGGGGAGCGGCTGACCGCCATTCCGGGATCGCCGCCGGATCTGGCGGCGTTGCCCGCCGGTTGCAGCTTTGCGCCGCGGTGCGCCCATGCGCGGCCGGAATGCCTGCAGCGCGTGCCGCCGTCCGTCTCGCTGGGGAACGGTCATCGCGTCAGCTGCGTGCTGACCGCTGCTGCCGAACCCGCATTGGCCGTGGCCGCGGCCTGATCCCACGAACCGGACCCGACCATCGCGCATCGGCGCGGGCTCGGGCCTTCCAACACCCTGCGCAAACCCCATGAGCCTGGCATCGCATCCCTCCCGCGCCTTCATGCCCTACCCCGAAGTCGACGTGCGCCACGCGCCAGGCGGGCCGTTGCACGGCCTGCGCTTCGCCGCCAAGGACCTGTTCGACGTGGCGGGCTATCCCACCGGTGGCGGCAATCCGCACGTGCTCGCAATGTCGGGCATCAGAACGTCCACGGCGCCCGCGGTGCAATGCCTGCTCGACGCCGGCGCAGCGTTTGTCGGCAAGACCCATACCGACGAGCTGGCCTTCTCGATGAACGGCAAGAACGCGCACTACGGCGCGCCGGTCAACGGCGCGGCGCCCGACCGCATCACCGGCGGCTCCTCGTCCGGCTCCGCCTCCGCGGTGTCGAACGGCCTGTGCGACTTCGCGCTGGGCACCGATACCGGGGGCTCGGTACGCGCCCCGGCGAGCCATTGCGGCCTGTTCGGAATCCGCCCGACTCATGGCCGCGTCTCTCTGGCGCAGTGCCTGCCGCTGTGCGACAGCCTGGATACCTGCGGCTTCTTCGCGCGCGACATCTTCACCTTCGCGCGGGTCGCCGACGTGCTGCTGGGCTCGGACGCCGCTGCCTTGCCGACATCGCCTCGCCTGTTGCTTGCGCAAGACCTGTTTGCCCTGCCTACGCCAGGTGCACGCGAAGCCCTCCTCCCCGTCGTGGCGCGTATCGAAGGCGCACTCGGCAAGGCCGATGCCGTCGCCGCCGCGGACCGCCCGATCGACGATCTCTACTGGGCCTTCCGCTATGTGCAAGGCTGGGAAGCGTGGCGCAGCGACGGCGGCATGATCGAGCGCTACGGCCTGCAGTTGGGTCCGGATGTGGCAGCGCGCTTTGCGTTCTCGAAGGCCGTCACTGCCGGACAGTACGACGAGGCCACGCAGGTGCGCCGCGCCTTCACCACCCACCTTGCCGCGCTGCTTGGCAACGATGGCGTGCTGCTGTTGCCGACGATGCCGGATATCTCGCCGCTGAGCGACGCCGCGGCCGGCTCGCTGGAAGACTATCGCAACCGCGCCGTGCAGATGCTGTGCCTCGCCGGCCTGTCCGGCTTTCCGCAGATCAGCCTGCCGCTCGCCCGCCGCGATGGCGCTCCGCTTGGCTTCTCCCTGCTGGGGCCGGCCGGCAGCGATCGCAGCCTGATCGCCTTGGCCGAGCGGGTGGTGGCCGCGGCCGGCTGAACGCGGCGATCGCGAACCGGGCCGCGGTCCTTACCGTGTCACGTCCAGCACCCACCCCGGCTCGACATGGTCGGGGTTCTCCGCGAGGTTGTACTGCGGATTCAGGTTGATCAGCTCGCGCAGTGCGTAGGCGGCGACCTGCTGGTCCGCGGTCAAATCGTGCGCATCGGCCTCGTGCTTCTGCCCGTCGGACAACAGCGTATCGAGGTTGGTCGCCGCGATGCCCCACAGCGTCGAGGTCTCGACGCCTTCGCCGTACGGCTGCACGACCACACGACCGTTGCGCGGCCGGGGCTGTTGCGGGGGCTCAGGCTGCGGCTTGGGCGGTTGCGGCGGCTCGGTGGTCGGCGGCCTGGGCTCCTCGGTCGGCGTTTCCGAGCGTGGTGGTTGCGTCGGGGCCGGCTGCGTCGGCGACGGATCCTGCGTCGACGGGACCGACGGCGTCGAGGACGGCGATGGCGGCTTGACCGGCTCGTCGTCCTCGTCGCTGCCCAAGGTCTCGAGCAGTATCTTCATGCCGAAGTTGACGATCACGCCGCCACCCAGCAGCACCAGGCCATACGGCATCGCGCGGCCGAAGAACTCCCATTTGCGCGGCAGTAGCGACTGGTCCGGCTTGAGCTGGATGTCGCCGCCCCTGGCCGCGGCCACCTTGTTGAACTCACGGTTCGCGATGGTGCGCTCGACGCGCGACTGCAGGAAGGCGCCGACGCCGAAGGTCGCCAGGCTGGCCGCCCCCAGGCCGCCGGCCACGCCGCCGTACGTCATCACGTCGGTCACCGCCAACGGGATCGCACCGGCCGCGTACATGCTCATCACGAACTTGCGCGTATGCGCCGCGCCCAGCGGCGGCAGCGCGACCTTTGCGTGATGGCCGATGCGGTTGGCAATATTGAAGCTGGCCAGCACGCCGTTTGCCGCGAGGAAGGCGGTATTGCTGTAGGTCGCGACATTGCCCAGGTCCACGCCGTGATGCATGAACCAGGTCGCGGTGGTGGCGTTGTTGATCGCCAGCGTGCCGATCTGCAGGCCGTCATTGATTCGGCCGGCAACGGTCTTCGGCGTCAGCAGCGCTGCGCCGACCGCCTTCAGCGTCTGGACGGCGGCGGCGACCTCTTCCGCGGTGGGCTTGTCCGGGTGCCCATTGACGTGGGCATCGAGCTTGTCGATCGCCCCTTTGAATTCTTCGCGCTTGGTCTTGTGAATGCCCCATATCGCGGCACGGTCGGTGGTCAGTACCTTCCTCAGCCACGCGATATCGGCAGGCGTCTGCCGATCGGTGCGGCGGATCACGCGATTGGCGAAAGCTGTCCGCCCTGCCGCCACGCCGCCGCGATAGATGAAGCAGGAGCCCGCCACCACCACGGAGGCGGCGGTACCGGGCATCGGCATGGCAGGCATGGCGGCGGCCGCGGTGGCGAAGGCGCCGCCGACCGATGCCGCGACCGTGGCGCGCAGCTTCCACGGCCGGGGCGTTGGCGGAGGTGAAGACGATGCCGGCTGCGGGTTGACCGGGGTCGGCTTGTTCGACTCGCCGGGCTCAGGCGATGCCGCCCCCTCAGGCTCCGACTCGCCGCCATGCCGGAACGTGGCCGAGCGCACCGTTCCCTCCGGATCGGTCGACACACGGGCGACGTTGGCCCGCGCGGCCTCGCGCATCTTCGCCAGCACCGTCACCACGGCCTGTCCATGTGCGGCGAGGCTGCCGCCTGGCTCCACCGACATCACGTCGGCGATCTTGACGCTGCCATCGGCGAAGAAGGCGAACTCGACGTCCTGCAGCAGCAGGCCGCGGCCGTCCGCGCCGTTCTCGATGCCCTGTTCGATCGCATCGAGATCGCGCAGCGTGCGCGCGTTCATCCACGCCGCGAATTGCGGCAGCAGATTGCCGTTGCCGTCGAGCAGTTCGGCGCTGCCGGCGAGATACCGCTCATAGACGATGGCCGGATGGCCGAGCACCGTATCGCCCTCGCCGCCATGGATGCGCAGCGTCGGCATGCCCATCGCCTCGACTTGCGCCATGGCCTCGCGCTCCGCGCTCATCGGGAACGGCGCGATCATGCTGTCGTTGCCCAGCGCGACTGCATGGCTGTTGCCCAGCGCGAATACCGTCTTGACGGCGCCTGAACCGAGCCGAGGGCCCAGATAGTCGACCAGGTCGACCGACGTCTGCTGCCCGTCGTCGCGCACCATGCGCACCGCATCCACGCCGTCGACCGCGAAGGTACGGTTGGCATGGCGATACGGTTGCGGATGCAGCGGTTGCCAGGCGACGCCTTGCTGATCGAGCTTCAGTATTGGTTTGGGCGGGCCGCCTGCGTTGTCGGCGGCGGTTCGCGTGGCGGTGCGATCCAGCCTGTCGAGCTTGAAGCCGGCCCCGGGCAGCATCACGTCGACGCCCATCACGTCGGCCACGCGCTGCGCGAAGGCGTGCCGTGCATGCTGGCTGCCGCCATCGAGCGCCAGCACGATAGGACCGTTCTTCTTGCCTGCGTCGGCGAGTTCCAGCGCGAGCCGGTGCGCGCCGACCGCTTCGCCCTCGTCGTCGAGCAAGCCACGCTCGCGGTCGAAGCGCCCCAACACGACGTTGTAGTCGTCCGGCACCCTGAGCTTCAGCGGCGACGCGCCGAAGGTCGCATCGGCATAGCGCGGCGACGCTGCACGCCAGGCGGCCGGATCGGCAACGTTGACGTGGTTGGTGTCGCGGGGGGCCGCCGGCGTCGGCGCGTCGCCGCGTGGCATCGCGAAGGCGCTGTCGGGCAACGCCCGTCCGCCTTCGGTGACGCCGACGATCGGCAGCGCCGGCATGGCGCCGTAGAAGCGTCCGCCCTGGCTGTGCACCGGCGCGTCCGACTGCGCCATCGCTTCCGGGCCAGCATCGACGCGCATCGCGCCGCCGAAGACGGTATCGCCGCCGTCATGCCAGCCGCGGATCTCCCACTTGCCGTCCGGCGCGTAGACACGGGCGTCGAGCGCGGTGGCCAGTTGCTGCGCCAGCGGCAGCGGGCCGTCCATGCCGAAGCAATCGTAGATCAGCACCGGCATGCCTTCGCGATAGTCCGGGTGCGAGCGGATCCGGTCGGCCAGCGCGGCCGCGTCGTAGTCGGGACGACCGCTGCCGTCCATGTCCATGCGCACGCCCTGGTACGCGCCCTCGGCCCGCACCGTGAAGTAGCCGGGCACCTGCGGCACCGAGATCGGCATCGCGCGGTTGTCGAAGGTGACGTAGCCCGCCTCGGCGGCCAGATCGAGGTGCGCCCTCGCCCGCGGGAAATGCCCGAGTTGTTGCAGCACATCGATCCGTTCACCGGCCTGGTTGCGCACCAGCGGCAAGCCTTCGACAAAGCCTTCCGGCAGCGCCACGCGGATATCGCCTTCGTAGGCGCGGTTCAGCGCGATCTCGCCCGGCACCGTGCTGCCTTCGCGCCGCGACAGCGGCACCGTGCCGATCGCATCGTCGGCGGCCGGCACGTGGCCGGGCCGGTACTGCGCCGCGGGCACGACCTGCAGCCGCACCTTGACGCCGACCGCCGCCTGCCGGTCGAGCTGCGCCGCGGCCTGCCGCGGCGAATCGAACACGCCGATCACCTTCAGCTTGCCATTGGCCGACTCGCCGTCGCGCACCGCCACATACTTGACGTCCGCCAGCCGGCCGCCGGTGGCGTGCACGCTGTCGATCACCGTGGCGATCGCCTCGTTGCCCGGCACGCCATCGCGCAGCGACCAGCTGCGATCGACGATCGCGGGCACATGGCGTGCCCCGCCGTTGCCCTGCCCGCCCCGATCGGTACCAGAATCGGCGCCATGGAATGGACGCCGCAGCCCGTGCGCGAACAGGTCTTCCAGCACCGAACGCGGCTGGCGGCGCGGCATTGCCGTGCCCATCAGCGCGGGCACCGGCGCGCCGGGCCCGGTTACCGCATCGGCGCCGGCCCAGTGCCGCAGGAAGCGGTACACGGCCGCGTGGACTTCCGGCTCGAAGCCGTCGACGGTGGGCTGCAGTTCGCGCGATACGCCGTCCACCGCCCCCGCGCGCATTGCGGCTTCGATGCCGGACAGGATCTGATCCTCGGTCGGCATCCGATGCGCATTGCCGGTCAGACGCAAGACCTCCGCGCCGACGGCATAAGCGCCCCAGTTCGACACGCTGGCCGTGACCAGATAGTCCGCGCGGACTCGCGACGCGATCTCGCTGCCATCCGGTGCCGGCTGGATGAACTTGAAGACATTGCCCATGCCGGCTTCGTTGCCGCCGTCGCCGATACCGAGCGTGGTGATGCGCATGTCGTTCGCCGCCACCAGCAGTTCGTCGACCGCGGGGTTGAAGCCATCGATGCGCACACCGCGCATGTTGTGCTTGGTGCCGGCCGCCGTGCGGCCCGGCAATTCGGCCGCCATCACGCGGTCGGGCTGCAGTTCCTCGAGCAGCGCGCGGGCCATCGGGTTGGCGCCATCGATCGGCAGGTCGAACACATGGATCGTATCGATCGGCTCGCCCATGTCGGCCAGCACGGCTTCGAGCACCGGCCGGTTGGCCGAGTCGACGACATAGGTCACACGCTTGCCCGCCGCTCGCAGCATCGCACCGAGCGCCGCCGTTCCGGGCGGGCCATCGGTCTCGGGCATGCCTTCGGCCACCGAAAAGCCCGTCAGCAGCATCACGTGCTCGGCATCGGCCAGCGAGGCAGCGGCACGCCGTGCGCTCTGCGGGATCGCGAAGCGATCGACATTGCGGCCGGTGTACGAAGTCACCACGGCGTCGATCGGATCGGGCATGCGGTTCGCATCGAGGATGCCGCGCACCTGCCCAGGGTCCGTCTGCGGGCTGAATTCCGGCACGCTGAATGCCCGCGCGCGGGGGTCCTGAGTCATGCCCTGGGCCAGCCGCACCACTTCACCGGCGCGGCCGGTGGTCACCGTCAGCAGCGGCAGCATGTCCTCGACCCGTACGTCCTCGAACGGAATCGGCTCGGGCAGCAAGTCTTCCTGCTTGAGCACACCCCGCTCGAGCAGACGGTCGACCAATGCCTTGGCCTGGTACTGCATCGGGTCGATCAGCTTGACGTGGCCTCGGCCGCTGGCGTCGAGCTGCTCCCGGATCAGCTTGGCCAGCGCCGGATAGTGGGTGCAGCACAGCCACAGCGAATCCGTCTCGGGCGGAATGCGATCGGCGTTGATGTACTTGGCGACGAGCGCCTGGATCGCTGCCAGTTCGGGGCCGTCCTTGGCCAGATGCTGCAGCGCGTTGACTGCGCCGGCCCATTCGACGGCATCGATCTCCAGCACGTCCTGCCCGGTCCGCAGCGCACCGACCGCGTCGCGGTAGGCGTGGTCCTTGACGGTGCCCGGCGTGGCCACCACCGCGATATGCTGGCCGCCGTCCTGCGCCATCGCGCGCGCCGTGGTGTGGATCAGATTGATGAAGTCGCGCTCGTCCAACCCGGCCCAGCCCTCGGGATAGGTGATGCAGGCCGTGTTGCAGCCCAGCGCGTTGGCGTCGGCCTGCTGTCGATGCATGGCATGCAGGCCGTCGTTGACGCGACGGATCAGGTCGTCGCGGGCGCGCCCGCCATAAGTACCTGCGGCATGGTCGCCATACGCCACCACCTGCACGCGCTTGCCGGTCATGGCGAAGATGTGCCGGGCGATATTGCTGCCGGCCAGGATGCCGCCATTGCTGGAATCGAACACCGCGACTTCGATGATGTCGTTCATCACCCGGATGCCGAACGGTTCGGGGTCGACGCCCTGCGGCAGGAAACGGCGCTGCACGCCGTCGAGCATCTGCGCCAGATCCAGCCCTTCCGGCAGCTGCCTGGCCTGCGCCTGCAGCAGCTCGTAGACGCCGAGATAGCTGCGCTTGTCCAGACCGCGCATGCTGGTGGCGCCGCGCTCGAGCGTGACGCTGTCATAGGCATACAGCGCTGCCATGCGGTCGATCATCGCGCCGACGCGCGCGGTGGATGGCATCTCGTGCTGGCTGCCGGTGGCGCGTTTCAGCGCGAAACCGACCGCCTGCGCCGTCAGGTTGGCGTTCATGCCCACCACGGGATGGCTCGCGCCGATCGCCGACCACTGGTCGATATCGGCCGGCTCGACATGCAGCGCCGTCATCGCGCGCTCCAGCGCCGAGCGCATGCCCGCGGTGTGGCTGTCCGCGCCGATCGCGACGGTGACCAGGTCCTTCGCGTTCGCCTCGACCATCAGCTGATCCACCATCGGCGCGCCCTCCAGGCGCTCGCCGTTGGCCAGCCGGTATTCGCCGACACGGTTGCGGCCTGCCACTTCGACCGCCACTACGGCCTGGGTCCGGTACTTGGCCAGTAGCGCCTGCGCCTGCTGCGCGGCCCGGGTCGAGTCGGTGGCCGTGAAGGTCTCGATGCGGGCATCGGCGACGCCCAGCTCCCCTTGCAACAGATCGGCCAGCAGCGCCTCGTGCGCGGGGTCGGTGACGTAGACCACCTCCTTGCCCAGCGCGCTCAGATAGGCGCCGAGCGATACCGCGCCGAGCGGACCGTGCGTGTCGGCGCCGCCGTGCAGCGTGGCGGGCGACGTGGCGATCAGTACCGTCTCGACACTCTGCAGCGCCCGTGCCGCCAGCTCGGCGCCATAGGGCACCGACAGCGACATCGCGCGGCCGTCCATGCCCGCCACGCGGTCGAGCGGGGAGATGGCGTTCTGCAGCACGATCGACGGCTCCGCGCGCGCAGCCTCCAGCAGGGCCGCACCGCGGCCGCCGCCATGTGCGAACACGGCGCTGCGGATGTCATGCCGGGCATCGCCGCGCGTATCGACGCGTGCATCGGCGCGTGCATCGGCGCGGCGGCGGCTGCGGCCGCTCGCGCTGGTCCGGCTGGCCGCCGGCGGCGCCTCGCCGTGCCGGCTGCGTTCGCCGGCCTCGCGCATGTATTTGGTGACGGCCTGCTGCATTGCGCGATCCATCATGCGATTGACTACGCCGTCCTGCAGCCTTGCACCCTGGGCCACCGCGGCGTCGAAGGTCAGCCGGCTGGCCAGTTTGACCGATTGCCAGGTGCCCAGCTTCTGCGGGGTGTAGCTGCGCGTACCGGCGCCATCGGCGGCATTCGCCGTGGCGGCGGCGCGGCCGGCGGGTTCGGCCGAGGGCGCTGTCGTCGTGCGCGCCGGCGTGCCGCTGGCTTCCCCATCCTGTCCGTGCGCCACGGTCGGCCGGCCGGAAGTCCCCGAGTGATGGCCCGCCTCCTCGCCGCCCGCACGCTGCGCCGCGGCCGTATCCGCCGGCTGGCGTCCGCGCGCGGTGCCGTCGTTGCCAGGCCGCACCCGCACCGGCGCATCGCTGCCATCGCGGCCGTTTGCCAGACCCTCGCCCGCCTGCACTGCCGTCTGCAGGGCCAATGCCTGCGCCGCTGCCTCCGCCCGTGGGGACCGGCCGAGCACGCGCATGGTCGCGTCGTGCACCGCCCGCGCGCTGCGCATCTGGATACCGGCCGGCATCATCTGCGTCATGCCCATCAGCAGCATCGCGCCGTTCTGCAGCTTCTCGGTCAGCGACATCTGGTCGCCGTGCTGGACGAAGGTGACCGCCTGCTGCGTCGTCAGAACGCCGCCTGTACCGAACGCGCCAAGGTTGAGCACAGTGCCGCCGACCGCCATGCGATTGGCCGTGCCGGCCAGCGTGCGCGAGGCCGACTGCGCCATCGTGGCCGCCCGCGCTGTCTTCGCAGCCTGCGCGGCGACGTTCGCCGCGAGCGGGTTGGCATTGGCGGCCAGCGTGGCTGCTCGGTCCGACAGCGCCGTTGCCCGGTTGGCCAGCGCTGTGGAGCGGTTGGCCAAGGCCCCGGACGCTCGCATGGCGAGCGATGCGCCCTTGCCGAGGCCGAGGCCGCCGATCCCGGCGACCGAGCCGAAGGCGTTGGCCCACAGCGAGAAGGCGCGCGAGTTGTCGAGCGGATTGAGCGAGCGGCCGTGGTCGGCCATGTTGCGGGCATCGACCGCCGTGACGGCCAGCCCGTATCCCATCGAGCCGAGCATGCCGCTCCAGGCAACCGCGACCAGCGGTGTCGCGGCGCCGCCGGTGGCCAGCATCACCCCGACCCCGCCGATGGCGCCCAGCGCCGTCACCCCGATATCGAGCCACGCGCGGAATTTCTCGCCGTCCGTGACGATATGGGCGTCGATGTCGTCGAATTGCGCATGGCCGTCCGCGCCAAGGCTCAGGTCTCTCGCCAGATAGACGGTGCCCTTGTCGTGCAGATCGTTGTTTTCCTGGAAGTCGCGCTCGGCCGGCTGATCGCCCTTGCCATAGACCGCGCCCTGGTCGTCGACCCACAGCGTCTTGCCGTCCTTGCCGACGAATTCGAACACCGCGCTCTGGTAAGGCGACATGCCCGGGCCGGTCACGTACATCGGAATGACCTTGATGGTGGCACCGTCCGGCGCATCTTCGGCCAGCTGTTCCTTGATCAGCTTCGGATCGGCGTTGGGCGCGGCCAGCGCGATCGCATTGTCGATCGCCTTGTCGTCGCCCGCCTTCACGGTCAGCTCGTCCTTGCGCAGCGCCAGCGCATCGAAGGTGCCCTGCAGGATCTCGTCCTTGTCCAGTTCGAAGCGCCGCTGGTCCTCCTGAGCCTTCTGGCTGCCGCTGTACTTCTCGTAGCCGCGGTCCATCGCGCGGGTCAGGTCGTAGTCGGCCATCGAAGGCGCGCGGTCGTGGTCCTTCAGCTCCCTGGCGAAGGCCAGCGACAGGCTGGTGTGCCCCTGCGCCGCGGCATCCTGCGCGCCGCCATAGATGCGCCCCTGCGTGGCGCCCATCTGGTTCTGCATCACCATCGTAAAGACGTCGTTGTCCTCGTTGGCGAGCCAGCTGGCGGTGGCGGTCGCGGCTGGACCGGTACCGAGCTCGGAGCCTGGATTGCGCGCGTAGTAGCCAGCGTCAGCGGCATCGACCACCGCGGCCAGCCCATGGTAGAAGTCGTCCCAGTCGTTGTAGCTGCCGCCGGCCGGCGCGACATTGCGCCCGGTCCAGTCGTTGCTGTATTCGCTCCTGACCGTATCGAGCAACGTGGTGGCGTCTTCTTCGGTCAGATAGGGCGCGACCTGCTGCATGTACTGGCCGACCCGGTCGGCGTACATGGTTTCCTGGCCCAGGATCGGCTTGTAGTCGTCGTCGTGCGTCTTGCCTTCGAGATCCTTGCGCATCGACGCCTCGATCTGCGCGCGGAAGGCGTCGCTGCCGAAGCGCTCGCCGTCCACGGCGAGATAACGCTCGCGCTCCTGCTCAGTCTGCGCGGCATTGGCCGCGCCCTGGCGCAGCTTCAGCGCACCGACGAAATCGCCCGCATCGAGCTTCTGGCTCAGGTTGTCCTGCAGATAGCCTTCGCGTATCGGAGTCGCGCCCCTCATCAGCGACAGCATGCGTTGCAAACCCGCGGCAGCGGCAGCGCTGTCTTCCTTGCTGATGCCATCGCCGCCCTGCGCGCGTGCCTGCGTTTCGGCAAAGGCGTACATCATCAGGCTGCCGTGCTCCTTGATGCCGGCGTCGTATGCCCGCTGCACCGGATCGTTGCCGGGCGCATTCTCGGCAGGGATCAGGTCATCCGCCCCCAGCGACTTGTACATGACATAGGCCGCGGGGTTGAACTCCATCAGGTCCCGCTCCTGCTGCGTCAGATCGCGTGGCGTCGCCGAGTTCGGATCCATTTTCGCCTTCGGATCGAGCGTCAGCCCCTGGACCTGTGCCATCGCCAGCGTGGTCGGATCGGTCTGCGCCAGATCGCGCTCGAAGTCGGTCTCCGGCGTCAGGTGCTCCAGCTCGCCGGCGATCTGGCCCTGCATGTTGGCGGTTTCGATCACCGCGCGCATGCCCTGGTCGTTGCCGTAGCGCTCCTGCAATTCCTTGACGGCCTGCTGCCGGTAGCTGTCGGGCACCTTGACGCCATCACCGGCCTTCAGCGCGTCGAGCTGCGCCTGCGCGTCGTCGACACGGTTCTGCGCCTGGGTCAGGTCGTAGCCGCGATCGGCCATCGAGATCGTGCGATCGTGCGGCTGGTTGCGGATGCTCGCCAGCCCTTTGTCGGCATCCGTTTTGTACAGCTGCGCCGCGAGCGTATCGATCTCGACGCGCATCGTGCCAAGATAGGTCTCCTCGGCCTTGTCGCGAGTCTGCTGGGCCTGCTGTACGGCCGCGCGCGCGTCGCTGACCGCCTGGCCGCTTTCGGGATCGGCACGGCGGATGCCCATTGGAATCTCGGCCAGCGCCTTCTCTTCCCGCTCCAACCTGGCCTCGGCCTGATCCAGCCGGTCCTCGGCGAGCCCGAGTTCAAAGCGCGCCCCTTGTGTGTCGCGCGCCTGCTGGGTCGGCTCGGCCTTCAGAAAGCCGTCCTTGATCTGGCCAATGTTCTGGTCGAGCACCGGATCGTTGTAACGCTCGCGGATCTCCTTCGCCTTGGCGTCGACCGCGGCGGTGATCGCCCTGGTATCGCCGCCAGTCGCCGCGGCCTGATTCGCGGCCACCCGCAACTCGTTCTGCGCGCCCGCCATCACCATGCCGTATTTCTGCTCGATCGGCTGCCAGTCCGCATCGGTCATGGTGCCGGCGTTGCGCCTGGTCTCGCTGTCGTCGTAGGCGCGCTTCGCGTCCTTGTGCCAGCGGTCGGTATGTTCCTTCGCCTCGTTCTGCTCCTTGTCGCGCGCCTGCTGCGCGGGATCGGTGGCCGGCTTGTCGCCGCCTGGACCCTTGACCTGCACCACGCCGGCAGGTTGCGTTTGCGGGGTGTAGAGCGCCGGCGTGACGACGGGCTGATTGTTCGCCGCGCGGTCCGGCTGCTGCTTCTGATCGGCCTGCTGCGTCTGATTGGCCTGGTTTGCCTGCTGCGCCTGGTTTGCCTGTTGCGCCTGCTGGGCCTGGTTGTTCTGTTCGTTGCGCCGGGCCGTTTCCGCTTCCTGTGCCTGCCGCTGCCGTTCGGCCTCGCGTGCCTGCGCGCGCCTCGCCTCCTCGGCGGCCGCGCGCGCCGCCGCTTCGGCGGCGGCACGGGCCGCGGCAAGAATCGCTTCGCGGGCTTGCATCAAGTCCTTGAAATCCAGCATGACGCTCTTCTCCTGAGGAACGGGGCGATGCGAACAGCGTTGAGGCGGGCACGCGGACAGCGAAGCCCGGCAGGGCCTGCGGCCGTGTGGCGGGCATCGACTGGACGGATTGCGGCCAGCGTGACAGGCCATTGTCTGCCCGGTGTGGCGCGATACCAACTAGGGAGAATCGTAGGCCGAAGGTTCGGCGGGCCACCGGGAGGGCATGGAACTACGCGAATACGTAGTCGAGGGCCGCCATGCGTCGCGACCAGGGGCAATGACCGTCTTCGCTGTCATCGCCCCGTCATGGCGTTCGTCTACAGCCGGTTGTTGTCGAGATCGGTGACCAGCATGCAGCCTGGCGCATGCGTGATGCAGATTTCCGGCCGGGCTTCGCGGATGACGGCCTGGGGCGTCACGCCGCAGGCCCAGAACACCGGGATCTCGTCCTCGTCGACCGGCACCGCGTCGCCGTAGTCCGGCGCCTCGATATCCTCGATGCCGATCAGCCGCGGATCGCCGATATGGACCGGTGCGCCGTGCACGTCCGGATAGCGTGCCGTGATCTCGGTGGCGAGGATCGCATCGGCGGCCTTCAGCGGACGCATCGACACCACCAGCTTGCCGGAGAGCCGTCCCGCCGGCCGCGTTTCGATCGAGGTGCGGAACATCGCCACGTTGCGGCCGAGATTGATGTGCTTGAGCGGAACGTTGGCGGCGATCAGCGCATGCTCGAACGAAAACGAGCAGCCGATCGCGAACGCGACGAAATCGTCGCGCCACAGCGAGGAGATGTCGGTGGTCTCCTGGTAGTCGGTGCCGTTTCGATACACGCGGTACAGCGGCACGTCGGTGCGGATGTCGACGTCGACGCCGAGATTGCGAAAGACCGGATCGCCCGGCTCGGTGACGTCGATCAGCGGGCAGGCCTTGCGGTTCAGCGCGCAGAACTGCAGGAAGTCATAGGCCCAGTCGCGCGACAGGATGACGATATTGGCCTGGACGTAGCCTCTCGCCAGTCCGCTGGTATGGCCGCGATAACGGCCCGAGCGGATCAGGGCGCGCAGTGCGGTGGGGTCTTCGGGTAACAGTCCGTTGGCTTGCTGAAGGGGCAGGTTCATGGTCGTCGGCGTGGAGTCGTGCACGCGCGCGATGCGCGCTTTTCGCGAGGTGTGCAACGATTCTGGACGCCGCGCCAATGCGCTGTCCAACAAAACTTTTGGATGCAGCGCGATAAGGCTTTTCGATGACAAAGGCAAGCCGGACTTGCCTTCGGAGAGGACCGGCGCGTGCTTTCAGGCGTCGCTGGCGGTCTCGCCGCCGCTGTTCTGCGCGGCGGCATTGGCAATCAGCATCGCCTTGTCCTCGCCCGCTTCCGCGCAGAACGCGGCCACCACGCCGACCGTCAGTGCGATCACCGCCTCCGACAGCTCGAGCCCCGCACCGGTGCGCCACGAGGCGACGATGTCGAGCGACGGCGGATGACTGTCGATATCGACGATCGTCAGCGTGCCGTCCTCCAGCTCGCGGCGCACCAGCACCGGCGGCACCGCGCCGATGCCGAAGCCCTCGCCGATCAGCCGCGTCATCGCTGCGACCGAATTGACGCAGCTGATGCGAGGCGATGGCACACCGTTCAGGTGGAACAGGCTGAGGATGTCCTGATGCGGGCGCGAGTTCTTGACGAAGGTGATGACGCGCTCGCCGGCAAGGTCGTCCAGCGAGCGATACGGCCGGTCATAGGCCGATCCCTTGGCGACGATCCAGCGGATCGGGTACTTGGCCAATTCGATATTGCGCACCGTCTCCACGCGCAGCAGATCGGTCTGGAAAATGATGTCGAGATAGCCCTTCTGCAGCTGATCGCACAGATTGAGCGCTGCATCGGCGGTCAGCTCGATTTCCAGCGCCGGGTAGGCTTCCATCACGCGGCGGACCACCGACGACAGCCAGGTATGGATCACCGAGTCCATCGCGCCGATGCGAAGGCGCCCTTCGCTGACGCGCGTGGAATCGATCGACTGCCGCAGCCGGTGCATCGTGTTGACCATGCGCTCGGCGTACTCGAGCACCTGCTGGCCTTGCGGGGTCAGCGATACGCCGCGCGAGTCGCGCAGGAACAGCTTGACCCCGAGGTCTTCCTCCAGCACGGCGATGCGGCTGGAAATCGAGGCCTGGGTGGTGAACAGTTTTTCCGCGGTCAGCCGAAAGCTTCGCAAACGGGCGACCCAGACGAACGTCTCGAGAAAGCGCAGGTTCATGTCGACAGGGGTTGGACACGGAAATGACGATGCGGCTGGCGCGAGCGAACAACACCGGCATCGCGCACCGCGCGGCGCCCTGCCCACGCACCGCAGCCGTGTCGCTCAACTTCCCTGCGTCGACGGACGCGCCGCGTCGGCGGATTCGCGCACCGGATAGACCGGCGCCTTGTCGACCGGCTGTTCGGCCAGCACCTTGATGCGGCCGAGCGCGGCCTGCATTTCGTTGCCCAGCGCCTGCGGATACTCCGCGCGCGGACCGGCGGGCACGGACAGCGGGTCGAGCCACATCTGCCACGTTACCACGGCGGTGCCCGCATCGGGACCGGGACTTACCTGCAGTCGCCCGCGCGTATGGTTCGACAGCTTGCGGTAGACGTAGGAGTACGGACCGCGGTCGACCAGCACGTCAACCACCGGCGGCCCGCCGTTCTTGCGCTCGGCACGGCGGACGGTACCGGGCGAGCCGTCGCCCAGCACCACGCTGCACGAGCGCAGCGCGGTGTCCCACTTGGCAATCGCGCAATAGTCGCCCACCTGCGCCCATACCTGCTCGGGCATGCGGTAAATCAGGATCGAGCGCTCGACCGGGACCAGTTGCGCATAGGCGGTCGCCGACGCCGAGATCAGCGTGGCGAAGGCCACCGGCAGCGCGCCGCGAGGGCGGCGCCGCGGAATGACGGGAGTGGAATGGGGGGCAGGCATGCTGGCGGTAGGATCGGTCGTCGGAGGAATGGTGGTAGTCGTGGTGAGACGCGCGAACACGTGTTCATACGCGCGAAGAGCCCACCATCGCTGGCGGGCTCGAAGATGGCGTAGCGTACCGCGGCCGGCGCCCGTTGCCATCACCGAAGCTTCGTAGGATCGGCAATGCCTGAACCCATCAAGCCTGCCCCTGCCCGGTGGGGGCGATATCGACCAGCCAGCCGGGCACGATGCGGTCGGGGTCCCCGATCGAGGCGTTGAGCTGCAGCAGGTGGTCCAGCGCCCGCGCGGTCTGCCCGTTTTCACCGAGCGGCGCGGCCAGGGCTTCACCGTCCCGGACCAACAGCGTATCTCGATGGCTTCCCGCGATGTCCCATAGCGTGTCGCCTGGCGCCACCTGGTGATAGCCGGCCAGAACCTCGGCGGCGCGCCGCGACAGGTTGCGATGCGGCGCCACCGTCGTCGCCACCGCTGCCTGCCGCTCGGCCAGCAGCGGCGCGGTGCCGCGCGCGGTATCGGCCGGCGCCGCACGATTGCGGCCGGACGACCCGAACAGGTCCGGCCACTGGAACTCCTTGTTCAACGTGATCGCATCGATCTCGCTGACACGCGACTTCGACAGGTCCGGTCCCTTCAGGTACCACAGCTGCGCCGGGCCGACCTTGCTGCCGTACTGGCCGATCTGCAGGCGGTTGGCGGTATTGGAACCGTAGAAGCGCAGCGGGCCGATATTGGTCGCATCCATCAGCACCGGCGTGACCGGCCACGACCACGTTGCCTGTCCATCCACGTCGGTCAGCCTGCCGTTGGCGAAGTTGGTGCGCAGGATGTTGTGCTTGACGTGGCCGACGCGCAGGCTGGCCATGCCCATCTTCGACAGCCATGGCAAGCCGAAGCGATACGCGACGCCGCCCTCGAGGATATTGACGCCGTCGCGCGTGCCGACGGTCGTCTTGCCATCGCGCGAGAACGCGAACGGCGTGGTGCTGCCGCCGACCCACAGCGACTTGATGCCGCCGATATTGAGCCACAGCGTCATCGAGTTCAGCCCATCGCGCGAGCGGAAGGTGATCTGCCAGCCGTCGATACGCGTGGTGTCCGGCAGGTTGTACTTGCGCAGCTCGCGCGGATCGCGCGAGACGTCGACCTGGCCCGTCGCGGCCGCGTAGGCGCCATGGGCCAGCGCCGCCGCGCGCGCGCCGCGCTGCAGGCCGCGGCGGACCTGCGCGAACGTCAGCGAGCTGTCGCCGCTGGCGTTGGCAAGGCCGCCCTGCAGCGCGGTGGGCGCGGTGCGCTCCAGCCGCTGCCGAACCGGTCCCAGCGACACCGTGCCCAGGCGCGCATCGGCACGCTGCTGGCGCTGCGCCCAGGCCAGCAAGCTCTCCGTGGCGCGCGGATTGGCGACCGCCAGCCGGTCGATCGCGCCCGTGCCGGGGCGGAACACCGCACGCCTGGCCTCCAGCGCTTCGCGCCTGGCATCGCGATGGCGCGCGGCGGCCTGACGCATCGTTGCACGCAGGTCCGTGAGGTCGCCCCGCCGGCCGGCATTGGCCCGCTGCGCGCGCCGCCACGCCTGCGTGGCCTGCTGCTCGGCAATGCGGGCGTCCGCCCGCTGCCATTCGGCGCGCCGCCATTGGCGCATCGCCGCCACGCCCTCGCCAACACGGGTCAGGCGCGGATCGGCGGCGGCCTGTCGGGCCAGATCGCGCAGCTGCACGGCCTGCGCCTGCCACGGCGAGTCGGCACCGCCCTGCTGCGCGAGCCGCTCCATCTGACGTGCCGCACGCTCCAGTACCCGGCGCCATGCCGCGGGATGCGTGTCGCGCAGCGCCGCCAGCGCGCCGTCGGCCGGCGGTTGAGTCCCACGACCGCGCTGTGCCGTCCCTGCCCTCGGCGTCAGACCACCCTCACCGAACACCGCGCGCCCCGCGCGCTCGGCGTTGGTTTCCGCGAGCCTCTGCGCCTGCGCCGCGAGCGCGTGCTGGCGCGTCAGCGCGCGATGGGTGGCCGTGCCGGGCGCGGCCGCCGCCAAGCGTGCCGACAGGGCGTCGGTCACCCGCGCGGCATCGTTGGCGCTCCGCAGCGCCTGTCGCCAGGCCCGCAGGCTGGCGGCCGCGGCGCGCCGCGTATCGCGCTTGCGCACCCGCGCCGCGGCGAGCAGCAGCTCGGCATAGGCACGCCGGACCTCGCGCGCCGAATCGCTGCCCCTTGCCTCGGCACGACCGGGCACGAAGCCCTGCCAGCGGCGCACGGTCCCGGCCTCGCCGCCCTGGTAGCGCTCGCGCACGCCGCCCGCCGCGGCAAGGCGCCGGGCGACGGCGGGCGAATGCGCGGCCACGGCATCGACGAAGGCCTGCCATGCCGCCAGCTTGGACTTGGTGTTGCCCGCGGCTGCCGCCTTCGCCGCCAATGCGCTGGCCCGCTCCTGGTAGAAGATCGCGCGGCCCGCATCGAGACGATTCAGCGCGCCGTTGCGCGACACCCTGTTGCCGTCGGCGTGCGGGCGCGCGGGCCCCGATCGCATCACGGCCGACCATGTCATGCCGTCCGGCGTACGGCCGGCCGCTGCCGTCCCGCGATGCGGCGCCAGGCGCAGCGACGCCCGCGGCGTCAGCATGCCGAGACGCCGCGCCTGCAGCCACAGCAGGCCGGTGCCGGCATCGGCCATCCCCATGCGGAACCGTTGTCGCAGCGACGCCGCCACGGCGCGTCGCCATCGCGGCGGCAGCGCCGGCATCGCCGGGGCGGGATCGCCAGACCGGCGCGGCGCGACCGCATGGATATCGCCCTCGATCGATGCCCGTACCGGCTTGGTGCTTCCCTTCGGTACGTAGTCGAGCACCGCGTCGCGGTTCGCACGCATCGCGTCGAGCGTCTTCGACACCAATGCCGCGCCGTCGGTCAGCGCGGCGCGATGACTGCCGATGCGCGCGGCCAGCGCCTGCGCCTGGCTCAAGGCGTCGGCATCGCGGCTCGGCGAGGTTTGCCGCGACGGCAGCGCGGCGCGCCACTGCTGCAGTTCGCCCCGCAGATGGCGGATCGCCTCCGTGCGCGGTGCCAGCACGTCACCCGAGCCCTTGAAGTCGCGCTGATTGGCCTCGATGCGCCGCAACTCCTGCCGCAGGCCGATGGCCAGCAGCGGATGCCAGCGGGTGGCAAGCCGTTGCGCGGCCGTGTCGAGGCGGCGCAGATCGCGCACGATCGCGTTCTGCCTGGCCGGATCGCTCTCCAGTTGCAGCCGGGCCAGTTGCGACTGTGCGCGCGACTCGATGCTGCGCATCTGCTGGCGCAGCGGGCCCGACAACCAGCGGTGCAACGCCTGGCCGTCCTCGAACGCGGTCTGGCGCGCCAGCCGCACCAGCTTGGCCTCGGCATCTCGCTGCTTGCCGATCGCCTGCGCCGCGCCGCGGCGCCCGGCGTCGAGCCAGTTCAGCATGCCCAGCGTATCGACGCGACTGAGCCGATCCTGTACCGCGCGCCAACGGGTACGGGCCACGGGATAGCTGTGCGGCGGGGTTTCCGTGCGAGGCTGGGCTGCCGACGGGCTCGGTGTCGCCGGCGCCCGTGCCGCGCCGGCGGGATCGGCGCCCTGCCGCCTCAGCGAACCGGCAAAGCCGGCCAGGCTGGACAGCGCCGGCAGCCGCTGTGCCAGCGTGTCCTGCCATTGCCCCAGGCGCATGCGCGCCGCCGCCAGCGGCGTCTGCACGGCATTGCGCAGCGGCATCGTCAGCGTCGACAGCGCCTGCGCGCCGCGGTCCAGGCCGGCCACGGTGCCGCGCCATGCCGTCGCGACATGGCGCGTGCCGGCGAGCGCGCCGGTGGCGCCCTGGCGGATCCAGCGGCCGCTGACCGGATTGATCATGAACTGCACGCCGCCGAGCAGCAGTTGCGTGCGCGTGGTCGCGCGCTCGCCGGGCGTCATGTTTTCCCAATTCGACAGGGCGGTATGCGCGGTATAGCCATAAGTGCCGGCACCGACGGCAAGGGCCTGGCGCCCGCTGCGGGTGGCCTGCTGCTGCAGCGCCTGCGCGCGCAGCGTCAGCTGGCTGGCCTCGTCGGTCAGGCCCCGGCTTTCGGCCACCAGCGCGCGATGACCGGTGCGTGCGGCGCTGACACCGGCCACGCCGGCACGCACGCCGAGCGCGGAGGCGAGGATGTTGAGCCCGTCGATCAGCATCTGCGGGTTCTTGTCCGGGTTCCAGCTCTGGCCATGCGAGATCTGGTCGGCGATGCTGGCGGCCGAGGTGCCCACGCCGTAGGCGGTTGCCGCCCCGGCGGCGGCCATGGCAACGGGCGCCAGCGCGCCGCCCGAGCCGACCACCAGCACCACGCCGGCGACGATGCCGACGCCGGCTGCGATCGTGTCCAGATGGGTCTTGCGGCGGAAGCTCTCCCAGCCGCTCTCGATGCGCGCGTCGCCGATCTCCAGCTCGATATTGCCCTTGCTGTCGACGGTGAACTCGCCGTCGCGCGGCATCGCCAGCACGGCATCGGCGGCCGGCAGCGTATTGTTTTCGCGGTAGTCCTTCAGATCGTCGTAGGCGCGTCCGGCCTCGTCGACGAAGCGCGGACCCTGGTCCGTCTCGACCTTGAACAGCATCGTGCGCGTGATGCCGCGCTCGCGGCTGGCGTAGACCACGGGCAGCAGCGTCACGCGCGCATGCTCGCCGCCCTGCTCGATCAGCTGGTCGGCCACCACGTCGAGCATGTCGGCGTAATCGTCGTCGATGCCGGCAAAGATGTCCTGCTTGCGCAGCGTCTCCGTCTGCGACTCGGCGTCGCCCGCCAGCTGAACCTCGGGCGGAATGCCGAGCGCCAGCCCGGCCATATTGCGCGCATGGGTGCGGCCGGCCATCTCGTAGGGGCGGCCGCCATAGTCGACGTAGTGCTGGTTGATGACGCCCTGCGCCATCGCGCGCGGCTCGGACACGAACAGCTCGTACAGCGCGGCGGGATCCTCGCGCTGCTCGGGTGTCAGCGTTGCGGTCAGCGCGCGGGCTTCCTGCGCGGCGCCGGCTTCGGCGGCCTCCTGCACCAGTTGCTGGCGCGCGGCGTCCTCGCTGTCGAGCGCCTGCTGCAGCGGGGCCCAGGTCGGCGCGTCCTGTTCGCGCAGATAGGGATGCGCCTGCTTCCATGCCTGGTGCTCGTTGCGCAGGCGCTCGACGTCATCGCTGGCCGCACCGCTGTCGCGCTCGCTGCGATAGCGTTCGAGCTCGGCGGCGCTGGCCGACGCGGTGGCACGCGCGCCCTCGAGCGCCTCGCCGGTGGAGACGACGGTCTCGTCTTTCTCCACGTCCACACCGAGGTCGCGCGCACGGTCTTCGGCGGTCAGCCGGGCGCCCAGCGCGGCCAGCAGTGCGCGATGGTCGGTGTCGACCTGCGCGGTGAGGCGGGTCAGCTCGGGATCGGCGTCGTTGTTGGCGCCACTGGCGCCATTGGCGCCATTGGGACCATTGGCATTGGCGGAGGCATTACCGTCGCGGCGTGCCTGCGCAATGGCTTGCGCATCGTGGTTGAGGGTCTCGTAGTCGCGCCAGGCGGTATCCTCCGCCGCGATGGCCGATTGCAGCTGCGAATGCGCTTCCCAGACGCGTGCCGTGACCGGATCCATTTCGACGCGCGACGGGCCCTGCCCCGGGATCGACAGCGTCGTCGAGGAAGCGGGATAGCTGCCGTACTGCGCAGGATATTGCCCCGACAGCTGAGCCGGGTACTGGACATACCACCGCCCGTTCTCCTTGACCGCGACCGGCGGCGAACCTGGCGGCGCCAGCAGCGGCGCGGCGGTCGAAGTCGGCGTCGTCGACGGCTTGTCCCCAGTGGCAGTGCTCGCCGTCGCGTTCATGCCGTCCGGCAACACCGTCCATGGTGCGGGCCGCGCGGCCTCGCCAAGGTTCGGCGTCAGCAGCGGCGAAGGCGACAGCGAGGGGGCCGTGCCGGGCAACGTGCCGGGCAACATGCCGGGCGGCTGCGTCGACTGCGTGGGCGTGGATGCGGATGTGGATGCGGATGCCGAGAAGTCGTGCGTGCGATGGGCTTCGAGCGCCAGCGCGTATTCGCCCTCCGCGGCGCGCCTTGCCTCGGTGGAGGCCAGCGCGTCGCTGCGGCCATGCGCGACCGCCTGGGCCAGACGCGTTTCGTCGCGGCGTTGGCGCGCGGTGTCGATCTCCTGCTGGGTCGCCCCGGGCCGCCGCACCGTCGCGTCGTACGTCTGCGCCGCATTGGCGGCGGCCTCATCGGCCGTGGGCAAGGCTCGCTGTGCCGCACCGTCGTCCTTGCGCCATTCGTCGGTCCGGCCCTGCCGCAACATGTCCGCCGCGTCGCCGCTCGCATTCGCGACCGTCCCCTGCACGTTGGCGCGCGCCTGGCTTGCCGACTCGCGCAGCGTGGCGATGCGGCCGTCGTCCGGGGCACCCGCACCGCCCTTCTCGCGCGCGCGCAGTCCTTCGATCAGCGCCGCGTCGGCCTGCTGCGAATTGCGCAGGGCTTGCAGCGCGTCGTGGTCGGCGCGGGCCGTCTGCATGCGGTCCTGGGCGTCGGCGTAGGCGATGCGCGCTTTCTCGCGTGCCTCGGGATTGGCTGCGCCTTCATAGGCCGTGCGCGCCTGCTCGAGACCGGTCTGTGCCTCGCGGTACGCGGTGTCGATCTGGCCGGCGCGCTCGCGCAGGGCCTTGCGGGCGGCATGATCGTCCGCGGCCGATTGCGCCTCGGTCAACGCGCTCTGTGCTGCCGCGTTGCGCTGCTCGAGCGTCTGCCTGGCCTGCTGGACCTCGGGTGGTTCGACCAGGCACTGGTTGGCGCGCGTCTCGTCGACGCGATGCTGCTCCTCCTTGGCGGCGAGGTCGTTGGCGGCCACCTGCGCATCCCATGAGGCCTGCGCCGCGACCGCCTGCCGGTCCGCCACCCACCACGCGTCCAGCGCCGCGCCGTAGGCATCGTCGGCGCGCTGCAGCGCCGCGGCATCGCCCTCGGTGCGGGCACCCTCGCGCGCCGCGCCGGCCTGCTCCAGTTCGCGCCCGGTTCTGGCCAGCTCGCGCTGGGCGGCATCGCGCTCGTAGCGGCGCCATTCCGTTTCGAGCGCCGCAGCAGCGCTGTCCGCTTGCCGTCGCGCCGTGCCGGCCGTTTCTCGCGCTTCGTTCAATGCCTGCCGATCGCCCGCATCGAGCTTCGTCGGATCGCTGCCCGGCGGGGCCAGTGCCGTCACCGCGCGGTCGGCGGCGCCCAGCTCCGCATCGGCCCGTTTGGCGGCGACATCGGCGACGGCGACCGTGTGCAGCTGCTGCGCATCGTCGTACGCGTCCTGCGCCGTGTCGACCTTGGCCTGGTTCTGCGGTCCCGGCTCTCGCAGCGCTTCCGCCTTGGCCTCGTCAAGCGCGATCCGCTTGTCGTGCGCGTCCAGCTCGAGCGCGGCCTCGTTCAGTTCGGCCTTGCGCGTTGCCGCGGTAGCCTCCGCGGCCTCGGCCTTGGCGATATCGTCGCGCGATTGCGAGCGCTCGGCGGCCTCGCGCGCGGCCTGCGCCTGCGCGCGTGCGGCGGCCTCGGCCTCCTGTGCCTGCCGCAGCCGCTCCAGCATCGCGGCGATCTGTTCCCGCATCTGCTGCAGCCGCGCCTGCAGCTCGGCCAGTTCGCGCTGGCGCTGGGCGGCCGAGTTCGACTCGGCGTCGGCTGCGCGCAGAGGCGGCGCCGACGGTGCCGGCGGTGGGGGCGGTGGAGGCGGCGGGACCGTGATCGGTCGCACCGTCGAGGGACCGGACAGATCGGCGGGATAGCTCATCGTGACCTCGCGAGGAAGGCCGGGCGAGGCACCATGCCGATGCGGGCGCGCCCCGGCCCGGGGCGCCGCCATCAGACCGCGCGTCGATGAAGTCCCCGTGACGAGACGAAGCTTCGTGGTGCGCAGCGCCGCCGCTGCTGCGCTGCACAGCGATATCCCTACGAGTCTCCGTAGCGCATCCCCTGCCCCGCTGGTCACTGGCGCGCCGTATGCTTACGCGTTGCCCTCGATGGGGTGGGCGAACAAGGCGCGTCGCCTCGCCGTTGGCGACAACGCGACATCGGGGAAAACCCGATATGCGCCCGGGTGCGCGGGAATGCCAGATCTGGCCGGGGCCCGCGTATTGACTGAGATTTAGTGGTGATCTCAATTTTTTCTTATGAGGACCCAAGCTAAAAAATAGTTGGACGAGGCGCCCGGCGAATTTGAAGAATGCAAATGCCGGGGGACATCCATCCATGCATGACAGGTTCCCGCAGACCGCCGCGCGTCATCCGGATCGCCGCGGGTCACCGCGATCGCGCGCCAACTCTCCAGGCGTGCATCGGCACACCGCCGTGCCATCGCGACCGCCAGCGTGCGGGAACCAGGACAGCGACGACGATCGTCGACCGGCGCGCTTCAGCGCGATGGCCTGATTTGCACGCGACCTGCCTGCAACCGCCTGCAAATAAAGCCCCGTGTTTTGGCCCCGATCAAGCCTGTACCGACGCACCGCGACGAGACACCACGACGAGGAACGCATGGAAACGCAGATTGGCAGCATCCAGGAGGAGCAGCAACGCCGACCGTCGACCGGCCTCTTTGCCTGGTATCGCGATATCACGCCGGGAGAGCGGCGCACGTTCTGGAGCTGCAAGGTCGGCTACGCGCTCGACGCGATGGACACGCAGTTCCTCAGCTTCGTGATTCCGACGCTGATCGCGACCTGGGGCATCACGCGCGGCGATGCCGGCTTCATCGGTACCGCCACGCTGCTGACCTCGGCGGCCGGCGGCTGGATCGCCGGCATCCTGTCCGACCGCATCGGCCGCGTACGCACGCTGCAGCTGACCATCGTCTGGTTTGCCTTCTTCACGTTCCTGTGCGGGCTGGCGCAGAACTACGAGCAGCTGCTGATCGCCCGCGCGCTGATGGGTTTTGGCTTCGGCGGCGAGTGGACCGCGGGCGCGGTGCTGATGGGCGAGGCTATCCGCTCGCAGGACCGCGGCAAGGCGGTCGGCATGGTGCAGGCCGGATGGGCGCTGGGCTGGGGCATGTCGGCGCTGCTGTATGCGCTGGTGTTCAGCCTGTTGCCCCCGGAGACCGCCTGGCGCGCGCTGTTTCTGATCGGCCTGCTGCCGGCGGTGTTCGTGATCTTCCTGCGGCGCCTGGTCAAGGAGCCGGAGGTCTATGCCGAGCACAAGGCCAAGGAAGCCGCCTCCGCGCAGAAGACCTCGTTCGCCGCGATCTTCTCGCCGAAGCTGCTGTCGATCACGCTGCGTGCCGCGCTGCTGACCACCGGCGCGCAAGGCGGGTACTACGCGATCACGACCTGGCTGCCGACCTTCCTGAAGACCGAGCGCGGGCTGACGGTGCTCGGCACCGGCGGCTATCTGGCGATGGTGATCGTCGGCTCGTATCTGGGCTATATCACCAGCGCCTATCTGACCGACCGCATCGGCCGCAAGCGCAATTTCATGCTGTTCGCGCTGTGCTCGATGGCGATCGCGCTGATCTACACGCAGATCCCGGTCAACGACACGGTGATGCTGATCCTCGGTTTCCCGCTGGGCTTCTTCGCCTCCGGCATCTTCGCCGGCATGGGGGCCTTCCTGACCGAGCTGTTCCCGACCAGCGTGCGCGGTTCCGGCCAGGGCTTCTGCTACAACGTGGGCCGCGCCATCGGTGCGCTGTTCCCCTTCCTGATCGGGCATGTCAGCCAGACCATGCCGCTGGGACAGACCATCGGCGTGTTCGCCGCCGGCGCATACGGCGTGCTGATCGTCGCCGCGCTGACACTGCCGGAAACGCGCGGCAAGACGCTGGAAGCATGAGAGCCAATCGATCGCATGTCCGCGCCGATAACCCTTCACGGTCTAAGGAAAGTGGCGGATATACAACATGCTCGCCGCATCGCATCAACCGGCCGCAAGCCTTGTCGCATCGCCGTTCGCGGGCATCGCTGCGGGTGGCAAGGCGGCCTTGCATCGCACGGTTGGAAGGTACGCGCGATGTCATGACATGTTGGCTTGCAATAATTTGGCCGGCGCCAAATGGCAGTTGCCACCGATGGCGCCATCACGGGTTCGCACCACCACAGCATCGATAGCGGCCGCGCAACGCACGGCACGCACAACACCGGGCGCGCCGCATTGCGGCGCCGTCCGGGTTTTCCGACGGGAATGGGTCAGCAGTATGTTGGGCTTTGCCTGAAGGGCCTGGCCAGCGGGCGCGGTATGTCGCCCGCGGATCGGTCCGAGGCAAGCCTTCACGCTGTCGCGCGCCAGCGCGGCGGCCATACGCATTTGTCGGAGGCGATCGATGGAAAAAGTAGTGGAAGCCGGCCTGGGCCGCGACACCAGCCTGTCGCGGACCTTGAGAGCCGACCTGCCGCGCGCCACAAGCGACGGCACGTCGGTCCGCGGTCCACGCGGCCTGCCCCCCGTGACGGGCCCCCATGGCATCAAGGTATTTGGCGAACGGCATATCGTTCCCGTCCAGCGGCGCACGCGTCAGGGCGGCATGCCCGGACTGGTGGAGGCCATGCTGCGCGAGAGCTCGCATGAATCGCGCACCGCGCTGATGCAGTCTGCGATCCGGGGGATCGGCTTCGACTGGCTGGGCTATGGCACCGCCACCACGGCCGGCGGACAGGTGCAGCTGCGCACCTTCCTCGATACCTATTCGCATCCGGGCTGGCGCGACTACTATCTGCGCGAGCGCTACTACGAGGTCGATCCGCGCCAACCGCGGCCCGGCACCTTCGGGCTGCCGCTGGTGTGGGACGTCAGCGACCTGGAGCGCAGCACCTCGGGCGGCACGCAGGCGCTGCGGCTGCGCCGCTTCCTCGACGATCTGCGCGACGCCGGCATCCGCAGCGGCGTGTTCCTGAACCTGCCGATGCCTGGCACCAGCGACTTCGTCGCGATCAGCTTCACCTCCGGCATCGAGAGCCGCCGGTGGATCGGCGACCCCGTGATCGGCCAGGCGTTGACCGTCGGCTTCGCGCTGCACGAATTCCTGACTTGTCACGCCGATATCCCGGCGCTGGGCGGCACGCAGCGCGACGGGCTGTCCGACGTCCAGCGCGATATCCTCGCCTGCCTCGCGCAAGGGCTGTCGGACAAGCAGATCGCCAATCGCATGGAGATGTCGATCTTCAACGTCGACTACCACATGCGCCGGCTGCGCAGCCATTTCGGCGTGCGCAATCGCGTGCAGCTGGCGCATGCGGCCACGATGCAGGATCCGAGTCTGATCGCCACGGCGGTGGAGAGGATGGATCGGGCGGAGCGGATGGAACGTGGGGGCAATAGTATGCGCGAGCGGGCAGGAACCGGATATCGCGCAGAAGCGGCGTTATTGGATTGCTAGCCGCGGCTGCCCTCTCCCCCAACCCCTCTCCCGCTTGCGGGAGAAGGGGCACGTCAGCCGTCGAGCAGCGGCGTCGCGTTATCTATCGCGCTGACCGGCTCCCTCTCCCGCTTGCGGGAGAGGGCTGGGGAGAGGGCAAACAACGTCAGCAAACCACAATCGCCCGACCGCGCAACCGCCCTACCCCCCCTTCGCCCACCGCATCAGATCCGCCACCCGCTCGAACAGCGAGCGGTCGATGAAGCGATCGAGCGGCACCGTCAGGTAGAGCCGCTGCGCCAGGTCCGAATCGAAGGCCGACGGGATCAGGTAGTCGGCGGCGGCCTGGCGGATGCGGGCCGCGACCTGGCCCCCGCCCTTGGCGACCACCTTGGGCAACGTACCGGGCCCGTCGTAGCGCAAGGCCACCGCGTACTGCGTGGAATACACGACCGCGGTCGACACCCGCACGCGCTCGCCGACGCCGAAGAACGCCGCCTCGAAGAACGCCGCGCGGCGTCGCCCGGCGATCATCGGGTCGCCCTGCGTGTCCTTGTACTCGCGCCGGTATTCCTCCACGCTCATGCGTTGGCGCTTCATGAACTCGTAGCGCTCGTGCACGTAGTCGATCACCGCCATGATCAGGTAGATCACCGCGGCCCAGCAGCACATCATCAGCAGGATATGGGCGATCAGCAGCAGGATATCGGCGGGCCGCGCATAGCCGGTCCGCACGCCGTCCTCGATCGCCCGCAGCGCCAGCACATAGATCAGGCCGCCCAGCAGCGCGATCTTGATCACGGTCTTCAGCAGATTGACCAGATTGCGCACGGCGAACATCCGTTTGAGCCCCTCGGCCGGATTCAGCCGTGCCAGCTGCGGCTTGATCCGCTCGAACGCGACCAGCGGCCCGACCTGCACGAAGGCGCCGACGATGCCGCAGACCAGCGCGATCGCCGCGATCGGCAGCACGCCCATCAGCAGAAAGCGCGCACCGGCCTCGCCGAGCACCAGCATCTGCTGATCGGCCAGATGCCGGTCGATCGATCCCATCGCACTGAGCCACAGCGCCTGGAACAACCGCACGAAATAACGGCCCAGCAGCCAGAGCCCGACCAGCACCCCGAGAAAGACGACCGCCGAGGTCACGTCGCTGCTGCGCGGCACCTCGCCGCGCTTGCGCGCATCGTCGAGCTTGCGCCGCGTCGCTTCGAGGTTCTTTTCGCTATCGGCCATGGCGCGGCCTCACTGGACGCCCGCGCGCCCGCGCAGCAGGTCGATCAGCGCGTTGTCGGGGCGCAGGAACCCCTGCAGCGTGTCGACCATCACCGACAGCATCAACACCAGCATCAGGAACGCGACGGAGATCTTGACCGGCTGCGCAAACTGAAACACGTCGAACTGCGGCACGAAGCGCGCGATCAGCGCGAAGCCCAGCTCGACGATCACCAGCAGCAGCAGGATCGGCGCGGCCAGCTTGACCACCCACGAGAACATCGTGCCCGCATAGATATTGGCGAACTGGAACGACGACAGCGAGATATCGGGGCCGAACGACATCACCGGCCAGAAGGCGAACGATTCGACGATCACGCCGGTCATCGCGAACAGGCCGCCGAACGAGGCGAACAGCGCGATGCCCAGGTGGGACAGCAGGTTCTCCATCGGGCCGTCCTCCTGCTGCGTCACCGGATCGAAGAAGGTGGCGTTGCCCGAACCGGTCTGGAAGTCGATCAGCTCGCCGATCATCTGCAGCGCGACGAAGAACAGCCCGAACGCCATGCCCAGCAGCAGGCCGATAAAGGCCTCCTTGAAGATCAGCAGCAGCCAGAGGCCGCCCGCGACCGCGTCGATGTCGACCCTGGCGCCTGGCGAGACGAACAGCGCGATGGCGAGCACGATGCCGTTGCGGGCCACGCCGGGGATCGATTGGTGCGACAGGAATGGCACCACGGTAAAGGCCGTCAGCAGCCGCGGCATCACCATCAGGATGGGCATCACGGTCTCGCGACCCCACTGGAAGAACATCGCCGGATCGATCATGCCTTGATGCCTGCCTGCATGCCCCGCTGCCAGACGCGCAGCGCGGCCTCTTCGGCGGCCTCTTCCTCCCGGCGCTCGAGGTCGGCGCGTGCCGATGCCTGTTCGCGGCCGATCAGTTCGCGCGTGCCGGTCAGCCTGGCCTGCGCCTGGGCCCATAGCCGGCGGCTCTGCTCGAACTCGGCGCGGCGTTGGCCGGCGATATCGAGCGCCTGCGCCAGCGCGGCATTGGCGCGGGCGATGCGGGCGTCGAACGATGCCTGCCATGCCTGCGCATCGAGCAAGCCCGAGATCGCGACGCCATCCTGTGCGGCGCTCTCGCGCAGCCGCTGCAGAAACGCCGCGCGCTCGGACAGCGCCGCGCGTACCGCGCCCTGCGCGGCTTCCGCGGCCTGCATCCCTTCGAGGAAGGCATCGCGCTTCTGCCGCATCTCGCGATGGGCGTCGTCATGGCGGCGTTCGCGCACGCGTTCGAGCTGGCGCAGCGGCACCGTGGTCGATTGCCCGTTCATCGTTTGGCCTCCTGCTGAGCGGGGGCGCGCCCTGCCGCGGCCATCGCCGCCGTCGCTGGCGTAACGGCCGGAGCCGGCGGCGTGATCGCCCGTTCCAGCGTGCGCAGCGTGGTCTCGTAGGCGTCGAGCCTGCCGGCCGGCTGCGCCAGGAAGGCGCGGATCTGGCCGATCGACGCGACCGCCGCGTCCGCCACCGCATCCGCACCGGGACGGTACTCGCCGATCTGCAGCAGCAGCTCCAGCTCGCGGTACTTGGCCAGCAGCTCGCGCAGCCGGGCCGCATGGCGCGCCTGTTGGTCGTCGACCACATGCGGCATCACGCGGCTGACGCTGGCCAGCACGTCGATCGCCGGATACTGGCCGGCGCTGGCCAGCTTGCGCGACAGCACGATATGACCGTCCAGGATCGAGCGGACCTCTTCGGCGATCGGGTCGCTGTCGTCCTCGCCTTCGGTCAGCACCGTGTAGGCCGCCGTGATCGAGCCGCGCGCGGCGGTACCGGCGCGCTCCAGCAATTGCGGCAGCATCGAGAACACCGACGGCGGATAGCTGCGCCGCGTCGGCGGCTCGCCGCTGGCGAGGCCGATCTCGCGCTGCGCGCGCGCCAGCCGGGTCAGCGAATCGACCAGCAGCAGCACGCGCTTGCCCTGGTCGCGGAAATGCTCGGCGATCGCGGTCGCGGTATAGGCGCACTTGACGCGCTCCATCGGTGCCCGGTCCGAGGTCGCCACCACCAGCACCGTGCGCGCCAGGCCTGCATCGCCGAGGCTGTATTCGATGAATTCGCGCACTTCTCGCCCGCGCTCGCCGACCAGCGCGACGACATTGACATCGCTCTGCGCGCCGCGCGCCAGCATGCCGAGCAGCGTGCTCTTGCCCACGCCCGGCGGCGCAAAGATGCCGACGCGCTGGCCTTCGCCCAGCGTCAGCAGGCCGTCGATCGCGCGCACGCCGGTCGGCAGCGGCGTGCGGATCAGCGCGCGGGTCAGCGGATCGGGCGGCTCGTTCTCGACCGGCACCTGGCTGACGCCGACCAGCGGACCGCGGCCGTCGATCGGGCTGCCCAGCGCGTCGAGCACGCGACCCAGCAGCGCGGCGCCGGCCGGGCAACGGTAGCCGTGCATCTGCGGCACGACCTCCGTCACCGCCGACACGCCGGTGGTGCGGCCGAGCGGCGTCAGCAGCGCGGTCTGCTGCTCGAAGCCGACCACCTCGGCCAGCAGCGGCGGTTCGCCCGGCGTGACCAGCTGGCAGATCTCGCCGACATGCGCCTGGATGCCGGTGGCGTTGATCAGCATGCCGACTGCCTTCGATACACGGCCGCGCATCGCCACCGGCGTGAAGTGGTCGAACGCGCGTTCGAGATCGAGCGCGGCGTGCTGCAGCGCGGCCTTCAGGTCGGATGTCGGGATCGGGTCGGCCATGGACGGAGGTTCAGAAATGCGCTGCGGGACGGCTCAAAGACCTGTCGTCCGCGCGGATGCGGGGACCCAGTGGCTTTGAAAGTCGCCCGGTTCCGCGAACGACGTGGTGGTGAGAGACATGTTGTCAGCCTCCCAGCCTCAACCCGCCTGCACGCGGCGCGCGAACGCTGCGAGCTGGGCCTGCAGCCCCACCTCCATCGTGCCGGACGGGGTCAGGATGCGGCAGGCGTCGGGCTCCAGGCTCGGCTCCACCACGACGTTGGCGCGGCGCGGCCAGTCCAGCGTTTCCGCCATCGCGTCGAGCAGATTGCGTACCGCCTGCTCCCGTCCCAGCGGGATCTGGATGGTGATGAAGGGTTCGCTGCGGACCAGCACGTCGATTCGCTGCAGCGCGACCTCGAGGATGATGTCCGGGTCCAACTCGCCGGCGATCTGCTGCACCGCCTTCATCACGATATTGGCCATGGTCCGCCGCATCGCGCCGAGCTGGCGCTCCGCCTCGGCAGCGGCGCTGACCTGCGCGGCCGCGTGTTCGGCCTGGGCCTTGGCCCAGCCTTCGCGATAGCCGTGCTGGCGCCGCTGCTCGGCGTCGCGCTGCGCGTCGGTGGTGATGCGGTGCGCCTCGCGGCGCGCGGCCTCGATGACCTCGGCCGCGTCCATCAGCGCCGCGTACTCCGCCTCCTTGAGGACCTTGCGCTCGGACAGCAGCTGCAGGTTCTCGCTGGTAATCAGAAAAGCCAGTGCCATGTCGGAAACCGTTCCGGTATCAGGTTGAGCAGAAGCAGTTCGCGCAGTTGCGCGGCCTGCGGGCGGCTCAGCGCGGGCGCCGGCAGCGCAGCCAGCCGGCGCGGGAACTTGCGACGCACCGCGGTCAGCAGCGCCGGTTCACTACCATTCCGAGGCGTGCCGATGGCGGCCGTGGCCGGCAGCGTCAGCACGAGGCCGCACAGCAGCCGGTATCCCCGTTCGGCCATCACGCGGGCGGCGGACGACGGCCGCGCGCGGATGGGATCGAGGTTCATCGGCAGGTCAGGCAGATCTGGCACGCGCTTCAGGATGAAGGCCACGGCCTGCGGATCGAAGCGCCGTGCGGCGCGCCGCAGCCGATACGGCACCGTGCCAATCAGCGGCTGCGCCAGCGCCCCCAGCCTGCCGTCGAGCTGCTGGGCCAGCCGGCTGCGCTCGCTGGCAAAGCCCGGCTTGTGCACGGCCATGCCGCACCAGACGGCCAGCAGCCGCAAAGCACTGCGATCGAGCAGCACCAGCCGCGCGAGCGGGTCGTTGCGCCGATCGAGCAGCGCCTGCAGCAGCAGCGCGCGGCTGTGCGCATCGTCGCCGCACGGCGACAGCGGCGCTGCCAATACCTGTGCCGCCGCCGTGCCGAACCGATCGGCCTTGCGCAACGGCAGCGGCCATTCGCGCGGCAACCAGCTCGGATGCTGATGCGCGAGCGGCCGCTGCGCGAAATCGGCGACCGCGCGGGCCAGCGCAAGCGATGGCACATGCGAGGACGCATGCACGGCGTGCGGCAGACCCGGCGCGGCCAGCGCGACCATCAGGCCCGGCTCCTCGTCGACGGACGGGCGCCAAGGCGGCCCAGCGCCTGCCGCAGGCCGCCGCGCTTCCACGCCAGCACGCCAAGCCCGGCGAGCGCCAGCGCGGCGATCACCGCGCCCGCGATCGCGGCGAAGCGGCCGACCGGGAAGCCGTTGCCAGCGGGCGCGCGCGCCACCGGTCCGATCGGCGTAAACGGCCGCGCCTCGACCAGCGACAGCGAGACCTTGTCGTGGGTCACGCCCTCGATGCTGTGGGCGACCATGTCCTTGACCGTCGGCACCAGCAACCGCAGGTCGGTATCGGGACGATGCTTGATGAAGACCGCCGCCGACGACGGCCGGATCTTGTCAGACAGCGGATCGGTGGCCGGGATCACCACGTGTACCCGCGCCGTGACCACGCCGTCGATATTGCGCAGCGTTTCGGACAGTTCCTGCGACAGCGCGAAGATATAGCGCATGCGCTCCTCGGTCGGCGTCGCGACCAGGCCCTGCTTCTGGAACACCTGACCCAGCGAGGAAAAGCGCTCGCCGGGCAGGCCCTCGCTGCGCAGGATCTCGAGCGCAGCCGGCAATTGCGACTCGTCGACGCGCACGCTCCAGCCGGTCTCGCCCGCGCGGACCTTGTCGGCATCGATGCCTTCCGCGGTCAGCACCGCCAGCATCTGGTTGGCTTCGGCCTCGTTGAGCGAGGCGTACAGGTCGACGCGGCAGGCGGCCAGCAGCAGCGCCAGCGTCAGCGGGGCAACACGGACAAGACCGGCCAGCGGGAGCCGCCGCGTGGCCGGCATGGCCGAAGCCGGAGAGATCGGCATCATTGCTGATTCTTGAGCAGGCTGTTGAACAGATTGGTGCCCGCGCTGCCGATGCTCGACGTGACATGGATCGACGAGAACAGCTCGAGCGATTCGGTCTGCAGCATCATGGCCTGATACACCACGTCGCTGGTGCTGCCCTGCTGGATCGCGGTGAACATGCTTTCGCGCATCTCGTCGAGCCGCGCGGCCTGGCGCGCGGCCTCTTCGCCGGCCGACACATAGGTGGTGCGGATCGCGGCGCCGAGCGAGGACGTGGTCGGCTCGCTGGCCGTGGTGCCGCCGGCGGCGCCGTGCTGCACCATCTCGGCGAAGGTACGCGCATCGGCCGGGTCGGCGGCCTGGTTGGCCTGCGGCGCCTGCTGGTGCGCGGACACGGAAGCCGCATCGGCAACGGCGCCTTGGGCGGCGATCGCGGTGGGATCCATCGCTGTTCTCCTGGACTGAAATGAGTGACAGGCCGGTCAGGGTGCGCGGCGCGCCGGACCGGCCTGGCGGCCGTCCGGCGACGCGCGCGACCCCGCCGCCGTCAGTTGGTCCTCGACGTCTGCTTGACGTCCTGCATCGCGCCCTGGACCAGGTTGGCCTTCTGCGTGTTGTGCGCCATTTCGCTGCTGACCACGGCGTTCTGACGGGTCAGCGTGTCCTGCAGGGCCATGATGTTCACCGAGAACTCCTGGGCCTTCTGCTGGATTTCCTGCATCTTGGCGTTCAGATCGACTTCACCAGCCATTTCCATCTCCTTCATCAAGTGGTACTGCCAAACACTCCGCATCGGCGATGCGGAACCGATTGCCGCGGCCCCATTTGTGCGGGTCCGCGGCGAATACGTTCGACCATCCTGTCATTCCCGCAAAAGCGGGAATCCAGCGACTTCCAGAGGCACTGGGTCCCTGCATTCGCGGGGAGGACATGGTCGGTCAGCGAGCCGAGGGCGGCGGCTCGCCACCCTTGGCTTCCTTCAACACCAGCCCGTCCGCCTCGATCTTCTCGATCTCGGCGCCGTTCTTCAGCACCGCGCCCTCGAAATACCGGCTGCCGTTGGCCAGCTGCACATAGCGCGTGCCGTCGCCGTTATCGGTGATGCTGACCACGCGCGCCGGAAACACGCCCTGCCAGTTGTCCCAGCGGCCTTCGCGCAGATGGCGTCGCCGGCTGTCGGCGGTCTCGCGGTAGTCGATCCGATCCGATACCAGCACGCCGGGGTGCAGGTCCTCGATCACGCGCTTGACCTTGTCGCGGCCCGTGACCGGGTCCGCCGTGCCGGTCAGCACCACGCGGCCGCTGCCCTGGTAGGCGATGCCCACGCCAGGCTCGTCAACGTAGCGCTGGATATGCTCGATGATGTCGTCGGCCGATCGCACCTGCTGCTGCACGCCGCGCCCGAACGGCGCCAGCGCCTGTGCGATGCGTTGGCGATCGACGCGGGAATTGACGAAGCCGCGCACGGTGACCGCGCCGTTCGGCAGCGACACCACTTCCAGTTCCGGATAGCCGGCGACCGTCTGGCGTACCGCGGCCGGGTCGACCTGCGCGGTGCGGGCAAAGCCGCCATCGCGCGACAGCGTGGCGGCCAGCCAGCCGGCGCCGATCAGCAGCGCCATCACCAGCACGCCGATGCCGCCGAGCACCCAGCGGCTGGACTGCCGTACCGGCTCGTCGCTGTCGGCACGCGCCGCGCGGCGGCCCGACTCGGCCCAGGCGAACAGCGTGTCGGTGGTCTCGGAGGCGGCCGGCGCGGCCCGCAGCAGCTCCATGTCGAGCGAGCCCACCGTCAGAATGTCGCCGCCGGCCAGCGCGATCACGCGCTGCGTCGTATCGCGGCCGTTGACCTTGACCTGCGCCTCGCCGATGCGCTCGGCCGACACCGCCAGTTCGCCGACGTTCAGCACCAGATGGCGCGGCTGCACGTCGTCGCCGGGCACGCTGATGTCGACATCGCTGGCGGCGCCAAGCACATTGGCGCCGCGCCGCAGCGAAATCACGCGCCCGTAGACGGCGCCGCCCAGCAGCCGCAGCGTCCAGCCCGGGACGCCCGCGTCGTGGCGCAGCGGGTCCGCGTGTGGGCCGGTGTGAGACCCGGCCTGCAGATCGGCGTGCGGAATGCCGTCCAGATCGGCGTGCAGCGCGGCCATCAGCTCATCCCCGGCATCACCAGACGCGGTGTCAGCAGGTAGAAGCGCTCCATATTGGCCTGGCGCTTTTCCTGGTACTTGAACAGATTGCCGATGATCGGCACGTCCTGCAGGAACGGCACACCCGACGAGGCCCGCAGCTTCTCCTCGACCGTATAGCCGGCGATCAGCAGGCTCTTGCCTTCGTCGACCATCGCCTGCGTGGTGATCGAGCGGCGCCGCACGATCGGGATGTTGTCGACCGTCTCGCCGGACAGGTCGCCGTCGGCGATATCGATGCTGAGCATCACCGCACGCCCTTCCCGCTCGTCGATCACCAGCGGCGTCACGCGGACCGCGGTTCCGGCCACCACGTTGAACAGGCCGGCGTCCTGGAAGCCGTCCACACGCACATAGAACTCGCGCATGTTCTCCAGCGCGGCCTCGGTGTTGTCCAGCGTCAGCACCTTGGGCCGGGCGACGAAGTTGGCCTGGCCGCGCTCGGCCAGCGCCTTGACGCGAGTCAGCAGATAGCGCGTGACGTCGTTGCCGATCGCGCCGGTGAACTGCAGGCCCGAGCCGGCGGTGTTGCCGGTGGTGCCGCCTTCCGAGCGCGCATTGCCGAAGGTCAGCGGCGAACCGCCGCCCCCGCCGAGCTGCAGGTCGACGTGGCGGGTATGCAGGCGCCAGTCCACACCGAGGCTGTCCAGGTTTTCCTGGCTGATGTCCATGATCGTGACTTCGATCTCGATCAGCCGTGGCTTGATGTCGAGCGACGAGATCAGGCGCTGGTACTGCGCCATCCGTTCCGGCACGTCCCGGACGATCACCGCGTTCAGGCGCGTGTCGGCCTGGAACTGGGGCAGGCCGCCAAAGCCCCAGTTGCCGAAGCCGGGCTGGCCGATGCCGGTCGAGCCGTCGTTCATCGACTCCAGCACCTGGCGCGGATTGGCCTGCGGCAGCGTCATATTGTTGGCGCCGCCGCTGCGCAGTTCGGCCATGCGGCTGGCGCCGCGGCTCGGGCCCATGCTGACCGGCGTGGTCGCCGTGCCGGCGCGCTGGCGCCCGTACAGGCTGCGCAGCACCGTGACGACGCCCGGCACCGTGATGTCCTTGCCGGAACGGTTGATGCGGAAGTCCGACGCCCACGAGTACTTCAGCGGGAAGATCTGCACCTCGGCGCGGTCGTCGTTGACGGCGCGGTCGTCGAAGGCGCGCACGGCGGAGCGCACGGTCTCGACATAACGCTTCGGACCCGAGACCATCACGGTGCCGTCGTCGTCGTTGATGGTGATCGGGTAGCGCGAGTCGATGACCTGCATATGCTCGAGCGCTTCCTGCAGCCGGTCTCCTGCGCCACGTGCGAACGGAATGACCTCGCTGCGCGCTTCGCCGGCCGGCTCGATATAGAGCAGCGAGCCGTCGTAGTAGTAGGTCAGACCGTAACTGGCGGCGACGCTGCGCAGAATCGACAGCGGCGAGTCGGAGAAGCGGCCGCTGATGGTGCCGTCCACGCGCGAATCGACTACCGCGGTGGTGCCCTGCGTCGACGCGAGCTCGCGCAGAAAATCGGCCACGCGCTTCTCGCTGGCGGAGATCTGGAACGGCTTGCCGGGCCAGTTCAGGTCGGCGGCGTGCAGCGGCCCGGCCGCGCCGAGCCACAGGGCCAGCAGCAGCGCCCCCGCCACCATCATGCGCAGCGCGCCTGCGTATCGCGGCGGCAGCGTCTTATCTGTCGACGGACGGCCCTGCATTGCGCCCGCCATGGCCAGACATCGAGGTCCGAACCGTTCGCTTGTCAACATATCCTCCCCGGTTTTCCACTGCGTCATCGTTCGTACTAGAGTGCGAATCTGTCGTCGAATCGTCGTTATAAGAAGGTCAGCATGGTCTGGATCGCGCGCTGCGAGAACCGCATCACCTCGCCGCCGAGCCAGCCGCCCAGCAGCACCAGCGACACCAGCACCGCGATCAGCCGCGCCGAGGTGCCGATGCTCTGGTCCTGGATCTGGGTGACGGCCTGCAGCACCGCCACCACCAGCGCCACCACGGTGCCGATCAGCACCACCGGCAGCGTCACCCACAGCACCACCAGCAGCGCCTCGCGCGTGATATCGAGAATCGTGTCGGCGCCCATCGCTCACTCGACCTCGGGATTGCGGATCCAGCCGACCGGCACCAGGCGCACGTCCTCGTCGACCTCCTGGTACGACAGCACCGGCAGGCGCGGCGCGACCGGCTCGATCAGCCGCTTGATGTAGCGGCGCACGTCGACGCTGACGACCACCACCACGCGCGCGGCGTTCGCCTTCTCCAGCAGCTGGCGCAGCTGCTCGCGGATCTCGCGGGTGACGTCGTGGCTCAGCAGCAGCAGGTTGCCGCGCGCGGCCTTCTCGATGGCCCCTTGCACGCGCTGCTCCAGCGCAGGCTCGAACAGCACCGCATCGATGGCGCGCTCGCCGCCGACATGGCGGCTGGTGATCAGCCGGCCAAGATCGACGCGGACCAGTTCGGTCAGCGCGATTGCATCGGTTTCCTTCGGGGCCCAGGTCACCAGGCTCTCGAAGATCGTGCGCAGATTGCGGATCGGCACGTCTTCCTGCAGCAGGCGGCGCAGCACCTCGGTGACGCGCTGCAGCGGCACCACGCGCGCCAGCTCCATCACCAGGTCCGGCGCCTCGGCCTGCATCACGTGCATCATTTCCTGCACGTCCTGGATGCCCAGCAGCGGCGCGGCATGCTGCTTGATCACCGCGCCGACATGGACGGCCAGCACTTCCTCGCACGAGAGCGTGCGGGGCGTGCCGGGCGCCGGCGCGTCGGTGCCTGCCTCGCGGCCGCCGCGGCCGGTCGGCTTGTCCTGCGGAATCCATACCGCTTCGGCGAACGGCCCGAACGGCGCACCGACCACGGCGCGGCCCTGGTCGACCAGGGCGCGCGATCCGGGCTCGACCAGTTCCATGCCGGGGCGCAGCGCGCCGGTCGAGGCCACCACGTCCTGCACGCGGATCGCGTAGGCATCGGGCTCGCCCAGCGGCCGGTACTCGATCCGCAAGCGCGGAAAGACCATGCCGAGGTCCGCTTCGACCTGGCTCTTGGCAATCGTCATGCGCTGCTCGAACTGCCGCATGTCGAGGCGATCGCGCAGCGTCGGATCGAGGTCGAGCGCCAGCGCCGGCGCCACGGCCGAACGCGCGTCTTCCTGCTTGCGGTCATCCGGCATCTCGATCCACGTGACCGTGCCGGCGGTGCGCTGGCCCCGGCGCATCAGCCAGTAGCCGCAGCCCGCCACCACCAGCGCCATCGCGCCGAAGGTCCATTTGGGGAAGCCCGGCACCACCAGGAACACGGCGATGGCAATGCCCGACACCAGCAGCGCCTTCGGCTGGGCCAGCAGCTGGCGGCCGATGACGGTGCCGAGGTTGGCGGCGGCGCGGCTGTCGCTGTCGTCGGACGACACGCGCGTGATCACCACACCGGCGGCGATCGATACCAGCAGCGACGGAATCTGCGACACCATGCCGTCGCCGATGGTCAGGATCGCGTAGCGCTGCAGCGCGTCGCCGATGCTCATGTCCTTCATCAGCGTGCCGATCGTGATGCCGGCCAGGATATTGACCAGCGCGATGACGACGCCGGCGATCGCATCGCCCTTGACGAACTTCATCGCGCCATCCATCGCCCCGTGCAGCTGACATTCCTGCTCCAGCGATCGACGGCGCTCCTGGGCCTGTGCGGCGCTGATGGTGCCGGCGCGGACATCGGCATCGATGCTCATCTGCTTGCCGGGCATCGCGTCCAGCGCGAAACGCGCGCCGACCTCGGCCACGCGCTCCGAGCCCTTGGCGATCACGATGAACTGCACGATCGCGATGATCAGGAACACCACACCGCCGACCACGACGTTGTTGCCGACGATCAGCTTGCCGAAGGTCTCGATGATGTGGCCGGCATTCGCATTCAGCAGGATCAGCTTGGTCGACGCGATATTGAGCGAGAGCCGGAACAGCGTGGTGAACAGCAGCAGCGAGGGAAAGGTCGACAGCGACAGCGCCGACGGAATATAGGTGGCGACGATCAGCAGCGTCAGGCTGATGCCGAGATTGATCGTCAGCATCAGGTCCAGCAGGAAGGTCGGCAGCGGCAGCACGAACAGCGCGATCACCGCGAACAGCAGCAGCGTCAGCGCGATGTCGGACTGGCGCGAGGCCGCCGCAGCCATCTGCTGCAGGCCCGGCGCGGGGCCGATCCCCTTGGTGAATCCCGACAGTTTTGCCATGACGCGATATGTGGGCTGCTTTTGGGCTGCTGGTGGGCTGCTGCGACGGTTCGATCGGCCGTTCGCCGGGACGGGCCCGGACTGCCGCGCTGGATGGCGCTACGTCACGGCCACGCAGGCCATGGCGCCGCGGCGCACCCCTGGCGAACGGTGAGCGCAGTGTATGGCGGCTGCGCCACGCGACCAATACCGAGGATTCGTAGCGGCGGGGCTGCGGACGGCGCCGCCGCGGCCGCCACTACCAAGGCTCGTAGTGGACGAGGCTGCACCTGGTTCCGTATCGTTCTTCCGTCGCGTATTTCCATCACGAACCGTCTCACTAACTGGCAGCGACCGCTGCGGACTACGCTGCCGCCGGCGGGCCTTGCCATGCCTCTGCCATCCATGACGTCATCCGTTGCGCTCAGCGAACCTCCAGCGTCGTCAGGCCCTTTGTCAGCGGGCCGCGGCGGGTCGGCGCGTGCGCGCGTGCGGCTGCATCGCCCGGGAAGCGGCGAGGCCACGATCCGCGAACTGGATGCCGCGCCCGAGTTGCCGCACGTCGAAGCGGATGTGGCGGCGCTCGCCAATCGCCTGCTGTGCCGTACCGCGCCGCTGCGGCTGCGCGCCGCCGGCGCCGATTGGCTGCTGCAATTCGAGCCGCAGCCCAGCCCGCCGGCGGGAGCGGACCCGGACGCCAACGCCCACGTCAACGCTTACGCCTTCACGCTCGGCGAGACGCGCGGACAGTTGATGTTCGATGTGCCAAGCGAACGCCGTCTGCTCGGCGTGGAAGGCGCTGCTGAGACGCTGCCTGCCCTGCTGCGGCAAGCGTTGATGGCGGATGCGCTCGCCCAGGTTGGCGATTCGGTGGCCGCCGCGGCCCGGCAGCCCTTCGCCTGGCAAGGGGGCGGCGCCGGCCCCCGCTCGCGCGCGCCCTGCTTCGGGCTGACGCTGCGGCGCATCGCCGACAGGCGCGACAGTAGCGACAGTGGCGAAAGGGACGAAAGGGGCGACAGGGGCAATGGTGGCAATGCCGCGGCCGGTGGCGAGACGCTGCATGCGACCCTGCAGCTGGACGAGCCCGAGCGCCTCGCCGCCCTGCCGCTGCTGCACCGCGCGCCCGACACCCCGCTGCCCGCGTGGCTGGCGCAATTGCGGGTGCCGCTGGCCGTACGGATCGGCACCACCGCCATCGCGGTCGGCGAAATGCGCGACATTCGTCCGGGCGACATCGTCGGCATCGAACAGTGGCAGACGCATGGCGGCGCGCTGGCCGTGCACTGCACGACGGGCGCCGCCGGCCTGGGCTGGCCCGCGCTGGCCGAGGGTCGCCGCATCACGATTCAACGCCCGACCGGCGCACCCGCCGCGCCGTCGGCTCAGGGAGACAGCATGGAAGACCGCAACAACGGGCAGCGCGAGTTGCCGCATCCCGACGCCGCGCCGGCCGCGCTCGACCGGCTCGAAGAGCTGGAGGTATCGCTGCGCTTCGAGGTCGGGGACGTGTCGCTGGCGCTGGCCGACCTGCGCGAGGTGCGCCCCGGCTACGTGTTCGAGCTGCCGCAGCCGCTGAAGCAGAGCGAGGTACGCATCGTTGCCGGCGGCCGCATCCTGGGCACCGGCACGCTGATCGCGGTGGGCAACCGGCTCGGCGTGCGCGTATCGAGCTTCGCCGCGGGCGACGCATGAGCGGCAATCTGTACAACCCGGTACTGATCCTCACCGTCATCCTGGCGTTCGGCATTGCGCCGTTCGTCGCGCTGATGGTGACGAGCTATACCAAGCTGGTGATCGTGTTCGGCTTGCTGCGCGCCGCGCTGGGCCTGCAGCAGGTGCCGCCGAACATGGTGCTCAATGGCATCGCGATCATCCTGACCGCGTACATCATGGCGCCGATCGGCGCAGACGCCTTCGATGCGATCGAGCGGCGCGCGCAGAGCAACGCGCCCTTCAACGTGGGGGATGTGGTCACGGTCTACGATTCGGTCAGCGGACCGCTGAAGGAATTTCTGATCAAGCACACCGAGGAGCGCAACCGCACCTTCTTCGTGCAATCGGCCAAGCGGATCTGGCCCGGGGGCCGCGCCGACGATCTGCAGCCGGACGACATGATGGTGCTGATCCCGAGCTTCACGCTGTCGGAGCTGACGCGCGCGTTCCAGATCGGCTTCATCATCTATCTGGTGTTCGTCGTGGTCGACCTGATCGTGGCCGCGATCCTGCTCGCGCTAGGCATGTCGATGATCGCGCCGACGACGATCTCGGTGCCGTTCAAGCTGCTGCTGTTCGTGATGCTGGAGGGGTGGACGCAGCTGATCCAGGGGCTGGTGCTGTCGTACCGCTAAGGGGCCTGCCGCCGGGGCCGACCCCGGCATCGATCGCCGAATCGGCCCCAGTACATTCGGCCCCGATACCTCAGTCGATCACCTCGGCGCAGGCATCGGTGGGCAGCGCGGCGACATCGCCGATCACCGGCACGATTTTCAGTCCCGCGGAGGCAACCCGGCAGGGGGCGGCAAGCACGCCGCAACCGCCGAGCGCAAGGACCAGCGGCAACACCATCAGCAATCGTTTCATCGGGCAGGACCTCGTCAGCGGGAACGCGCATTGTGCACCATTCCTTGCGTGGCGGCATCCTGGGCTAGCATACGGACTGATACGCCTTTCCGGATCGCCGATGACTTTTGCCGCAACGCCCCATCCGAACGTCCTGCAACCGCCCGTTTCCGTTCTCCGTGCGCGCTCCCACCGGTGGCTCGTTGGCGCGCTGACCGCCCTGCTGATCGGCTTTGCCACGGGCGCCATGGCCCAGCCACTGTGGTTCGTCGGGGGCAAGCCGACGCAAGCCGCGCTGCAGGCGGTGTCCGCTCTGGTGGATGCGCCGGCCGACGGACTCGAGCCCGAGGACTACGACGCTGACACGCTGCGCCGGTCCATCGCCCAGGCCGCCAATGGCCCGGCCCTGCCGCCCGAGGCGGTGGATCGCCTGGACGGCGCGCTCACCGCCGCCATGCATCGCTACCTGTCCGATCTGCACAAGGGTCGCGTCGATCCACGCAAGGTCCAGGCCAACTTCACGATGACCGAGGAGAAGCCGTTCGATCCGGACAGCTATCTGCGCGCCGCGGTGCAAGCCAACCGTCTGCCGGCCGCGATTCGCGAAGCCGCGCCTTCGTTCCCGCTCTACGGCACGCTGCGCGAGGCGCTGGCGCGCTATCGGGGGCTGGCCGCGCAGCCGCACTGGAAAACGCCGCTGCCAGCGCTGCCCGAAGGCAAGCTCAAGGAAGGCATGCGCTACACGGGCCTGCCGCAGATGGCCCAGCGCCTGACGGCACTCGGCGATCTGCCGTCGGGCACGCCGGTGCCGGCGACCTATACCGGCCCCCTTGTCGCCGCGGTCAAGTCCTTCCAGGCCCGTCACGGGCTCGAAGCCGACGGCGTGATCGGCCCGGCCACGCTGGTCCAGCTCAATACGCCACCGTCGGCGCGCGTGCGCCAGATCGTGCTGACGATGGAGCGGCTGCGCTGGACGCCGCTTGCCGAAGGCAGCCGCATGATCGTGGTGAACATCCCCGAGTTCATGCTGCGCGCCTACGAGTTCCACGAGGGCAAGCTCGATATTCGGCTGGAGATGAAGGTCATCGTCGGCAAGGCGCTGGACACGCGCACGCCGCTGTTCAAGGAGGACATGCGCTATATCGAGTTCAGCCCGTACTGGAACGTGCCGCGCTCGATCGCGACAAAGGAAATCATTCCGCGGCTGCAGCGCGATCCGGCGTACTTCGATCGGCAGGGCTTCGAGTTCGTCGCCGGCAATGAGGTCATCAAGCAGCTGAACTCGGCCAATATGCAGGCCGTGCTCAATGGGCAGATGCGCATCCGCCAGCGGCCAGGACCGCTGAATGCGCTCGGCGACATCAAGTTCGTGTTCCCGAACAACCAGGCCATCTATCTGCACCACACGCCCGCGCCGCAGCTGTTCAAGCGCGGCCGGCGCGATCTGAGCCATGGTTGTATCCGCGTCGAGGATCCGGTCGCGCTGGCCAGGTTCGTGCTGAAGGACATGCCCGAATGGACCGAGGAACGGATCCGTCAGGCGATGGGCGCCGGCAAGGCCAGCACCGTCTCGCTGGCCAATCCCCTGCCGGTAACGCTGGCTTATGGCACGGCCGTCGCAAGAGCCGATGGACGGGTATACTTCCTCGCTGACATTTACGGCCAGGATAAAGTGCTCGGCCAGGCGCTGCAGCAGCGCGCCGCGCGACGGGCATCCCATACACCTGCCGTACGGGCCACGCCGCCGGCCAACCGCGCGGCCAGCGCCCCGCCCTCCTGAGACAAGCAACATCGAGCCAACTTCGAGCCAAGCAAGCTAGAACATCACATCATGACGTATTCACGTGATCCGGCACGGCGCCGTTTCCTGCAACGTACCGGCGGCCTGGCGCTGAGCGCCGGCCTGACGGCCCTGGCGCCGAAGCTCGCACTGGCCAATGTGTCGGGCGCGCGGGCACTGGCCTTCGACCACACCCATACCGGCGAGCATCTGTCGCTGGTCTACGCGATGGGCGAACAGGTATTGCCGCAGGCCCACCTGAAGCTCAATCGCTTCCTGCGCGACCATTATTCGGGGGACGTCGGCACGATCGATCCCGAGCTGTTCGGCGTGCTGTACCAGCTGCGCACGGTGCTGGGCAGCGACAACGCGTTCCAGGTCATCTCCGGCTATCGCAGCCCGAATACCAATTCGCGGCTGCGCAAGACGCGCGGGGGCGGCGTGGCGAAGCACAGCCTGCATATGGATGGCAAGGCGATCGACATCCGCCTGCCCGGCGTGCCGCTGGACGATCTGCGCGACGCGGCCGTGTCGCTGCAGGCCGGCGGCGTCGGCTTCTACCGCAGCGAAAACTTCATCCACATCGACACCGGCCGCGTGCGCCGCTGGGGCTGATCCCCGCCGCAACCGTTATTGGCGCGGCTCGCTTCGGCCGCGCTTCTCCGAGGCGATCCGGCCGTCCTTGAAGACCAGCTGCAATTGACGGACGTTGTTGACGTCCTCGAGCGGATTGCCGCCGACCACGATCAGGTCGGCGATCTTGCCGGTCTCGATCGTGCCGAGCCGATCGCCGACGCCGCAGACCGCTGCGCCATGCGCGGTCGCCGCGCGAATCGCCTGCCACGGCGTGGCGCCATCGCGCACCCATAGCCCCAGCTCCAGCAAGGCCGCGTCCTTCAGCGGCCGGATGTCGGAGCCGAGCGCCATCCGCACGCCCGCCCGCAACGCTTTCTGGAAGGCCTCGGTGTGCTGCTCGACCGCGGCCTCCGCACGGCAGCACAGCGCGTGCGCCAGATTGCGTTCGCTGGACCAGCGCCGTTCGAAGATATTGGTGGCCTGCCCCGGCGTCAAATGGCTGATCGCCAGCGTCGGCACATACCAGGTGCCGTGCTCCACCAGCGCCTCGATGCACTCGTCGTCCATGATGTAGCCATGCTCGATCGAATGCGCGCCGAGCCGGACCGCGGCCTTCACCGCGGCCGGATTGGTGGCATGCGCCATTACCTTGAATTCGCGCAGCTTGCAGATGTCGAAGGCGGCGCGGATCTCGTCGTCGAGCAGAAAGCTGTGCCGGTGCAGGTCCCACGCCGGCCCCAGGATGCCGCCCGACAGGTTCAGCTTGATATGGTCGACGCCATGCTTGATCTGCTCGCGGATCGCCTTGACGAAGCCATAGGGACCATCGCATTCGAGCGCATGGCCCGAAGTCAGGAAGTGCCCGCCGGTCGTGGTCAGGAAATGCCCCGCGGCAAAGACGCGCGGGCCCAGATGCTGGCCTGAATCGAACGCGCGCTTCCACGCGACATCCATGAAGCTGTGCGCGCCCGCGCTGCGAAACCCGACGATGCCCGATTCGAGCAGGCCCTGCTGCAGCTTGTGGCCGAACAGCGTGACCTGGTCGGGCAGCGGCATATCGACCAGCGTCGGGAAGTAGTCGGGGTGGATATGCACGTCCCACAGGCCCGGCATCAGGAACGCACCCTGCAGGTCGACCACCTCGCAATCGCCCACGCCGGCGGGGTCGCCGGCATGGAAGATCTCGCGGATCTTGCCATCCTCCAGCAGCACCGCCTTGTCGCGCTGCGCGACCGGCTCCACGCAGTCGATCAGCGTGGCGTGTTTCAACAACGTCCTCATGCTCTTCCCCCTCTCGGTCGTCATCGTTTGGCGGCGGGGGCCATCTGCTTGGCCAGCTCGCTCCATTTGGTGATTTCCGCGTCGATATAGCGGCCGAACGCCTCCGGCGACGAGCCCTGCACCACCGCACCCAGCGACGCATAGCGCTGGCGCACTTCGGGCATCTGCAGAATGGCGTTGACCTCGCGGTTGAGCCGCGCGACCACCGCATCGGGTGTTTTCGCGGGCGCCAGCAGCCCCCACCAGGTGCCGCCCGTGAAGTCCGGCAGTCCCGCCTCCGCGAAGGTCGGCACATTGGGCAGCGAGGGCAGCCGCGACGGCAACGCCACCGCGAGTGCGCGAAGCTTGCCAGCCTTCACGTGTTCCTGCACCGCGGGCGGCGTGTCGAGCGTGTAGTCGATATGGCCAGCGATCACGTCGGCGATCGACGGGCCGCTGCCCTTGTACGGAACATGGGCTGCCTCGATGCGCGCGATCCGCTTGAACAGCTCGCCGCCCATATGGTTTGAGGTGTTCTCGCCGAATGAGGAATAGTTCAGCTTGCCGGGATTGGCGCGAGCGTAGGCAATGAACTCGGCCAGCGTCTTTGCCGGCACCGACGGATTGACCACCAGCAGGAACGGCACCGTGCCGACCGTCGAAACCGGCTTCAGGTCACGCCGGGGATCGTAAGGCAGGCTCATCGTCGAAGGCGCGATCGAGACCTCGGGCGAGGCAGCCAGCAACAGCGTATAGCCGTCGGGCTCGGCCCGGACCACCGAGGCGGCGCCGATGGTCCCGCTGGCGCCGGGGCGGTTCTCCACGACGATCTGCTGACCCAGCCGCGACGACAATTGCTCGGCCAGCAGACGACCCCCGACATCGGTGCTGCCCCCTGGCGGATAGCCGATGACCATGCGAATCGGCCGCTCGGGCCAATCGGCCGCCGCGCCGAGCCGGGGTACCGCCGTCGTCAGCAATAGCGACGAGGCAGCAAGAAAAGTGCGTCGTTTCATCGTGATCTCCCCTGTTTCACATCAGAATGGCAACGCGGTATCGGCCGAGCTGGGCGGCTTTCGGATCAGCGTGTCAGGCTGCCGGGCTTACCATCGCATCCGCAATCCGGTAGGCGGTATTGACCGAGTCCGTCACGCCCAGATGACCGTGTCCGACGGCCAGCCACAAGCCTGGATGACCATCGGCCGGCCCGACGATCGGCACCGAATCCGGCATGCAGGGCCGGTGCCCCATCCATCGGCTGGGCGCCGGATCGTCGAGACCATCGAAAGTTTCGCGTGCGATCCGCTCCAGCATCGCCGCGCGGCGCATATCGGGCGGACGCGACAGCCCGCCGATTTCGACCGTGCCGCCCACGCGCAGTCCTTCCTCCATCGGCGTCACGAACACCTTGCGGTCCGCCAGCACCACGGTACGCGATACGGTGCGCGCGGCGTCGCGGAACTGCACGTGATAGCCGCGCTGGCTTTCCAGCGGAATGTCGAGCCCGAGCGGCGCCATCAGCTTGCGCGACCAGGCGCCAGCTGCCACCACGATCTCATCCAAGCATTCGTCCTCGCGCCCGTCGGCGTCGACCACGCACCAGCGCGGCCGGCCCGCGAAATCCGCGCGCCGCAACGCGCGCACCTCGGTCCTGCGCCGCTGGCCGCCGCGCTGCTCGAACGCCCGCACGATGGCCTGCACGTAGCGGCCCGGATTGACGATGGTCGCGTGGTCCTGCAGAAACATGCCGACCTGATAGCGCCTGCCGACATTGGGCTCCAGCGCCTCGATACCGGCCCGGTCCAGCCTCTCGAAGTCGTAGCCGAACTCCTTGCGCATGCGCCATGAGGTCGCGTCCTTCTCCAGCGCCGCGGCATCGGGATACAGATGCAGATGGCCGCGCCGGATCAGCAGCTCGGGCGCGCCGATCTCCTGTGTCAGCTGCAGATGCCGCTGTACCGCGTTCACGTGCATCGCATGCAGCCGCTCTGCCGCCCGCTCCACATGGCGCGGCGACGCCGACGCGATAAACCGCAGCAGCCACGGCAAGGCGCGCGGCAGATACGACAGCGGCAAATACAGCGGACTGCGTTCGTCCAGCAGCATGGTCGGCAATGAGGCCAGCACGCCCGGCATGGCCAGCGGCGCGACCGAGCCCGGGCTGATGGCCCCGGAATTGCCATAGCTGCATGCCTGCCCGGGCTCGTCCCGGTCGATCAGCGTGACCTCGGCCCCGCGCTTCTGCAGCTCGTACGCGATCGCCGACCCGACGATGCCGGCGCCGACCACGGCAACGCGTGGCGGGCGGGACGGAGAGGATGGACGGATCGGCGTGTTCGGGTGTTCCATGGAAATCTGGTGGATGGGTGGATGGGTGGATGTCTTGACGGCTTCGAATGTAAGTGGCTCACTATCGCGGGCGCAATAGCGGATATCGGTATGCGATATCTCAGTGGCTGAACGAGGAGAGACCGGAATGGGAACGGCGAAGGCAGTGCGGGCACCGACAGCCCGGATCGCGGGGGCGAATGGCGATGGCAGACATCGCGACGAGCTTGGCGATGACATCCGGTCCGCCAATCCGCTCTTTATCGCCTCGATCGGCAAGGCCTTCGAAGTGCTCGAATGCCTGGCCGACATCGGCCGTCCGGTCGGGCTGACCGAGCTCTGCCAGCATGCCTCGCTGAGCCGCAGCGCGCTGCAGCGCATCACCCATACGCTGACCGCGCTCGGGTATCTGCGCCAGGACCCGAAAACGCGCGCGTTTACGCTGTCCGGCAAGGTGCTGCACCTGAGCCACGCGATGCTGTCCAGCGACTCGCTGCGCGACCGCGCGCTGCCCCATCTCGAAGACCTGAATCGCCGCACCGCCGAGACCGTCAACCTGATGGAGATGGAAGGCGACGAAATCGTCTATGTGGTCCGCTTTCCCGGCTTTCGTGCCGTCAGCGTCGACCTGCACGTCGGCTCACGTCTGCCGATCCACTGCTCCGCCGCGGGGCGCGCGATCCTTGCCGAAATGGACATCGACGACGCGATGCGCCTGCTCGCACGCGTCCCGCGCCGCGCGATGACGCCGCATACGCGCACCGAGCTGTCCGACCTGCGCACGGCCCTGCAGGCCGCACGCAAACGCGGCTATGCGCTGAACGACCAGGAGTCCTTTATCGGCGATATCTCGATCGCCAAGGCAATCCTGAATCGTCAGCGCGAGCCGATCGGTGCGGTGAACATCGCGGTGTCGACATCGCGCTGGACGGTCGAGGAAACGCTGCGGCAATTGCTGCCGCAGCTGCTGGTCACGGCACGCGCGATCGAACGCGACGTCAATGCGCGCTGAGCGATTTGCGGCGGGTGTGCCAGCTGCAAGGGCCGAATCGCATCTGCCGTCGCTGTCAAGAAACTGTCATCGTTGCTGCCTACCATCCTGACTGCGCTCCCAAGAGCGGTCCCCCCTCGATGCCCGGCCACCCGCCGGGCATCGTCGTTTGCAGCGTCGAACTTTCAGATTGCTTTCAACAACATGAAGCCAACACCGAATCCCTCCCGCCGCACCCTCCTGAAATTCCTTGCCACCTCGCCGATGCTGCCGCTGGGCTCGGCTTCGGCCGCGCTGCTCGCCGGCTGCGGCGGCGACGACGACGCGGACACCGCGCCAAACCCGGGCACGCCGACCGCCACCTTCACCACCGCCGAGTTCATCGGCATGGCGGCACCGACCCTGGCCGCGCCGGCCGCGATGGCCACCACCACGGTCGGCTCCGAACTGAAGGTCTCTTTCAGCGACGGCAGCAGCCAGACCTACAAGCTCGCCTACCAGCCTTTCTTCATCACCGGCGATACGGTGCCCGACGGCAAGGGCGGCACCGTGGTGGCCGGCGGCTACTTCGATATCAATAACCAGCCGATCCTCGACCGCTCGGTGCCCGGCAGCGAGCGCCAGTTCTTCTCCGATTGCGTCGACGGCAGCTCGCTGCTGACGCTGCCGAACGCCAACGTGCCGGGCGTCAAGGGCAAGCCGGTGTTCGCCGTGGTGCAGTTCGAATACACCACGCGCGACCAGGCCGGCGGCTCGACCTACGGCATGCTGCCGTCGCCGATCGCAATCCTGACGCTCGACCAGGACCCCGCCACCGGCAAGCTGACGCTGGTCAAGTACCACAACGTCGATACCTCGTCGGCGCGCGGGCTGTGGATTACCTGCGGCGCCAGCCTGTCGCCGTGGAACACGCACCTGTCGAGCGAGGAATACGAGCCCGACGCCTTCACCATCGCGACCAACACGCAATTCCAGCGCTTCAGCACCTTCACCTTCGGCGACCCGACCGCGGCCTCGCCGTACGACTACGGCCACCTGCCCGAAGTCACGGTCAACCCCGACGGCACCGGCTCGATCGTCAAGCACTACTGCCTGGGCCGCATCTCGCACGAGCTGGTCTGCGTCGCGCCCGACGAGCGCACCGTGCTGATGGGCGACGACGCCACCAACGGCGGCGCCTTCATGTTCATCGCCGACCGCGCGCGCGACCTGTCGTCGGGGACGCTGTACGTCGGCAAGTGGAACCAGACGTCGAGCACGGGCCCCGGCTCGGCCACGCTGAGCTGGATTCCGCTGGGCCACGCCACCAGCGACGAAATCCGCGCGCTGGTCCGCGGCGGCATCCAGGCCACCGACATCTTCGACGTCAAGACCACCGACCCGGGCGATGCCAGCTATACGCGCATCCCGTTCAACGGCGGCTTCCAGTGGGTCAAGCTGATGCCCGGCATGGAAAAGGCCGCGGCCTTCCTCGAGACGCACCGCTACGCGGCGCTCAAGGGCGGCAGCCTCGGCTTCACCAAGTGGGAAGGCACGACGATCAACGTCCGCGACAAGGTCGCCTATATCGCGATGTCCCGGATCGAATCATCGATGCTCAATGGCTCGGGCCACGTCAAGGTCGAAGGCCCCTACTCGGGCGCGGTCTACGCGCAGAACCTGCGCGGCGGCCAGGCCGACACCACCGGTGCGCCGATCAACTCCGAATGGGTGCCGGTCGATATGGCCGCCGTGCCGGAACTGATCGCTGAGGACTTTGGCGGCGGCAAGCTCAAGCAGCAGGACGCGCTGGGCAATTTCGCCAATCCGGACAAGATCGCGACGCCGGACAACCTGAAGTACTCGGAAAAGCTGCGCACGCTGTTTATCGGCGAGGACAGCAATACGCACGTCAACAACTTCTTGTGGGCTTACAACATCGATACGAAGAAGCTGTCGCGCGTACTGTCGACGCCCGCCGGCGCGGAATCGACCGGGCTGCATGCGGTGGACGAAATCAATGGATGGACTTACGTCATGAGTTCGTTCCAGCATCCGGGCGATTGGGAATCGCCGCTGCACGACATCGTCAAGCCGACGCTGGATCCGCTGGTTCGGGCGAATTACAAGGATCGGTTTGGCGCTGCCGTCGGCTATATCACCGGGGATGCGACTTCGGTGAAGTTGGCGAAGGAATAAGCCGTTGAGGTAGGGAATGAAGCCCGGGCGGAGGATTGCCCGGGCTTTTTTATTTCGCCCGTGTCCACGGGTGCGCGTCGAACGGGCGCCATAAGCCTATAGACTGTCGCCCTCGCCTGCCTCCCGCATCCGCCGCCCCGCGAGGGCCGGCCCCCCTCATCACCGCTTACCGATGACCGACAAAACCCGACAAATCGCCATTGCCCTGATCGTATTGGCGATCATTGCCATGCTTTGGCTCGTTGGCAACGACCAGAACAATGCCGGCGATGCCGTCTCTTCTTCCATTGCGGACGCGTCGCAAGTCCCAGCAGCCAGCGCGGCTGGCGGCATTTACCGCGGCGGCACGCTGGAACCGTTCAGCATCGACCCCACGCGGCCCGCAGACCGCCTGCCGGTCTACCAGGCGGCCACGATCCTGCTGGACTATCGCGAGGATCGCGACAGCGCCGATCAACGTTATCGCGGCGCCTACTTCATCGTCGAAGGAGTGGCCAGCGGTATTCGACGCGAGGGCGACACGCAGGTCTATCTCGATATCCGCACCAACGACCCGAGTCAGTCGGTACGCGCGAACTTGCTGGAGCGGCAGAACTGCGGCGCCGCGCGGCCGGTCTGCGAAGTGGAGGCGCGCGCCACGATGGTCCGGCGCGGACAGAAGGTGGCGGTCGAGTGCACGGGTGCGGGGATGCTGGACACCACGCCGATGCTCGAGGGCTGCCTGCTGCGGGGTGGGGCCAATTGATGTGAAGGGGCGTCAAGCGCAAGCCGGTGTCGCCGTGGTGCAGCACGGGAATAGTGGCGAAAAAACCGAGCGATTCTTGCTGGCGGCCCTAAAGTTTTCCACCCCTCTGCCGTCAATCCGCGTTGAGCACAAAAAACCGGACCACGCAGTCCGGCCCGGCGAAGGCGTCCGCCTTTGGGCGCCAACCCACAACAAAGGGGAGCGGAGGGAAAAATGCATATCGGAAACTGGTCCATCCGGGCGAGGCTGACCGCGTGCTTCGGCGCGGTGTTGCTGGTACTTGCAATCGCGCTGGGCATGGGTGTCACGCAGTTGCGGGCCATCGGCGAGGCAGCTCATTCGGCCGATACCGCGGCCAAGGGCCCGGCCGCCCTGACTCAGCTGGATCAACAAATCACCACCGCCACCGAATGGATGGCCGGCCTGGGCATCGCCGCCCTGCTGCTGGCAGTGGCGAGCATCCACGCGCTGTCCAAGGGCATCCAGCAGCCGCTGGCCGAAGCCGAACTCATCGCGGAGACGGTCGCCGCCGGCGACCTCAGCCAGGAATTCGAAACCGAACGCAGCGGTCCCTTCGGCCCCCTGCTCGGCGGGCTCGGCCGGATGGAAGACATGCTGACCGACCTGATTACCCGGATCAAGACGTCCACCGACTCGATCACCGAGGCCTCGCACCGGATCGCCGCCGGCAATACCGACCTGTCGCAGCGCACCGAGCAGCAAGCAGCGACGCTGGAGGAAACCGCATCGAGCATGAGCGAGCTGACCGCGATGGTGCAGCAGAACACCGAACGCGCCCGCGAGGCGAACCGCTTCGCGCAGTCTGCATCGGGCATCGCCGAGCGCGGCGGCGAGGTGATGACGGCCGTGGTCGACACGATGCAGGCCATCGACACCAGCTCCAAGAAGGTGGCCGATATTGTCGACGTGATCCAGGGCATCGCCTTCCAGACCAATATCCTGGCGCTGAACGCCGCAGTGGAAGCCGCGCGCGCCGGCGAACAGGGCCGCGGCTTCGCGGTGGTGGCCGGTGAAGTGCGCACGCTGGCCCAGCGCAGCGCGGCGGCGGCCCGCGAGATCAAGGACCTGATCGACGACTCGGTGCAGCAGGTCGGCAGCGGCTCGACGCTGGTCGGCAAGGCCGGTCAGACGATGCAGGAAATCGTTGGGGCCGTTCGTCATGTGACGACGTTGCTCGGCGAGATCGGAACGGCGTCCGAGCATCAGAGCAGCGGCATCGCTCAGGTCGCCGAGGCGGTCACGCAGATGGATACCGTGACGCAGCAGAATGCCGCGCTGGTCGAACAGGCGGCCGCGGCGTCGAACGCGCTGGCCGAGGAGGCTCGCGAGCTGCAAAGCGTGGTGGCGCGGTTCCGGCTGGAGGCCGGCCCGGCGCCGATGTCGGCGTCGCGCGAGCCGTCGCTTCAATTGGCCGCGGCGCGATAACCGCCGACGTAGCCCTATCCGCCCAGCCCGAACCGGATCGCCAGTTCCACCGGCGAATACGCTGCATCTTGCCGCTCAAGCTGTAGCGGCTCCCGCGGCAGCAAGGGCGGCTGCGCCATGAACCGCGGCGTCGTGCCGCGGTGCGGCTGGGCCGAATGCACCAGGAACGGGTGGCACAGGTACACCGTTCCGGCTTCGCCGGTCGCCAGCGCTTCCCGACGCCGTTCCGTTTCCTGCAAGCCCGCGACAATCTCGCGCAACGTCAGGCCGGCATCGCCGGCCGGCGCCAGCATCCGGGCAACATCGAGATGCGAGCCGATTCGAATGCGAGTCGGCGCGTCCCGCTCGGTGACGTCCGAGAACAGGAACAGCATCAGCAATGCCCTTCCCTTCGAACTGACGTTGGCACGCCACTCCATGAAATCGGGGTTGTCCCAGCCGTAGCTCACGTCGACATGCCAGCCGGCGTCGCCGGGATCCTCTGCCGACGGAAAGCGAACCGGGAACGTGCCCATCGCCATGCATGGCAGCCAGCGCCCCGGGCCAACCAACTGATCGAATGCCTGTCGCAACACGGGCGTGTTTGCGGCTTCGATGAACGGAGGCTGGGAGTACATCCCGAGCCGGATCACCGGCTTTGTCCAACTGGAGGGATCGTCCGGATCGCAGCCCGTGTCTCGCCACAGGATCGCCCTCGCCTCCTCTGCCAGCGCACGAGGAAAGGCACCGTCGACGCGAACAAAGCCCTGGTCGATGAAGCCCCGGATCTGTGCGTCGTTCAGCGTCGGTTCTGCTCGATCGTCGCTCGGCATCGCTTCTCCTGCAGGTGGTTTGCCTTCGAGAAGCGAGATGGTAATGCCCCGCACCGCCGGGTGTCACCATCGCGTGGATACTTCACCGGCGTCAAAATCGGCGCTCGGTGCCCAGGCTGCCTACCGACCGACAAAGCGCGGCACCCGCTTTTCCTTCCAGGCGATGGCGCCCTCCTTGATGTCCTCCGATTGCACCGAGCGCTGCATATCGGCTGCCAGCGCTTCCACATCGAGCACGCCGCGCGCGATCGCATTCAGATGCTTCTTCATGCCGAACACCGAGATCGGCGCCAGCGACGCGATGGTGGACGACAGCTGCTCGACGCGTTCGCGCAGCGCCGCCGCCGGCAGCAGTTCGGTCAGGAAGCCACAACGAAACATTGCCTCGGCATCGATCTTCTCGGCCGTCAGGAACAGATGCTTGGCGGCATTTAATCCCAGCCGGGAGACATAGCGCTCCATGCCACGCTGATAGAAATGCAGACCCAGCCGCGCAGCCGGCATGAACATCTCGGTGGCATGCGTCCCGATGCGGAAGTCGCAGGCGAGCGCGAGATCGGTGCCGCCGCCATAGACCCCGCCGTGAATCTCGGCAATCGTCACCGGGCGGCAATCTTCCAGCGCATTGACCAGCGGTTCGAATCCGGCGCCGCGCTGCCCGGCGGCCAGCTTGCCGATATCGAAACCGCTGCAGAAGTACTTGCCGCTGCCGCGAAGGCGCAGCACCAGCACGTCTGCCTCATTGACCGTTTCGACATGCTGGCGCAGCGCCGCCAGGTCGTCCGGGCCGAGCCGGTTGGCGACTTCCGGCCGGCTCAGCGTGATGGTGGCAATGCGGTCTTCGATCTGAAGGATGGGGAGCGATCCGGTGTCTGACATGAGCTGACCTTGCATTGGGATAAAGGGGCAAACCAGGTGGAAATAAACGGGCCTATGCGCCTACGCGCCAATGCGCTGATGGGTTCATGCGCTTGCCAGGGCCGCGTCGAAACGGTCGATCCGCGCTTCGGCAAAGGCGGGACGGGCCTGCACCCGCCGCCACCAGTCGGCCACGGCCGGAGCGGAATCCGGCGACAGAGCGCCGGCATCGAGTTCGGCAAGGCGCGCCACGAACGGCACGGCGGCGATATCGGCGAGCGTGTAACGACCGCCGAGCAGCCACGGGCGGTCCTCGAGCATCGCCTCCATCTTCGGCACGATGGCCTTCAGCTGGTCCAGCGCGGCGCGCTTTTCGTCGTCGGTATAGGGCTGTCGTGCGACGCGCAACCACGCCTCGCGCCGCTGCGCGGTCGGCACGCGCGCCAGCCGCTCGGCCAGCTCGGCGTCCGTCCATTGCGACGCCTGGGCCTGGAAGACCAGGCTCCAGTTCAGGATCAGCAGGTTCGGCAGCGCGCGCTCGTCGGTCCAGCGGATGAAATTGCGCATCACCGCGCGCCGATAGGGATCGGCCGGCCGCAGCGGCGGCTCCGGGTACGTGTCGTCGAGGTATTCGCAGATGGTGCTGCTCTCATGCAGCGCCCGACCGTCGTCCAGCACCAGGCCCGGCACCACGCCGTTGGGGTTCACGGCCAGATAGGCCGCGGAGTGATGCTCCTGCCGGCGCATGTCGACCGGCACGCTGTCGTAGCGGATGCCCTTCTCCGCCAGACACAGGCGCACCCGCCGCGACGCGCTGGACAGCCAGCTGTGATAGAGCTTCATGCCGCTTCTCCTCGCTCCACCGGCGATGCCGGTTCCATTGATCGTTGGGCCTAAGGAATCAGCACCACGGCGCCGCTGGTCTGCCTGGCTTCCAGCTGCCGATGGGCCTCGCGCGCATCGGCAAAGGCAAAGCGCTGGCCAACTTCGAGCCGGACATGACCTGACCCGACCGCCTCGGATAGTGCGGCCATGCCCCGGCGCAGCGAGGCGGCATCGGCAATGAAGGTGCGCAGCGTGGGACGGCAGACCATCAGCGACTTCGCGTGCAACAGCTGCAGGTCGAACGCCTCGACGTCGCCGGACGCGGTGCCGTAGTTGATCGCCATGCCCAGCGGACGCAGGCACGACAGCGACGGCACGAACACGTCCTTGCCGACCGCGTCATAGACCACCGCGACGCCGCGGCCATCCGTCAGTTCGAGCGTGCGGGCGACGAAATCCTCGCGGCGGTAGTCGATCGCGTGATGGCAGCCATGGGCCAGCGCAATCTCGCGCTTGGCCTCCGAGCCGACCGTGCCGATCACCGTCGCACCCAAGGCTCGCGCCCATTGGCACAGGATCACGCCCATGCCGCCGGCCGCCGCATGCACCAGCACCGCATCGCCGGCTTGAACCGGTGAAATCCGGCGCAGCAGATATTCCGCGGTCAGGCCACGCAGCAGCGTGGCGCCTGCTACGTCTTCGGGGATCTGCGCGGGGAGCGGCACCACGCGCGCCGCCGGAACATTGCGCACGACCTGATAGGCGCCCGGCTGAAAACACCCCACCGATTGCCCGACCTCCAGTCCACTGACGCCCGGCCCCACCGCTTCGATGCGGCCCGCGCCCTGCGAGCCGAGGACGATCGGGAACGACGTCGGCTGATGCGGACCATGGCTGCCGCGCCGTTGATAGATGTCGGCGAAGTTGAGGCCGATCGCGCTCTGCCGGATCTGGACCTCGCCCTCGCCCGGCGGCGGCACGGCGACTTCGATGAACTCCAGTTCGTCCGGGCCGCCGTTTCTCTGTATTTGTATTGCCGCCGAATGCATACGGTTCCTTGAAGGGAAAAGCACGTTCGTTGCCAAGGCATCACTTATTGGCGCAACCCCGTGGCCGGGACGCAAATGCAAACCGGCCACGGCCAGCTGCACAGCGCAAAGTCTAGGACACTGTACAGCCGTCCGCATCCATATAACCACCTATTCGTATACATATGATTGTTGTGCGTATACTCGCCGCACCCATTCATTCCTTTCCGCGCCATGGTCCAATCCGACTCCCAACTCCCACTGCACGGCATCAACGTCCTCGACCTGACCGTCGCCCGCGCGGGCCCTGCCGCGGTACGTCTGCTCTCCGACTGGGGCGCCAATGTGATCCGGCTCGAGCCGCCGCCGCCGAAGGACCACGGCTCGGTGACGGGCCAGCGCCGCGGCTCGGACGAGCAGAACCTTCACCGCAACAAGCGCAGCATGTGCGTGGACCTGAAAACGCCGGAGGGCGCGCAGATCCTGGCGCGGCTGCTCGAGAACACCGACGTGGTGGTCGAGAACTTCCGCTCGGTGGTCAAGGCCAGGCTCGGGCTGACGTACGAGGCGCTGAGCGCGCGCAATCCGCGCGTAATCCTCGCCAGCATCTCGGGCTTCGGCCAGGACGGCCCGTACAGCGAACGGCCCGGCGTCGACCAGATCGTCCAGGGCATGTGCGGATTGAGCTCGGTGACCGGCGAGCCGGGGCGCGGGCCGGTCCGTGTCGGCATCGCGATCTCGGACACGACCGCGGGCATGTTCCTGGGCCAGGGGATCCTGCTGGCGCTGTTCCACCGCGAACGCACCGGGCGTGGCCAATGGGTCCATACCTCGCTGATCGAGTCGATGCTCAACAAGCTGGATTTCCAGGCGGCGCGCTACACGGTCGACGGCGAAGTGCCGACGCAGCAAGGCAACGCGCATCCAACGCTGGTGCCGATGGGCACCTATCGCGCCAGCGATGGGCTGGTCAATATCGCGGCCAGCACGCAGCGGATGTGGGCCAACTTCTGCCAGGCGCTGGAGGCGCACGATCTGCTCCACCACGCGGACTATCGCGACGCGCGATCGCGTGCCCGCAATCGGGTGCGGCTCGACGAAGCGATCCAGGCTCACACCTCGCGCTTTACCTGCGCGGAATTGATGGCGCGGCTCAATCCGGCCGGCGTGCCTTGCGGCCCCGTCCTCGATATCGGCCAGGCGTTCGAGGATCCGCAGGTACGCCATCTCGGCATGACGCGTACCGCCCGCCATCCCGTCCTCGGCGAACTCGACCTGCTGCGCTCGCCCATCAACCTGTCCGCCGCGCCCCACCCCGAGCGCTTTGCGCGCGCTGCCCCGGACCCCGGCGAGCAGACCGACGAGCTGCTCGGCGAGCTGGGCTTTGCGCCGGAGCTGATCGCCCAGTGGCGCGACAAGGGCGCGATCGCCTGACGATCGGCCTGACGATCGATGCGGGGCCGCAGAGCCCCGTCGACCATACAACACGACAAGGAGACACCGATGCACAGCCATTCCACAGCGACCTCTGCGGCCTCTGCCACTGTCGCGGCCCTGGCGGCCGTGGGTCTGATCGCCGCCGCCGCGCCCGGCACCGCCAGGGCAGAGGGCTATCCGAACAAGCCGATCCGGCTGGTGATCGGCTACACGCCGGCAGGCGCGGCCGACTTCGTTGCACGCGTGGTCGGCGAGGCGATGTCCAAGGAGCTCGGCCAGCCCGTGGTGGTCGAGAACAAGCCCGGCGCCGGCAGCACGCTCGCATCGGCATGGCTGGCACAGGCGCCGGCGGACGGCTATACGCTCGGGCTGGCCACCGCGACGATCTATGGGATGGACCAGCACCTGTACAAGGTCAAGTACAAGGCCGACAGCTTCACGCCGATCACGCGGCTGACCATTTCGCCGCTGATCCTGGCCGTCAACAAGGATCTCGGCATTGCCGATGTGAAAACGCTGGCCGCCAAGGCCAAGGCGAATCCCGGCAAATTCAACTACTCGTCGTCGGGCATTGGCGGTTCGCCCCATGTCGCCGGGCTGTCGTTCGCGAACGCGGTCGGCGTCGACATGACGCACGTGCCGTACAAGGGCGGCGCGCCGGCATTGCAGGCGGTGGCGGCGGGCGAGGTGGAGTTTTCCTTCGGCACGGCATCGTCGGTGCTGCCACTCGGCACGCAGGGCGTGGTCAAGATGATCGGCGTCACGACGCCGCAGCGCTCGGCCGTGGCACCGGGTCTGCCGACCATTGCCGAGCTCGGCTTGCCGGGCTTCGACTACACCTTCTGGTTCGGGCTATTCGGACCGGCGGGGCTACCGAAGGACGTGACAGACAAGCTCTATGCGGCTGCCACCAAGGTGCTGGCCGATCCGGCGATTCGCACGCGCCTGGTCGACAACGGCAGCGAGCCGGCGCCGTCGCGCTCGCCTGCGGAGTTCAAGCAATGGGCGCAGCAGGACGGCAAGGTCGCGCTGCAACGCACGGTACAGGCGGGTGTGAAGATCGACTGAAACCCGGCGCGCTTGCTGGCGCGCTCGCCGGCGTGTTGTCTCGCGCTTGCCGGCGCGCCCTCGGTCAGCGCGGCCCCCTGGCGCCGACCGCTTCGTCGGGCATCGACGCGATCATGTCCGCATAGACATTGCCGCCGGTCGAGATGTGCTCGACCATCGCCCGGGCCGCCGACTCCTCATCGCCGCGCAGAATCGCCTCCAGCACCGCGCCGTGCTCCTGCAGCGAGGCGCGGATGCGTGCGGGCTTTTCGAAACGGTAGTCGCGCATGCCGCGCATGCGCGCTCGCATGGTGCGGATCTGCGCGCTGAGGATGTCATTGCGACAAGCCTCGTAGATGACCGCGTGGAAGCGATCGTTGGCCTCGCGATAGCGATCGGCGCTCGCTTGCGCCGCGGCCTCCTCGCAGGCGGCGTAGGCCGCGCGCAGGGCGTTCCGTTCCGACTCGGTAATGCGCCGCGCCGCCAGTTGCGCGGCCAGCGCCTCGAGCTGAACCAGGATCTCGCTCATGGCGACGTATTCGCGCAGCGTGATGGCCGAAACGATGGCGCCGCGGCGCGGCACCAGATCCACCAGCCCGGCCGACGCCAGCCGGATCAACGCCTCCCGCACCGGCGTACGCGATACCGAGAAACGCGACAGCAATTGCTGCTCGTCCAGTTGCGCGCCGCTGGCCAGCTTGCCGGAAAGGATCTCCTGTTCGATGGTGGCGCGGATCGTTTCCGCCAGACTGGTTCGCTCTTCGGGCATGCGGCAGGGGCATCGGTTTGAGTGGCGCAATTCTACTACGGCGCCCACCGACAAGCCGTTTTTGCATGCGTTGTGAAGCGTTATGTGTACGGAGACGATCCGGACTGGGTCATCGACCGTGCGGGGATAGACATCGGCCGAGCGTTTTTACCTCCGCATGCAATTTTTTCGCCGCTGCGGTTCGAGTTTGGGCATCCGCCCGGTGGAAGAACCCTTGGCCGGCCGCCTTGCGCCGCCGCCGCGAAATCGTCCCCCTGTGGGCGTGGATATTGCTGAAAGGACCGTACCCATCCACCGTCAAGGGAGAATGTGTCATGTCTATTCGTACCGCCACACTGAGCGTCCTCAGTACTGCCGCCTGTTCCGTGCTGCTGTCATCCGCTGTGATGGCACAAGGCACCAGCACCGCGCCCAAAAATACGGCACCGAGCAATATGCCGGCCACCACCGCGACGGATGAGACCACCACGCGGGGCACCACCCGCGATGCGGCCCGCGATACCAGCAAGCTGGTGCGCGCCGACCGCGGCTTCCTGGAGAACGCCGCGCAAGGCGGCCTGGCCGAGGTCGAAGGCAGCAAGCTGGCCGAACAGAAAGCGTCCAGCGCCGACGTCAAGTCTTTCGCCGCCCGCATGATCAAGGACCACACCAAGGTCAACGAGGAACTGACCAAGCTGGCTTCGAGCAAGGGCTATACGCCGCCCACCGAACCTTCGGTAGTGCAGCGTACGGAGCTGAAGGCACTGAGCGCGCTCGACGGCGAACGCTTCGACAAGATGTACAGCAGCCGGATCGGTGTCGCCGCGCACGAGAACACCGTGAAGCTGTTCAAGGAAGCTGCTCAGAACGCCAAGGATCCAGACATCAAGGCCTTCGCGGCCAAGCATGTGCCGGATCTGGAGGAGCATCTGAAGATGGCGCGCGACCTGAACAAGAAGGTCGGCAACGACAAGTAAGCGCTGCCGGGCATGGCGAGACCGGGGATTCCCTGGTCTTGCCGCGCCTCAGAGCATATGCGCCAGAAACTCCCGCGTGCGCGGGTGCTGCGGCGCACGGAAGAACTGGTCGGAAGGCGCGCTCTCGACGATGCGGCCCTGATCCATGAACACGACCCGGTGCGCGACTTCGCGGGCGAAGCCCATTTCGTGCGTGACCACCAGCATGGTCATGTGGTCGTCCGCGAGCTGCCGCATGGTGCGCAGCACCTCGCCGGTCAATTCGGGATCGAGCGCCGAGGTCGGTTCGTCGAACAGCATGATGTCGGGCTCCATCGCCAGCGCGCGGGCAATCGCTACACGCTGCTTCTGTCCGCCCGACAGCCGCGAGGGGTAGTTGTCGCGCTTCTCCAGCAGGCCGACCTTGCGCAGCAGCGCATCGGCGGTCGGCACGATCGCCTCGCGCGCGATGCCCTTGACCGTCATCGGCGCCTCGATGATGTTCTGCAGCACCGTCATGTGCGGGAACAGATTGAAGGACTGGAACACCATGCCCATCTTGCGGCAGATGCGCCGCACCTCGGCGTCAGGCACATAGCGGCTGCGCTGGTCCGGGCCAGGGGCGGCCAGCGTCTCGCCCTCGATTTCGATGCTGCCGCCGTCGATCGTCTCGAGATGGTTCAGGCAACGCAGCAGCGTGCTTTTGCCCGAGCCGGACGGTCCGATGACAGCGACCACCTCGCCCTTGCGCAGCGTCAGCGAAACGCCATGCAGCACGCGGTTGGCGCCGAACGACTTGACGATATCGGTCGCGCGGATCATCACGGGGCGCTGCTGCCCTTCGCTCCCGTTGCTGACCGGATCATTGATCGTGTGCGGCATAGCGTTTTTCCAGGCTTTGGAACATCCAGGTCAGCAGCAGCGTCATCAGCAGATAGAAGGCGGCCGCGACCAGGAAAGGCGTGGTGGTGAAGTCGCGCTGCACGATGCCGCGCGCGGTGCGCAGGATGTCGTTGAGCGCCAGCACGTAGATCAGCGAGGTGTCCTTGACCAGCGTGATGGTCTCGTTGCTGACCGGCGGCAGCACGCGCCGCACCATCTGCGGCAGCACGACGCGGCGCATCGTCTGCAGGTACGTCATGCCGAGCGCCTTGCTCGCTTCGTACTGGCCGCGGTCGACGGACTGAATGCCGGCGCGGAAGATCTCGGCAAAGTAGGCGGCGTAGTTCAGGGCGAAGGCCACCACCGCCGCGGGGAAGTCCGGCAGGCGCACGCCGACCACCGGCAGCAACGGCAGCGCGAAATAGACGAACAGCAGCTGCAGCATCAGCGGCGTGCCGCGCATCAGCCAGATATAGCCGTTGACGGCCACGCTCAGCGGCCGCCATGCCGACAGGCGCGCCAACGCGAGCGCCAACCCAAGGGGCACCGACAGCGCCAGCGTGATGAAGAACAGCGAGAGCGTGATCCGCGCGCCCTGCGCCATCGGTCCCAGCAGGGAGAGAACGTAGTCCATCGATCGAAACCCGGCGCGCGGGATCCAGAAAAAAGCGGCGCCCCGTGAAGGGGCGCGGCGGGCTTGCTTACTTGATCAGATTCGCGCCGAACCACTGCTGCGCGATGCGGGCGGCCGTGCCGTCCTGCTTCATCTCGGCCAGCGTCTTGTCCAGCTGCGACAGCAGTTCGGTATCGTCCTTGCGCAAGCCGACGCCGTAGTCTTCCGTGCCGAAGTTCTCGTCGAGCACGCGGTACTCCCCGGCACGCTTGCTGACCAGATAGCGGCCCACGACCTCGTCGACCACAATGGCGTCCAGGCGTCCTGCCGACAGGTCCATCAGCGCGGTCACGTTATCGCCGAAGGTCTTCAGTTCCTTGATGCTGGCGGCGACCTGCGACTCCTTGCGGATCGCGTCGACCGCGCTGCTGCCGTCCTGCGCACCGACGATGCGGCCGGCCAGATCGGCCTTGGCCTTGATCGGCGAGGCGCTGCCGACCACGATGATCTGGTGGTTGCTCATGTAGGGCGCGGTGAAGCTGATGTTCTTCTTGCGTTCGTCGGTGATGGTCAGGCCGTTCCACAGCACGTCGACGCGCTTGCCGTTCAGTTCGGCCTCCTTGGCGCTCCAGTCGATCGCCTTGAATTCGACGGTCATGCCCAGCCGGCGCGCGGCCTCCTTGGCCATGTCGATATCGAAGCCGACGATCTCATTGTTGGCATCGCGAAAGCCCATCGGCGGGAAGTTGTCGTCCAGGCCGACCACGACGGTCCTGGCCGCCGCGGCAGGGGCGCTCGCGGCGCCGGCCGCCTCAGGGGCTTGTTCGGACTTGCCGCAGGCGGCGAACAGGGCCACGGCGGAGACGATCAGGAGGGCTTTCAGTGATTTCATGATGTGAGACGCGCAGCGAGAGAGATCAGAGCAAAGGCGGGCGATGCCCGGGAGCCATCCGACATCCCGCATCGGCGCGGTGAGATGGCGGCAAACCCGCCATTATACGAAAGACCGATCCGGTCGGAGAATGTGGCCCACAGGCCGGCGTCGTCTTTCTGTGTCGTCTATTCTTTAGCAATGTGCTAAATCCTTTAGCAATGCGAACCCGAAAGGTGACGACATGGCCGCACGCTCCATTGCCTCCCTCTCGCTGAGCTTCGGCTTGGTTTCCATCCCGGTCCGGGTCTTTTCGGCGACCGAAAGCAAGTCCGGCATCGGTTTCAACCTGCTGCACAAGGGCTGCGGCTCGCGGCTGCGGCAGCAGTACATATGCCAGCGCGAGGGCGTGGTGGTGGAGCGCTCCGAGATGGTCAAGGGCTACGAATTCGAGAAGGACAAGTACGTGGTCTTCAGTACCGAGGAGCTCGATGCGCTGGAGACCGGCGCGCGCCACACCATCGACATCGTCGCCTTCATGCCGACCGGCGCCATCGATCCGATCTATTTCGACAAGGCCTACTATCTGGCCCCCGACAAGCGCGGCGCCAAGCCGTACAGCCTGCTGACCGAGGCGATGCGCAAGACCGGCACCTGCGCGCTGGCCACCTGGGTGTGGAAGGGCAAGCAGTACATGGTGCAGGTGCGCGCCAACGACGACGGCCTGGTGCTGCAGCAATTGCTCTATGCGGACGAGGTCCGCTCGATGGCCGACCTGAACGTCGAGCGCACCGATATCCGCCCGGCCGAACTGACGCTGGCCGAGCAGCTGATCGAGCAGAGCACCGTGGAGGCCTACGACCCCGCGGCCTATCAGGACGAGGAAAAGCAGCGCGTGCTGGCCGAGATCGACAAGAAGATCGAGGGCAAGAAGATCACGGTGTCGGCACCGACGGAGCAGCCCAGCGAAGGCGGCGAGGTCATCGACCTGATGGCGGCGCTAAAGGCGAGCCTGAGCAAATCGCAGGCGGCCGCGAAGAAACCCGCGAGGGAGGCGGCGCCGCGCAAGGGCGCCAAGCGCGCCACCGCCGAGGCTGCGACCCCGATTCGACGTACTGCCAGGAAATGAGCGCGGCCGGCAAGGACAGCTTCACGCTGAAGGAGATCGAAACCACGTTCGGCGTCTCGCGCGGCGCGGTGGCGAGCCTGACGCGCGCGGGTTTGCTCGAACCGATCAGGGGCAGCCGCGGCGAGCACAAGTTCTCGTTCCAGGACGTGGTGCTGATCCGCACGGCCGATTCGCTGAAAAAGGCCAATGTGCCGCCGCGCCGGGTCACGCGCGCATTGCAGCGATTGAAGGCGTGGTCGCATGATCGGCCGCTCTCGGGCGTGCGTATCGCGGCGGTCGGCAATGGTGTGGTCGTCTCCGAACCGCATCGGCAGTGGGAGGTGGAGACCGGCCAGCTGGTGATGGAATTGCAGCCGAGCCGGTCAAAGCCAGGCGCGGTGCTGTCGATCCAGAGTGCGAAGAAGGCCGGCGACCGTACCAACGAACGCAGCGACGACCGCAGCGACGACCGCGCCGACAATGACCACGACGCAAGCACGTGGTTCCAGCTGGGCTGCCAGCTCGAAGCGCAGGACATGCGCAAGGCCGAGCAGGCCTACCGCCGCGCCATCGCGATCGCGCCCGACTACGCCGATGCCTATCTGAATCTCGGATGTCTGCTGACGGAGGCGGGCCGCCTGCAGGAGGCCGAATCCCTGTATCGCGACGCGGTTGCCGCCAACGGCGACGAACCCCTGCTCCACTTCAATCTCGGCGTCACGCTCGAAGATCTCGAACGATACGAGGACGCGCTGCGCAGCTATCACCGCTGCATCGACATCGCGCCCGACATGGCCGACGCGCATTTCAATGCGGCGCGTCTGCACGAGCAATTGGGCGATGCGCATCGGGCCATTCGGCACTTCAATCAGTATCGGAAGTACTGTCGCTGACGGTCTATCGCCAGCCCTGGCGGGCACGCATGGTGCGCCGCAGGGTTGAGACTTCTCAACGGCTATGGGATACTCGGCCTGCTTTCGCCCGTTTTCCCCCGGTTTTTCCGGCCGATGGAGCAAACGCTCCACCGAAAACACCGAAAGCCCGTCATGCGCCGCCGTGCGTCTGGCCCGACTACCTCTACTTCAATCGCGACCGAATGCAAACCGTCCTGCGCCGCACCGCCCAATGCCAGCATGCCCAGCATGCTGCGGCGGCACGCGCGTACGGCGACGCTTGCGGCTTTGCCGCGCGCCAGGCCATGGTCGCCCGCACATCCCATATTCCCGCCGTGCTTCTCTCAGCCGTGCGGGGAGTCAGGGACTAAGACCACACCACAGTCCCACCACGATCTCCCTGGCACGGCACATTGCCCGGGGATCGCCGTCGACGATGGCGATCCACTGTTCAACGTGCAAACGGGAGAGCGTATGTCCGCCAAGACCAGAAAATCCACCGTCGTCTATTGCCGCGCCCTGCTCGCGATGGCCGGCATTGCCGTGCTCTATCTGGCCGTTGAATTTCTCGTGATGAATCCGCTGTAGGCGGGTTGCACAGGTTGCCCTCTCCCCAACCCTCTCCCGCAAGCGGGAGAGGGAGCCCGACATCGCCATTGCATCTCTGCGTGCCGATTGCGTGCTCCCCTCTCCCGCCTGCGGGAGAGGGGTCGGGGGAGAGGGCAACCCCACCGCTCGCTGCGCGACAGCCCTCCTTTCACCAACCATCGAGGTCCCGATGTCCATGGAACTCACCCAGAATTTCGTCAAGGCAAAGCGCCCCTGCGCGGACGGCTACAAATGGTTTCTGCGCAACCGGCATGACGGCAGCGACTATCAGCGGCTGCTCGATGCGCTGGTCGATGCCGGCCGTGTCGGCGATGCCTGCTGGCTGCTGGACCAGTTCGGCCCCACCGATGCCGTGCTGACGCTCGATGCGCTGAATGCCGGCGCGCTGGTCTTTGCCGGCACGCTGGTCGTGCGCCGCGGCATCGACGTCGATTCGGCGGTCAGGGCCGGACGCACGATCCGCGTCGGCGGCGGCATCCGGGCCGGCACCGCCATCATCGCCGGCGAAGATATCGACTGCGCCGGCAATCTCTACAGCGGCGGCGCCATCGAAGCGGGCGGCGACATCAAGGCCGCATGGGGCATCGACGCCGCGACATTCCTCGACGCCAAAGGCAACGTGCGCGCCGGCTGGGACATCAGCGCGGGGGAACACATCCACGTCGGCCGCAATCTGCGCGCAGGCGACTGCATCGCGGCGCAGCACGCAATCCGCTGCGGCGGCACGTTGAAGGTCGATGGCGACCTGCAGGGCCATGGCATTTGCGCCAGCCAGGGCATCGAGGCCGGCGGCAGGATCCGCAGCAGCCACCATATCGAAGCGGGCTGGGGCATCAAGGCGACCGGATCGATCGTGGCCGATGGGGCCATCAAGGCCGGCGAAGGCGTGCAGACCAACGAGGACATCGTCGCCGGGCCGGGATACGGCATTCACGCGGGACTGAACGTGCGGATCGATATCTGGGACGTCAGCGCGCGCATCGTTGCCCGCAGCAAACCCGAGAACCTGGTCAGCGGCGCGTGGCAGAGCGGTTGACGACGGCCATGTCCTTCCTGCTCGCCCATGCGGCAGCCGGCCCCGCTTCATGGCTGGACTGCCCGCGACAGCGGCACGCAAGCCGCCCCACCCTCGCCCGCCTGCTGCGCGCCATCGAACTGCGCATCGACGTCGATCACGCCCCCGACGCGCTCGAGGCCGAATTGCAAACGCTATACGACCGGCTCTACCAGCCCGGCGACTGCCTGTACGACATCGCAGCAACACCGTCCGCCCTGCCTGGGCTGGTGGTCCGATATCGAGAGGCCGATGGCGAGTATTACTTCTATGTCGAAGATACGGTGCGGCGCTGTCTGGCCGGATATACAGTGTTCAATCGGCTGGTCGAACTGGGCCGCCGTGCCGACCGCCATCTGCGCGCACCGCATTCGAAATACGCCCCGCCCTACCAGCGCCGCGGCCTTGCCTCGGCGATCTATCGCGCGTATCTGGACGCGGGACACTGCCTGATCACCGGCGCGCGTCAATCGCCCGGGGCGCATGCCCTGTGGGAGGCCCTGTCGCGCAACTACGAGCGCGGGTATGTCGATCTGCGCAGCAAGACGCTGTGCTATCTCGGGCCGGAGGTCTCCGAGCCCGTGCTCGGCGATCTGCATACCCGGATGGTGCTGCTGGGAAGAGGATGGACGATTCCGGCGCTGGCTTCTGCGGCCGGGATGGTGATGTAAACGAGGAAGGGCCAGCGCACCTGCGTACGCTGGCCCTTTCCTACGGCGCCGCTCGATCAGCCCTTCGCGCCCATCACGCCGGCAATGGCCTTCGCCACCACCGCCACATTGCCGTGGTTCAGGCCGGCGACGCACATGCGGCCCGAGCGCACCAGATAGACACCGTGCTCGGCGCGCAGCGTATCGACCTGTTCCGCCGACAGACCGGTATAGGTGAACATGCCGCGCTGGGAGAGGTAGCGCGACAGGTCCGCATCGCCGACCAGGCGCTGCAGATTGTCGTGGATCGCCGTGCGCATCGCCGCGATGCGCTCGCGCATGGCGGCCAGCTCGGCTTCCCACGATTGGCGCAGCGCCGGCGTGGTCAGCACCTTGCCGACGATGCGGGCGCCGTGGGTCGGCGGGTTGCTGTAGTTGGCGCGCACCGCGCCGGTCAGCTGGCCCAGTACGCGGCCCGCTTCCTCGGCGTTCGCGCACACCACCGACAGACCGCCGCAGCGCTCGCCGTACAGCGAGAAGTTCTTCGAGAAGGAATTGGCGATCAGGCACGGCACGCCTTCGCGCACGAGCTCGTGGATCACGAAGGCATCGTCGTCCAGGCTGGTGCCGAAGCCCTGATAGGCCATATCGACGAAGGGCAGCAGTCCGCGCGACTTGACCACGGCAATGACTTCGCGCCATTGCGATGCGTTCAGGTCCACACCGGTCGGGTTGTGGCAGCAGGCGTGCAGCAGCATCACATGGCCCTTCGGCACCTGACGCAGCGCGTCGATCATCGCGTCGAAGCGCAGGCCGCCGGTGGCGTCGTCATAGTACGGATAGCTGTTGACCTGGAAACCGGCGCGTTCGAACACCACGCGGTGGTTGTCCCAGCTCGGATCGCTGATCCACAGCTGCGCCTCGGGGAAATAGCGCTTCAGGAAATCGGCGCCGACGCGCAGCGCACCCGAACCGCCCAGCGTTTGAATCGTCGCAACGCGGCCCTCGGCCAGCGCCGCGCTGTTCTCGCCGAACACCAGCCGCTGCACGGCCTGGCGATAGCCGGCGATACCGGCCATCGGCAGATACGGGCGCGGACCCTGGTCCGCGATCAACGCGGCTTCGGCCTCGCGCACCGCTGCCATCAGCGGCAGGCGGCCTTCGTCGTCGAAGCAGACGCCAATCGTCAGATTGACCTTGTCCTGACGCGGATCTTGCGCGAAGTTCTCGTTCAGGGACAGGATGGGATCGCCGGGATAGGCGTCGATATGAGCAAACATGAAAACCTCAGGCCAGATTGAGAGCGATGCGAGATCGGATTTTGCGTGCGCGAGTCGGTGCGTGAGTCGGTGCGTGAGTCGGTGCGTGAGTTGGGTCCGTGGCGAGCGGCGCCGGGCGCCGCATCGCCTTCACGGCCTCACCGCACCGGGGCGCCCTGCGGCAGCGCCTGCGCCGCATCTTTGTTCCGCAGCCGGTAGCACACTGCCAGCACGCCCAGCCATACCGGGATCAGATAGACCGAGATGCGCAGGTCCGGCGTCAGATACATGATCACCAGGATGCCGGCCATGAAGACCAGGCACAGGTAATTGGTCAGCGGATAGCCGAAGCTCTGGAAGCGCGTGGTCAGGCCGGCGCTGCGCTTGTGGGCGCGGAACTTCAGATGGATCACGCTGATCATTGCCCAGTTGATGATCAGGGCCGATACCACCAGACCCATCAGCAACTGGAAGGCCTTGCCCGGGATCAGATAGTTGATCAGCACGCAGACCGCGGTGGCGGCCGCCGAAGCGCCCAGTGCCACGACCGGAATGCCGCGCTGATTGACCTTCAGCAGCGCCCTGGGCGCATTTCCTTGGCGCGCCAGGCCGAACAGCATGCGGCTGTTGCAGTAAACGCCGCTATTGTAGACGGACAGCGCCGCGGTCAGCACCACCACGTTCAGCACGTTGGCGACCCAGTTGCTGTTCAGCGCATGGAAGATCAGCACGAAGGGGCTGCCGCCGCTGGCGACGTTCTCCCACGGGTACAGCGACAGCAGCACGCCAAGCGCGCCCACATAGAAGATCAGGATGCGATAGATGACCTGATTGGTCGCCTTCGGGATGGTCTTCTCGGGCGAATCGGCTTCGGCCGCGGTGATGCCCACCAGCTCGAGGCCACCGAACGAAAACATGATCACCGCCATCGCCATCACCAGTCCCGACACACCGTTCGGGAAAAAGCCGCCGTGCTGCCACAGGTTGGCCACCGTGGCCTGCGGGCCGGCCTCGCCGGACACCAGCAGATAGCCGCCGAAGCCGATCATGCCGATGATGGCCGCGACCTTGACGATCGAGAACCAGAACTCGGTCTCGCCGAAAGACTTGACGCTGGCCAGGTTGACCGCATTGATGATCAGGAAGAAGGCCAATGCCGACACCCAGGTCGGAATCTCGGGCCACCAGTACTGGACGTAGATGCCGACCGCCGACAGCTCGGCCATGCTGACCAGGATATACAGCACCCAGTAGTTCCAGCCCGACATGAAGCCGGCGAAATTGCCGTAGTACTTGTTGGCGAAATAGCTGAAGGAGCCCGCCACCGGCTCGTCGACCACCATTTCGCCGAGCTGACGCATGATGAAAAAGGCGACGATGCCAGCGACGGCATAGCCCAGCAATACCGAGGGGCCTGCCATCTTGATGGTCTGGGCGATGCCCAGGAACAGGCCCGTGCCGATGGCACCGCCCAGCGCGATCAGCTGGATGTGCCGGTTCTTCAGGCCGCGCTGCAGCGAGCGGTCCGTGTTGTCTGCATGCATGAAGTGTTTCCTCTACCCATTCTTTTGGAATGATAGCCGGGCGCCTCTATGGGGCGGGCGCTTATGGCTGTGCGCTGCCGCGGCGCGGGTAGCGCCGGGCAGTCGGTGGATATGACCCTGTGAAGAATCCCGACGCGATCGGTCGGGGTCACTGCCGAACTGACGGATCGGACGGATCGGACGGATCGGACCGATCAGACGGTCAGCACGCCCCGCTCGATCTGGTCACGCTCGAGCGATTCGAACAGCGCCTTGAAGTTGCCTTCGCCGAAGCCTTCGTCGCCTTCGCGCTGGATGAACTCGAAGAACACGGGGCCCAGCAGCGGCTTGGAGAAGATCTGCAGCAGCAGGCGGCGCTGGCCGCCTTCCGTGGTGCCGTCGAGCAGGATGCCGCGTGCCTGCAGTTGATCGACCGGCTGGCCATGGCCGGGCAGGCGCTTTTCCAGGTTCTCGTAGTAGTACTGGTTCGGCGCGGTGGCCAGCGGCACGCCCGACATCTGCAGATTGTCGATGACCTCGATCAGGTTGTCGCACAGGAAGGCGATGTGCTGGATACCTTCGCCGTTGAAGGCCATCAGGAACTCCTCGATCTGGCCGCCGCCCTTCTGCGATTCCTCGTTCAGCGGAATGCGGATCTTGCCGTCCGGCGCGGTCATCGCCTTCGAGGTCAGGCCGGTGTATTCGCCCTTGATGTCGAAGTAGCGGATCTCGCGGAAGTTGAACAGCTTCTCGTAGAAGTCAGCCCAGTACGCCATGCGGCCACGGTAGACGTTGTGCGTCAGGTGGTCGATCAGCTTCAGCCCGTGGCCGACGGGGCGGCGATCCACGCCTTCGACGAATTCGAAGTCGATGTCATAGATGCTCTTGCCGTCCTCGAAGCGGTCGATCAGGTACAGCGGCGCGCCGCCAATACCCTTGATCGCCGGCAGACGCAGCTCCATCGGGCCGGTCGGGATCTCGATCGGCTGGGCACCGAGTTCAAGCGCGCGGGCATAGGCCTTGTGCGAGTCCTTGACGCGGAACGCCATGCCGCAGGCGCTGGGGCCATGCTCGGCGGCGAAATACGCGGCCTGGCTGTGGGGCTCGCGATTGACGATGAAATTGACGTCGCCCTGGCGATACAGCACCACGTCCTTGGAGCGGTGGCGGGCCACCAGCGTGAAGCCCATCTGTTCGAACAGGGGCTCCAGCACGTTCGGCGTGGGCGAGGCGAATTCGACGAATTCAAAGCCCATCAGCTGCATCGGGTTGTCAAAGAGATCGCTCATATCGTCTTCTGGCAAGTGGGTTGTGGGTCCGGGATGCCGGGGCATCCCCCGGGGAAATATTATTTCGGCTGCGCGCAACGTCCGACACGGCTGTGGCGCGTCGGCCGCCTGGGCCGGGGCAGCGCCTGGGCAGTGCGCACGCATGCGGCAATGCAATGCAGTTTATATTTCGCGGCGCCAAATTGGATTTCGTTAAAAGCACAGGGAAACCCTAGGATGTGAGATAACATTTCGTCCATCCGCGCTTTGGAGAAATAAAGATGCATTCGATCGAACTCGACCGTACCGACCGCCGCCTGCTGGACGTGCTGCAGGAGCACGGCCGCGCCTCCAACCTGGAGCTGGCCGAGGCCATCAACCTGTCGCCGGCGCAGACGTTGCGGCGCCACCGCCGTCTGGAGGAGAGCGGCATCATCAAGCGCTACGAGGCGCGGCTCGACGGCACCATGCTGGGGTTCGGCGTGGTGGCGTTTATCCATGTGACGATGGAGCGGGGGCATATCCGCGACCTGTCGAAGTTCAAGGGACTGGTTACCGAGCTGGCGCAGATCCAGGAGTGCTTTTCCGTCACGGGCGATATCGACTATGTATTGAAGGTGGTCGCCCGGGACCTGAAGTCGTTGTCCGACTTCCTGCTCGATACGCTGATGCGGATTCCCGGCGTCAGCGGGGTCCGATCCAGTGTATGCCTCGACGAGATCAAGTGCACCAGTGCGATGCCGCTGGAGTTATAGGCGCTGCAGGCGGTCCGGCTACGACGATGCCGCAATTTCCTGCTGCGAAACAGGGTTAGCCCGAGCTGCAATCGCAACATCCTGTTGGGCACGTCGCCATACACTGGGCGCCGACCGCATCGGCGCCGACATCATCGGTGCGATGGAACAAAGAACCCCAGGAGATCCGACATGGCATTCGACTTCCACGACAAGACCGTCCTCATCACCGGCGCGGCCGGCAACCTTGGCCGCGCGGTCGCCGAGGCCTTTGCGCGGGCCGGCGCGCGGCTGGTGCTGGTCGACCGCCCCGGCGTCAGCCCCACCCTTCCGGCCGGTCAGCATGTGGCGGTGGAAGCCGACCTGCTCGACGCCAGCGCCGTCGAACGCGCGGTCGAACAGGCGATCGGCAGCTGCAAGCGCATCGACGTGGTCTGCAATGTGGCGGGCGGCTTCGGCATGGGCCCGGTCGTCGGCGAAGGCGCGGATGCGCTGTGGGAGCGGATGTTCGACCTGAACCTGCGCACCGTGCTGAACGTCTCGCGCGCGGTCGTGCCGCACATGATCGCCGCCGGCGGCGGCAAGATCGTCAATGTCGGCGCCAACTCGGCCGCGCGCGGGCTGGCGCAGATGGGCGCCTACTGCGCGTCGAAGGACGCGCTGGCGCGGCTGACCGAGGCGCTGTCGGCCGAGGTGCGCGACCAGGGCATCCACGTCAACGCCGTGCTGCCCAGCGTGCTGGATACCCCGGAAAACCGCGCGGCGATGCCGGACGCCGACGCCTCGCGCTGGGTCGACCCCGCAGCGCTGGCCGACGCGATCCTGTTTCTGGCGTCGGACGCGGCCCGCGCGATTCACGCCGCGCTGCTGCCGGTGGTCAATCGCGCTTGACGCAGGGGCGCCGCAATCAGGCCCCGGCCCGCACGGGCCCGAAGCGCTCTTCGTAGAGTGCCGATACCCAGTCGACAAAGGCCCGCACCCGCGGCGCCAGCTGGCGCTGCGAGGTGTACATGACCGAGATCGGCAGCTCCGGGCACGGCCAGTCCGCCAGCACCTGCACCAGCCGTCCCGCGCGCAGATGCTCCTCGAGACGAAAGCGCGGCACCTGAATCAGTCCGCATCCGGCCAGGCCGGCCTGCGTATAGCACTCGGCGTCGCTGACGGTGATCCAGCCTCGCGGCTGATATTCGACCACCTCGCCGTCCATCCGTACCGTGAACGGGTAGCGGTAGTCGTGATTGCGGGAGAAGAACCCAACGCCCTGGTGCTGCGCCAGTTCATCGGGATGGCGCGGCGTGCCGTGCCGCTCCAGATAAGCCGGGCTGGCACAGATGATCTCGGGCAGATAGGCCAGGCGGCGCGCCACCAGCGACGATTCGCGCGGCACGCCGGCTCGCACCACGCAATCGATGCCCTCCCCGACCAGATCGACCAGGCGATCGCCGCTGCTGATCACCAGCTCGATATGCGGATAGCGCCGATGGAATTGGTCGATCCGTGGCAGGATGATCATCGCCGCGTGGATGCCATGCAGATCGAGCCGCAGCGTGCCGCGCGGGTCGGCCGCGTGGCTGCTCAGCGAGGTCTCGGCGTTCTCGAGCTCGGCCAGCACGCGCTTGCTGCGCTCGTAGAACGCCTGGCCGTCGAGCGTTGGCCGGACCTGCCGCGTGGTGCGTTCGAGCAGCCGGACGCCGAGCCGCGCTTCCAGCTCCTTGATCGCATGCGTGGCGGTGGCGCGCGGAATATTGAGCGCGTTGGCGGCACCGGAAAAGGTGCCCAGTTCCACGATGCGCGTAAACAGTTGCAAGGCGTCGAAGCGGTCCATGCCGTTGGGATCGATCTGCATTGAAGGTCCGGCAGAATTAACAGATCGATCCGCGCCGCGTCAATCCCGCCGTGGCGAGCGGGCCCGCATCGCGCCTCGCCCTGCCCAGGACCGGCGGCGCGCCGCCAGTACCGCGTCCAGCGACCAGGCGCCGCCACCGCGTGCCGCAATCAGCAGCGCCACCGACAGCAGCACCAGCGGATACTCCATGCCCCGGTCGATCCACGCGAAGTGCTGCCGGTGGATATAGCAGATCGCGATCATCTGCAGCGTCATCAGCGCGGCCAGCGGTCGGGTGAAAGCCCCGGCGATCAGCATCGCGCCGCCGAAGGTCTCGAGCCCCGCAACCAGCCAGGCCAGCACCGGCGCACCAGGCAAGTGCAGAACTTCGGCGATCAGGCGTGTCGCACCGGCCATCGGGTCTGCCATCGAGCCGTGACTGGTCCCCAGCAGCTTGGGCAGGCCGTGGGTCATCATCACGATGCCGAAGACAATGCGCATCAACAGGTAGGCCAGCGGTTCGAGCCGGGAGGTCGACAGGCCGGACATGGCGCCGCTCGGCGCATCGGCATGCGAGGGAATGTGGGTGGGCATACAGGGCTCCTGGGTTCAGGCGCTCGATCGAGTCCGAGCGCGTTGGGCCAATTGCAGAGGCAGCTCGCGCAGCCGGGTGCCGGTGAGCTGGAACAGCGCATTGGCAACCGCCGGCGCGATCGGCGGCGTGCCGGGCTCGCCCGCCCCGCCGGGGCTTTCCCCGCTGTCGATGACATGCACTTCGATCACCGGCATCTCGGCCATCCGCAGCGCCGGGTAATCGTGGAAGTTGGATTCGCGCACCGCCCCGCGCTCGATCGTCACGCGGCCATGCAGTGCCGCGCTCAGGCCGTAGACGATGGCGCTCTCCATCTGCGCCCGCACGTTGTCCGGGTTCACCGCCACGCCGCAGTCGATGGCACAGACCACGCGATGCACGCGAATGGCGCCGTCCTGCAGCGATACTTCGACGGCCTGCGCCGCCACGCTGCCGAAGCAGGCGTGCACCGCAATACCGTGCCCTCGCCCGGCTTGCGCGCGGCGCCCCCATCCAAAGCGCTGCGCGGCCACCTCCAGTACGCGCCGATGGCGCGGTGCGTCCTTCAGCAACAGCATGCGATAGGCGAGCGGGTCCTGCCGGCTGGCGTGCGCCAGTTCGTCGACCATCGATTCCATCGCGAAGGCCGAATGGCTGTGTCCCACCGAGCGCCAGTACCACACCGGCACCGCGGTGCGCGGCGAATGCGCGACCACGCGGTGCGCGGCCGCGCCGAGGACATAGGGAGAGTCCACTACGCCTTCGACCGAGGTCGGATGCAAGCCTTCGCGTTCCGGATGATTGGACTGGCCGGCCATGCCGTGGCGCCATGCCAGCGGCCGGCCCGCACGATCGAGGCCGACGCGGATCCGATGAACGAAGCCGGATCGGTAGTAGCCGCCGCGCACGTCTTCCTCGCGGGACCACATCGTCTTGACCGGCGCGCCGGCGGCGCGGGCCACGTGCGTCGCCTCGGCGACGAAGTCCTGCACCGCCCGCCGACCGAAACCGCCGCCCAGAAAGGTGGTGTGGATCCGGACTTGCGCCGGCTCCAGCCCGGTGATCTGCGCCACGGTACGCTGCGCCAGCGTCTGCATCTGCGTGCCGACCCAGACATCGCAGCCGTCCGGTCCGATCCGCACGGTGCAATTGAGCGGTTCCATCGGTGTGTGCGCCAGATAAGGCAGCCGGTACTCGGCCTCGACCACGCGCTGGGCCTGCGCGATGGCGGCGTCGACATCCCCCGCCTCCAGAGCGATCGGCCCCGGCTCGCGCGCGAGCCGCGCGAAATCCCGCAAGAGTCCGGCACTCTCCAGCGCGGTGTCGGCGCCCTGCCATTCGATCTTCAGCGCATCCCGTCCCCGCTTCGCGGCCCAGTAATGATCGGCCAGCACGGCCACGCCGCTGGGCACGGCGACCACCTGCCGTACGCCGGGCACCGCCCGCGCGGCGCTGTCGTCAAACGACACCATCCTGGCGCCGAACGCCGGCGCGCGGGCAACCACCGCGGTCAGCAGGCCGTCGAGCTTGACGTCGATGCCGAAGCGCGCGCGGCCGGTGATCTTGTCGGCGGCATCAAGGCGCCGCGCGCCCTTGCCGATCCACTTCCAATCGTGCGCGTCCTTCAATCGCAGTGCGTCGGCGGCGGGTACCGGCAGCGTCGCGGCTTCGTGCACCAGCTCGCCATAGCGCAAGCGCTGCTCTTGATGCACCACCGCACCGCTGTCGGTGCGCAGCACGTCCACCGGGACCTGCCAACGCGCGGCCGCCGCCTGCAGCAGCATCGCGCGCGCCGCGGCGCCGGCCTGTCGGTAGCGCAGGAATTCGCTGCGCACGCTGCGAGAGCCGACCGTTCCCTGCATGCCTCCCAACATGGCGATGCCATAGGCCGGTGCCGCAGGCGCATGCTCGACGCGGATGCGCGTCCAGTCGGCGTCGAGCTCTTCGGCGATCAGCAGGGCCAGCGAGGTCCACACGCCTTGTCCCATTTCGGAATGCGCAAGCAATACCGTCACGCTGTCGTCCGCGCCGATGCGGAGAAAAGCGTTGGGTATGAACGGTGCCGGCTCGGCCGCCATGGCGACCTCAACAGGGTCGCCATCCAACAGTCGGCGCACCGATGGCACCGAAAAGCCGATCACCAGGCCCCCGCCGAGCACCGCGCCGGCGGCGAGGAAACGGCGCCGCGAGAGATCGAGCGGGGCCTTCACGACGTCCGCTCCCGCGACAGCTCGGCGGCCCGGTGGACCGCCGCGCGAATGCGCTGGTAGGTTCCGCATCGGCACAGATTGCCCGACATCGCCGCATCGATGTCCGCGTCCGTCGGCGCCGGGTTCTGCCGCAGCAGCGCGGACGCGGACATGATCTGACCCGACTGGCAATAGCCGCACTGCACCACGTCCAGTTCGGTCCAGGCCCGCTGCACCGGGTGGTCGCCGCCCGCGGACAGTCCCTCGATGGTGGTGATCCGCGCCCCCTGCACCGCCGAGACCGGCAATACGCAGCTGCGCTGCGCCACGCCGTCGACGTGAACGGTGCAGGCACCGCACTGCGCCATGCCGCAACCGAACTTGGTCCCGGTCAGGCCGGCCGCATCTCGCAACACCCACAGCAAAGGCATGTCCGGCTCGACCGGCAGGTCGTGCTCGGTGTCGTTGATGATCAGTTTCATGGTTCTGTTCTCCGCCGCGGCATTGGGCCGTCGTTGGCGCATTCTGTCGGCTGCGCCGCTGGCCCACAATCCGGCTGCCATTGCCAGGTCTATTCAATGGCGACGAACAATGGCCATCGACATCGGATGACACCGATGTCAGGAAGCGGATATCGGAGACACCGCCGGCGAGCGCCGGCGGCTTGTTGGAGGGACATCTGGCCAGGAGCAAAAAAGGGCTGAAATTCCGAACAGCATTTCCGGTGGCAGCTCGCAAACTCCGTGACGGCGCCGGGGGATGGCGTCATTCGATACCACCCGGGAGCCTGCGCCGATGAAGTCTTCAGTTCACTGTCTTTTTGCCGCCCTGTTTGCCGCGCTGTTTGCCGCGCTGTTGGCTGCCGGCGCCACGCTTGCGCTGCTGGCGCCCGGCGGCGACTCGGTAGCCGGCGGACCGTCCCTCCAGGGAGACACGGTCGAGACCGATTTTCAGCAAAGCCGGCTGAGATGCCAGTTTCTACATGGCGCCGATCTGGCCGACATCCACAAGATGCGTCGGTGCATTTCCCGAAAGACCTCCTCCGAAGTGGACGCCCTCCCCGCGGTTCAAGCCGACTGAGGCACCGGCGGTGCCTGCGCCGTTTCATCGCGTCGATGCGCCAATCGGTACAGCACCGGCAGCACCAGCAAGGTCAGCGCAGTCGACGACAGGATGCCGCCGATCACCACAGTGGCCAGTGGCCGCTGTACCTCCGCCCCTGTGCCCGTAGCGATCGCCATCGGCACGAACCCGAGCGAGGCGACCAGCGCCGTCATCAGCACCGGCCGCAGCCGCGTCAGCGCACCGAGGCGGATCGCCTCATCCAGGGGCTTGCCTTCCTCCCGCAGCGACCGAATGAACGAGAGCATCACCAGGCCATTCAGCACCGCGACACCCGATAGCGCGATAAAGCCCACCGCCGCGGTGATCGACAGCGGCAACCCCCGCAGCCACAACGCGAGCATGCCGCCCGTCAGCGCGAACGGAATGCCGGTGAACACCAGCATGCCGTCCTTGATGTTGTTGAACATCGCGAGCAGCAGCACGAGGACCAGCAGCAAGGCAACCGGCACGACGATCTGCAGCCGCTGCGTGGCGGAGCGCAACTGTTCGTAGGTGCCGCCCCAGCTCGACCAGTAGCCGGCCGGCATGCTGACGGAACGCTCGATTGCCGCCTGCGCTTCCGGCACAAAGCTGCCGATATCGCGGCCACGGACATTGGCACTGACGACGACGCGCCGCTTGCCGTTCTCGCGCGAAATCTGGTTGGGGCCAGGCGCGATCTCCAGCGAGGCGACCTCGGCCAGCGGAATATAGCTGGTCCGCGCATCGGCCCCACCGCTCTTCGGCAAGGCGATCGGCAGGCGGCGCAGCGCATCGATATCCTGCCGGACCGCATCGGGCAGCCGCACCGTGATGGCGAAGCGGCGATCGCCCTGGTAAAAAATGCCGGCCTCCTTGCCGCCGATGGCGATGGCCACGGCGTCCTGTATATCGGCCAGATTGAGCCCGTAGCGTGCCGCCTTGTGCCGGTCGATATGGACCGTCAGCATCGGCAGGCCCGTGGTCTGCTCTACCTTGACCTCCGACGCGCCGGGCACGGTTCCCACTACTGCGGCGATCCGCTCGGCGGTGCGGTCGAGCACCGCCTGATCGTCGCCGAACACCTTGACCGCCACGTCGGACCGCACGCCCGAAATCAGCTCGTTGAAGCGCAGCTGGATCGGCTGCGAGAACTCGTAGCGATTGCCGGGCAATTTGGCGGCCTCCGCCTGCATCGCGGCGAGCAGCGCCTCGCGGCTCTTGACCGGCGTCGGCCATTCCGACTGGGGCTTGAGCATGATGTAGCCATCGGAGATATTGGGCGGCATCGGGTCCGAGGCCACCTCCGCGGTGCCGGTGCGCGCGAACACCCGCTCGATCTCCGGGAATTTCGCCATCAGCGTACGTTCGAGCTGCTTCTGCATCTCGACCGACTGCGACAGGCTGGTGCCCGGGATGCGCAGCGTCTGAATCGCGATGTCGCCTTCGTTCAGGTTGGGGATGAACTCGCTGCCGAGCCGGGACGCGATGGCAAGGCACAGCACCACGGCTACGCCGGCGAAGGTCAGCACGACGGGCGTGTTCGCCAGCGACCGTTCCAGCCAGACGGCATAGCGCCGCCTGGCCCAAGCCATCAGCCGGTTTTCCTTCTCGCCGACCCGTTCGCCGATGAACAGCGCGACGGCAGCCGGAACGAACGTCACCGACAGCAGCATCGCGCCCAGCAGCGCCAGCACCACGGTGAAGGCCATCGGGTGGAACATCTTGCCTTCGACGCCGGTCAAGGCAAAGATCGGCAGATAGACGATCATGATGATCAGCTGGCCGAACAACAGCGGCCGCCGGGCCTCGCGCGCCGCGGCGAACACCTCCTCAAAGCGTTCGGATCGGGTCAGCGGCCTGCCGCGATGCGCCTGCGCATGGGCCAGCCGGCGCACACAGTTCTCGACGATGACGACCGCGCCGTCGACGATGATGCCGAAGTCCAATGCACCCAGGCTCATCAGGTTGGCGCTGATCCTGTAGCTCACCATGCCGGTGAAGGTAAACAGCATCGACAACGGGATCACCAGCGCCGTGATGATGGCCGCGCGAATATTGCCAAGGAACAGGAACAGCACCGCGATCACCAGGACTGCGCCTTCGAGCAGGTTCTTCTTGACGGTGGCGATCGCCTTGTCGACCAGCCGGGTCCGATCGTAGACCGGCACGATGCGTACGCCCTTCGGCAAGGTGCGGTTGATCGCGTCGACGCGCGCGCCCACCGCCTGTGCGACCGCGCGGCTGTTCTCGCCCATCAGCATGAAGACGGTGCCCAGCACCACCTCCTTGCCGTTCTCGGTGGCGGCGCCGCTGCGCAGCTCCCTGCCGATGCCGACCTCGGCGATGTCGCGCATGCGGATCGGCTGCCCTTGCGCACTGCCGACGATCACGTCGCCGATATCGGCCTCGCTGCGGACCTGACCCGGCGCGCGCACCAGATACTGCTCGCCGCTGCGCTCGATATAGCCGGCGCCGACATTGTCGTTGTTGCGGTCCAGCGCGGTGACAATATCGGACAGCGTCAGTCCATACGAGGCGAGCTTCTCCAGGCTGGGCGCGACCAGATACTCCTTGTCGAAGCCGCCGATCGAATTGACTTCGGTCACGCCTGGCACATTGCGCAGTTGCGGCTTGACGACCCAGTCCTGCAGTTCGCGCAGATCGGTCGACGTGTAGGGAGAGCCGTCCGGCTTGCGCGCGCCCTCCTCGGCTTCGACGGTCCACAGATAGATCTCGCCAAGCCCGGTCGAGATCGGGCCCATGGCCGGCGACACGCCGGCGGGGAGCCGCTCCCTCGCCTCCTGGATGCGCTGGTTGACCAGCTGGCGTGCGAAATGGATGTCCGTGCCTTCGTCGAAGATCACGGTGACCTGTGACAGCCCGTAGCGCGACAGCGAGCGGGTCTGCTCGAGGCCCGGCAGCCCAGCCATTGCGGTCTCGATCGGATAGGTAATCCGCTGCTCGGCCTCCAGCGGCGAATAGCCCGGCACCGAGGTATTGATCTGGACCTGGACATTGGTGATGTCGGGCACGGCGTCGATCGGCAGGCGCGTGTAGCTGTACGCCCCCAATGCCGCCATGCCGAGCACCGCGAGCAGCACCAGCCAGCGCTGCGCGATGGCGAATCGGATGACACGTTCGAACATGGCGATCTCCCGTGTCAGTGCTGATGCCCGGCAGCGTCCTTGCCGAGATCGGACTTCAGCACGAAGCTGTTGCGCGCGGCATAGCGGACGCCCGGCCGAAGCCCGTCGCGGATCTCGACCAGATGGCCGTCGCTGCGTCCCGGCACGACGCGCTGCGCGACAAACCCCTTCGGGCCGGCGACGAACACCACGCTGTTGCCGTCGACGTCCTGGATGGCATCGGCCTGCACCGCGACCGGAACCCCCACCTTGGCGGTCAGCACCTCGACCGTGACGAACAGGCCCGGACGCCAGGCCAGACTCGGGTTCGTCAGCGTGATGCGGGCCTTGGCGGTGCGGGTCTGCTCACCCAGCAGCGAGCCGACATACGAAACTTTCCCTTCCGCCTTGCTCTCCGACGCGGCAGAACGAATGCGCGCCGTCTCGCCGACCCGCACGTGTTCCAGGTCTCTGGCCGAGACCACGAACTCCGCCCAAACGGTCGACAGATCCGAGATCGTGAAGATATTGGCGTTGTCCGCGACGGCCTCGCCCAGCGCCAGGTGCTTCTCGACGATGACGCCGTCGAATGGCGCGCGCAGCTCGAACTGATTGAGGCGGGAAGCAGAGGCCGTGGCGCCGACCGCAGTCAGCTTCTGCTGCGCGTTATGCACGGCGATGCGGGCCTCCTCCAACGCTGCCTTCGCCTGCAGATAGTCCTGCTCGGCGGAAATTCTTTCTTCCCACAGCCTGCGCTCGCGCTGATAGGTCGCGCGGGCCAGCTCCAGGCGGCGTTGCGCGGCAAGCAACTCGCTGCGCTGATCCGACAGCGCGGTGCTGGCGATCACCGCCAGCAGCTGCCCCTTCTTCACCTGCTGGCCGAGCGTGGCCGGCACGCTTTCCGCCACCCCGGCCAGGCGCGGCACGACGTGGGCGGTGCGGTCCTCGTTGAAGCGAATTTCGCCGGGAAATTGCAGGGTGGACTGGATCGTCGTCGGGCCCGCCGTTTCGATCCCGATGCCGGCGCGCTGGATCTGTTCGTCGGTCAGTGCGATGGGTGCGTTGCCGTCGGCATGCTTGCCTGCGGCCGGCATTGCGGCCGATGCGGATGTGGAAACGGATGGTTGCCCGGCGCCATGTCCATGCTCGTCGCCGTGGTCCCCGTGCGGGTCCGCGGAGCCCGGGCGGCCGGTCAGCAGCACGGCCGCGGTCGCCAGCGTGCCGACCGCGAGAATGGCCGCGATGGCGGCCTTTTGCTTCGGTGTGATTGCCATGATCGAAATCGGTCCCGGTTAGCGTCCGACGATGCGGTCGATGGTGGTGGCCGCCTGATAGGCGCGGGCCAGCACGCCGAGGTAGCGGATGCGTGCCTGGAACAGCGTGCGCTGGGCGTCCAGCACATTGAGGAAGTCGAATTTGCCGGCTTCGAACCCACGCCTGGCGGCGTCGAAGGCGCGCTCTGCCGCGGGCAGCACAGTGCTTTTGAGCGTCTGCGCCGAGGTTCGCGATACCGCCAGCTCGTTGCTCGCCTGTTGCAGTGCGTTGGCCAGCCGGATCCGTTCGGCGAGCAATTCGTCCGCTGCCTTGTCGGCCCGGCGGATCGATTCGTACAGGTTGCCCTGGTTGCGGTCGAACAGCGGCAGCGGGATTGCCACGCCAAGCACCGGCATGGTCCGATTGGCCTCGTTGTCGCGCTTGGTGCCCAGGCTGACGGTGATGTCGGGATAGCGGCGGCTGCGTTCGACATCCACCAGCGCCTGCCGGCGCCCCACTTCGAGACGGCTGGTATGCAGCAGCGGCGAGTCCTCCAGCGCGGACAGCAGTTGCTCGGGCGCCGGGCGGGAAGGCAGCGCATCGAGATCGCCGCGGACTTCGGTGAACTGCGGCGCGGCATTGCCCCACAGCGCAGCCAGCGCCTGCCGGGACGACTGCAGTTCGGCGCTGGCATCGGCCAGTTCGAGTTCGGCATTGGCCTGCTCGACCGCGGCGCGGGTCTCCTCGAGCGGCGAGACCTTGCCCGCGGCCACCCGCCTGGCCGCGGCGTCGGCGCCCTTGCGCGCGATCTCGACCGAGGCGCTGGCCAGCCTGACGCGCTCCTGTGCCACCAGCACGCCGAAGAAGGCGGCGATCACGGTGGCACGCAGCTCGGCCTGGGTGCTGCGCCATTGCGCCTGGGCGACGTCGCGTCCCCGTTCGGCGGCAGATATCCGCGCGGCGCGCTTGCCGCCCAGTTCGATCGGCAGATTGACCTGCGCCGTGGTGGCGCGGGTCTCTCGCCGCGTGTCCTCGACGGCGACCGCCACTTCGGGATTGCGGAAGGTCCGCGCTTGCAGGATCGCGCCTTCGGTGGCATCGACCCCCCTGGCCGCGGCGGAAAGTGAGAAATTGCCCGCAGCGGCGAGCGCCAGCGCCGCGTCGAGCGTCAGCGGCTCAGCGGCCTCGCGTGGCCATGCGGAAGGGTCCGGCGCGGGCGGGTATGGCTGCGGCTGTGCGCCCACCCAACCGGGGACGTAAAGGATTGCCGCCATACATAGCGGCGCGATGAATCGTCGCATCGAATTGCACCTGGAAAAGTCACCAAGGGAAATCGGCGAGACGGAAATTCAGCCGGGAATCAGATCGAATCGGTCGTCTCGCCGCTCAAGCGAGACGTAGCCACTGTGGGCGATCGGGGGCGCGGGGGTGAAGCGAGCTGTAGTGGAAATCGTGCGTCAGCAGCACGGTCCGCGGCAGGCGCAGTACCGGCATGCCGGTCGCGTCGGGACGCGCAAATGGCAACGAGGCCAGATGGCAGGTGCCGCAGTCGGGATCGAACAGGCCGTTCGCGTCGGTGTCGTGTTCGGCGTCGGCCTTGATGTCGACTTGCCTGGTGTCAGCCTTGTAAGGCTCGACCTCGGCCTCGAACTCGGCCTCCACTTCGGCTTTGCCGTCGGCCCGATGCTGGTGCTGATGATGGCCTAGATGCCATTGCGCCGTCGGCCGCTGTTCGTGCTGGCAATAGGCGGTGGCCGCGGCCCAGACGGACTGGAGCGGCAACAGCATGACCAGCAGGATCAGGAAAAACCGGCGCATCGACGATCGGGACAAGGGCTGCGGGCAGCGGGAGGCGGGGTGCCTCCCGAGCGGCACAGTGTACCGCAAACGCCCTGTCCCTTCTGCTGCCGACCGATGCGCGCGCGTCCCGCCAGGGCCGGCTCGTCGACGAGTTCGCCGCGGGCGACTTTGTTCAAGGTGTTCGTCCCTCCGGCAAGCGGACCAGCGCCATGTGCCGTCCCGGATATCCGCTTCTGGTCAGCTTTCCTCGACATTGTATTTGGCAGAACCGGACACTAAGCTCGACCTACGCATGCATGTCGGCACAAGCCCCAAGCGGCTTGCAATCCCCCACGACTCACTACGAACGAGGAGTCGACGACATGAACATCCTACGGCGATGGCCCAGGATGGCGCTCGCGTGCGCCATGCTTGCGGCCCTGACAGCATGCGGCGGCGGCCACGACGATGACGACGGTCCCGAAGCGGCACCGACCATCCAGCTGCTCTCATCCTCCCCCGACTACGTGACCGGCGGCAACGCGTTGATCGATATCACCGTGCCGCGCCACATCAGGCTCGATCGCCGCCCGCTGCAGATCCAGCTCAACGGCGACGACGTGACGCGGGAGTTCCGCCCGCTGCTGGACGATCTTCGCCATTTGCAGGCGGTGGTAACCGGCCTGCGTGACGGCGAAAATACGCTAACAGCGAAGATCGGCCGCGAAACGGCCACGCTGAAGATGACCAACTACCCGATCACCGGGCCGGTCATTTCGGGGCCGTGGCAAACGCCGTTCATCTGCCAGACCGAAAGCTTCGTGCTGCCGGATGGTTCGCGTCTCGGTCCGCCGCCCGACGCCAATTGCAGCGTGACCACGCGCGTGCACTACGTCTATCAGAAGAACACCGGCGGCGCGCTGGTGCCGATGCCGAGCACCACGTCCCTGCCCGCCGATGTCGCCAGCACGACTACGCTGGACGGCCGCACCGTGCCCTTCGTGGTGCGCGTGGAAACCGGCACGGTCAATCGCGGCATCTACCAGAACGCCGTGCTGCACGATCCCACCAGGGAGTCGGCCCCCACGCCGCTCAAGCCGCCGAAGGCGTGGAACAAGCGGCTGATCGCGGTCGAGGGCTTCGGCTGTCCGGGCGGCTGGTACATCCAGGGCGCGGCGCAGGGCAATATCTCGGTCGCGGGGTTCGACTTCACGCTGCTCAATGTCAGGCGGCTCGGCGAGGGCTACGCCACGTTCGCCAATACGCTGCAGCACGCGTCGAACAACTGCAACGCGGTGCTGGCCAGCGAGGCGGCGATGATGTCGAAGGAGGCGGTGATCGAGACCTTCGGTGTGCCGGTCTTCACCGTCAGCGCCGGCTGCTCGGGCGGCTCCTATGGCAGCTCGCAGCCCGCCGACCGCATTCCCGGCCTGTTCGACGGCGTGCTGATTGCGTGCACCTTCCCCGACCCGCTGTCGATCGCGCTGTCGGGCTCGGATGGGCATCTGATCACGCACTATCTGATGGGCAATCCGAACGCGCTGACAGACGCGCAGATCGCGGCAGTGACCGGCTACAAGAGCCGCAAGGCCTTCGAGGATGCCGCCAATCAGGCCGGCCGTACCGATCCGGTGCCGGCACGGCAGGACTTCCCGGGCTACAACTCGGGCGTGTTCAATGCCGCCGTGCCGCAGGAGCTGCGCTATCACCCGGTCAATAATCCGACCGGCGCGCGCCCGACGGTGTACGACGCCGCCAGGAACATCTACGGCATCGACAAGGCCACCGGCTTCGCGCTGCGTCCATTCGACAACGTTGGCGTGCAGTACGGGCTCGCGGCGCTGAACGGCGGCGCGATCACGGTCGACCAGTTCCTCGATCTGAACGAAAAGGTGGGCGGCTACGATCAGGATGCGAACTACGTCCCCGCCCGTTCGCTCGGTGATCTCGGCGCGATCCTGCGGGCGCAGCAGTCCGGTCTGCAGCTCGGCGGCAACGGCGGTCTTGCCACGATCCCGGTGTTCGACGTGACGGGGACCTATAACGAGGACACGGCCTATCACTACCAGTGGTTCCATTTCGCGCAGCGCGAGCGGATGCTCAAGGCCAACGGCGATACCGCCAACCACGTGATGTGGCGCGGCAACCCGGTGCCGGCCGATACCGCGTGGGACACCTTCATCCGCTGGGTCGCTGCCTACAAGGACGACAAGTCGCCGACGCCGCAGAAGCAACGGGTCGTTGCCCACAAGCCCCAGAACGCGGTCGACGGCTGCTGGCGGTCCCAGACCGATTTCGTGGCCGAACCGCAGACCCTGAGCAGCACACCGGACACGACCTGCAATTCGCTGTTCCCCTCGTGGACCGCGCCACGCATTGCAGCCGGCGGCCCGATCTCGGGGGACGTGATGAAGTGCACCTTGAAGCCGGTCAATCCTGCCGACTACAGCGTGCCGTTCACGCCCGACCAGCTGAACCGGCTGCGCGCGATCTTCCCGACCGGCGTCTGCGACTGGACCCAGCGCGGGGTCAATCAGACTGGCGTGGTGCCGAACGGCTCGTTCGGTCCGTCGCCGGTGAATCTGGTGTTTGATATTACGAAGTCGTGAGGTTGGCGGGAGTACGGGAGCCGGGCCACTGGGTCGCTCCCGTCCCCGCCCCGCGCGCGGCTGCCGTCCGCTGGCCGTCAAAGCACGGACGGCCGGGCCTTCGCATTCGGACGAAAGCAGCTACGGGAGGATGCCGAGCCGAATCTTCGTCTTGATCTCCCCCAGCCAGTCCTCCCTGTAATGCCGGGCGAGGCGACAGATCTGCCCTGGCGTCACGCCCGCCGTGCGAGCAAGTTGCTCAAGCGACGTCAACGAATCGATCCACCCCAGACGAGCCGTCGCGACGATTGCGGCCTTGTCTGCCGTTGACAGCAGGATCAGGGCTTGTGGCAGCCGCTTGTTTGCATGCAGCCAGGCAAGCAAATGCAGCTCTCCGTCGTCCAAGGCCTGACAGTGGGGATGAGCGAGTACCAGGTCGACCAGTTCGCGTCTCCCGACGGCATGCCTTCGACTCAAGCCACCGACCAGGGCGCTGCGGTCCACCGTAATACGACCGGGATCGGAAAGATCGCCGGTAAGCGCCTCTTCAATACACTTCTCTACCGTTTCAATTGCGTAACGCTCGCAGATGGCGGACCAACACCCCGTCCGGAACGCCTCCAGGATGATGTTGGTGTCGACGAATACCGTGACCTTCGCCATGCGATGTCGGCCCTCATAGCTCGAACGGTGCCGGAAGAGAATGCTCGGCGAACAGGTCGCTCAACATCGGCAGGCTCATGCCCATCGCCTTGGCCGCCTTGCGGGCAGAGAGTTGACCGCGATCGATGGCAGCGTGAAGCATGCTGACGAAGCTGTCGGAGAAGCGCTTCGGTTTCCGACCGGCACTGAATCGTTGACGCTCTTTGCGAAGTCCGTCCCGCGTAGCAGCGTCAATACGTTTCATGTTGTACAGACGCCAGGCCAGCGCAATGGGACAAACGCGCAATTCAGCGGCGACATCGGCGAGATGTTCGATATCCGAGCATCGCCGTGGGTCGATCAATTGCCCGAGAGAGTGGCTCGGCATCAGCAACGCCGCGGCGAAATTGTCGGCAAGTTGCTCGATGCGTTTTACCCTTCCCCGCGCTTCGGACGAGTTCGACTCTCGGCGGTCGGGTTTCATGGCGTCCCATGTCAGCGCATGGAACAGCTCGTGAGCGAGATCGAAGAAGCGACGAGCCTCGGATTCGTTGCGATTGATCAGGATCACGCCGAGATCCTGCAAGTGACAGGTCGCGCCCGAAATGGAGTCGCCTCTGGTCGTTTCGACAGCGTCGACAAACAGGACCGGGATATCCAGATCGCGCTCGATACGCTCGGCAAGCCGCTCAGCCGGAACCGTGCCCAGGTCCAGCGCGGCAACCAAGGCCTCGGCGCGAGCGATGGCGTCCTCGAACGACGACTGCGCACTCAGGCGCAAGCTATGCTTGAGCGGGTTGGTGCCGCCGCCCTGCCCTTCGCGTAGCCAGCGCAGTAAGCCGATCCATTTTCCCGCCCGGGACTCGAATCCATCGAGCTCGACTTCCGGCACGCTGGGCGCCGCTCGCCAGGAAAACTGTGCCTCACCTGCGACGGCGAACGGGTCGAGAAAAAAATCGACGTCTCGGTCCAGCAGTTCGGATATGGCAAGCATTTCGTCCGACTTCAGGGCGCGCTTGCCGTTTTCGATATCGGATACCGATTGCCGGTCGTTCAGGCCGAGCGCCTGGGTGAGTTGATCCTGCGTCCAGCCTTTGGCCTCGCGTGCCGCCTTGACCCGATACCCGATCAGCTTTTGCGAGATTCGCTCGAACATCGTCCGCCTCCCAGTGAACCCGCATCTTATTCTTGCGAAACGCATTTCGCAAGATGAGCATGCAATCTGCTTTCGGCAATACGAGATTAGGTGGCCTATAGATCATATGTAAGGCTAGCGTGGCGATATCGAGGGTCAGGGGGTGCTATCGTCCGCACCTGGCCTCCCGAGCCACACACCTAATGACCTTGTTGGAAGGAGACAACCTTGAAGCCACGCATCACGTGCCTGGCGGCGATTGCCTTGATGGCGAGCGCCGCGGCACACGCCGCCTACCCCGAACGTCCGATCAAGCTGATCGTGCCCTTTCCGCCCGGTCAGGCGACCGACATCTTTGCGCGCGCGCTTGGCGAGCGGCTGGGCAAGCAACTGGGGCAGTCGGTGGTGGTCGAGAATCGTGCGGGCGCCGGCAGCAATATCGGCATGGAACTGGCCGCTCGCGCGGCGCCCGATGGCTATACGCTGGTGATGGCCGGCAGCGCGATGGCGATCAACCAGACGCTCTACGCGTCGATCGGCTACGATCCGCGCCGCGATTTCCAGGCGATCTCGGGTGTGTTCTCCGTGCCGCTGGTCTTCCTGTCGACGCCGTCATCCGGAATCACCTCGCTGCGCGATCTGATCGGCAAGGCGAAGGCGGCGCCGGGCAAGCTGAGCTACGCCAGCGCCGGCATCGGCGGCACGCAGCATCTGTCGGCCGAAATGCTGAAGGCGCGCGCCGGCATCTTCATGGTTCATATCCCGTACAAGGGCAGCGGCCCTGCGCAGGCGGACTTTCTCGGCAATCAGATTCCCGTGATGGTCGACTCGATCACCGCGGCGCTGCCGCTGATCCAGTCGAAGAAGGCGGTACCGCTGGCGGTCACCGCGGGCAAGCGCGTGCCGCAGCTGCCCAATGTGCCGACCGTGCAGGAACAAGTGGTGCCGGACTTCGAGGCGCTCGGCTGGGCGGTGCTGATGGCGCCGGCCGGCACGCCGCCGGCCATCGTGTCGCAGCTGAACGCCGAAACGGTGAAGGCGCTGCAATCGCCCGAGCTGCAGAAGTTCATCGTCGACCGGGGCTCGGAGCCGATGCCGATGTCGCCGGAGCAAACTGCGCGTTTTGTCGACAGCGAGATCCGCAAATGGTCGACGGTGGTCAAGCGTTCTGGCGCGAAGGTCGATTGATGCGGTTGCAGTGATGTCCCGCGCGGCGCGACAAGCGATCGCGCGGGACGAGACGCATCAGTTCTGCGCGATCGCGGAACCGTGCTGCGCCAGCGGCGTCACCTTCATCTCCATGAACGGATACAGCGGCAACGAGGTCAACAGCGCATGCAGTTCGTCGTTGTCCTTGACATCGAAGACGCTGACGTTGGCGTACTGGCCCACCACGCGCCACAGATGGCGCCACTTGCCTTCGCGCTGCAGCTGTTGCGACAGCGCCTTCTCGTCGGCCTTGAGCTTCTCGACGGCTTGCGGGTCGGCGGACTGGGGAATGCGGACGGTCATTTCAACCATGAAGAGCATGGCCATCTCCTGCGGGTAGCGGTACGGTCAAAGACAGCAGACGCCGTCGAGATAGGCCTTGCGCCAGCGCGTGATCCGCACTTCGGCGAACAGGCCCGCCTGATGGAACGGATCGGCTTCGATCAGCGCCTGCGCGGCCTCGCGGGTATCGACATCGACGATATAGACCCCCCCGCCTGCATCGCTGCCATCGTCGTTCAGCTTGGCGCCGCAGGCGAGCAGCAGCGCCTTGCTGGTTTCGAGAAACGCCAGATGCGCGGGCCGCTGGGCCTTGCGCACGTGCTGGTGGTCGGGCTTGTCGAAGGTTTCGATGATGTATGGCATCGTGTCTCCTGTGTTGTCGTTGGAAAAGCGCGGTCGTCGATGGGAACGCCCGCGATCAGGCCTTATCGCAAGCCGAGCATCCGCTCGATATCGAGCATCAGCGCCCGCAACTGCGGCCCGGCCTGCTTCTCGACCGTCGCGAAACTGCCCTGCCGAACCGGCACGCCGCAGTTCAGCACGAACAGTTGCGAACCGACCGGCTGGCACATCGGCACGGCGAAACCGTAGACCTCGGGCCGCCATTCGGCGCGGTTGGTGCAGTAGCCTTGCCGCTCGAGGTCGCGGCGCGCGTCCGCCAGCCGTGGCTGCAGGCTGGCGAAGGCTTCCGGATCCTGCAGCCGCAGCTGATTGAGCACCGCATCGCGCTCGTGCGCCGGCGCACGACACAACCACGCGCGTCCGATGGCCGTGGTAAGCATCGGCAGCGCGGCGCCGATCTCCGGGGTCACTATCAGGCTGTCGGTCGAGCGCGCGGTCTCGACATAGATCATCTGCGTGCGGTCGCGGATACCGAGCGACACGGCGCCGCACATCCGGTCGGCCAGCGCCTTCATCATTGGCCGTGCCAGCTGACGCAGATGCATGCTGGCCAGCAGCGGATAACCCATCGACAGCACCGCCGCACCGAGCCGGTATTTGCGCAGCACGGTATCGTGGCGCAGATAGCCCAGCGCCGTCAACGTGTGCGTCAGGCGGGCCACGGTCGTCTTCGACAGCCCGGTACGCTCGGCGAAATCGCGATTGCCGAGCATCGCGTCGCCACTGTCGAAGGCCAGCAGGATGTCGATGCCATTGGCCAGCGTGGCCGCGAACTGGCGGTCCTTGTCGGCAGGCTCCTTCGTGCGCGAAAGGGACGGCGACACGGACTGCGACACGGACTGCGCCGCGCTGGTACGCGAACCGGCGCGGGAACCGGGGCGCGTCACCGGCTCGTCCTCAGTGCAGCCTCGATCCTGGCGACCATCCGCAGAAGGCGCGGCCCCATCTGCCGCTCTAGCTTGCGCGGCGTCATCCGCACGCCCAGCACGCCGCAGTTGAAGACCATGATCTCGCCATCGATACGCGTCGGCAGCGGTGCCGCCACCGCATGAATGTCGCTCTGCCATTCGCCGCGCGAGGTGCAGAAACCGAACTTGCCCATCTCCTGCCGTGCGTGTTCGAGCGAAGGCGCCTGACGTCGAAACTCCGCCGGATCGGCCTTGCGCAAGGCCGTCAGTACTGGTCCGCTCTCCTGCGGCGACGCATGGCACAGCCAGGCCCGGCCGATCGCTGTGAGCAGCATCGGCAGCGTCGCGCCGATATCCGGCCGAAACGCCAGCGCATCGTGGCCGCGGCTCGTCTCGACATAGACCATCTGCGTGCGGTCGCGCAAGCCCAGCGACACGGACCCATCGATCTCGTCGGCCAGCTGCTTCATCAGCGGCCGCGCCAATTGGCGGATGCGAAGCGTGGCCAGCAGCGGGTAGCCCAGCGCCAGCGTGGTCGATCCGAGCCGATAGCGGCGCAGTTGCGCGTCGTAGCGCAGCAGACCGCGTGCGGCAAGCGTGTAGGTCAGCCGGCTGACCGTCGCCGGCGACAGGCCGGTGCGCTCGGCCAGTTCCTTGTTGCTGAGCACGCTGTCGCCGATGCCGAAACACTGCAGCAGCGACAGCCCGTGCGCGAGCGTGGTGGCAAACGCTGGATCGGGATGATGAGGGCGAGGGGCCATCGAAGGCGGCGGTTCGAGATGTATGAAAGACGGAGGCGGCACGCCGCGCGCATCGCCTCGCTGGCCTCGATCATAGCGCGCCCGGCCGCTTTGGCGTCGGCAAGTCGTTCAAGATAGCGAAACAACGATCCACTATTTCCGCCTGCATTGCTACGCTGCCTTCCACTCCGATGCCGGACCGCAGGGCATGCCTCGCGATCCGCTGCCAACCGCAACAGGAAGCCATAGCGATGATCCGAGACTCCGACACCTATCCCGCATTTCTGGCGCAACTGCGCCGCTTCGTGCAGCAGCGCCTGGTGCCGCGCGAGGCCGAGGTGGCATCGTGCGACGAGGTGCCGGCCGACCTGGTCCAAGAGATGGCCGACATCGGGCTGTTCGGCTTTTCGATTCCAGAGGCCTATGGCGGCGCCGGCATGACCACGGAGGAGCTGGTGCTGGCGGCGATCGAACTGTCGCAATGCTCGGTGGCCTTCCGCGCGCGCGTCGGCACCAATACCGGCATCGGCTCGGAAGCGCTGGTCGCCGACGGCACGCCAGAGCAGAAGCAGCGCTATCTGCCGCGCCTGGCCAGCGGCGAGATCACCGGCTCCTTTGCGCTGACCGAGCCCGAGGCCGGTTCGGATGCGACGGCGCTGACCACGTCGGCGCGCCGCGATGGCGACGACTATGTCATCAACGGCACCAAGTGCTTCATCACCAATGCGCCGATCGCGGGACTGTTTACGGTGATGGCGCGCACCGATCCCGATACCACCGGCGCCTCCGGCATCTCGGCCTTCCTGGTCGAGCGCGGCACGCCGGGCCTGAGCACCGGGCCGGCGTACCGCAAGATGGGCCAGGAAGGCTCGCCGGTGTCGGAGGTCCATTTCGACGATTGCCGCGTGCCGGCCGCCAACCTGATTGGCGGTGTCGAAGGCCAGGGCTTCCGTACGGCGATGAAGGTGCTGAACAAGCAGCGCATCCATCTGTCGGCGCTGTGCATCGGACCGGCCATCCGCATGCTCGACGATGCGATCCGCTTCGTCAGCACGCGCAAGCAGTTCGGCGAACCCTTGTCGAGCTTCCAGCTGGTGCAGGCGATGATCGCCGACTGCCAGACCGAGATCCACGCGGCCCGCGCGCTAGTGCTGGAGACCGCGCGCCAGCGCGACCGCGGCGAGGACGTGACGATGCAGGCGTCGATTTGCAAGTACTTCGCCTCGGAGATGTGCGGGCGCGTTGCCGACCGCTGCGTGCAGATGTTCGGCGGCTACGGCTATATCGCCGACTACGGCATCGAGCGCTTCTATCGCGACGTGCGGCTGTTCCGCTTGTACGAGGGCACCAGCCAGATCCACCAGCTCAATATCGCCAAGCGCACGCTGGCGCAGGCCGGCGCCTGATCCTCGCGCCGCGGCCGATATAAAACAACAGGAGACACCATGTTCAAGACCCTTGTCGCCGCGATGGCGCTGGCGATCGGCACTGCCACGCTCAGCGGCGCGGCCCGCGCCGAAGCGCCCTACCCCAGCAAGCCGATCCGGCTCGTGGTGCCGTTCGCGCCCGGCGGTTCCTCCGACATCCTGGCGCGCCTGCTCGCCGACCGACTGAAGACCGAACTGGGCCAGGTGGTGGTGGTCGAGAACAAGCCCGGCGCGGGCGGCAATATCGCCGGCGAGAGCGTCGCGCGCGCGGCGCCGGATGGCCATACGCTGCTGCTGGCCGCGGCCGGACCGACCGTGATCAATCCGAGCCTGTACAGCAAGATGCCGTTCGATCCGGCGCGCGATCTGGCGCCGGTCACGGTGCTGGCGCGCGAGCACAACCTGATGGCGGTCAAGGCGCAGTTGCCCGTGCGCAACCTGTCGGAGTTCCTGGCCTATGCGCGCAGCCATCCGGGCGAGCTGTCGTTTGGCTCGCCTGGCAACGGCACCGTTGCGCATCTCGGCGGCGAACTGCTGAACCGCACCGCCGGCCTGCAGATGCAGCACGTGCCCTACAAGGGCAGCGGCCCGGCCGTCGCCGACCTGATGGCCGGCCATATCGACCTGATGATCGACAACATGCCGGCGCTGCTGGCCCAGGTGCAGGCGGGCAAGCTGCGGCCGATCGCGGTCGCAAGCGACAAGCGCGCCGCCGCGCTGCCCGATGTGCCGACCTTCGAGGAGGCCGGCGTCAAGGGCTATCTGGTCACCGCGTGGAAGGGCCTGATGGCGCCGGCCGGCACGCCCCGGCCCGTCATCGCGAAGCTGCACGAGGCCTGCGCCCGTATCCGGGCCACGCCGGAGATGCGCAAGCGGGTGATCGAACTGGGCGCGGAACCGGTCGGTAACAGCCCCGAGGCGTTTGCCGCGCAGATCCGCAGCGAGACGGCCTGGTGGGCCGCACAGGTCAAGGCGACCGGCACGCGACTCGATTGAAGCCGCTTGAAGCCGCTTGAAGCCGCCTGAAGCCGCTCGAAGCTGGTTGAAACTTCTCGCTCACGCCCGCGTATCCCGTCTGTCGTTGCCGCGAAAGCGGGAATCCAGCGTTTTTCCACGCCCGTATGCCCCACTGAATTGCCCCACCAGGACAAGCGATCCCGCTCGCAACAAGGCCCGCTGTCCGGCGTCTGCATCCTCGACATGACTGACGGGCTTCGGCCAGACCGGTCCGTACGCGCGGCGCGTGCCGCTTGCGGCCGCATCGGCCATGGCGGAATTACATGCCGCTGTAAGAACGACGCGCCCGCATCGACTGCATGCGGCGCGCGCCCTCGAATTCACAGCGTGCCGCCGCCAGACATCCAATACGGCTCGCGCTCGTAGTACTGGTGCAGCTGCGTGCCCCACTGCGGGTCGGCCATGCGCGGCCATTGGTCCTTGTTGAAGCCGGGCGCCGCCTTGATCCGATCGGCCGTGATGCCGAGGCGGAAGCATTTCTGGTCGGTATCCATGACCAGCGCATTCCACGGGATCGCGTGCAGCGTGTCGCCGATGCCGAGAAAGCCTCCGGTGGTCAGCACGGCATAGGCAATGCGGCCGCGTGGCACGTCGAGCATGATCTCGCTGATCTCGCCGACATGCTCGCCGTCCGACGAATAGACCTTGGTGTCCTCGAGGCTGGAGGCGGCCATCACTTCCGGACCCGGGCCTTCGCCGACCCCAGACCCCACGATATTGGCACCGCCCTGATCCGTGCCGGGTTGCGAGGGATTCATCGCCTTCTCCTTGATGGTGGTTTGCAGGAACTGGTGTTTCGCAACGACCATGCCATCCCGGTGCGGCGGGCCTCGCCCCGGCTGCCTCCGCCTTTCATCATTTTTTCGCAATCGCCCGCTAAGGTCCTGCCTTTCCCTTCCCCACACCCTGAAAGGCAAGAGGCAGGACATGACCCGAACCCCCTACCCCCGTCGACGTTTCCTGATCCACACCGGCGCGCTCGGCCTCGGCACCAGCCTCGGCCTGACCGCCTGCGGTTCCGATGACTCGCCCGAGGCGCCGGTGGTCATCGTGCCCGACAGCGAACGGCCCAAGCTGCCGTACGGCATCCAGATCGGCGATGTGGGCGACGGTCGCGCGGTGGTATGGGCACGCGCCGACCGTCCCGCGCAGCTGCGGGTGGAGTACGACACCACCGACAGCTTCCGCAATCCGCGCAAGGTGCTCGGCCCCACCGTCAGCGCCGCGTCCGACTTCACGGGCCGCGTGGAGCTGTCGGGGCTGCCTGCCGGCGAATCGATCTTCCTGCGCGTCGCCTACGACAGCATCGACAACCCGCGCGCGACCGGCGTGGTGGTGCCGGGCCAGTTCCGCACCATCCCGCGCACCGACGCCAACCGCCCCGTGCGCTTCGTCTGGGGTGGCGACGTCGCCGGCCAGGGCTGGGGCATCAATACGGAATTCGGCGGCATGAAGATCTTCGAGGCGATGCGCCGCCGTGAACCGGACTTCTTCCTGCACAGCGGCGACACGATCTATGCCGACGGCCCGATCCTGGCCGAGGCCACCGCGGAGAACGGCCGCGTGTGGAAGAACCTGGTGACGCCGGAGGTCTCCAAGGTCGCCGAGACGCTGGACGAATACCGCGGCCGCTACCGCTACAACCTGATGGACGAGAACGTGCGTCGCTTCTCGGCCGAGGTGCCGCAGATCTGGCAATGGGACGACCACGAGGTCACCAACAACTGGTCGCCGACCAAGGATTTGAGCGCCGATGCGCGCTACACCGAAAAGAACATCGCCACGCTGGTCGCGCGCGCCACGCAGGCCTTCCGCGAGTACGCGCCGATGCGCATCGGCAGCACCGCGGCGGAGCAGACGCTCTATCGCAAGGTCTCGTACGGCCCGCTGCTCGACGTATTCGTGCTGGACATGCGCACGTATCGCGGCGGCAATACGGCCAACCTGCAGACCACCGAGAACGGCGACACCGTCTTCCTCGGCAACGAGCAGCTCGAATGGCTGGTCAATGGCGTCAAGCAATCGCAGGCGACCTGGAAGATCATCGCCGCCGACATGCCGATCGGTTTGTGGGTACCGGACGGCAAGGACGCGGCCGGCAATGCGCGCTGGGAAGCGATCGCCAACGGCAACGACGGCGCTGCACTGGGCCGCGAGCTCGAAACCGCACGACTGCTGCGCGCGATCAAGGGCGTGCCCAATGTGGTCTGGCTGACCGCCGACGTGCACTATTGCGCCGCGCATTACTACGATCCGTCGAAGGCCCAGTTCACCGACTTCTCGCCGTTCTGGGAATTCGTTGCCGGTCCGCTGAACGCCGGCACCTTCGGCCCCAATCAGCTCGACGCCACCTTCGGGCCGCAACTGGTCTTCCAGAAGGCGCCGCCTGCAGGCCAGGCGAACCTGTCGCCGTATTCGGGCTTCCAGTTCTTCGGCGAGGTCAATATCGATCCGGCGACGAAGGCGCTGACCGTGGATCTGCGCGATCTGGATGGGGTCAGCGTGTTCAGCAAGACGTTGCCGGTGACTTGAGGCCGCGGACGCTGGCGAACCTCTATGGTGTTCTCCCTCTCCCCCTCAGGGGGAGAGGGTTGGGGAGAGGGAGGTGGTTTCGAACGATGGCCGCATAGCGACCGCCGCTTGCCCTCTCCCCCGGCCCCTCTCCCGCAAGCGGGAGAGGGGAGAATACCCATGCTGCAACACGGTCACTGCGGCATTTCACCGCTAGCGCAACATGAACGACATCGCCGACAGGCAGTTCAGCATGCGCACCGCGTCGGACACGCTGGCGGCATCGAAGCGCAGCGTGACACCGTCCAGCCGCCGCAGTGTGGGCCATTGGCAGAACAGGTCCGCATGCGCGGGCGTCAGCGTCCGCAATTGGCATGTCACCGGGCCGGGAATGGTAAAGGGCTGCACCGCGGTCCGATCGGTCTGCAGCGAGCGGACCGCGGCTTCGGCTGCCGCGGCGATGGCTTCGCACGCCGCGGCCGGCGTCATCGAGTCGCCGGTGCCCTGCCCCTGCGCGCGCTTGGTGGCGACATAGCGCACCCACGGCAGCAGCGCCGAAGTTTCCTCGACGAACACATCGTCGCCGCTCGCCATCAGCACCGGCACGCCGGCCTCGCCAGCGAGTCCGGCATACAGCCCCGCTTCGCCCAGCTCGATGCCGTTGAGGCTCACGCTGGCAAACGCGCCGCTGTTGATCGTATGCGCCAGAATGCCGCGCCCCTGCGCACGGCCGTGATAGCCGATCATCAACACGCCATCGCACCCCTGCTCGATGCCGCTCATCATGCCGGCGTAGCGCGGCTTGCCGAGCACGAGCCGCACGCGCGGGTCCAGCAGGTCCGGCAGAAGGTTGCGGAAGCCCCCATGCGAGTCGTTGACCCAGACGGCTTCGGCCCCGGCAGCGAAGGCGCCGCGGGCCGCGGCATCGGCCTCCCGGGTCATCCAGGCGCGGGCGCGCTCGTATTCGCCGTTGCCGGGGCGCGTCTGTTCGGGATGGAAGACGCCGGCGACGCCCTCGATATCGGTGGAAATGAGGATCTTCATGGGATTGGCGCGCCCCCGACGCAGCGTAGGCGCGCGGTTCAGTCGGCTGAATTCAGTTCGGGCACCAGCGTCAGCAAGCTGCGGCGGCAATGGCCGTCGCGGCCGGTGACGGTCTGCGCGTGCCACAGCGCATGCACGATGGCCTGTTCGACGCTGTCGGCCGCGGCATGGAACAGCGGATCCAGCGCTGTCTCGTGGACCATCGCAACGGCGGGCATCGGCGCTGTGGCATCGTGCGGCACGGTATAGGCGGTGCTGAAGGCCAGCGCGATATCGCCGGAACCATGGCCGTAGACCGAGCCGGTGCGCGCCAGCCCCGCACCCGCGCGCCGTGCCAGCCGTGCCAGTTGGCGGGAATCGAGCGGCGCGTCGGTGGCGACGATCATGATGATCGAACCCTTCTCCGGTGCACCGTCCGGTGCAGCAGGCGCAACGTCCTCAGCAGCGGGCGCAGCCAGCCGCTGTGCCAGTTCGGGGCCGACCCGGCTGCCGGCGACGGTCAGCATCGACGGCGTGCCGTAGTTGGCCAGCACCAGCGCGCCCACGCGGTAAGGTCCCGCAACTCGCGACGCCGTGCCGATGCCGCCCTTGACGCCAAACGCCGACATCCCGCGTCCGGCCCCGACCGAGCCTTGCGCAACTTCGGCGTCGGCAGCCGCGCAGGCCTGCAGATAGTGCGTTTCGCCGACGGCCATCGCCTGGATATCGTTCAGATGGCCGTCATTGCATTCGAACACCAGCGGATTGACGGTGGGCCAGCCGCGGCCGATCTCGGCGTGGGCAGCGATCGCCTGGCGGATCTGCGCCTGCGCTACGGCACCGACCGCAAAGGTGTTGGTCAGCGCGATCGGCGTCTCCAGCACGCCCAGTTCGTCGACTTGCACCAGTCCGATGCTCTTGCCGAAGCCGTTCAGCACCGCGGCCGCCGCCGGAACCTTGTCCAGATAGGGATCGCCGGCGTGCGGCAGCACCACGGTGATGCCGGTCTGCACGGCGCCATCGGCCAGCGTGCAATGGCCGACGCGCACGCCCGGCACATCGGTGATCGCATTGCGCGCGCCGGCCGGCAGATCGCCGATATGCGGCGGCACGCCGGACGCGATGGAAGGTTCGTGCGGCATTGCAGTGTCCCGGGTCAGCGGCGGTCGATCTTCGGATCGAGCGCGTCGCGCAGCCCGTCGCCGAGCAGATTGAACGCGAGCACGGTCAGGAAGATCGCGAGGCTGGGGAAGATCGCCACATGCGGGGCCGTGACCATGTCGGCGCGCGCTTCGTTCAGCATTGCGCCCCACTCCGGCGTCGGCGGCTGCGCGCCCAGGCCGAGAAAGGACAGGCTGGCCGCGGTGATGATCGAGGTGCCGATCCGCATCGAGAAATAGACGACGATCGACGAGATCGTGCCCGGCAGGATATGCCGCATCAGGATGGTCCAGTCGGACGCGCCGATGCTGCGCGCGGCCTCGATATAGGTCAGCCGCTTGAGCATCAGCGTATTGCCGCGCACCAGCCGCGCGAACGCCGGGATGCTGAAGATCGCCACCGCGAACACCACGTTGACCATGCCGTTGCCCAGGATGGCCACGATGCCGATCGCCAGCAGGATGCCCGGGAACGCGAACAGCACGTCGGAGATCCGCATCACGATCCGGTCCCACCACCCTTCGTAATAGCCGGCCAGCAGACCCAGCAGCGTGCCGACGATCGCGCCGACGATCACCGAGAAGAAGCCGGCGGCCAGCGAGATGCGCGTGCCGGCGAGGATGCGGCTGAAGATGTCGCGGCCCAGCGAATCGACGCCGAACCAGTGCGCCGCCGACGGCCCCGCGTTCAGCGCGTCATAGTCGAAATAGTTCTCGGGATCGTAGGGCACCAGCTGCGGCGACAGCACCGCGACGATCACCAGCAGGATCACAAACACGCCGGCGGCAAGCGCCAGATGCTGGCGGCGGAACTTGCGCCAGAATTCGCTCCACGGCGTGCGGACGGGCTCGGCCTGCGCCGCCGCGCTCGGCACAGCGGCCTCGTTGGCCACGGTCGATAGCTCGGTCATGGACGGCCTCACTTGTAGCGGATAGTGGGGTTGATCACCGTGTACAGCAGATCCACCACCAGATTGATCAGGATGAATTCGAGCGAGAACAGCAGCACCTCGGCCTGGATCACCGGGTAGTCGCGCATTTCGACGGCATCAACCAGCAGCCGGCCCAGGCCCGGCCAGTTGAACACCTTCTCGACCACGATCGAGCCGCCCAGCAGAAAGCCGAACTGCAGGCCCATCATCGTGACGACCGGAATCATTGCGTTGCGCAGGCAGTGCTTGGCGACCACCAGCGATTCGCGCACGCCCTTGGCACGCGCCGTGCGCACGTAATCTTCCTGCAGCACCTCGACGAACGATGCCCGCGTAAAGCGCGCCATCACCGCGGCCACGGCGGCGCCGAGCGTCAGCGAAGGCAGGATGTAGTGCTTCCAGCTTTCGGCGCCGATAGACGGCAGCCAGCCCAGCTGGACCGAGAAGATCTCCATCAGCAGCATGCCGAGCGCGAAGGCCGGAAACGAGATGCCCGACACTGCCAGCGTCATGCCGATGCGGTCGGGCCAGCGATTGCGCCAGACCGCCGAGCCGATGCCGATCAGCATGCCGAACACCACGGCCCACAGCATCGAGGCGACGGTCAGCCACAGCGTTGGGAAGAAGCGGTCGCCGATCTCCTCGCTGACCGGACGCTTGGTGCGCAGCGAGGTACCGAATTCCCCTTGCAGCGCGTTGCCGAAGAATGTGACGAACTGCTGGTGCAGCGGCTTGTCCAGGCCCAGATCCTTGCGCACCAGTTCCACGGTGGCGGCATCGGCCTCCGGTCCGGCGGCCAGCCGCGCCGGATCGCCAGGCAGCAAATGCACGAACAGGAAGACCAGCACCGCGACGATCAGCATCGTCGGCACCACGCCCAGCACGCGCTTCAGAAAGTAATTCAACATGACGACTCCAGACCCGCCTTCGTTGCGCACCGGACTCGCCGTCCCCGCCTGCGCGGGGCACGACGAGTCCTACGGTGCCAGCAACGATCGCGGGCGCGACGCTTACTTGATATCGATGTTCTCGAACTCGAACGAGCCGTCGGGCATCACATAGGCGCCGCTCAGCCGCTTGCTGCGGGCATACAGCACCTGCTCTGTCACCAGGAAGGCCCACGGCGCATCGTTCCAGATGCGCTGCTGCGCATCCTTGTACAGCCGGGCCTTCTCGTTGCGGTCGGTGGTGCGCAGCGCGCCGGCGATATCGGCATCGACCTGCTCGTTCTTGTAGTACGCCGTGTTCAGCAGCTTCGGCGGCATCGATTCGGATGCCAGCAGCGGACGCAGCGCCCAGTCCGACTCGCCGGTCGACGAGGACCAGCCGACGTAGTAGATGCGCACGCCGGCGTCCTCGGGCCTGGGCACGCTCTCGACCTTCTCGACGCGCTGACCGGCCTCGAGCGCCTGCACCGAGGCCTTGATGCCGACCTGCTGCAGCTGCTGCTGCACGAACTGGATCACCTTCTGCGCGGTGGTGTGGTTATAGGCGGACCACAGCGTGGTTTCGAAGCCGTTCGGATAGCCAGCCTCCTTCAGCAGCGCACGCGCCTTGGCCGGATCGTACGGCCACGGGCCCAGCTTCTCGGCAAAATCGACGCCCGGCGGCACCACCCCCTCGGCCGGCACCGCATAGCCGGCGAACGCCACCTTGGCCAGCGCCTGCTTGTTGATCGCGTAGTTGATCGCCTGGCGCACCTTGGGGTCGTTGAACGGCTTGACCATCGTATTGAGCGACAGATAGCGCTGGATGATCGACGGCGCGGCGATCAGGTCGACCTTCGGGCTGGCCTTGAGCACTGCGGCCTGCTCGAACGGAATGCTGAAGGCGAAGTCGGCCTCGCCGGTCTGCATGATGGCCGAGCGGCTGTTGTTGTCGACCACCGGCTTCCAGGTAATGGCGTCGATCTTCGGCAGACCGCTCTTCCAGTAGCCGGCGAACTTTTTGCCGCGCAGGTGGTCGGGCTGCTTCCACTCGACGAATTCGAACGGACCGGTGCCGACCGGGTGGAAGGCGATGTCCTTGCCGTATTTCTTCAGCGCGGTCGGCGAGATCATCACGGCAGACGGATGCGCCAGCACATTGATGAACGGCGAGAACGGCTCCTTCAGCGTGATCTTGACCGTGGTCGGGTCGACCACGTCGGTGCGCGCGACGCGGTTGAACAGCGTGTAGCGCTTGAGCTTGTTGGCCGGATCGGTGACGCGATCCAGGTTGACCTTGACCGCGGTGGCGTCGAAGCTGGTGCCGTCGTGGAACTTGACGCCCTTCTTGACCTTGATCGTGTAGACCAGCCCGTCCTTGCTGACGTCGTAGCTGTCGGCCAGCACGTTGACCAGCTTCATGTCCTTGTCCAGACCGAACAGGCCCTGGTAGAAGGTCTTGGATACCGCCTGCGACAGCGTGTCGTTCGAATCGTAGGGGTCCAGCGTGGTGAAGGTCGAGGCCACCGCCATCACCGCATCCTTGGCCGCGAAGGCCGGTCCGGCCGCGAACGCGGCCATCAGCAGGCCGCCGGCAAACAGGCGCGCCGCGCCACGTCGGGACAAACTGGCTTGCATCATTGTCGATTCTCCTTGGTAAGACGCACTGGTAGCACAGGGTGAACGGGCTGGATCGGCTCTTGACGGCCTTGCAGCCCCGGGTTGATTCAGGGGTTGGCTCCGGGTTGGGGCTCAATAAGCGCCGCCGACCGCATGCCGGGCAACGAAGTGGTCCGGCGCGACGGCAACCAGCGGCTGCACCAGCGGCTCGTCGCCGATCGCGCGGATCGGGCTCGGCAGCTCCTCGGTCCGAGGCTCGCGCCGCAGATGACGACGCGTGGGGTCGGCCACCGGCACCGCCGACATCAGCTTCTTCGTATAGGGGTGCTGCGGATTCTCGAAGATCGCGCGGCGCGGGCCGATCTCGACGATCTGTCCCAGATACATCACCGCGACCCGATGGCTGATCCGTTCGACCACCGCCATATCGTGCGAGATGAACAGGAAGGCAATGCCCATTTCGCGCTGCAGGTCGAGCATCAGATTGACGATCTGCGCCTGAATCGAGACGTCCAGCGCCGATACCGACTCGTCGGCGATCACCACCTTCGGGTTCAGCGCCAGGGCGCGCGCGATGCAGATGCGCTGGCGCTGGCCGCCGGAGAACTCGTGCGGATAGCGCGCGGCATGGGCCGGCGACAAACCGACCTTGTCCAGCAGCCATGCGACGCGCTGCTCGGCCTCCTTGCCGGTGGCGACCTTGTGCACCAGCAGCGGCTCCATGATCGAGTAGCCGACCGGCACGCGCGGATCGAGCGAGGCGAACGGGTCCTGGAAGATGAACTGGATATTGCGGCGCAGGCTCTGCAACGCGGGCCCCGACAGTTCGCCGATGTTCTGGCCGGCGAACTCGATGGTGCCGCTCTGGCTTTCGACCAGGCGCAGCAGCGAACGGCCGGTGGTCGATTTGCCGCAGCCCGATTCGCCGACCAGCGCCAGCGTCTCGCCGGGATACAGATCGAAACTGACGCGCTCGACCGCATGCACGCGGCGCGTCGGCCGTCCGAACAGGCCGCCCGGCACGTCGAAGCGGGTCACGAGGTCGCGCACGCGCAGGATCGGCTGGGCCGAGGCATCGGGACGCGTCGCCGCGGCCGGCGTATCGCTGCGAATATCGGCACCCGCATGCCCATCGCCGCCTTCGACCCGCACCAGCGGAAACTTCGCCGGCAGATCGGTGCCCGCCATCGCGCCGAGCTTGGGCACCGCCGACAGCAGGGCGCGCGTATACGGATGCGCGGGCCGCGCGAACACGGTCGGCGCCTCGCCCTCCTCGACCTTTTCGCCGCGATACATCACCAGCACGCGGTCGGCCATTTCGGCCACCACGCCCATGTCGTGCGTGATGAACAGCACGCCCATCTGCATCTCCGCCTGCAGATTGCGGATCAGCTGCAGGATCTCGGCCTGGATGGTGACGTCCAGCGCGGTGGTCGGCTCATCGGCAATCAGCAGCGCGGGCCGGCACGACAGCGCCATCGCGATCATCACGCGCTGGCGCATGCCGCCGGACAGCTGATGCGGATAGCGGTCCAGCACGCGGCGTGCTTCCGGAATGCGCACCAGCTCCAGCATCCGCAACGCCTCGGCGCGGGCCGCCGCGCGGCTCTTGTTCTGATGCAGGCGGATCGATTCCGCGATCTGCTCGCCGACCGGGAACACGGGGTTCAGCGACGTCATCGGCTCCTGGAAGATCATCGCGATGTCGGCGCCGCGAATGCCGCGCATCGTGCCGCCATCAGCCTTGGCGAGATCGAGCACGTCGCCGCCGCGGCGGCGCAGCATCATGCTGCCGCTGGCGAGGCGTCCGCCGCCATGTTCGACCAGGCGCATCAGCGCCAGCGAGGTCACCGACTTGCCGGACCCGGACTCGCCGACCACCGCCAGCGTTTCGCCGCGGTCGATATGGAAGGACAGGCCGCGCACGGCTTCGACGGTGCGTTCGGACGTGGCAAAGCGCACCGTCAGGTCGTTGACGGACACCACGCGCTGCGGCGGCAGCACCAGGCGGGATGCGGAAGACGCGGAAGACGCGGAAGGCGTGGTAGACGATGTGGCCATGGAGTGTTCCTCGAAACCTGCGGGCATGGTGTCAGCGGTAGATGGCCACGTGGACCGGCTCGCCGACGCGGGCGTGACCGCGGTACATGCCTTCGGTATTGAACGGCAGCGCAACGTTGCCGGCCGCGTCGATCGCGACCAGTCCGCCGCGGCCCTGAATCGCCGGCAGGTTCTGCATCACGACCGCGTGCGTTGCGGTCTCCAGCGAGCTGCCGGCATAGCGCATGCGCGCCGAGATGTCGTAGGCGGCGACCGCGCGGATAAACATCTCGCCGGTACCGGTGGTCGACACCGCCACCAGTTCGTCGGCATAGCAGCCGGCGCCGATCACCGGCGTATCGCCGACGCGGCCGAGCTGCTTGTTGGTGATGCCGCCGGTGGACGTGGCAGCGGCGAGCCGGCCCTGGCCGTCGAGCGCAACCGCACCGACGGTGCCGAACTTGGTGCCCGGGTCGAGCGGCTCGGCGCCTGCCTCATCCGCATTGGCGCGTGCGGCGAGCGCCGCGGCATCGTGATCCAGCAGGGCCATGCCGCTGCCGGCACGGGCGCGTTGCCATTGGGCATGACGCTCCGGCGTGTAGTAGTAGTCGGCCTCGACCAGCGGCAAGCCTTGCGCCTGAGCGAACGCTTCGGCACCCTCCGCGGCGAACAGCACATGCTCGCTGCGTTCCATCACCGCGCGCGCCGCCAGCACCGGGTTGCGCACGCGCTTGACGCAGGCGACCGCGCCGGCGTCGCGCGTGGCGCCGTCCATCACCGCGGCGTCCAGCTCATAGGTGCCGGCGTTGGTCAGCACCGCTCCCTTGCCGGCGTTGAACAGCGGGCAGTCCTCGAGCAGCCGCACCGCTTCGGTCACGGCATCGACGGCGCTGGCGCCCTCGGCCAGCAGGCGCTGGCCGGCGCGCAAGGCGTGCTCGAGCGCGGCGATGTACTGCGCTTCCTTGTCCGCGTCCATCGCGGCGCGGGTGATGGTGCCGGCCCCGCCATGGATGGCGATCACGGGCGTGGGCTTGGAGGTCGATCGGTCTACGTTCATGGTGCTTGGGCCCGCCTGTACGGCAGGCAAGTCGGTGAGGCTCGAGAGCGTTATTCGTTACCGGTGTCCGGGCGCCGGCGCCGTGGCGCCTTGCCGGATCCCAGACGGGGCCTGGATTGCGGTTCGCCGGCCCCGGCCGTGCGGTTGGAGTCGGCGCGCGCGTGGGTCTGATGCAGCCAGGGCAGCACGAACTCCGTCATGTCGGCGGCGGCCTTCACCGAACCGGTGGCGCGGTGCGCGACCGCACCGCACAGCGCCTCGATCATCGCCAGCACGGCCGCATCCGAGTTTGGCGACAACTGCCGGCCGGCGCTGACATACAGCGCGATATCGGCAAATGGCGCCAGCGGCGAGGTCGGGCCGTCGGTCAGCGCCAGGATCCGCGCACCGTGAGCGCGTGCGCGCTCGGTCAGCGCGACGCTGTCATAGACATAACGGGGAAAGGCGATCGGAATCACCAGATCGCGGCTGGTCAGCTTGAACAGCTGCCGCGCCGCGGTCGAGGCGCCACCGACGCCGGCAACGGTGATCACCGCGCGGCAGTACATGTCCAGCCCGTGCTGCAGCAGTCCGGCCAGATAGCCGCTGGCACCGAAGCCCAGCACATAGACATGCTCGGCCTCGAGGATCGCCGTCACCGCGCGTTCGCACGCATCGTCATCGAGCGCGCGCCGCGTCGCCTGCAGGTTGCGCTCGTTTTCCTCCAGCGAGGCGGCGATGACTTCCGTGACGGTGGCCGGCCGCTCCAGTTCGGTGCGCAGCTTCTCGACCGGCGCCAGCGTGGCCTCGAATCCGCGCACCAGTTCGGCGCGGAATTGCGGGTAGCCGTCGAAGCCCAGCGCATGGGCAAAGCGGTTCGCCGTCGCCACCGACACCTGCACCGCCTGCGCGAACTCGTCGATTCGCATCGTCGCCGCGCGGAACGGGTTGGCCAGCACGTAATCCGCCATGCGTTGGTGCGCCGGCGTCAGCGAAGGAAACGCCTTCGCGATGCGCTGCGAGACCGAGGCGTCGGGCGCGGTGTCTGGTGCGGTGCCTGGTGTGGAAACGGCCGGCTTGGCAGCGGGGCCGGAACGGGAAGCAGTCATGGCTCTGCAGTGGACTGGACGCAAATTGGTGCATCCGGGGAACGGCTATCGATGTAAACAAATTTACACGCAATAGCTGTGCCATGAAAATAGAGTTTACGAGATCAAGGGTTAACCCTTGCTTCGATGGGACCGTCGCTGACTGGCGTGATTGACCGGCCCGCCCAAGTCGTTTAGATTCGGCAGATCGAAGCGACTGACCGGATGAGACTGAGCGCTTCCCAGCGGCGAAAGCCGTACTCGCGCAAGGCGGGTCGTAAGTGGTGTCCGGATCTGCTGTACAGAAAGGCGCCCCAGCGGCGCCTTTCTTATTTGTGGCCTACCTTTTGGTAGCAACTGGGTGACGTGGATGCGAAGCCTTTTCTTTGCAAGGTTGCGTTCCACTTCTAGAGAGAACGGCTCCAGGTGCGCAAAGTCGATGATCTCGCCCTGGAGGACTACAGGCGTGAAATAAGGTCGTGCCACGAACTGGGTCCTTGCAATCGCCCCTCTGAACGAGGCACAGGGCGGCCATTCTCGGAGAAACGCCACCTACCGGCTTCGCATGCGGAACGCTTCTTGCAGCTTTCGAACTTCCCCGAAAGTCAGGAGGCACCCATGCCATCGCAACGCCGAATCCTGGTGGTCGCGACCAACGTCGACCAGTACCAAAAAGTGGGCTTTCGTACCGGCCTGTGGCTCAGCGAACTCACGCACTTCTGGGATGTGGCCGAGGAAGCGGGCCATACGCTGCAGCTGGCGTCGCCGTCCGGCGGCATGATCCCGATCGATCCGGAGAACCTGATGCTGTCGGAACTTGCACGAAGTGCCGGCATGCGCAGCAGTGTTTTCAAACGCTATGAGGACCGGATCTTCATGGACCTGCTGAACGAGTCGGTCAATGTGGCAGCGATCGATGCGGGCGAGTTCGATGCCATCTACCTGACCGGCGGGCATGGCGTGATGTTCGACTTCCCGGGTTGCGAGCCGCTGGCGCGGCTGATTGCGGCGATGTACGAGCAGGGGCGCGTGGTGTCGGCGGTATGCCACGGTCCGGCCGGTTTGCTGGACGTGAGGCTCTCCAACGGCGAACTGCTGGTGCAAGGCAAGCGCGTGACCGGCTTCTCGTGGAACGAGGAGATCATGGCCAAGCGCGACTTCGCCGTGCCGTTCGGGCTGGAACAGGAGCTTGGCAAGCGGGGCGCGCAATACAGCAAGGCGATGCTGCCGTTCGCGCCCTATGTGGTCGAGGATGGAAGGCTGATCACCGGACAGAATCCGGGCAGCGCGTATGGCGTGGCCAAGGCGGTGCTTCGCACGCTGCGACTGTCGGAGCCGGCCGCCGAGCCGGCTTCAGCGTAGGGGCCAAACGCCAGGACGGCAGGGCCAGAAGGCTCAGCCGCCCTCGCCCATCGCCGGCAACACCCGGCCCGGATTCATCAGATTCTTCGGGTCCAGCGCCCGCTTGACCTGCCACATCAGCTCGAGCTCGACCTGCGACTTGTAGCGCCGCAGATCGTCGCGCTTGACCGCGCCGATGCCGTGCTCGGCCGAGATCGAGCCGCCTTCGCCGTGCGCGAGGCCATCGACCAGATCGGATACCGGCTTGTACCACTGCGCAAGGAACGCCTTCGCATCGGCGTCCTTGGGTCGCAGCGGATTGAAGTGGACGTTGCCGTCGCCCATATGGCCGTAGATCACCATGCGGGCATCGGGCACCAGTTCCAGCACGCGGCGCGAGGCCTCGTCGACGAAGTCCGCGATGCGCGACAACGGCACCGAGACATCGCACTTGATGCTGCCGCCGGTGCGCGTCTGCGCGTCCGAAATCTCCTCGCGGATGCGCCAGAAGGTCTGCGCGTCGGCGACGCTGGCCGCGATCGCCGCGTCCTGGACCAGTTCCTGTTCGTAGCCGCTTTCGAGGATCTCCAGCAGCGTCGCTTCGAGGCTGGCGGCATCCGCGCCGGAGCTCAATTCCATCAGCACCATCCAGTCGTGCCGCTGCGCCAGTGGCGAGGCGACATTGCCGAGGTAGTCGAGCACCAGGTCGAGTGCCGGGCCCGAGATCAGCTCGAAGGCCGTGACGGCGCCGCCCGACAGCCGCTTGGCCTCGCCCAGCAGCCGCACGGCCGCGTCCGGCGACCTCACGGCGACGAAGGCGACCGCGCTCGCACGCGGCTGCGGCATCAGCTTCAGCACCGCACCGGTGATGATGCCCAGCGTGCCTTCGGCACCGATGAATAGATGCTTCAGGTCGTAGCCGGTATTGTCCTTGCGCAGACCGCGCAGCGACGAATAGATGCGGCCATCCGGCAGCACCGCCTCGATGCCGAGCACAAGGTCGCGCATATTGCCGTAGCGCAGCACCGCGGTGCCACCGGCGTTGGTCGACAGATTGCCGCCGATCTGGCACGAGCCCTCGGAGCCGATGCGCAGCGGAAACAGGCGGCCGCCCTCTTCCGCCGCCGCGCGTGCGGCGGCCAGCGTCACGCCGGCCTGCACGGTCAACGTGTCGTTGACGGTGTCGATCGCCAGCACCCGGTTCATGCGGCGCAGGTTCAGTACCACGGCATCGCCGCGCGTGTCCGGCACGGCCCCGCCCATCAGCGAGGTATTGCCGCCCTGCGGCACCACGGGTACATCGTGCGCATGGCACCACGCCATTACCGCGCTGACCTGCTCGGTGCTCGACGGCAGCACCACCACGCTGGCCTTGCCGCGACTGATGCGCCGGTAGTCGGTGACGTAGGACTCGGTATCGGCGTCGGCAACGAGGCAGGCGTTGTCTCCGACGATGGCTTGCATGGCGCGCAGCGTGGCGTCGCGAGTAGAACTATCCAGGGACATGGTGACTAGAACTCGGGAAAGCGTTCAGTAGGCGGCGGAGGACGGCTGTGCGGGGGCGGCGCCTGCTTCGCGAAACGACGCCGCCAACTGACGCGCGGCCTTGGCGAACAGCAGCACATCGACGCCGGTAGCGACGAAGGTGCAGCCCAGCTCGAGATAGCGTCGCGCCAGCGCGGCATCGGATGTCAGCGTGCCCGCGGCCTTGCCGCTCGCGACGATGGTGCGCATCGCGTTTTCGATCGCGGCCTGGACTTCCGGGTGGCCTGGATTGCCGCGATGGCCCATCGACGCGGCCAGATCGGCCGGTCCGATAAAGACGCCGTCGATGCCGTCGACCGCGCAGATCGCTTCGAGATTTGCCAGCGCGGTCACGGTCTCTGCCTGCACCAGCAGGCAGACCTCGTCATCTGCGACATCGAGATAGTCGGCCCGACCGCTCCAGCGCGAGGCACGGGCCACCGCGCTGCCGACGCCGCGGATGCCCTGCGGCGGATAGCGCGTCGCGCTGACCAGCATGCTTGCCTGCTCGGCGGTATCGACCATCGGCACCAGCAACGTGGTCGCGCCGATATCGAGCAGCTGCTTGATCAGCGGCACGTCGCCCGCCACGGCGCGCACGACCGGCGCGCTGGGATACGCGGCAACCGCCTGCAGCTGGGCAAGGATGCTACGCACATCGTTTGGCGCATGTTCGCCATCGATCAGCAGCCAGTCGAAGCCGGCGGTGGCCGCGACCTCGGCCAGATACGGTTCGGCCATCGACAGCCACAGGCCGATTTGCGGCCGGCGGGCGGCCAATGCGGTCTTGAAGGAATTGGATGCGGGCATGACGGGTCCTGTCAAAGCGATGCGGTTCGATGGGCTCGGGACTGGCCTTGTAAGGCGTTGTACGGCGCTGTACAGATCGGTACGGCTGCGGTGGGGCTTCAGTCCAGCTGGCCCAGGCACAAATACTTCAAATGCAGATAATCGTCCAGTCCATGGCGAGAACCCTCGCGCCCGTAGCCGGACTCCTTGACGCCGCCGAACGGCGCCGCCTCGGCCGCGATGGCCCCTTCGTTGATGCCGACGATGCCGGTCTCCAGCGCCTGCGCGACGCGCCAGATGCGGCGCACATCGTTCGAATAGAAGTAGGCGGCGAGGCCAAACGGCGTGTCGTTGGCGTGGCCGATCACCTCGTCCTCGCTCGCGAAGCGGAAGATCGGCGCGACCGGGCCGAAAGTTTCCTCGCAGGACAGCGCCATCTGCGGCGTGGCGCCGATCAGCACGGTCGGCGCGTAGTAGTGCGGACCGTCCTCGGTACGCACGCGCTTGCCGCCCGTGACGACGCGCGCGCCCTTTGCGACCGCATCCTCGACATGGCGGGCGATCTTGTCCACCGCTCGCGCATTGATCATCGGGCCGATCTGCGAGCCCTCCTCGCTGGCCGGCCCGACCTTCAGCGCACCGACGCGGCGCGCCAGCCGTTCGACGAAATCGTCGTGGACGGCCTCGTGCACGTAGATGCGGTTCGGGCAGACGCAGGTCTGGCCGCCGTTGCGGAACTTCGACGCCATCAGTCCTTCGACCGCGGCATCGAGATCGGCGTCCTCGAACACGATAAAGGGCGCGTTGCCGCCCAGCTCCAGCGACAGCTTCTTCAGCGTGGAGGCGGACTCGCGCGCCAGATGCTTGCCGACCGGCGTCGAGCCGGTGAACGTGATCTTGCGCACGCGGCTGTCGGCGAGCCAGACGTCGACCACCTCGGGCGTGCGTTCGCGCGACGCGGTGACGATGTTCAGCACGCCCGGCGGCACGCCGGCGAGCTCGGCCAGATAGACCAGCGCCAGCGCGGTCAGCGGCGTGTCCTCGGCCGGCTTGGCGACCACGGTGCAGCCGGCTGCCAGTGCCGGCGCGATCTTGCGGGCGATCATCGCCAGCGGGAAATTCCATGGCGTGATCGCCGCCACCACGCCGACCGGTTCCTTCAGCACCAGCAGCTTGCGGCCCGGCACGGCCTCCGCCACGATATCGCCGCAGATGCGGACTGCCTCGGCCGCAAACCACTCGACATACGAGGCGCCGTACTGCACCTCGCCGCGGCTCTCGTGCATCGGCTTGCCCTGCTCCGCCGAGATGATGCGGGCCAGGTCTTCCTGGTGTTCGAGAATCAGCGCGTGCCAGCGCTGCAGCAGCCGCGCGCGTTCCTTGGCCGGGCGGCGGCTCCAGTCGGCGAAGGCGGCATGCGCGGCATCGGCGGCGCGGCGCGCATCGTCGGCCCCGCTGTCCGCGACTTGCGTCAGCGTCGCGCCATCCGCGGGGTTGGTGACGTCGAGGCGGTCACCGCTGGCGGCGGGCAGCCAGTGCGGACCAATCAGGTTCTGGCCGCGCAGCAGCGCGGTGTGGGAAAGCGGCAGGGACATGATCCGATGGAGGTCTTGGGAAGGACGGTGAACGGGACGGCGAGCGGGAAAACGCGCGACCGCCCACGCGAATCAGCTGACGATGCCCATATGCCAGGGCACGAACTCGTTGTCGCCGAGGCCGAGCAGCTCGCTGCGCGTCTTCTCGCCCGAAGCCACGCGCAGGATATGGTCGAAGATCCGTTGCCCCATTTCGGCAACCGTCAGTTCGCCATCGACGATGACGCCGCAGTTGATGTCCATGTCGTCGGACAGGCGCCGGTACATCGGCGTGTTGGAGGCGAGCTTGATCGTCGGCGCGGGCTTCGAACCGAACATCGAGCCGCGGCCGGTGGTGAAGCAGATCAGATTGGCACCGCTGGCGATCTGGCCGGTCACCGCGACCGGATCGTAGCCCGGCGAATCCATGAAGACGAAGCCGGCCTTGTCGATCGGCTCGGCGTACTCGTAGACCGCCTGCAGCGGCGTGGTTCCGCCCTTCATCGCCGAACCCAGCGACTTCTCGAAAATATTGGCGAGGCCGCCCTGCTGGTTGCCGTGGCCGACCACGCCGTTGAACTGCGCGTTGTGGCCGGCGGTATAGCGCTCCCACCAGGCCAGCCGATCGAGCAGCTTCTGGCCGACCTCCGGCGTGACGGCGCGCCGCGTCAGCATGTATTCGACGCCGTGGATCTCCGGGGTCTCCGACAGGATCGCGGTGCCGCCGTGGCGCACCAGGATGTCCATCGCCGCGCCCAGCGCGGGGTTGGCGGTGATACCCGAAAATCCGTCCGAGCCCCCGCATTCGAGGCCGATCTTCAGATGACTGGCGGAAACGGACTGGCGTTGCGCGGCATTGGCGGCAGGCAGCATCGATTCGATTGCCCGGATGCCGGCCGCGATGGTCTCGCGCGTGCCGCCGGTGTCCTGCATCACCATCGTATGCAGTTGATTGCCGGGCTGCAGCTGCTGTGACTCGACCAGCGACGCGACCTGATTGCGCTCACAGCCCAGGCCCACGATCAGCACCCCGGCCAGATTCGGATGACGCGCATAACCGGCCAGCGTACGCCGCAGCAGATCGAAATGCTCGCTGGGCGACGACATGCCGCAGCCGGTGCCATGCGCGAACGCCACCACGCCATCGACATTCGGATAGGCGGCCAGCCGCTCCCGCGTGAAGTGGTCGGCGATATGCCGAATCACGGTGGCCGAGCAGTTGACCGACGACAGAATGCCGATGAAATTGCGCGTGCCGACGCGGCCGTCCGCGCGCACGAAGCCCTGGAACGTCGCGCGCTCGGCCTCGGGCACATAGTCGATTGGGCGCACATCGGTGCAGAAGGCCGGATCGCGATAGAAATCGACCAGCTTCAGATTGTGCGAATGCACGTGCTCGCCCGGCGCGATATCGCGGTCGGCCACGCCGATCACGGTGTCGTACTTGCGCACAGGCTCGCCCTTCGCAATCGCGCAGGCGGCGATCTTGTGGCCGGCCGGCACCTGGGCACGGGCCCGCACGCCAAGCTCGGCCAGCGGCTGCCCCAGCGCCAGGTCCTGGCGCGCGATCAGCACGTTGTCGTTGGCGTGCAGGCGGATGACGGCATTGACGTTCACGTCGAACAATTCCTGTGGATGGCGATGGCGATGGGCGATGGGCGATGGGCGATGATTACTACGGTCCGGCTCGCAGGATCAGCTCTGCTGCAGCATTTCCTTGAGCTTCAGCCGCTGGATCAACTGCGTTTCCTGCTCGTAGACCGTCGCCACGTACTTCTTGTAGTCGGGCCCGTCGAGGTACATCACCGGCGCGTCGATGCGCGCGGCCACCTGCTTGAATTCCTTGCTGGCGACCGCGGCGCGGAAGGCGTCGCGCAACTGCTTCTCGATCGCCGGGTCCAGCCCCTTGGGCGCGCCGATACCGTTGGGCGCTTCCACAACGACGTCGTAGCCGAGCTCGCGCAGTGTCGGCGTGTCCTTGAAGCGCGGCGTCCGCTGCTCGCCCCAGGTCGCCAACAGGCGAAGCTTCCCCGACTCGACATGCGGCGCCCACGAGCTGGAATCGGCCAGCAGATCGACCTGACCGCCGAGCACATCCTGCAGGGCCGCCGAGCCGCCCTTGTAGGCGATCGCGTTGAAACGCACGCCCGCGGCCAGCGCGAACTGCTCCATGCCGACATGGGTGGCACCGCCGATGCCGGCGTGCGCATAGGTCAGCCTGCCGGGATTGGCCTTGGCCGCCGCAACGACTTCCTGCAGCGTCTTGTAGGGCGAACTTGCCGGCACCGCGATACCGAAGGTCTGGCCCGAGGTGCGCGCCAGATAGGTCAGCTCGGTGCGCGGATCGATCTCCAGCATGCCGAGCTGCGAGAAGCGCGTCACCGAGATCGGGATCTGGCCGATGGTGTAGCCGTCGGGCTTGGCGCGCGCCAGCGCGCGGGTGCCGATCATGCCCGAGGCACCGGCACGGTTCTCGACCACGATCGATTGCTTCAGGATGCCCGAGGCGACCTGGCACAACGCGCGCATCGATTGATCGGCGGTGCCGCCCACCGGCCATGGGCAGATGAAGGTGATCGGGCGTTCGGGATAGGCGGCGGCGCTGGCGCTTCTGGCCAGCAGCATGCCGGCGGTCCCGGTTGCGGCGGCTGCCGCGGCGGTGGCAACGCCCGCGCTGGCGCCCAGGATCAGACGGCGGCGCGCGGGATTGGTGGGGGAACCTGGGTTCATTTGTCGTCCTCGCACTGTGTTATCGGTGGTGGCCGGCGTGCATCGAGGCAACGCCATGGGCGGCATTGTGTCCGGCTACGACATAACGATCCAATCCATTATCGTCATTGCTTCATAACCTTTGCGTTAAGTAGACCACGAGGTAGACTGCGCGGCATGCCCCATATCGACCGCGCGCTGCGCTCCAATATCAAGCTACGCCATCTGCAGCTGCTGGTGGCGCTGGACGAGTTCCGCCATCTCGGCAAGACCGCCGAATTCCTGGCGATCAGCCAGCCCGCGGTATCCAAGACGCTGACCGAGGTCGAGAAGATGCTCGGTCTGGTGCTGTTCTCCCGCTCCACCCGCGGCACCGAGCCGACCGCGGCCGGCGAAGCCCTGATCCGCTTCTCCCGCCGTGTGCTGGCGCAATACGATCGCACGCGGGAGGAGATCGAAGCCGTCGATACCGGCGCCGCCGGCCGCGTGCGCGTCGGCGCAATGGGCGCCGCGCTGCCGGTGCTGCTGGCGCGCGCCACCGCCCGGCTGAAGTCGCGTTCGGCGCAGGCCACCGTGCTGATCGAGGAAGGCGACCTGACGCATCTGCTGCCCAAGCTGCGGCTGTCCGAACTGGACCTGATCGTGGGCCGGCTGGAACCGGGCTATGCGGCGCCGGACCTTGCCACCGAGGCGCTATACAACGAGCCGATGGTCGCCGTCGTTCGACCCGGCCATCCGCTGGCCAGCAGGCGCAAGCCGGGCTGGGCGGACCTGGCGAAGCTGCCCTGCGTGATGCCGCCACCGTGGGCCTCACTGCGAGTCAAGCTGGAGCAGGCGTTCCTGGGGCAGGGTTTGGAACCGCCATCGGACCGGATCGAGACCTCGTCCTATCTGGCGGTATCGACCTTCGTCGCGCAGCGCGACGCGGTCGGCTTCCTGGCGCGTTCGGTGGCACGACAGTTCGCCAGCGAGGGCAGGCTCGACATCGTCAACATCGCCGTGCCGATCGAGTTGCCGCCGGTGGGGATCATCACGCTGCGGGCATCGCGGGACGCTGGGCTGGGCGCCAGTGCCGAGCATCTGGTGGACTGCTTACGGTTGGCGGCTGCGGAGATGGAAACAGGTAAGAAGCCAGCACGGCGAAAGGCGAGCACATGAAAAACGCGCACGCGGCCGTCCTGAGCGGGGCTTTCAGTTCCATGCTGCGCTATTGGGATCCCAGCGCCCCGTTGCTTCCTCTGGTCGCGCGAGCTTGGCGATGATGGGCCCGAAGAAGCGGCGCAGTTCCTGCAGCAATTCAACGAATGGCGGCGGGCGTAGCGTCGGGGAGCTGCGGCGAAGAAAGCCAGTCCACAAGCCCCGCTCCTCTACGATCTTCGCGAACACTTCGGTCAGGCCAACGGGCATTTCAATAGGGATCGGGGTTTCGCGGCGCCGCAATGTTCCGCGGATCGCCTCCATCAGGCTGGAAAGCTCGAACGGGAACGTGCGCATCATGACCCAGATGTCGTGAAAATCCTTGATCCTCCCATTCGCCTCGCCGAAGCGAATCAGCGCCTCGAATTTCTCTGCCACCACGGTTTCGGGCGGATACATCAGGATGCTGGCGGCCGGAAGATCCGGTAGAAGGGTAGGAAAAATGCAGCGCTTCGGCGGCGGGTAGACATGGTCGCCAAATCCAATGTCCACCTGCACGTGGATGACCGCCTTGGCCAGTTCGCCTTTCAAGCTCAACTGAATGCCGTGGTAACGGTTTGCTTCACGCACCGGCTCCGCTTTCAATGTGGCCGGATCAAAAACGATGCCGTCGTCGGGCGCTTCCACGCGACAAATCCGGGTGAAGAGGCCAACGATGGCATCCGGGTCAGGGTCGCCCATGCCTAGCAAATCGAGATCGCCTGAGGGGCGGTATATATGCTCAGGCCACGTCAGAAACAGCGTGGCTCCCTTCAAAACATAGCGCTCCCCAGCATCCGTCAGGCCAAGCCGATAGAGAAGACGTTCGATGGCAAAGCGGGTAAGGACGCGCCGATAGTCGTCACCCCGCTGCTTGGCGTAGTTCAGCAGCCTCGCCCTGATAGACCCCGCGCAATTTCGAGAGGCCTTGCCCTTCATAGCATCGCCTTGATGTAGGGGTCCATCCGCCGGACAACCCGATTGATTGCGGCAAATTGCATCAGCTCGCTTGCCGTGGTCCGCCTTTGCTCCAATGCGTTCCGCAGCGCTTCAATGGCCACGTCCTCGCCGACATGGCGCCGATGTTTGAAGCAATCGGCAATCGTCTTGGCGATGCCATAAATCGGTACGGCGACACCCTCGATCCGGAAATGTTCGACACCTGCAGTCAGAGCCTCTCCGGTCGCTCGAACGATCTCCAGCTTGATGCTTTCGGCCTTCGGCGCTCTGGCCTTGTGGGGGATGGTGATCCACACCGCGTGCGGTAGCTGCGTCGTCAGCCCGTGGTATCGGAGGGCGCTGACCAGGCTAATCACGCCGCTCGGGACAAGCCGAGCGGCTTCCGCCAGATTGTGAGCGGCACTCTCCCCCACGAGTTCGGCATCCTGGTAAAGGCCCCGCCCCAGGCGGACGAGGTCACCGGAGTCGGTCAGCCGCTTCAGGTAGACAAGCGGGATCCCTGCCGCCTTGAAGTCCCGGGCACGCGCGATGCCACGGTCCTTGGCAAGAACCAGGGCGCGTTGGCGATGGGTGATTTGACTGGCAGCCATGGTGTTATCTAATGTCGGCAAATATGAAAAACTTGCCGACATATGGTAACGCTCTTTCGCTGGTAACGACATGGTTTTCATCGGCGTGGCGGCGTCCGCTTCAGAGGACCACCCCGCAGTGGATTAACGAAGGCTCCTGTGTATCCCAAGGGCAGCGCAGGCCGGCAGGTCAGGCGAGGCCGCGGTTGCGATTCACGCAAGGAAATGGTGGATACCAATAGGCGCCGCTGAATATGCGCGAGTCATCGAGGCTTTCGCAAGGACATGCTGGCGCGGACACGCGGTCCATCGGATAGAAAGATTGTTGGCCGTCAGCTCCGGGGGCCGGCGCTCATTTCCCCTGCCGCGCAGCACCGCCCTTGACCAGAGCCTCGATTGCCCTGGCCGCCGCCAGATGCTGCGGCACCGACAAGCCCTGCGCGGCAGTGACCGGCGAGATCTGCGCGCCCTGGGCGCTGCCGCGTGCCGTGAAGTCCGCGCCGGGCGCATAGACGTTGCGCGCGATTGCGCCGACCTCGGCGTCGGACAGATCGGCGGCTACCAGCAATTGCGCGGCGACGGCCACGGTGGCCACGCTGTTTGCCTGGTTCGCATAGGTGCCGGCGGGCACCGTATAGCGCAAATAACCACGGCCGGAATCGGCGAGCGCGGCGGCGGCCTTCTCGCTGAGCGGCAGCAGGCGCAGCGGAATCGCGGCCAGGGCGTCGCGGATGCTCTCCGATGGCACGCCAATGATCTGTATTACCGCGTCGACCTCGTTCTGCCGCAGTGCGACCAGCGAGGCGTTGATGCCCAGCTCGCGCCCGGAGAAATCCGTGGGCCGCAGGCCATGTGCGGCGAGGACACGCAGGGCGGTCCGCTGCGAAGCGCCGCCCTTTTCCCCGATGGCGATGCGCTTGCCGCGCAGGTCCGCCACCGTCTTGACGGCCGCATCGGCGCGCACGAGAACATGGACGGCTTCGGGATACAGACTGCCGATCGCGCGCAGCGAGGTGAACGGTCCATCGGCGGCGAAGTCGCCGTCGCCGCGATAGGCGTCGAGCGCCGCGTCGGCCTGCGCCAGCGCCAGCGAGGCCTTGCCCTGGCGCAGCATGCGCAGGTTCTCGTCGCCCCCGCGCGTAACCAGCGGCACGACACGGGTACCGGGTTTGGCGGCAAGGGCCTGGGCAAAGCGCAGGTATTGCCCGCCCTCCGCACCGGCGGCCATTGGGTAGCCCTGCTTGTCGCGTGCCAGCCGGGCGCGGATGCTGGCATGCGCGGCCGCCAGTTCCTGCGTGATCATCGCGTGCTGTTCGGGCGAGGATTCGGCCGGTACGGATTCGACGATGCGGCGCATGGCCTCCAGCATCGCCGCCGCGCCCTGCGGGGCACTGCCCGCATAGGCAGGCGCGGCGACCGGCCGATAACCTCCGGACGTCACGGGCACCCACCGGCCCTGCTCCTCACGGTACACCGCCGCACCATGCGCCCGAATGATGTCGCCGGCCTTGTTGCCGCCCAGCGCGATTCCTTGCACGCCCTTGGGCGCAGCGCCGAGTGCCGAGATCAGGCCGGCGACGCCGGGCGCATCCCATGCGCCGAAGTCGAAGTCGCGCGTCAGCTTCAGCTCCGCGTCGAAGTAGACGACGCGCCGGTCTTCACCGGGCGGACCGCGCCGATCGGTTTGCGAGCCCTGGCGGCGCAGTTCCGCGAGCTCCACCGTCCCCGGCGGGAGCGCCTGCGCGAGCCGCGCGGCGACATCCTTGCGCAGCGCGTCGGCATCCGGTCCGCGCTGGCATCCCGCCAGCAGCAGCGCCACGGTCAGTGCAAACAGCGCGGTGAACAGGCGGCGCACGGTCAGCCTCCCATCAGCGGCATCGCCAGCATCAGCGTCAGCACAAAGGCATTCATGATGTCGACGAAGAAGGCGCCGGCCAGCGGTGCCACCACGAAGCTCTTCGGTGCCGGTCCGTGCTTGGCGGTAATGGCCTGCATATTGGCCATGGCGGTGGCGGTCGAGCCCATATTGAAGCCGATGAAGGCCGCCGACAGCACCGCCGCCTCGTAGTCGCGTCCCATGAAGCGGAAGCACACCAGCACCACGTACAGCACGATAAAGACCACCTGCATCGCGATGATCGCCAGGAACGGCCCCGCGGACAGGGCCACGTCGACCAGATCGAGCGCCATCATCGTCATCACCAGGAACAGCGACAGGCTGACATTGGAGATCAGCTCGGCCGGCCGGTCGTCGAAGCGCACGCCGGCAAGCGGCAACAGGTTGCGGATCGCGATGCCGGTCAGCATGCACCACAGGAAGCCCGGTATGGTGATGGCCTGGCCCGAGAACAGCGTGGCCAGCCAGCGTCCGACCACCACCGCGACCAGGATGCCGCCGAGCGCGCCAACCGCGGCGACGGTCGTGATGGGAAAACCATGGGCCTCGGCCTCGACGCTCGCCTCATCCTCGCCCTGCGAGCGCAGCCGATATCGCGAGATCAGGTACTGCGCGACCGGCCCCGCGATAATGCCGCCGACGATCAGCCCGATCGTCGCCACCGTCATCGACAGCTCCATCACCGACTGCAGATTGTTGATCTCGGCGAAGCGCTCGGCATAGGCCGCGCCGGTGCCGTGCCCGCCGACCAGCGTGATCGAACCGCCGACCAGCCCGAAGATCGGATGCAGGTCCATCGCCTTGGCCATGCCGACGCCGACGATGTTCTGTACGGCGATATAGGGAAACAGCACGATCAGGAAGATGACCAGCGCCTTGCCGCCCTGCTTGAGCGCGCGCAGGTCGGCGGCCATGCCGACACCGGCAAAGAACATCAGCAGCAGCACCGGCTTGATGGCGGCATCGATGACGACGCGGAAGTCGAACAGCGCCTGGGCGACCGCCGCGACCGCGGCGAAGAGGATGCCGCCGGTGATCGGATCGGGAATGTTGTAGCGCGACAGAAAGGCAACCCGGCGATTGATCAGCGTACCGAGCAGCAGGACCAGTACGGCGATCAGCACCGAGGCGACCGGATCGAGGCGAATCTGCATCGAGTTCTCACCCTTGCCCGCCAGTGCCGGCGGAAAAGTGACGCGTATGGATCCATGCCAGCATAGACGCCACAAAAGCGAACCGCAATGCGCAAAAAAAATGCCGGACGCGATTCACCGCGTCCGGCATTCGGCTCGGAAGTTGTCGAAGGCTACGCCGCCGACTGCGTCAGCTCGGGCGTGCCCGCTGCGGCCGGCGCGACGGCCTCGCCCGCCATCGCCTTGCGCAGTTGCTCCTTGTCCAGCTCGCCTTCCCAGCGCGCGACCACGATCGCGGCGGTGGCATTGCCGACCAGGTTGGTCAGCGCGCGGCATTCCGACATGAAACGGTCCACGCCGAGGATCAGGGCCATGCCGGCGACCGGCACCGACGGCACCACCGCCAGCGTCGCCGCCAGCGTGATGAAGCCCGCGCCGGTCACGCCGGCCGCGCCCTTGGAACTGAGCATCGCGACCAGCAGCAGCAGGATCTGGTCGCCGAACGACAGGTGGATGTCGCAGGCCTGCGCGATGAACAGCGCGGCCATCGTCATATAGATATTGGTGCCGTCCAGATTGAAGGAATAGCCGGTCGGCACGACCAGGCCAACCACCGATTTGGCGCAGCCGGCGCGTTCCATCTTCTGCATCAGCGTCGGCAGCGCGGCTTCCGACGAGCTGGTGCCCAGCACCAGCAGCAGTTCCTCGCGGATATAGCGGATCAGCTTGACGATCGAGAAGCCGTTATAGCGCGCCACCAGGCCAAGCACGATCAGCACGAACAGCAGCGAGGTCAGATAGAAGGTGCCGACCAGCATCGCCAGGTTGGCCACCGACTTGATGCCGTACTTGCCGATGGTGAACGACATCGCGCCGAACGCGCCGATCGGCGCGACCTTCATCAGGATCGACACCAGGCGGAACACCGGCAGCGTGACCGCCTGCAGGAAATCGACCACCGGCTTGCCGCGCTCGCCGACCAGCGCCAGCGAGATGCCGAACAGCACCGCGACGAACAGCACCTGCAGGATGTCGCCATTGACCATCGGGCTCAGCACCGTGGTCGGGATGATGTTCATCAGAAAGCCGGTGATGGTCGAATCGTGCGCCTTGGCGACGTAGCCGGACACCGCGTTCGAATCCAGCGAGGCCGGGTCGATGTGCAGGCCATGACCGGGCTGGACCACGTTGCCGACGATCATGCCGACCGCCAGCGCCAGCGTCGAGAAGGTCAAGAAGTAGATCATCGCCTTGCCGGCCACGCGGCCAACCTTCTTCAGGTCCGACATGCCTGCGATGCCGGTCACCACGGTCAGGAAAATCACCGGCGCGATGATCATCTTGACCAGCTTGATGAAGCCGTCGCCGAGCGGCTTCATGCTCGAGCCGAGGTCGGGCCAGTAGTGGCCAAGCGCGATGCCGGCGACGATGGCGACCAGCACCTGCACGTACAGATGGCGATAGAACGGACGAGGCTGCGCGGCCGTGGCCGCGGCGGTGTGGGTGTCGATCATGCGGGTGTCCCCTGCCAATGGGCTGCCGGGCGCCATGGGGGCACGCGGTAGCGAGTTTCTTGAAATATCCTGGCCGAGCGGATGCGGCGCCGGACCAGCCGCTATCGCAATGCGTGTGCCAGCCAAATAGCTTTCACAAGTGGTTGATCTTTAAAGAAAAAATCCGGAAGCGCAGGTGGCTTCGCTGGCATTTGAGTGGAAATCCACATAGAATTCGGCCCGGTTGTATGGAAATCCACACAACCCGAACCGCACACGGGCCCGACCTCGGACCACGCGATACGCACCTCCACTCCGCCACCCGTTTTCCCCACCGATGGCCCAGCCGCCCGCCTCGACCCTGCCGACCGAAGACACGCCAGCGCGCCCATCGCTCTCGCCGCGCGCCGCTGTCGGCGTCGCGCTGGCGGTGCTGCTGATGCTCGCGCTGACCGTCGCGGTGTTGCGTTTGGTCGAGCGGATCGCGCATCGCGAGGCCGCCGCGACCGTCACCCAGCGCGCGCTCACGGCCGCGCAGTTCAACGTCGCCACGCTGCGGCGCGACCTGGAAAAGCACCGCGCGCTGCCATTCGTGCTGGCGCAGGATCCCGACTTGAAGAGCGCGCTGATAACCTCCGACCCGAAGCGCGTTGCCGCGCTGAACGGCAAACTGGAAGCGCTGGCCGCCGGCACCGGCGCGTCGGTGATCTACGCGGTCGACCGCCGCGGCCTGACGGTCGCTTCGAGCAATTGGCGCGGTCCCGACAGCTTCGTTGGAGAGAACTACGCCTTCCGCCCCTACTACCAGGGCGCGATGGCCGGCGGCGCCGCCGAGCACTTTGCGCTGGGCACCATCAGCCGTCGTCCCGGCCTGTACCTGTCGCACCGGCTGGTCGATGCCGCCGGACAGGCGGTCGGTGTGGTGGTCGTCAAGGTCGAGTTCCCCGGCCTGGAAGAAGACTGGGCGCATCTGGCCGAGCCGGTCTTCGTCGCCAACAGCGACGGCGTGGTGCTGCTGACGAGCGAGCCGGACTGGCGTTTCCGGTCCCTGGTGCCGCTGGGCGAAGCGGCGGCCGACCAGTTGCGGCGCAGCCTGCAGTTCGGCGATGCAACCTTCGCCCCGCTGCCGATCCGGTCGTTTTCCGCCACGGCCGGTGGCGCGCCGGCGCCCAAACCGCCGGCCAGCGGCGAGGAGGTGCGTGCCGACGTGCCCGGTCATTCGGCCGGCGACAGCTATATCCACGTTGCGCTGCCCGTGCCCTCCACGCACTGGACCTTCCATTTGCTGGCGCCCACCCGCGACGAGCGGACCGGCATCGCGGCACGGATGCAGGCGCAGGCGCTGGTGGTGCTGCTGCTCGCTTATATCGCCATCGCCACCGCGATCTACGCGCGGCGCCGCCTGCAGCGGCATAACGCCCAGCAGGCCGCGATTCGCGCCGAGCTGACCGCGCGGGTGCAGGCGCGCACCGCCGAACTGCAGGCGGCCAACGATCAGCTGCGCGCGGAAATGGAGGAACGCCGGCAGGCCGAGTTGCGGCTGCATGCCGCCCAGGAGGAGCTGGTGCAGGCCAACAAGCTGACCTTCCTCGGCCAGATCGCCGCCGGCGTTGCGCATGAAATCAATCAGCCGGTGGCTGCGATCCGCAGCTATGCCGACAACGCGGGCAGCTATCTGGAACGCGGCGAGGCCGAGGGGGCGCGCTCGAGCCTCGCGCGCATCGGCGCGCTGACCGAGCGCATCGGCGCCATCACGGGCCAGCTGCGGGCGTTTGCCCGCAAGGGTTCGGGCGCGCGCGAGCCGACGCCGGTCGATGCGGCGATCGACGGCGCGCTGCTATTGCTCGGCCCGCGGCTGCGCACGCAGCCGGTGGCCCTGACGCGCTCCGGCCAGACCGGCCTGCGTGTGCAGGCCGATCGCCTGCGGCTGGAACAGGTGCTGGTCAATCTGCTGCAGAACGCGCTCGACGCCGTGGCCGGCCGCCACGATCCGCGGATCGACATTGCCGTCCATGCGGACAGTCCGTGCGTGCGCATCGAGATCGCCGACAACGGCCCCGGCATTGCACCCGACATCGCCGAACGGCTGTTCACGCCCTTCTCGACCTCGAAGCCGGAAGGCATGGGGTTGGGGCTGGTGATCAGCCGCGACATCGTCGCCGACTTCGGCGGCGCGCTGGATACCCGCCCGGCCGATCGCGGCGGCGCGATCTTCACCATCACACTGAATTCAGCCCCATGACGCAAACTACCGAAGCGCAAGCCAGCCGGGGCCCGGTGCGCCGGGTTGCGCTGGTCGACGACGACCACGACGTCCGCGCGGCCGCTGCCGAAAGCCTGACGCTCGCCGGCTATCGGGTCGACGCGCATGCCAGCGCCCAATCCTTTCTCGACAGCCTGCGCGACGGCTACCCCGAAGTGCTGGTCACCGATATGCGGATGCCGGGGCTCGACGGCCTGCAACTGTTCGAGCGCGTGCTGGAGCGCGACGCCAGCCTGCCGGTGATCTTCATCACGGGGCATGGCGATATCGCGCAGGCGGTCGAGGCGATGCGCCGCGGCGCCTACGATTTTCTCGAGAAGCCCTACGCCACTCACCGGCTGCTGACCGCGGTCGGCCATGCGTGGGAGCAGCGCCGGCTGGTGCTCGAGAATCGCCGGCTGCAGGATGCCGCGGCGCAGGCCGAAAGCGCGTGGCCGCTGATCGGCGTGACGCCCGCGATGGAGCGGCTGCGCCAGACCATCCGCCATATCGCCGATGCGGACGTGGATGTGCTGGTGGTCGGCGAGACCGGCAGCGGCAAGGAAATGGCGGCGACCGCGCTGCATCGCTGGAGCCGGCGCAGCGCCGGCGAATTCGTCGCGCTGAACTGCGCGGCACTGCCCGAGAGCGTGATCGAGAGCGAGCTGTTCGGCCACGAACCGGGCGCGTTCACCGGCGCCCAACGCAAGCGGATCGGCCGCATCGAACATGCGAACGGCGGCACGCTGTTTCTCGACGAGATCGAAGGCATGCCGCCGTCGGTGCAGTTGAAGTTGCTGCGTGTGCTCGAGACGCGCAGCGTCGCGCCGCTGGGCACCAACGAGATGCGCCCGGTGGACCTTCGCGTGATCGCCGCAAGCAAGGTCGATCTCGGCGACCCCGCGCAGCGAGGCGAATTTCGCGAAGACCTGTACTACCGGCTCAACGTCGTCACGCTATATATGCCGCCCCTGCGCGAGCGGCGCGAAGACATCCCGCTGCTGTTCGAAGTCTTCACCGGCCAGGCCGCGCGCCGCTTCCAGCGCGAGGCACCGCCGGTCACCGATGCCGTACGGCGCTACCTGAACACGCATCACTGGCCGGGCAATGTACGGGAACTGCTGCATTTCGCCGAACGCTTCGTGCTCGGCGTGCATACGCTGCCGACGTCCCCCACCGCCCCGTCCGCGGCCTCAGGCGACACCGGCGGCGAAGGCACGCTGGCCGAACGGATGGACCGCTACGAAGCCCAGCTGATCCGGGACACGCTTGCCGCGAACGGCGGCAATGTACGGGCAACGCTGGAATCGCTGGGGATTGCCCGCAAGACCTTCTACGACAAGCTGCATCGGCATGGGATCGAGCGGCGGGAGTATTTGGCGGAGAAGGGGGAGTAGTCAAGGGACGACGCCACCTATTCATCGATCGGAGAAATCGCGCCATCCGGCGCGGTGAGATGCTGTGCCCGCTTTCGATTTTCGGTATTGCTCAACATGGGCGCTCCAGATTGGCTGGTCCGCAGCAATAAGGTATGCAACCTTCTGTCGGCCTCCGACCAAGCCGACCATGCAGCTTGAACCTGACAATGGCCGTTGCACCAGCGCGGCAAAGCATCATCGATCCACGCGAGCATCGCGACGCCTTCCTTATAGATCTGCCCGAGATCACTGGGGCTGAGCCACAGCACCGATTCGTGGTGAAAGACTCGATTTCGCAATGCCCGCAGGCGGTTCAAGATGGGTGACACGTTGTGGCGCTGACGCTCGACTTTGGGAAGATGCCGGAACATCTTTCTCAGCGGTTTCCACAGAAAAGCCTGAAACTCGGCGTTGAACAAGGTGACCCAGAAACCGAAGGTCAGTTCGGCAATGATCTTGTCCGGCGTAACGGGCTCTTTACGAAAGAGAAGTTTCGCCTTCGCGGCCACAACCTGCGAAGACTGCTTCTCGAACAGTGGAACACCTCTCCAAGCCTCCCACCAGTCCAACCTGCCGTAGTGGTCAACCAGCTGCCGATTGATTGCATTGCGCAAACACACCTCTACGACTGCCAGGAACGGAGTGAGAGCGCCGGCGATCAGCAGGTTATGGCGGTACGCCTCCATCGCCATGCTCCGATTACCACGACAGTGCGCCAGGTAGCGGCCGACCCTCGGCGACGAAAAGGCCTGTTCAAACTGTTGCCAATCCACAGCTCCTCCATGCTTTCGTGCGGTGCGCTATGGTGTGCCAGCCTCGCAGTTTTTTCGAGCGGAGCTCGTCGCGAAGTTTCGAATACGCCAAAGGTGGGGTAGAATCGCCGGGCAGCCCTAATCTGTCCTCTCCCGGATGACCATGCCGGTGATGACTCTAGGTACGTCAGTGGCCCGCCTCGCGCGGGCCGCTTCATTTTGTACGCCGCACAGCGGATGCCGGAAAAGCTCTGGTCCGGCGGACCACGATCCGATGCGCTACGGCTGCTTCTGTTGCGTGGCGACGCGACGGCGCGGCGGGGCCAACGGTTCGGCCGCCTCTCCGCCTGCCGCCTCCTCTGGGAACGCCGGCTCGGCCAAGCGCCTCACATGTTCCCGCAAGTCGCGCGGCCATGACTTCGTCAGCGTGATGAAACGCTGCCGGTCACCGGCATACAGCGCGCGGGACGCGTCCTCATAGCCGGGCTGGTTGCCCAGCATCGTCATCATGAAGCGATCAGCGGCTTGCTGCGCTTCGCGAATCGCCTGCCGTCCTCCATCCTGGGCACGCGCTTGCTCCACCAGTTTGCGCAGCGTCACCGATGCACCGCCTGGCTGGGCGGCGAGCCATTCCCAGTGGCGCGGCAGCAGGGTTACCTCGCGTGCCACCACGCCGAGCCTGGGACGGCCTGGCGTCCGGGGTTCGCCCTTGTTCTCTTCCCCTTCGCGTTCCGCCTGCTCCGAGGTCGGCTGTTGCCCCTGCGGCTGCAGCCTCGCGACGATCTCCTGATCCGTGCCGCGCAGATCGAAATCGATCTGTCGGCCGCTGCGATCATCGAAGATCAACACCGCCTGCGCAGACATGTCGTTCTCCTGTTGCGGGAGGGCTCGCTTGACGGCAAGGGCGACGGCGCCGGGCGCGCCGGAAGCCAGCAAGCGTTCGCCGATGAACGCGGTGCAGGTGGCTGGTTTCGACATGATGGATCTCCGTGAATTGGCGTCATTTTATCCGGGTAAAATCAGATGTCAATATTACCCGGATTAAATTTGCCCGCACGGTCGTCCCGCTGCCTTTCACTCCACCGAGATACCCCGTTGCTTGATCACCGCCGCCCAACGCGCCGTCTCTTTCTGGATCGTCTCGGCGAGCTGCCGCGGCGTGCCGCCGCCGACGTCCATCCCTAGCGTCGCCAGCTTGCTCTTCAGGCCCGGATCGGCCAGCACCTCGCCGGTCTGGCGGTTCAGTTGCTCGACTACCTGGGGCGGCGTGCCGGCCGGTGCCATCAGCGCGTACCAGGACACCGCCTCGAATTGCGGAAAGCCCTGCTCGGCGATGGTGGGCACATCGGGCAGCACGGCCGAGCGCTTGCCACTGGCCACGCCCAGTGCGCGTAGGCGGCCGGCCTGGATATACGGCAGCGCCGCCGACATCTGCGCGAACATCATCGTGACCTGGCCGCCGACGAGATCGGTCATTGCGGGGCTGACGCCCTTGTAGGGCACGTGGATCAGCTTGACGTTGGCGTCGAGCTGCAGCAGTTCACCGGCCAGATGCGCCTGGCTGCCGGCACCGGGCGAGGCGAAGGTCAGCTTGCCCGGCTGCTGGCGGGCGAGCTTGAGCAGATCGCCGAGGGACCTGGCCTGGACGCCGGGGTGGACCACCAGCACGTTCTCCGCCGTCGCCAGCATCGCGATCGGCACCAGATCCGCCGCCTTGTACGGCAGGTTCGGCATCAGCGAAGGATTGACGGCGATATTGCCGACCGGCACCACGGCCAGCGTATGGCCATCGGGCGTGGCCTTGGCGACCTGATCGACGCCGATCGTACCGGCCGCGCCGGCCTTGTTCTCGACCACGACCGGCTGGCCCCAGCGTTTGGACAGGCCATCGCCCACCGCGCGCCCCAGCACATCGGCGGGCCCGCCGGCGGCGAAGGGCACCACCAGCCGGACCGGCTTGGCGGGAAAGCCCTGCGCAGCGCCTCCACCCCCGCTGCCGCTGCCCTGCGCCAGCGCGCCCAGCGGCAAGCTTGCGGCAAGCAGCGCGCCCAGAATCGTGGAAAGCAATCGCGTCATGTGAATCTCCCCGAGTGGTCAGAGCAATCGATCGAACGTGTGCGCAACGGGATGCGAAGCGGTCAGGGCGATGCCGGCGCGGTCGGCTTCATTGGCCCATCGCACCAGACGATCGTAATCGCCCGGCACCACCGCCGCGAAACGGGACAGCCGCAGCGTGGCGAACGCTTCGGCGCAATCCGGATCGCAATGCGCGCGCAGCAGCGCGACGCGGAGCCGCTCGGCGACGCCTTCGTCGATGCCGGCCGAAGCGACCAGGGGCGGAATCGGCGCGCCATGCGTCACGGCGAGCGTGCGCAACTCGCCCATCCGTTCCGGCGCATGCAGGCGCAACAGGTCCAGCACATAACTGTCCACCACGCCAACCTCCGCCGTCCCGGCAATCACGGCCTCGATCACGTCCTGCGGGGTCGGCGTGGCCTCTTCGGTCGGCAGATACAACGCCCCGTCCACCAGCCCGAACTCCATCAGATAGCGGCGCGGCGCGTTGTAGCCCGAATTCGATTCCGGCAGCATGCACGCAAGGCGCGTGCCGAACGTCTGCGCCAGCGAGGTGCACGGCGCATCGGCCCGCACGATGAATTCGCTGAAATAACGCGGCAAGCCGCCATAGCGCGCCAGGTTCGGTACCGGCGCGGCCAGCAGCCGGTAACGCACTGGCGCGGTCGCGAACGGATAGCCGCACATCAGCACGCAGGCGCAGTCGTCGCGCTCCCACAGCGAGCGGATCGGCGCCGGTGGCTCGTGTTCGACGTAATCGAGCGCTACGCCGGCGCGCTGCGCCACGCGCATCAGCAGCGTCCGCCAGGCATCGGCCGCCTGCTCCGACACCGAATACATCCGTGCATTGGCGATCATGCGTACACCAGCCTTTGACCGATGCCCATGCGCTGCGCCTTCTGCATGACGGCGTGGCCGAGCGCGATGTCGCTGAGCGACAGGCCGCGGTGCCAGAACAGATTGGTCTCGTCGTCGCTCTGCCGTCCGGGCTTGCGGCCGGCGACAATCTCTCCGAGTTCGGCGTACAGCGTCTGCTCCGACAGCTTGCCGGCCTCGACATGCGCGCGCAGCGAGCCGAACATGCCGCCCTTGCACTGGCTCCAGTCGTCGACCACCAGCTTGTCCATGATGTCGGTCAGCGACAGCTCCACCGCGCTCATCGTGCCGTAGGGCACCACGAACGCGCCCTTCGCGATCCATTCGGTCTTCAGCAGCGGCGTGGGCCGTTCCAGCCGCGAGGCTTCGACCACGATGTCGGCGCCGCGCACGCACGACTCCCAGTCCTCGGTGACGACGATCGGCTTGCCGAGGTCGCGCTCGAGCCTGGCCGCAAACGCATTGCGGCTCTCGGGACGGCGCGAGTGCACGCGGATCTCGTCGAAGTCGAACAGGCTGTCGAGCAGCCGGATGTTCCAGTACGAGGTACCGCGTGCGCCGATATGGCCTAGCACCTTGCTGTTGCGTCGCGCCAGATGGCGGGCGCCCAGCGCGGTCAGCGCCCCGGTACGGGCATCGGTGATGAAGGTCGCGTCGATCACGGCCACCGGCATGCCGGTGCGTGGGTCGAACAGATTGAGCAGCGCCATTTCGGACGGCAGCCCTTGCTTGTAGTTGTCGACGAAGTCGCCGACGATCTTGACGCCCGCCAGTCCGAGCGGCGCGACATAACCGCGCAGCACGTTGAAGTGCCCGTTGAAGGCGGGGTCCGGAATCAGATGCATGCGCGGCTCGATCACGGTCTGCCCGTTGCCCTGCGCCACCAGCCCCTGCTCGACCGCGGCCAGAATCTCGGCGTCGGTCATCGCAAGCTGCGCGATGTCCTTGCCGTTGAGGTACGTCAGATGGATGTCGCTCATACCCTCTCCTGATGTTTTGGACGTCGTGAATCCCGTCGTGCAAGCGTCGTGCAAGCGCCGAAATCAGTGTAGGGAGCGCAGCCATGACTGTCATATGCTTATATATCGGTGATGCTTAACATCGTGTTATGTCATGAAAATCAATCTGCGCCAGATCGAAGTGTTCCGCGCGGTGATGCTGACGGGCTCCATCAGCGCGGCCGCCAAGCTGCTGTATGTGTCGCAGCCGGCCATCAGCCGCCTGCTGTCGCATACGGAGCAGCGCCTGGGCTTCGCGCTGTTCCGTCGCACCAAGGGGCGGCTCTATCCGACGCCGGAAGCCCGGCGCATGCTGGCCGAGGTCAACTCGGTCTACGAAGGCATCGAGCGGGTCAACGAGATTGCCGAGGACCTGGCGGCGAACCGTACCGGCAGCCTGCGCGTGTCGTGCAGCCCCAATCTGGGGCAGACGGTGCTGCCGCGCGCGATCGCGCGCTTTCGTCTCGCGCATCCCGAGGTGCGCATCGTGGTGCGCACACAGATCCCGGCCAATATGCTGCGCGCGCTGCTATCGGGACAGGCCGAGCTAGGCGTGTCGACCATGCCGCTGACGCATCCGAATCTGGAGGCGCGCGTGCTGGCGCGCAATCCGATCGTCGCGCTGGTGCCCGAGGGCCACCGACTCGCCGGCCGCAGCGCGGTGCGGCCGGCCGACCTGGCGGGCGAGGCGCTGATCGGCTACAGCGACGATGTGCCGTTCGGCCTGCTGATCCGCGAGATGTTCGGCGGCGAGGCCGACCAGCCCGACTTCAGCGTGCAGGTGGAGCAGGCTCACGTCGCCCGGGCGCTGGCGCAGGCCGGTGCCGGCATCGCGCTGGTCGACGCGATGACGGTGTTCGGGCAGAGCTGGCCCGACATTGTCGCGGTGCCGGTCAAGACCCGCATCACCGCGTCGGCGCAGATCTTCCATGTCGAGACCGAGCCGCTGTCGCGGCTGGCGCTGGATTTCGTCGATACGCTGGTGGCGATGATGAAGCGATAAAGCGCACGGCCGCGCGCCGGTGCCGGCCTTGCCGCTAATGGACGATGCCGCCCTTGACGAAGCGCACCGGCTCGGCGTCCATCCTCAGCAGCAGCGCGGTCAGCCCGTCGAGCGCCGGCTGGCCGCCCGCTGCGGGCTTCCGGGCCTGTCCGGACTCGCACAGCAGGTCGGCATCGGACCAGCCCTTCTGCTGCGGCGTGCCGCGGGCGCGCAGCCAGCCGTCGCGATCGGCCAGCAGCTCGGTGCCGGCAAGGCGTGAAGACGGCACACCGGCGAGCCGCGCCACCGCATCCCAGGCGAGCCCGGACACCGCCACGCAGTCGCTGCGAAATTGCGGCACCGAGGCAGGCGGCTTGCCGTCGGGCGTCACCAGCAGCGTCAGGAAACGCGGATCCTCCATGGGGATACGTTGCGGCGATCCATCGAAGGCCACCAGCCGCAGCCGTTGACCGCCGCGCCACTGCGCGAGCCGTCGCGGCGTGTCGGCGCCGCAGCGTATCGTCATGTCGGGAACGGGCACGGCCATCGGCCAGCTGCCTGCGGCCTTCGCGCCTTCGCCGGCCGCGAGCGCCTTGGCGTAGTCGAGCGCCGCCCAGATCTCCTCGTCGCGCAGCACCCCGGCGAAGGCCGGCATGACGAGGCGGCCATCGTCATCGCGCATGCCATCGGCGATATGCCAGAACAGCTCGCCATCGGCCCGGCGACCGAGCAGCGGGCCGCCCAGCGTCGGCGGCCAGCGCGGCAGCGTTGCCGCCAGCGGCCCTTCGCCGCGTCCGTCTTCGCCGTGGCAGGCCGCACAGTGCTGTCCATAGACGCGTGCGCCGAGTGCGATCGCTTCGACCGAGAAGCCGGTCGGGCTGGCATGAAAGCTGGTCGGCGCGGCGCGCGCGAACAGCAGCGCTGGTGCGGGCCAGGGGGCCAACACCAGGCACGCGGCGGCCATCGTCAGCAGCAGCGCACGGCGACGCCGCCATGCCAGCGCCAGCAGCATCGCCGTCAGCGCCAACCCGACCGCGATTCCGCTCCACGCCAGCTGCCGGGCCACGCCGAGATCGATCAGCAGGGTTTCGCCGGCGATGCGATGGCTCCAGGGCCAGGCCGGCTGTCCGTGCGCTTCGCCGGTCAGGCCCAGCCAATGCCATAGCCGCAGCAACGCGAACTGTGCTTGCTCGACGATGGTCAACAGCGCATCGAGCCAGACCGGCAACACCACGCCGTTCATCGAACCGCTCGCCCCACCGCTTCCTCGCGCACTCGCGCCATTGCGTGCGCCATCCCTTCGCCCATCACCAACTCGCGTCCAGACCCAGATGGCGCAGCGCCTCGTGCCGCATCTCGGTCAGCCGCGGATCGCCGCGATGGCGCGGATACGGCAGATCGACCTCGATCTCGGCGCGGATACGCGCCGGCCGATCGCTGAACACGATGACCCGCTGCGCCAGGAACAACGCCTCCTCGACATCGTGCGTGACCAGCAGGGCCGAGAACCCGGCGCGCTGCCACAGCGCGACCAGCTCGCTCTGCATCGCCAGCCGCGTCAGCGAGTCCAGCTTGCCGAGCGGCTCGTCGAGGACCAACAGGCGCGGATCGTTGACCAGCGCGCGGGCCAGCGCCACGCGCTGCGCCATGCCGCCCGACAGCTGATGCGGAAAGGCGCGCGCGAAGTCCTTCAGACCCACCCGTTCGAGCGCGGCGTCGACGCGATGGTGTTCGCGGCCCAGCAGTCCGCGCGCCTGCAGGCCCAGCGCCACGTTATCCCACACGCGTCGCCACGGAAACAGCGTCGGGTCCTGGAACACGACGATGCGGGACGGGTCCGGCTCCGCGATGGTCGCGCCGTCCTGCAGGATCTGCCCTTGCGCCGGCGCATCGAGGCCCGCGACCAGCCGCAGCAGCGTCGACTTGCCGCAGCCGCTCGGCCCCAGCAGCGCGACGAATTCGCCCGGCTCGACCTTCAGGTCCACCCGGTCGAGGACCTGCAGCCGCGTCTGGCCGTCGCCGAACCAATGGCTGACCTGACGCACCTCGATGCGCCGGCGCAAGGGCAGATCCTGCAGGAC
>NZ_JABTYE010000039.1 GCF_013314895.1 Cupriavidus gilardii | reverse complement strand
CCTCACGCCCCTCCCGCAGTCAAGGTCCCGGACGGAGTTCCTCTGTGCCACGCATCATCTGGAAAGGCGCCATTTCCTTCGGCCTCGTCAACATACCGGTCGTGCTGAAGGCGGCCGCACGCGACAACGCGCTCGACTTCGACTGGCTCGACGAGCGCGACATGGCGCCGGTCGGCTATCAGCGCATCAACAAGAAGACCGGCAAGCCGGTCGACAAGGACCATATCGTCAAGGGCTACCAGTACGAGAAGGGCGAATACGTGCTGCTGTCGCCGGAGGACTTCCGCCAGGCCAATGTCGAGGCGACGCAGACCGTCGATATCGTCAGCTTCGTGCAGGCCGACCAGATCCCGCCGTACTACTTCGAGACGCCCTACTATCTCGAACCTGACCGGCGCGGCGAGAAGGGCTATGCGCTGCTGCGCGAGACCCTGCGCCGCACCGGCCGCGCGGCGCTGGCCCTGGTCGTGATCCACAACCGCCAGCATCTGGCGGCGGTGCTGGTGCTGGGCGATGCGCTGGTGCTGAACACCATGCGCTGGGCCGAGGAAGTACTGCCGATGGACGAGCTGAATCTGCCCAAGAGCGGCAGCAAGCAGCAAGGCGTCAGCCCGCGCGAAATCGAGATGGCGATGCGGCTGGTCGAGGACATGCAGGAGGACTGGAACCCCGAGGCCTACCGCGATACCTATCGCGACGACCTGATGGAGCGCATCGAGGGAAAGATCGCCGAAGGCAAGACGCATCTGCTGACCCCGGCCGAGCCGGGCGCCGACGAACCGCGCAAGTCGGCCGAGGTGATCGACATGATGGCGCTGCTCAAGGAAAGCATCAAACGCCGCGGCGGGCGCGGCGGTGCGCGGGCCGAAGCGAGCGCCGATGCGGGGGACGAAGCGCAGGGCGAGGAGTCGGACGAGCAGCAGGAAGACGACAAGGAAACGCGCGCGGCGCAGAAGAAAGCGCGCGCCACGGGCGCCCGCAAGACCGCGCGCAAATCGGCCGCCCGTGCCTCCGGCAAGGACAGCAAGGAAGCGAAGCCGGCGGGCAGCCGCAAGAGCACGGCAAAGTCCGGCAAGGCTTCGGCTTCAGCGAAGAAGAGCACGGCGAAGCGAGCCAGCGCCGACAGCGGCTCGCGCAGCGCCCCGCAGCGCAAGCGCGCCTAGCACATCATGGCGTCCCCGCGGATGCGGGGATCCGGCGGCTTTTCAAGGTCACTGGATTCCCGCTTTCGCGGGAACGACACAGGCGGTCCGGACCTTGCCGGCAGAGACGGCCGGCATCAAGCCCACGGATCGTACGAGTCCTCCTTCCAATACGGCGAGGTCCCGTAGTACTGGTGAATGCTGGTGGCCCATTGCGGGTCCGCCATCGCCGGCCAGTGGTCCTTGTCGAAGCCCGGCGCGGCCTTCAGCTTTTCCTTGTCGATCCCAAGCACGAAACACTTGCGCCGCGTGTCGAGCGTCAGCGCCGACCACGGCACCGCGAACAGCTTCTCGCCGATGCCAAGGAAGCCGCCAAACGACAACACCGCATAGGCGACACGGCCGCCCTGTACGTCCAGCATGATGTGGTCGATGGTGCCGAGATCCTCACCGGCCGGGCCGATCACGCTGTTGCCCTCCAGCGTATCGGCCGCCATCACGAAGGGGCCGGGCCCGCTCGCATTGCTGTCGACGTCGCCGACGATGGTCGCGCCGGCAGGCGCGCGTGCCGCGGCCGGGTCGCGAAGGTCACGGGGATCGCGGGGATCGCGGGGATCTCTGAGGTCTCGCGGATCGCGCGGGTCTCTGTCGAGTGGGTTCATTGGCGACTCCTGCTTCGGTTTTCGGTTGACACAATGGCGCCCTCGCGCCCCCTGATGGCTTCACGGCCGCGCGCCCCGTCGTCATGCCGCCGCGGCGCGCGTCACGGACGGCTGGCGGGCACCGGGGGCGCGAGCGGGTCGAAATCGACCCAGCGTCCTTCGCTCCAGCGTCCGTACGCGCGTTCGACGTCCTTGGCGCCGGCCTGGCGCAACACTTCGGCGGCCGTCTCGCGCGTATCGGGACCGACATGCACGGCCAGCAGCACCCCGGCATCGCGCTCGGTCTTGACCTCGCGGCTTGGATCGGGCGCGTTCGATACTCGGTCGGGATCGCGGGTCATCGACAGCGCGCCGACCAGCGAACCCAGATAGGCGCCCAGGCCCGTGGCCAGCGCCAGGACGAGCACGGAAGCCTGCATCAGCGCCAGCGCCACCGCGCCGATCACGGCACCGGCGATGGCGCCCAGCACGATGCCGCGGCCGGCGCCGGCACCGGCCTTGCGGGTGCCCGCATCGACCGCCACGTCGCCGCCGAGCGGGAAGCGTCCATGCTGGCCCGGCGGATTGACGAAGAACAGGGTCACGTCGTCCTCGGCGAAGCCGCGGGCAAACAACTGGCCCGCCGCCGCCTCGGCCTGGGCAAACGTATCAAAGCGTCCGGCGATGATCAGGGACATGCTGGCTCCTTCGAATCGGTTGGCAGACACGCGCTTGGCGAGCGATGGATCGGCAATCGGATTCGGCCTGGCGTTCGGGCGGTGGGCTGCGGTCAGGACCTGGCCTTGGACGTGGACCCGGTCTTCGTCCCCGCGGTCTTGCCGCTCGCGGCCTTGTCGCCTGAGTCCTTGTTGCCTGAGTCCTTGTGGCTTTCCCTGGCTGCGGTGCCCTTGCGCTCGGCCGCAGGACGTGCGCCCGCGGGCTGATGCGCGCTGCCCGGTTCGATTTCCCAGTCGGTGTCGTCCCGTTCGGTGCTGGTCTCCTTCTCGGCATGCATCGCGGCGCTCGGCGAAATCGGATCGCTGGCCGGGAAGGTCATCTCCACCGATTCGTCGACCGCCTGCTGGTACGTGCACGCGCTGCTCTGCTTTTCCGCGTCCTGTTCGGCGGCCTTCTGCTTGCTCGGCTTCGCCGCGCTGGCGGAAGCAGACTTGGCGGCGGATCCATGGGCGGATGGGGGCGCGGTCTTGGCCTTCTGCATCATCGGCTCCTGCTCGATTGGAATAGCGAAACAGATGCAAGCGACGGGCCAGAAGCGAACCGCCCGGGACCGGCGCCCAGGCGGCGCAAGCAGCAGCACTCGGCGTTGCACAAAGTGCATCGCTCGTAAAAAGTACTTGCCGCGCGAGCGGCGCGGCGACCGGGATGAAAGTGGGGAAAAACGGAGGCGGAAAAAGTCGGCTAGTGGCCGGCGTTCTCGTCGGATGGGCCGGGGGACGGGGTCGAGTACGCCGCCGAATTGACCGCTGGATCGATCGCCGCGCCAGGCGGCACGCGGGGGAACGTCACCGCGATGCAGGCAGTTTCGCCGTCCTGCTCGCACTGCTTCGACGGCTCGGCGCCAAGCGACGCACCATGCAATTCCGCCATGCGCCGCGCCAGCAGCAGCGCGGAACTTTGCCGCGCCGGCGCGGCGGCTGCCGTGCCGATATCGCGCCGGAAGAACTCGGACAGCACCGACAGGCGTTCCTTGACACGGTCGGAGGTGGCGCGGCTTTCGGTCAGCCGCAGCTTCACATGGTTGGCGGTCGGCTCCAGATGCGCATCGATGGTGTCGCCGTTGCGCGCCTGCTTCAGGCAGTGCAGTACCAGATGGCGCAGCAGCGGCTCCAGCCGGCGCGGATCCGCCTGCACGAGAACATCGCCACGGCCGCCCTCGCCCTGATCCCGATGGACCAGCACATCGGCCAGCGTCACCCGCCGCGCCTCCGCGACCGGCCTGGCCGACTCCATTGCCTGCGCCATGGCGGCGGCCAGATCCACCGCTTCCCATTCCGCTTCGCTTTCGTCGGCCAGCAGCCGCACCGCCTCCTCCAGATGCTGGATCAGCGTGACCTGCTGCTGCATCGCCGTGCGCAGACCGGTCAGCGCCCGTTGCACCGGCGCGGTGGGTGCGTCCAGCGAATGGTCCAGCACGTACGCCCAGCTCTGGATGCCGTTCAGCGCCGAGCGCAGATCGTGCGATACCTGGTCGATCAGCGTCGTGACTTCGGACGTCGCGTCGACAGTCGCCGGCACCCAGTGCTCGGTGCCCGCCCCGCCGGATTGGCCACCGTTTTCCGCATCGGCGCGGCTGGAGGGGAAAGGTCGCTTGGACATGAGTGAGGGGGTCATTTTGGGGTCGCCGCGCCGATGCGGCGGGGCCGGATTTCCGAGCCGAAGCATAGCTCGGGCCAGGCCGGGCGCTTCGGCGGCGGAATTGGCCGCGGTGTTCGCGGTATTGGCGGAATTGGCCGGATGGGCGGTATTCGTGGGACGCACGGGCGGCAGGATGTTCTTGCGTGGCTTGCGTGGCGCGCGGGGCTTCAGCCGGTGGCCGGGGGCCGCTCGTGCGCACCGCTGTTCGTACCGTTGGCCGATGTCTTGAACGACTCCGGAAGCTTGCCTCCCGCGGCGTATTCCTCGAGGCGGTTGTAAAGCGTCTTCAAACTGATGCCAAGAATTTCCGCCGCATGCTTCTTGACGCCGGCGCACTGCTCCAGCGTGGCGAAAATCAATTCGCGGTCGGCATCGGCCAGCGACATGCCGACCGGCACCGTGACGATCGCGGTGGCGGGCACCTGCGAGGCGGCCGCCTGCAGCGGCACCGGCGATTCGGCGATGACGTCGTCCTCCGCCATGATGAAGGCGCGCTGCACGAAGTTGCGCAGCTCGCGCACATTGCCCGGCCACGAATGCAGCCGCAGATTGGCCAGTACCTCCGGGCCGAAGCGGCGCTGCGTGCCGTGCTCGGCGTTGAGTTGATCGAGGAAGGCCCCCGCCAGCTGCACCACATCGTCGCCGCGGGTGCGCAGCGGCGGCAGTTCGATCGGAAACACGTTGAGGCGGTGATACAGGTCCGCGCGCAGCTTGCCTTCGGCGACCGCCTCCTCCGGATTGCGGTTGGTCGCCGCCACCACGCGCACGTCGGCGCGCAACTCGCGGTTGGTCCCCACGCGCATGAAGGTGCCGGCCTCGAGCACGCGCAGCAGCTTGACCTGCAGCTCGATCGGCATCTCGGTGATCTCGTCCAGGAACAGCGTGCCGCCGGCCGCGCGCTCGAAATAGCCCTTGTGCTGACGCTCGGCGCCAGTGAAGCTGCCGCGTTCGTGGCCAAACATCTCGGATTCGATCAGGTTCGGCGAGATCGCGCCGCAGTTGACGGCGAGGAAGGGCTGACGCCGGCGCGGCGACAGCTCGTGCACGGTCTGCGCCGCAAGCTCCTTGCCGGTGCCGCTCTCGCCGACCAGCAGCACGGTAGCCTCGGTCGGCGCGACCTTGCTGATCTGGTCATAGACCGCCTGCATCGCCTCAGAGCTGCCGAGCAGCCGGCCGAAGCGCCCGTAACGCCGCAGTTCGCCGCGCAGCGAACGCACCTCGGCCTTCAGGTCGCCGGTGGTGGCGATGCGCTTGAGCACCGTCTGCAGGCGCGCGACATTGATCGGCTTGACCAGATAGTCGGTCGCGCCCAGGCGCAGCGCCTCTACCGCACTCTCGACGCTGGCGTAGCCGGTCATCAGGATGATGTCGACCCCGGCGGAGCCGACTTCGTTGAACAGGTCCTTGCCGTCGCCGTCGGGCAGCTTCAGATCCGCCAGCACCGCATCGGGCATCTGCCAGCCGATCTGCAGGCACGCTTCGCGCAGGTCGCCCGCGGTGGCCGCGGTGAACCCTTCCGCCGCGGCGATCTCGGCAAGCGCTGCACAGGTGTTCTCGTCGTCGTCGACGATCAGGATGTGAGGCATAGGCTTGACTGATGCCGGCCGCTGAAACCCTTGACCGGAATGGTGGAATTGAGACTAGGCGCCGTGGCGGTTGGCGCCGCGGCGGGCGTTACTGCCCTGAATAGACGTCATTCTATGCAAGCCGCAAGCGCCGCCATACCGGTGTTAGTCTGACATCGGCCGCCGGCTGCCCCCACCCTGCTTGTCGGACAAACAGCAATGGTGGCCAGATCGATCGCAAGCTAGCATTGCGTTACGCGAACCGCAATGCGGATCTCGCGAAGCCGTGGATTGCGTGCGTGTGCTGGTGTGCTGTGCCTGTGCGCCGTGCTTTTGCGTCGTGCTTTTGCCTTGTGCCCGCCTGGCCTTGTGCCCGCGTGCCCTGCCGCCCGCCTCCACCGTCCGCCGACCGCCTGTCGCTATTTCCGCTCCGCCTTTTCGCTACATGTCGACCAGCACCTCGAACGATCTGCCGGACACGACGCGCTCCCGCCATCGGGAACCCGCGCGGGACCACCCACGCGAGGACGGCGGCCATGGGCCGGCGCGCGACGACTTTGCGCTGCTATGGCGCAGCACCTCGCCGGCGATGCGCCGGCTGCTCGAACAGATTCCCCGCGTCGCCGCCACGGACGTCCCGATGCTGGCCGTCGGCGAAAGCGGCACCGGCAAGGAACTGGTGGCCCGCGCGATACATGAGCGCAGCAACCGGCGCGGCAAACCCTTCGTCGCCGTCAACTGCGGCGCGATTGCGCCGACCCTGATCGAATCGGAGCTGTTCGGCCACGAGAAGGGCGGGTTCACCGGCGCGATGCAGCAGAAAGCAGGCTATTTCGAGCAGGCGCATGGCGGCACGCTGTTCCTGGACGAAGTCACCGAAATGGCGCCCGACATGCAGATCAAGCTGCTGCGGGTACTGGAGACGCGCACCTTCCATCGCGTCGGCGGCGACGCGCAGGTGGTCTGCGACGTGCGCATCGTCTCGGCGACCAATCGCGACCCGCTGGAGGCCGTGCGCAGCGGCGTGCTGCGCGAAGACCTGCTGTACCGGCTCGCCGTGGTGCCGCTGCATATCCCGCCGCTGCGCGAGCGCCGGGAGGACATCGTTCCGCTGGCCAGGCACTTCCTGGCCGAGCTGAACGCGGCCGAAGGCACCGACAAGGTGTTCTCGGCCAGCGCGCTGGAGCGCCTGTGCCAGTACGGCTGGCCCGGCAACGTGCGCGAGCTGCGCAATACGGTCTATCGCGCGTTCATCCTGGCCGACCGCGTCATCGAACTGCCGAACCCGAATATCGCCTCGCAGCCGCCGCTGCCCACCGCCGCCGACGGCGTGCTGAACGTGCGCATCGGCACCACGCTGGCCGATGCGCAGCGGGGCCTGATCCTGGCCACGCTGGCGCGCTTCGACGGCGACAAGCGGCGCGCCGCGCAGGCGCTCGGCATCAGCCTGAAGACGCTGTACAACCGCCTGGACGCCTATCGCGACGGCTGAACCTCGGGACGGCCGATCATCGCGAGGGCTGATCGGCCTGCCTGGCCAGATCGGCTTCCTCGGCCGCCACTGCCGGGGGTCGCGTCGATGCCGGCGTGGCCGAGCGGGCGTGCAGCCGCGCGAGCAGCGGCAGATGGTCCGAGGCGATCCGCGCCAGCGGGCTGCGATGGCTCGTCACCGAAGCGAGCACCGAGCGCGGACAGCACCACAGCCGGTCCAGCGCCAGCACCGGCATCCGCGACGGGAAGGTCGGCACATGCGGCGCCCCGTCGAAATACGCGTGCAGCCATCGCAGCGGCCGCCCCCACAGGAACCATTCGTTGACGTCGCCCAGCAGCACGGTGGGCACGCCAGGCTGTTCGGCCAGCGAGGTCAGCAGCCGGCGCACCTGCATGCGGCGCTCGCCCGGCCATAGCCCCAGATGGGTTGCAATGACCCGCAGCGGCGACGCATGCACGCCGTCGGGACAGCTTAGCGTCGCGTCGATCGCGCCGCGCGGTTCATGGCGGCCGACGCTCAGGTCGATCTGCCGGACCCGGCTGGGCGGAAAGCGCGTCAGCAGCGCGTTGCCATATTCGCCGTCGTGCCGGATCAGCGTGGGGCCGGGAATCGCGTGATAGCCGGTCTCGTCGCGCAGATAGGCCAGCATGTCGAAGCCGGTGCTGCGCGATTCGACTTCCTGCAGCGCGACGATGTCCGCCTGCAATTCCGTCAGCACGCCGGCGATGCGCTTCGGCAGAAAACGTCCGTCCACGCCGATGCCGCCATGGATGTTGTAGCTGGCCACCACGAACTGGGCGGGCGCGGCGGGTCCCGGTGCCTTTCCAGGACTCTCCGGACTCTCCGGACTCTGCGAACTCTCCGGACTCTCGGGGAACGGCTCGACAATGTCGCCGGGGCGCAAAGGATAAATCCGACTCATGCATGCCCTCCATGGCGAGGTTCGCCGATGGCGGCGCGGTGCACCGCCTGCGTGGTCTCCGCCGGCTGCATGGCCTGCGCGATCCTGGCGTCCCGGGCGGCCTCGGCCGCCTGTGCCGCCTCGGCTTCCTTCGCCGCCTGCGCGGCGTCCGCGCGCCGGCGCCGGCGCAGCAGCCACAGCACGCTGAGCGGGATCAGCAGCACCAGCAGCAGCAACGCCACCGTCAGCGGGTTCGGATTGCGTGCCACCGCGGCGATGCGGTCGACCAGCGAGGCCGAGATCACGATGCCGGGCGTCATGCCGATCAGCGTGCCAAGCAGGCAATCGCGAAAGCGGATACGCGAGGCCCCCACCACCAGATTGACCAGTGTGAACGGCGCCACCGGCACCAGCCGGAGCACCACCATCGCCAGCAAGCCGTGCTGGCCGACCTGCTGGCTCAAGGCATTGAGCCGCTTGCCGCCATAGCGCCGTACCGCATCGCGGCCGACAAAGCGGCCGATGCCGTAGCCGGTGGCGGCGCTGAGCACCACGCCGCCCAGCGCGCACAGCGCGCCCTTGACCGGCCCGAACACGACTACCGTCACCACGATCAGCAGGGTCACCGGCACCATCACCAGCCCCGCGGCGACATAGGCGCCGAGCATCGCCAGCGGCGCCATCGGCATGTCGCGGATCCGCTCGACCACATCGAGCACGTTGCGGAAGTCGGCCCACTCTCGCAGCGGCGTATAGCGCCATGCAAAGGCCAGGCCCGCCAGCACCACCAGCAGCAGAATCGCCACGCCCAGGCGGCCGATCACGCGCGGCCGCGCCTCGTGCGTCAGGAATTCGTCGACCAGCCCGTCGGGATCGATCGGCTCGATCGGATCGAGCAGCCGCTCGTCGGGCACCACGGCGTCGACCTCCGGCACCAGCGGCGGGTCGAAAGCCTGCAGGGTCCGCTCCCCGGGTCGATGGCAGCGGGCGATGGTCGCGTGCAGCGCCTCGCCGCGCGCATGGGCGGCGGCCAGTTCGTCGGCATCGCAGCCCAGGTGCTCGGCCACCAGCCGCGCGCGCATGGCGCGGATCGCGGCCGCGATGCGCGCATCGCCGGCGGCCTCGATCACCAGATTGCATTCGGTGTCGAGACCCATCGAGCGATTGTTCAGATTGGCCGAGCCGATCGTCAGCAAGCTGTCGTCGACCACCATGACCTTGCTGTGCACGTTGATGCCGGGCAGCGGTTCGCCGTCGGGGCCGGGTTCGCCCTCGCCTGGCAGATGCGGGTAATAGAGCCGATAGCGGTGGCCTGCATCCACGCTGCGCAGCTTGCGATGCGCGCGGGCGCGCAGCACGCCCATGCTGTGCTCCTCGAGCCAGCCGCTCTCGCTGCGGCGCGAGACCAGCACCACTTCCGGACCCTCGGGCTCGGCCAGCCGCTTCGCCAGCGCGTCGGCCAGCACGCCGGAGCTGAAATACTGATTTTCGAGATACAGGGTCTGGCGCGCGGCGGCGATCGCGTCCAGATGCAGCGCACGGATTTCGCCGATGCCGGGTTCGCCGTCGAAGGCGGGCGCGGTGCGCGCGATCGCCACCGGCACGTCGGTCAGCAGCGGGGCGACGCCGTCGGGCCACAGCGGCCTGTTCTTTTCACCGGCAGCCGGATCGGGCGCGCGCGGCTCGCGCCGGGTACCGCGTCGCCAGCGCTCGGCCGCCATCTCGCCGAGCGCGCGCGCCACGTCGCCTTCGACCACCGCCTGCACGTCGTGAAACGGCCCATAGGGCTTGCCGTCGGGATCGACCCGCCGCGGTTCGTTCAGCGCATGCGAGGGCGTATCCCAGCGGCAGCGGGTCAGATCGAGTCCGCCGACGAAGGCCAGGCTATGGTCGATCACCACGACCTTCTGATGATGCGAGGCGCCCACCGGATGCCGGGCGTCGAGCCGGAACGACAGGCGCCGGTGCGTCTGCCAGTCGAGCTTGACCGCCGGCAGCCACTCGCGCTCCATCGCATACACCATGGCGAAATCCCAGCTCAGCACGTAGACGCGCAGCCGGCGGCGGCGCCGCACCAGGGCGTCGAGGAAATCGCGCAGCCCGCGCGGAAAGCCGTCGTCGGCGCCGCCGGGCACCAGTTCGAAGCGGCTGTCGATATCCCAGCCGAGGATGAATACCGTGTGTTCGGCCTGGATCAGCGCCGAGCGCAGCGCGCGGAAGTACTCTTCGCCATCGACCAGCATGGCAAAGCGCGACGCGCGTTCGATGCGCCAGCAATTGCGCCCCGGCTGCAGCAGCTTCGCCGCGGCGGCGGCCGGCGCACGATCGCCCCCGGCGGCACGCGGCGCGCCCTCGCGGCGCGGCGTCTGCGCGACGCCGGCTGCAGCTTGCCGGTCTTCAGGCGCGTCTTCAGCGGTCATCGACATCCCTGCGGAAACGGAAGGAGGCGAAGCGGGACCAGGATGTCCGGCGGACCTCCGCCAGCAGTATGGCAAGCCCGGCACGGAAGCGCCGTCCGCCGCCGGCCCCGGCGCTTGTCGGAATCCGCCTACATCGGGCGCAGGGCAACGTCCGCCGCGGTACCGGAGCGCGCGGGCGCGATCAGGCACAACCGGCACAACCGGCACAACTGGCACAACCGTCACCACGAGGCACCGCCGTGCGCGCTTGGCAAGCTTGTCCGGCTTGCCTTACCCTGTCGGCCCTACCGATGGAGGAAACGATGGCCGCTACCCTGCCCGCAAACGACACGCTTCGCCGCTGGATCCGCGTCGGCACCGACTCCCATGCCTTCGACGCCTATCTGAGCCTGCCGCCAGGCGGCATGCGCCCCGGCACGCCGGGCATCGTGCTGATCCAGGAAATCTTCGGCGTCAACGAACATATTCGCGCGGTGGCCGACCAATACGCACTGGACGGGTACGCGGTGATGGCGCCGGACATCTTCTGGCGCGAAGCAGCGCGCATCGAGCTCGGCTACACGGGCGCCGACAAGGAACGCGCGATGGCGCTGTACAAGACCACGGACCCCGACGTGGTTCTGGACGATATCGCGCTGACGGCGCAGGCGCTGCGCGCGCAGCTTGGACCGGACGGCAGGATCGCCGCGGTCGGCTACTGCTTCGGCGGGCTGCTGGCGTATCTGAGCGCGGCACGCGGTCTGGTCGATGCGGCGGTGCCCTATTACGGCGGCGGCATCCAGCGCCGCCTCGAGCAGGCCGGCGCGGTGCGCGTGCCGATCCAGTTCCACTACGGCGAGCGCGACGCCAATATTCCGCCCGAGGCGGTCGAACAGGTGCGTGCCGCGATGGCGGGCAATCCGCGCGCCGATATCCACGTCTACCCGGGCGCCGACCACGGCTTCAACTGCTGGGCGCGCGCCTCCTACGACCAGCCCTCGGCGGTGCTGGCGCATGGGCGCACGTTGACCTTCCTGGCCCAGGCGCTGTCGCAGCGGGCCTGAGCCGGCGGACTTCGCGGGCCGGAATGGCCCGCTCCACTACCCGCGCGACACGCCGTCGTCGTTGAAGGCGGTCAGGCGCGAGATGCGGAAGGTATGGCGCAGCGATTCGAGTTTGCTCCGATGCAGCAGCGCCAGCCGATTCAGGCAACGCTCGCCCTTGGGCTGCAGATGGACCTGCACCACGCGGCGGTCGGCCGCGTTGGTCTTGCGCCTGACCAGACCGGCCGCCTCGCAGCGATTGACCAGCGCGACCACGCCGTGCTGCTTGGCCTGCAGCCGCTCGGCCAGCTCGCCGATCGAGGCCCAGTCGCGCCCCGGAAAACCCCGGATATGCAACAGCAGCAGATACTGCTGCACGGTCAGGCCCTCCTCGCGCACGGCGTCCTCGGAGAAACGCATGAAGCGCCGCAGCTGGTAGCGGAAGTCGGACAGCGCCTCGAAGTCCTGCTTGGCAAGCTCGGCGGCGCTCGGTGAACGGGGCTGGGTCATGGCGTGCGATGGAGCGGCCGGCGTGGCAGCGCGGCCGCGATCTGGGGTCGGGCGTCATTATAGGTGCGTGGCAAGGCAGTTACGCGCAGTGCGGCGCACCGGCACGAGTCTGCGGCCGCGCCCACGGTTGCGCTACGCGGGGCATCCCGGGTATGGCAGAATCTGTGCGTCCGCAGACACCTGCGCCACGACCACGGAAATCCGATGCTCTCGCAAATCGCCATCTTTCTGCTCGACACCGTTTTCACGCTATTCGGCATGGCGCTGCTGCTGCGGCTGTGGATGCAATTGACGCGCTTGCCGGCGCGCAATCCGATCTCGCATGCCGTGTTCCAGGTCACCGACTGGCTGGTGCGGCCGCTGCGGCGGATCATCCCGGGCGTCGGCGGCATCGACTGGGCCACCGTGGTCGCCGCCTGGCTGACCGCCGTGGTGTTCCTGCTGGCGGTAATCGGATTGACCGCCGGCAACCCGCTCGGCCTGCTGCCCGCGGTGCTCGGCATCGCGGTGCTCAACGTGCTGAAGTGGGGCATCAGCCTGGTGATGTGGGTGACGCTGCTGATGGCGATCCTGTCCTGGGTCAATCCGCATTCGCCGATCACCCCGGTGATCCAGCAGTTGACCGATCCGCTGCTCGATCCGATCCGCCGCGTGATCCCGCGCCTGGGCGGCTTCGATATCTCTCCGCTGGTGCTGTTCATTCTCGCGCAGGTGCTGCTGATGGTGATCGCGGGGCTGAGCGTCAATCTGTTCGGCCTGCGGCATCTGCTCTGAAGCGCCCGCGTACCGCCCCCGCGGACGGGCGCCGGCAAGGGTTCGCCGCGATTGTCTGTCTGCTTGAACAGTGTGTTGCTGCAGGGCCTCTTTTTCCGCCTGAGCGACGGGCGTAGATTCGGGCGGTGTGATCGGCTGATGCCGGCCACACCGCTTTGATCAAAGGAAAAAGAACCATGAAGACTCTTGCACAACCCCGTCGCCTGGCCTTCGCGCTGCTCTGCGCCGCTGGCCTGTCCCTGTCCGCCACCGCGCTGCACGCCACCACGCTCGATCGCGACGTGCTGCGTCTGGAAGGCGCCTCGATGCACGTCGGCAAGGCCGACCCGTACACCGACGGCGCCCGCACGGTGGACGCCTACACCGATGGCGCCCGCAGCGTCGATGCCTACACGGACGGCGCACGCGCCGACCACGTGTCGGACAATCGCGACCGCTTCGGCCAGGGCGCCTGAGGCCCTCGCGCGCCATGCGGCGTGCCTGCGAAAACCGGCCTGCGGGCCGGTTTTTTCATTGGGGCGTCGTGTTTCGGTCAGTCACCGCTGGCCGCGGCGATTGTTCCGGCAGCCGGACGAAGTTTCCAGCCCAGGCGGTTTTTCCCGCACGCGCGCGCCGCTAAGCTGGCGCCCATGCCCCACCAACCCTTGCCTGCCGGCACTGTCCCGCCGAATCCCTCCCCGACACCGCGTCAGCCTTCGCTGCGCCTCGCCTCGCATCCCGAGCTGGGACCGCTGCGGCTGTCGGCATTCGGCCTGACGCTGGGGCTGGTGACCGGCCTCGACTTCTCGTCGACGCTGATGATGGCGGTGGCGAGCCAGCACATCCAGGGCGGCGTCAATGCGACGCCCAGCGACTACCTGTACGCAGTCAGCGCCTATGCCGCGGCCGCCGTGCTGATGAACATGCTGCTCGATCAGATCGCGCGGCGCATCACCTACAAGCGCTTCACGATGGCGTCGCTGGTGGTGTTCGTGCTGGGCGCGATCCTGTGCGCGGAGGCCGGCTCGCCGACCGGCCTGATCGTCGGCAAGACGGTCGAGGGCCTGGGCGCCGGCGGACTGTTCGCGGCCTCGCGCATCCTGGTGCAACTGCTGACGGCCCCATCCGAACGCGCCCCGCTGCTGCTGCGCTTTGGCCTCGGTTCGTTCGGCCTGCTGGCGGTGACGCCCTGGCTGACCGGCATCTTCCTCGACGACATCGGCTGGCGCGCAGTCTTCCTGTTCCAGGCCGTGATCGCGCTGCCGGTGCTGGCGCTGGTGGCGCTGACCTACCCGCGCCGCGGCCCGCGCGACCCGCATCCGCCGGTATCGACGCTGGACTGGCCGGCCGCGCTTGGCGCCGCCGCGGGCGCGTTGGTGCTGCTGCACACGCTGCAGGAGATGCGCTATACGCGCTTCTTCAGCACGCCGCACATGCCGCTGATGGCCGCTGCCGGGCTGGCGCTGCTGCTGTTCTGCGCCTGGCGGCTGCACCGGCATCCGGATCCGTGGATCGACCCGTCGCGGCTGCTCGGGCGGCGCTATCTGTACGGCCTGGGCTTCTACACGCTGTACTACCTGCTGTCGGCGATCTGGGCCTATCTGCTGCCGACGCTGACGCAGAGCGGGCTGGGCCTGACCTTCCGCACCACCAGCATGCTGCTGTCGGTCAGCGGCACCGTGTCCGCCATCGGCGCGGTGGTGCTGACGCTGTGCATGGCGATGGTGTTCCGCAAGCGGCGGGTAATCGCGGCCGGCCTGGTGATCTACGCCTGCGCCGCGATGCTGCTGTCGCAACGGCTGATGCCGGGCGCCCCCGACTACGCCCTCGTGCCGGTGGTGCTGCTCGAGGGCCTGACACCGGTGCTGCTGATGATCCAGGTGGCCTCGATGACCTACCTCGATCTGCCGGTCGAGGACTTCGCCCACGCCTACCAGTTCAAGAACGTCTGCAAGCAGATCGCCTCGGCGACCGGCACCGGGCTGGCCAGCATGTGGATGCAGGAAGGCGCGGCCACGCACCGCACGCATCTGGTCGAGCACGTGACGCGTTTCGAGCCGGCCCTGCAACAGGGCGGCGGGCTGTCGGCCTTCGATCTGGCGCGGCTGTCGCAGGAGGTGGATCGCCAGGCCACCTTGCTGGCCGGCATCGATCTGCTGCATGGCTTCGCGCTGGTCTGCGTGCTGATCGCGGGTTTCGTGCTGGTGCAGAAGAGCTTCCGCTGAGGTTTCATGCCGGGAGCTGCGGGCTCCTTGCGAGGCGATGCTGGCCGGGCTTTGCGACACAACCGGGCATGGCGGCTTGATGGCGGCTTGCCCCTCTGGCGGTCTGCGGCCTTTTCCACTACTCTTTCGGCCTTTCCGTGCGCATTCGGCATCCAGCCGTATACCTCGATGGCCAGCCACGCCCAGAACGATTCCCAGGATTCCAAGCCGTCCGCCGCCGAAGCTGCCGGCACCGCAAGCACCGCCGCCGAGAAGCCCAGCGACAGCTACGTCCAGTCCTTCGCCCGCGGGCTGTCGGTGATTCGGGCCTTCAACGCCCAGCGTCCCGCCCAGACCTTGACCGAGATCGCCCAGGCCAGCGGCCTGACGCGCGCCGGTGCGCGGCGCATTCTGCTGACGCTGGTGGGGTTGGGCTACGTCGAGGCCGACGGCCGGCTGTTCCGGCTGACGCCGAAGATCCTCGACCTCGGCTTCGCCTATCTGACCTCGATGCCGTTCTGGAACCTGGCCGAGCCGATCATGGAGGCGCTGTCGCAGCAGGTCCACGAAAGCTGCTCGGTGTCGGTGCTGGACGGGACCGAGATCGTCTATGTGCTGCGCGTTCCCGCACGCAAGATCATGACGATCAATCTGTCGATCGGCAGCCGGTTGCCCGCCTATTGCTCGTCGATGGGCCGCGTGTTGCTGGCGGGACTGTCGGACGAGGAACTCGATCGCGTGCTGCGCGCCAGCGATCTGCGCAAGCGCACGCAGCGCACGGTCACCGATATCGACGAGCTGAAGGCGATCATCGCGCGCATCCGCCAACAGGGCTGGGCGCAGAACGATCAGGAGCTGGAGGAAGGGCTGGTGTCACTGTCGGCGCCGATCCGCAATCGCGCCGGCCAGGTCATCGCGGCGATGAACATCAGCGGCCAGGCCAACCGCACCAGCGCCGAGGAGATGGTGCGCCGTTTCCTGCCGCCGCTGCTCGAAGCGTCCGAGAAGATCACGAACCTCGTCAGTCTGCGAACCTGACGGGCGGGGGGTCGTCTGGCCCTGCGTCCTGGCCCTCGCCGGTTCGCTTTTTTCCGTGCTTCAACTGGCCATCGGCCCCGGCAATTGCACCATGCCGTGCTGTGCCGAACGCGTGCCGGGCACCGGCTTGTTGCTCAGGCCCAGATAGGCGAAGGCGACCGACAGCTTGACCGCGTCGGACAGGTTCTGCCCCGCGCTGTGGAACAGCCGGCTGTCGAAGAACAGCACGTCGCCGCGCTGCAACGACAGCGGCGTCGCGCCCGCCAGCAGCGCCGCACTGGCCGGATGGCTGTCGACCAGGAATTCCGCGGCATCGAGCTGCCCCGGTTCCAGCGCGACCCGATGCGAACCGGGTATCACGCGCAGCGCGCCATTGCGCTCGTCCTCGTTGCCCAATGCCAGCCACACCGTCACCAGTTCCGGACTGGCGAACGACCAGTAGCGCGTATCGCGATGCCAGCCGGTCTGGCTGCCATAGGCCGGATGCTTGGTCATCACGCAGTTGTGGTGGGCCAGCGTCAACTGCGCCGGCTCGCCGAGCAGCGCCGTGACCAGCGTGGCCACGCGTGGATCGGTCGCCCATTGCTGAAACACCGGGTCGCGATCGTAGGCCTGTCGCAGCCGCCGCACCGTCGCCCCGCCGGCCGCGTCCCGGCTCGGGGGTGCGCCCGGATAGCCGAGTTCGGCCTCGTATTCGACCGGCTCCACCGCGGCCGCGAGCTGCACGCGCGCCACCCGCTCCATCGCATCGCACAAGGCCGGCTCGGCCAGGCCGCGCAACACCACGAAGCCGTCGCGGTGAAAAGCCGCGGCCAGCGCCTCGAGTTCTTGTGCGTCGAAGGGAGACGTCGCGGGCGGCGCGGCAGTGTCGTTGAGCGCGTCGTTCAGCGCATCGTTCTGCGCGTCGGACGCGGCGTCGGGAGGGTTGGGAGCGGCAGGGGTCGTCATGGCGACAGCGGAACTGGCAAGGCGGCGAGGCCAGGGCTTCGCCGCGGGTTGGGCACGGCGCGACGGGAACGGTTTCGCGCGCCAACAAACCGGATGATGCCAGAAGCGGGCGCGCCGCGTGCGCGCAGCCCTTGCGTACGGCGTGTGCCGTCTCGCATGGCCGCAGGCAGCACGCTTTCGCGCGCACTGGTATCGTTCGATATAATTACATTTGTAACTATTTGGAGCGTCTGGGCCATGTCCTTTGAAGACCGCATCGACCGCTTCTGCGCCGCCCATCCCGAGGCGCCGCGCGACCTGATCCTGGCGTCCCGGCTGTTGATGCGCACGGCGCGGCTACTGCGCGCGCATATCGATCGCGCGCTGGCACCCTTCGATCTCGACATGTCGCAGTACCTGTGCCTGAGCATGCTGGCCGCCGACGAAGGCCAGCCGAGCATGCCGTCCGAATTGAGCACGACGCTCGACGCCACGCGAACGCAGATGACGCGACTGCTCGACGGACTCGAAGCGCGCGGCCTGCTGCGCCGGCGCGCGTCGACCCAGGATCGGCGCAGCCTGGAGCTGCGGCTGACCGCGGCGGGGCGTACCCTGGTCGAGCGCGCCGCGCCGGTTGTGCACGCCGCGTATGGCGAGGCCTGGGGTCCGCTGGGCGAAACCGGACTGGCAGGCGCGACGCGCGCTCTTGCGAAGCTGCACCAGCATCTGGACACGCTGGAATCATGAGCCTGCACGTCGTATCGCGCCGGTTGGTGCGATTGCGCCGCGGCGCAGGACGGCTGCGGCTGCTCGGCCATCGGCAGCGCCAGACGCTGTTGATGCTGTTGCTCGCGCTGGCTACTGCGGTCGAATTCCTCGAGAACATCATGTTCGTCTTTGCCGCCAGCCATATCGTAGGCGGCATCGACGGCGATCCCCGCAGCTTCGCACTGGTGCAGGCGGCCTACGCGGTCGGCAGCATGCTGACCATCCTGAAGCAGCCCTGGCTGGCGCATCGCTTTGGCTATCGGCGCTATCTGACCGGCGCGCTGCTGCTGTTCATTGTCGGCGCGCTGGCCGCCGCAGGCAGCCATTCGGCGACGCAACTGGCGGCCGCGCGGCTGCTGCAAGGGCTCGGTGGCGGCGCACTGTTTACGAGCTGCCGCATCCTCGTCAATCTGATGTTCTCGCCGGCCGACCGGCCGCGCGCGTTGCGCATCTTCATGATGGGGATCTTCGGCGCTTCGGCGTTGGCCCCGGCTTTTGCCGCCGCGCTGATCGAGCATGGCGTCTGGCAGGACGTGTTCTACGGCGTGGTGCCGTTCGCCGCGCTGGCCGCCTTCGCGGCATGGTGGCTGTTGCCGGATGCCGAGGCCTCGACCGCTGCAGAAGCGCCGGCGATCGGACCGCTGCTGCAGTTCGGCATCGCCATCATCGTGCTGCAAGCCGCGTTCAGCGAGGCGCGCTTCGACGTGCTGTCGCACCCGACGCGTCTCGCCGCCCTTGGCGCGAGCGGTGCCGCGCTGCTGGCGCTGTTCCTGTGGCACCAGTGGCATCACGGCAAGCCACTGCTGGCGCTGCGCAATCTGCGCCATCCGGTGTATCTGACCGGGCTGGCGATGTATTTCGTCTACTACCTGATCAACAACCTGAGCGGCTACCTGTTTCCGATCTACGCCGAACAGGGGCTGGGACTGCCGCTGCAGACCACCGGCTGGCTCAACACCGTGTCGGCGGCCGTCAGCCTCGCCGGTATCGCGATCTATCTGAAGAGCGCTTCGCGGCTGTCGCGCAAGAAGCCGTTGATGGCCGCGGGCCTGGTGGTGATGGCCGGCGCGGCCTGGTGGTTTTCACGGTTGCCGCCGGATGCCGACGTCGGCGCGCTCGCCCTGGGGCTGGTCGGCAAGGGCCTGTTCGGCGTGATGGTCATCATCCCGATCGCGGGGCTGACGTTTCGCCCGCTATCGTCCGATGACTTCGCGCACGGATATCGCAGCAAGAACCTGATGCGGCAGATCGCCAGCTCGTTTGCGTCCGCGCTGGGCGCGATTCTGCTGCAAAACCGGCAGTTCGCCGTCCATCAGGGCATCGTCGACGCACTTGGCAATCGGCCGGAGCAGACCGAGCAGTGGATGCGGACGATGGAGGGAACGTTGGCCTCGCGCGGGCTCGATGCCGCGCACGCGCATCAGTTCGCGCTGACATGGCTGGCGCGGCTGGTCGATCAACAGGCCAGGCTGATGGCTTGCGAGGATCTGTATCGCTGGATCGCGGTGCTGGCGCTGTGCGCGGCGGCGGCGATGCTGTGGCAGCGTCGGCTCGATTGAGCGCGCCGCGAGGGACCGCAGCAGAGACTGCGGTCGGTGTGAGGGGTGTCGCCCGGCAGCGTTGCCGTCGTCAGAACAACGGCAGCTGGCGCATGCCGAAACCCACGGTCTCTTCGACGCGCATGCGCGCATGCGCCAACGAACCTTCGGCACCCGAATAGTTGCCGGCAGCCCAGCGATAGACCACGGGCACTTCGCCGCGCTCGGACAGATGTACTTCGCCCAGCTTGTCGCCGCGCTCGTTGCGGTAGTAGTGGGAACGATAGCCGCGCTCCCAGTAGGTGACCTCTACCTTCTTGCGACGACGGGGCGACGGCGTCGCGCGCGGCATGCGCCGCGCCCGGTCGGTCGCCGTCACCGTAGATGCACGCGTGAGATCCAACTGCATAGACTTCCTTTTCGTTCGAGTCCACAAGACGATGGCACCGATGCCTCGTCATGCATCGCAGTCGAGATGATACGCCGTGATTGCGTTCCTGTGTGGCCATGCAGCCCGGAAAAGCGCGCTGGGCAACGTTTTGCGGGTGGGTACGTATACGTATACCTGCCGTATACGTTGGCGCGTATACGGCAGGTATACGGGGTCGTATACGTGGGCGTATACCTCGTCGTAAACGTGATCGAGCAAGTTGAAGCCCGTCGAGGTAACAGGTAAAAAGGCGTCGCGTCCGGGCCTGGCGATGGCCCGATCGCGACGCCTTACGCGCCATGCCTCAGCCCAGTTCGATCGGCACGAAGAGCTGCGTGTCGTCACGCTGCACCAGCAGCGCGACTTCCTTGCCGGCCTTCGACACCATCGTGCGCAACTGCTCGACGGACTTGATCGGCGTCCCGTTGAAGGCAAGGATCACGTCGCCCGGTTGAATGCCGACGCGTGCCGCGGGGCCCGACGCGTCCTCGACCACGAGGCCGCCGGCGATGCCGCTCTCGCGCTGCTCGGCTGGCGACAACGGCCGCACCGCCAGACCGAGCTTGCCGCCGGACTGCGCACCATCGCTCTTTTGCGCGACGGTTTGCTCGTTGGCCGCGCCAACCTTCACCGTCAGCGTGATGGGCTTGCCTTCGCGCACGACCTTCAGCTTTGTCTCGGTGCCCGGCTTCAGATCGGCCACGTGCTCGGGCAGGTCGGTGGAACGATCGACCGTGTCGTCGCCGATCTGCACGATCACGTCGCCGGGCTTCAGGCCTGCCTTCGCCGCGGGACCGTCCGGCTCGACCGTATTGACCAGCGCACCCGCGGGCTTGGGTAAGCCGAACGATTGCGCCAGCGCCTGGTTGACCTCCTGCACGCCGATGCCCAGACGGCCGCGCGTGACCTTGCCGTGCGCGACCAGTTGCTGTTGAACCTTGGTGGCCACGTCGATCGGGATCGCGAACGACAGACCTTGATAACCGCCGGTCCGGCTGTAGATCTGCGAGTTGATGCCGATCACCTCGCCGCGCTGATTGAACAGCGGGCCGCCGGAGTTGCCGGGGTTCACCGCGACGTCGGTCTGAATGAACGGCACATAGGTATCGTCCGGCAGCGCGCGCGACTTGGCGCTGACGATGCCGGCGGTCACGGTGTTCTCGAAACCGTACGGCGAGCCGATCGCCACCACCGGCTCGCCGACGCGAACCTGCGACGGGTCGCCGAGCTGCACGGTCGGCAGATCCTTGGCGTCGATCTTGATCACCGCGATGTCGGTCTGCTTGTCGACGCCGAGCACCTTTGCCTTGAACTCGCGCCGGTCGGTCAGCTTGACGACCACCTCCTGCGCACCGTCGACGACGTGCGCGTTGGTCAGGATCATGCCGTCCGGGCTGACGATAAAGCCCGAGCCCAGGCCACGCGCGAGTTGCGGCTGGTCTGGCTGAGGACCATACGGGAACGGAATGCCGAAGCGCTTGAAGAACTGGAACATCGGATCGTCGGGATCCATGCCCGGCGGCATCTGTACCGCAGTGCGCTGAGCCCGCGCGGTCACGCTGATATTGACGACCGCGGGACCGTAGCGCTCGACGATGCCGGAGAAGTCCGTCGGCGTAGCCATCGCGCGGCCGGGAGCGGCCGTCACCTGCGCGGTCACCGGGGTCGGCGCGGCATAGCTCGACGCCACCGCCTCCTTCTGGAGATAGTGGTAGCCGCCTCCCAATACGCCCAGGGCAGCAATGGCAACGGCCGTACGAGCAACAGTTCGGCGAATCATCTGGTTCTCCTCGTTGGTTCGGCGCCCACGGTGGGCGCGACGAGGACATGCTAGGGGGCCAGACTTAAACGAGCCTTAAGGAAGGGAATGGCTGGAATTCGATACCGCGGCGATTCAGGATTTCGCTGGCGTCGCCGCGACATCGGTCGGGCGACCACCGTCGCGCAGCCACGCGAGCAATGCCGGTATCTCGGCCTGTGGCAGCATCGCGCAAAACTGCCGCTTGCGTGCGACATGCAGGCGCTTGACCAGCGCCTCCAGTCGGGAGGCCTCCGCCCGATCGGCACAGCGCAACTGAGCCGCGATCGCAATCGGCTTGCGCGAACGGGTGTAGCGAGCGCCGGTGCCAGCCTGGTGCTGGGCGAAACGGCGGACGACATCGGTGGTGATGCCGGTATAGAGGCTGCCATCGGCGCATTCGAGCAGGTACAGGTACCAGGAATGGTCGGGTGGCGTGGTCACGTTGGAATCGAGGCGAGAAGCGCGCGGTGGCGAAGCCGGCATTGTGAGGCAGTTGGCGCGACGAGGAAAGCGCCTGCTGTTGCTGTTGCTGTTGCCGCAGCTGTTGCTGTTGCAGCTATCGCTGCCGCCGCCGCAAAGCAAAACGCCCCAGACCTTGTGAGATCTGGGGCGTTTTCAAAGGAGAGCCTGGCGATGACCTAC
>NZ_JABTYE010000038.1 GCF_013314895.1 Cupriavidus gilardii | reverse complement strand
GCGGGAAGGGCGGGAACGAGAGGACAAGCAGACGGACTCGGCCACGACGGCTCTCCGATAAGGCAGTTGACGGAGCGCCAGTATTCCAACGACCATTCGTCGTGAAAATCGGAAAGTTTTGAACCGATTGTTTTGAATTTCCGGACGATTCTCATGGCACTGAATCTCGATATCGCCGCGCTTCGCAGCCTAGTGGCGGGCATCGACCTGGGCAGCTTTGCCCGCGCAGCCGATCAGGTGGGCCGTTCCACCTCGGCGGTCAGCGCGCAGATCCACAAGCTCGAGGACATGGCCGGCACGCCGCTGTTTCGCAAGGCGGGCAGGACGCTCGAGCTGACCGAGGCCGGGAATCTGCTGCTCGGCTATGCACGCCGGATCGTCGCACTCAACGACGAGGCGGCCGCCGCCGTGCGTGGCGTCGACCTGTCCGGCGGCGTTCGGTTGGGACTGCAGGAAGAATTCGGCGAGGCGACGCTACCCGAGGTGTTGGGCCGGTTTGCGCGCGCGCATCCGAAGGTACGGGTGGAGGCGATGGTCGCGCGCAATCACGATCTGTTCGCCCGCATCCAGGCGCGGACGCTGGAGCTGGCGCTGGTGTGGGGCGGTGCGAATGGCGCTGCCGCAGCAAGAGCGCCCGGCGCCGATATCACGCTGGTCGGCGAACCGCAGATGTGCTGGGTTGGGCCGGCCACGCTGCCCTGGCGCCTGCCACCCGGCGAACCCGTACCGCTGGCCGTGTTCGACCGGCCCTGCCATTTCCACGACGCCGCTACCGCCGCGCTCGATCGCGCCGGCATTCCGTGGCGCATCTCGTTCACCAGTCCAAACCTGGGCGGTCTATGGGCCGCCGCCGCGGCCGGCCTCGGTCTGGTCGTGCGGACGCCCTACGGCTTGCCCGCATCGCTGCGTCAATTCGGAGCTGCCGACGGCCTGCCGCCGCTGGGCAAGATGCCGCTGATGCTGCTGCGCGCGCCTGGTCCCGCGTCCGAGGTATCGCAGCGGCTGGCGGATATCATGCTGGAGGCGTTGCGTCCGGTTTGAGCGCGGCTGTGAATAGCTCATCTGCCCCCCTACGATGTGACCACGCGATCGGCTCGCTCGCTCCACCTACCACCGCGATGACGCGGCACCGGTATCAATGCAAGGCGCGGACGCGGGCAGGGCTGCAAATGCCCAACGTGCCACGCAACTCCGCTTGCTTCAATGCGCTGACCAGGTAATTCGACCACCAGAAATGGGGCGAATTTCTATAAAGCCGGGCGTGTTTTGCTGCATCCCAGTGTCCTCATCTCACTAAGCTTGCGGCTGGCCGACACGGGCCCTCAGGCCAATCTGCTTTCACACGCTTCCGCCATTTCGCTAGCACTCCAGACTGCACCGACGCGCTTACGGTCAAGCCTTGTGCAATGTCCGCTGGCCTCGTAAAGACCAGCATCGCGTGAAAAAGCACTTCTTTTCATCAACATCGCAAAGGTTGAGCATGAGTATTGAGCGCGATATTGCGCTAGTCGATGAGCTGCGCGCCCACACGAGCGAGACGCCGTGGCTCGAATTGAAGCGCAACAATGTCGATCCCGAAGTAATCGGGAAACTCTGTTCGGCTCTCTCCAACTCCGCGCGTATGGAAGGTAAGGACTGCGCGTTTGTGGTGTGGGGTGTCGAGAACGATGATCACACAGTGGCTGGTACGCATTTCGATCCAGAAGCGCAAACAGTCGGTGGTACAGCGCTACAACTTTGGCTTGCGAATCGCTTGCAGCCCAGCATTACGTTCACTTTCCGCGAGATTGCGCATCCTCAGGGGCGAATCGTATTGCTTGAGATTCCCGCAGCAACCGGCACTCCAGTTTGCTTCGGAAGCGTTCCGTACATTCGCATCGGAAGTGCTACGCCGAAGCTAACCGACTACCCCGGACGGTATCAAAAGCTGATCGAGTGCATGCAGCCCTACCACTGGGAGCACAGTATCGCGAGACGATATGCCAGCGGCGACGATGTGCTCTCACTCCTGGATTACGGCCAGTATTTCCGCCTAACAAAGCAGCCAGTACCGGACAATCGCACGGCCATCCTCGAAAGGCTTGAATCCGAGCGAGCCATCGTCCGAGACGTCGGGAAACGATGGAACATCACGAATCTTGGGGCGATTCTGTTCGCTGCGCGCCTGAGCGACTTCTCACCCAGCCTCGCGCGCAAAGCAGTCCGATTTACCGCGTATGCGGGAAGAAACCGAGCGGCGATGGTGACGCATCGTTTCGATGGATGCAACGGATACGCCGTCGGATTTTCACGTTTGCTCAGCTACTTGCATGACTTGATGCCGAAGAACGAACACATTGGCATCGCTCTGCGAGAAGCGCATCCGCTGTTTCCCGAGGTGGCGATCCGCGAGTTGACAGCGAATGCGCTGATTCATCAGGACATGACCGTAACCGGCGCCGGCCCTCAAATCGAACTGTTTGAGGATCGCGTGGAGATCAGCAACCCCGGGGCGCCATTGGTGAAGCCGGATCGCATGATCGATCTTCCCCCACGATCGCGCAATGAATCCTTGGCGGCATTGATGCGCCGCATGGGAATCTGCGAAGAGCAAGGCAGCGGACTTGATAAGGTAGTGAAAGCCGTTGAGGTATTTCAGTTACCACCGCCCTTGTTTCGAGCGGAAGCAAATTCGACTCAAGCCGTTCTCTATGGACCTCGAAGCCTCGCAGAGATGACGCCAGACGAGCGGGTACGGGCCTGCTATTTTCATGCTGTGCTCCGGTTCTTGAGCGGCGACAAAATGAAAAACTCGACGCTATGCGAACGATTGGGGATAGCACCGAAGAATGCTGCCCAGGCCACCGCAGTCATCAATCGAACCTTGGAGGCCGGTCTGATCCGGGCGGCCGATCCCGCCCATCCTCGCGCCGGATATGTGCCTCATTGGGCATAAATTTCTTGATCGCGTTTTGATTTTGCGCGGCCAAACAGCGGCGCAGCCCACGTCGGCCCTTTAAAAATCAATGAGTTGGCACTCGTAACGCCATCGAATCTTTCTTGATTGGGTTTTGATTCGAACGGCCACCGCGACGCCGCAGAATGACGACGCAGCCCCTCCCCCCGCCGCCCGCCGATACGCCATCCCCACTGCCACCCCACCGAGAACCGCGACCGACGCCGCCACCAATCGCCACGTCACCGCCTCTTCCAACAGCACCACCCCAGCCGCCGCAGCGATGACCGGCACGCTCAGTTGCACCAGTCCCGCGGTAGTCACCGTCAAACCGCGCAGCGCGACATACCAGATCGCATAGCCGAGCGCCGAGGCAATCGCCCCGGACAGCACCGCGTACAGCATGCCTTCGGCATCGTGGCTCGCCCGCGGCAGCGCGGCCAGATAGAGCGGCACGCAGCAGGCCGCAGCGCGCAGGAAGTTGCCGGCATTGGCGCGTACCGGATCGCGCACGCCCTTGGCGCGGATCGAATAGATGCCCCATGCCGCGCCCGACGCCAGCATCAGCAATGCGCCGAGCAACGGTGGGGCCGACAGGCCGGGCAGCAGCATCCCAATCAGTCCCGCGACGGCGATCAGATAGCCGGCTGTCTGCACCGGATGCGGCCGCTCGCCGAGCCAGAGGCCGCGGCCGATCATGGTGACCTGCACCGCGCCGAACAGCAGCAGTGCGCCGGTGGCGGCCGACAGTTGCGCGTAGGCGTACGAGAAAAAGACCGCGTAGGCGAACAGCGCCAGCGCTGAGCGCCAGTTGCCGCTCGATGCATTGGAGGCCGGTTCCAACCGGTGCGATACACGATGACGCAGCCGGACCAGCACCCACAGCGTGATGGCGCCCGACGCAAGACGCACGGTCGTGAAGGTCGCCGCATCGATGGTCGTGTCCCGCAGCGCGAGCCGGCACAGCAGCGAGTTGCCGGCGAAGGCGAGCATCGACAGCGCGGTGCAACCGACCACCAGCGCGGCCGAAGGTGTCGCGTTCACAGCGGATGGCCTGCCGCGTCGCGCAGTTCCACCAGCAGCGCCTGCCCATCGGCATCGACGCGGAAGGCGCCGAATTGCGCGCCCTCGTAGCGGCGCGCGTGTCCTTCCTGGAAGAAGTACGCGTCGGTCGAGATGCGGATCTGGTCCGTTCCCCAGCGCGACGGCCCAGGCTGGAAGCGCAGCAGATGCTCGCCGGCGACGAGCGGCTCGCCGCGATGCAGCCGCACGAAGCTCGCCTCGCCGCGCGCATCGAGCCGGACCACCGCCGTGCGGATACGGTCGTCGGTGGTTTCCAGCGCGCGCAGGATGGGCGCCCCGATGGCAAAGTTCAGCGCCATATAGTCGCCCTGCATCAGCGAGCGGGGGTCGACCGGTGCCAGCCGCAACAGCACCACGTCGCCGCGCGCGAGCAGCCTTTCCTTGCCGATCACGCCAGCGCAGGCGACCGCCAGCGTCAGCACCCAGGCAATCGGGATCCAGCGTTTCATCGGCCGCCCTCCTCTGCGATGTCGGCCACACCGAGCGCGGATCGCGGCCGCGACAGCCATGCGCGTGCCGCCAGCACGGCGGTGCCGGCCAATACCAGCGTTCCTGACTTGATCGCCAGCGTCCAGTGCAGCGCGCTGTAATACCAGATGAAACCCAGACCGATCGCCGTCAGACCCAGCCCGAGCCAGGCAAGCGAGGCGCGTCGCAAGGCCAGTCCGGCCGCGAGCACGCCGGCCACGACCGCGGGGGCGCCGACCATCGGTGCGGCGCATACCGCAAGCACCGTTGCGAGCGCGGCACGCCGGCGAAAGGAAAGGCCGAGCCGGGCCGCTTCGACGATGCCAAAGCCAACCAGCATCACCGCCAACAACGCGCCCGCGAGCCAATGCGGGACGCCTTGCAATGCCGGCTCTGCGAAGAGGCCGAGCGGATGGCCGATGCCCGTCACGATCAAGGCGCCAAGCAGACCGCAGAACAACAAGGCGTCGGCAGCCGGGCCCAGCCAGTGATGGCGTCCGAGTGCGGCGAGCCGTCCTTCGACTCCCGCGAACAGCGTGGCCTTGAGCAGGGCGATCGGCGCCAGCCAGGCCAGCGCCCAGCCCACCGCCTGCCAGGGCTTGGCCGGTCCCATCGCGATGGCGATGGTCAAGGCGATAGCCACCGACACCATCGCCGCAAGCGCGGACAACAAGCGATGCAGCCGGTTGCCGATCGCCGCATAGAGCAGCATCTCGCAGGCCGCGAGTCCGCACCAGAATGCGGCGGTCTCGACCGCGCGGGCGCGGCCGAGCAGATCGGCGGCGGCATAGAACGCGAGCCCTTGTCCGGTCAGGCTGCTGGCCAGCGCGAATTGCTCGAAGCCGGTATGGCCCGCGCGCCCCCGGTAGAGCAGCGCGGCCAGCGCAATCAGCGCCAGTCCGCAGCTCAGGATGGCCACGCTGTTTTCGCGCGCGGCGACAAACACCGTGCCCAGCAGGAACAACTGGAAGAACACCGCGCCGAGCCACCCCGCCATGCCGGTCAGCAGACGGACCGACCATGGGGCCTCTGTGTCCGTCGGGGCCTCCCCCTGAACCGCGCGGTCGGCAGCGAGTTTGCGCCACAGCGCCTGCGCCGGCGACGACGCCGGTGTCTGCGGCTCGGCATCGGGACGCTGGGGCGACGTTGGCGCGCCCGTGTGCATTGCGTCCGTGTCATTCCGATACAAGCGCATCAGCCAGGCCGCCGCGGCGCCCGATAGACCCAGGGTCATTAGCCCCAACAGCAGAAATCCGCCGAATTGCGCGCCCGCCTCGGCCAGGCCGCGACCGAGCGCAGCGACGGCCAGCGCGATCAGCGACAACGCGGTCAGGCTCAAGACCAACAGATCGAACGTGCGGTAGCGAAACCACGCGCCGACCGCCAGCAAGGCCACCACCGAGACGACGAGCATGCCGCCATCGACATGGCTGCCGAACAAAGCCGCCAGTCCCAGCCAGATCGCATAGGCGCAGCTCAAGGCTGCGAGCAGCCGTGCCCCGCCCCGCCCTCGTACACCGAAGCGCGGTGCGGCGGCGGACAAGACCAGCCACAGCGCCAGTTGCACCAGCGCTGCGGCAAGCAGGCACAGGCCACCAAGCCTGCCGCCGACGGCATCGAACAGCAGCGAGAAAGGCAGGCCGGTCCCCACTTCGACGCTGAAGAAGCGCAGCAGCGCGACATTGGCCAGCACGACCGCCAGCGCCCAATGCAGCGGAGCGTGCGCGGCCAGCGCCCACGGTACGGCGAGCAGCGCCCACCAGGCGAACAGTTGCCACGGATCGGCGCCGGTCTGATAGACCTGTCCGATCACCGCCAGCAGCGCGCCCGTGACCATTTGCGCGCCGACAAGCGCGGCGCGACCGGCAGCGTCGCCGTCGGGCCGGCGCCAGGCGAAGGCCGCCAGCGCGCTGATCAGCAAGGCCAGCACGCCGAAGCGCGTGAACTTGTGCAGGGCCTGCCAGTTGAAGGCGAAAAAGACGATCACGCCGGAGCAAAGCAGCGCCACGCCGAGCGCCAGCAGCGCCCGGTCCAGCCAGCGATGCCAATCGGCGAGCCGGGGCTCGGTGGCGGCCCAGGCCTGTTGCGCCGGTTGCGCCGCCAGTCGCTGCTGGGTGCACCAGTCCGCCAGTGCGCGCCGGTAGGCATGCCGGATGTTCGGACGGTTGGCGTGGCGATCGTTCGGCATGGAATGGGCGGCGTTCCGGGAGGGCGTTGGCTGCACTCTAGCAAAGCACCGTGGCGACCGCACGGCCAAAGGCGGCGCGACACGACCCGGCGCGCGCCCGCCGCGCTGCCGGTATGCTGTCGGCTTTTCCGGCTCAGGCCGGCCTGTTCTCCCGTTTCGCTCCCCGCACCGACCATGACCCTCGGCATCCTCGCCGCCCTGCACGACGAAATCGACGGCCTGATCGCCGCCATGCGCCACGACGACGCGCGCGCCACCGTGCACCGGATCGGCATGCGCGACTACTACGTCGGCGAACTGTACGGCCAGCGCTGCGTGCTGGTGCTGGCCCGGGTCGGCAAGGTCGCCGCGGCGGCCACCACGGTGACGCTGATCCGCGAATTCGGCGTCGATGGCATCGTCTTCACCGGCCTGGCGGGCGGCATCGGCGCGGGCGTACAGGTTGGCGATCTGGTGATCGCCGATCGCACCGTGCAGCACGACATGGACGCGCGGCCGCTGTTTCCGCGCCATCAGGTGCCGCTGCTGGGCCTCGAAGCATTCCCGACCGATCCGACGCTGACGGCCGCGCTGCGCGAGGCGGCACAGGCCTTCCTGAAAGAGGATCTCGCCAGCGCGGTGCCGGCGCCGGTGCGCGCACGCTTCGGCGTCACGGCACCGAATCTGCATCTGGGCATGATCGCCAGCGGCGATCAGTTCATCGGCGCGCCGACCACGGTGGCCGAACTGCGGGCGCGCCTGTCGGGGCTGCTGGCGGTGGAAATGGAGGGCGCGGCGGTCGGGCAGGTCTGTCACGAATACGGCGTGCCGCACGCGGTCATGCGGACCGTATCCGACCGGGCGGACGACAGCGCCCATGTCGATTTCCCGGCGTTCCTGGCCGACGTGGCCAGCCACTATTCGGAAGGGGTGATTCGGCGCTTTCTGGCGGCACTGCAGTAGCGAACCGATGTCGTCCCCGCGAACGCGGGGACCCAGTGGCTAGTGGGCCTGCAGCGAGCGGGGCACGACGCTGGGTCCGCGCTTTGGCGGGGACGACCGCGCCATCGACTGATCCGCCCCCGCTCAGCGCCCGCGGCGCGCGAACAGCCCGGCCACCCCTACCAGCAGCGCGGCGCCGAGGATCGCCGCGGTCCAGCCGCTGAGCTGGCCGTCGATGAACCAGCGCAGCGCGCGCCCCAGATAGAAGGTGGCCAGCGCGCCGACAGCGCCCAGCAGCAGCGCCATCGGCACGGTCAGCACCGGCCCGCGTGGGTGCATCGCCCGCGCTACCAGTCCGACCACCATGCCCACCAAGAACGTCCCCAGCATCGCCCGCTTCCGTTGTCAGATCGCCGCACTTGCCTGCCGCGCAGCGGCGTAACGATAACTCAACTCGGACCGGTCGCGGACAAGCACAAGGCCCGGCCGGCCCGCGAACGCAAGGATCGCGCCCGGGCGGTATAATGCAAGCCGTCCCGGCGGCGCCCGGCACGGCCCTGAACAGCCGGTATGCGCGCCGCCATGCCCAGTGCAGGCAAAGCTGCCGCGAGGCCGGAATGGCCCGCCAGTCGGACAGCGAAAGTCCCCACACCATGCAACTGCTCGCGATCGGAATCAATCACAACACGGCGCCCGTCTCGCTTCGCGAACGGGTGGCGTTTCCGCTCGAGCAGATCAAGCCGGCGCTCGGGGCGCTGCGCACCCAGCTGGCCGGCAAGCGCGGCACCGAGGCGGCGATCCTGTCGACCTGCAACCGGACCGAGATCTACTGCGCCACCGACCTGGTGCTGTCCGGCTCCGAGGGCTTCGAACACACGCTGCGCTGGCTGGCGCAGCACCACAACATCCCGGCCGGCGAACTGGCCCCGCATCTGTACGCGCTGCCGCAATCCGAGGCGGTCCGCCATGCCTTCCGCGTCGCCAGCGGCCTCGATTCGATGGTGCTGGGCGAGACCCAGATCCTGGGCCAGATGAAGGACGCGGTGCGCACCGCCGGCGAGGCCGGCACGCTCGGCACCTATCTGAACCAACTGTTCCAGCGCACCTTCGCCGTGGCCAAGGAAGTGCGCGGCCAGACCGAGATCGGCGCGCATTCGGTCTCGATGGCGGCGGCCGCGGTACGGCTGGGCCAACGGATCTTCGAAAGCATCTCGGGCCAGCGCGTGCTGTTCATCGGCGCCGGCGAGATGATCGAACTTTGCGCAACGCATTTCGCCGCGCAAAGCCCGCGCCAGATCGTCGTCGCGAACCGCACGGTCGAGCGCGGCGAGAAACTGGCCGAGCAACTGGCCGCGCAGGGGCTCAATACCGAAGCGATCCGCCTGTCCGACCTGGGCTCGCGGCTGCACGAATTCGACATCGTCGTCTCCAGCACCGCCAGCTCGCTGCCGATCATCGGGCTGGGCGCGGTCGAACGGGCGGTCAAGCAGCGCAAGCACCGGCCGATCATGATGGTTGACCTCGCCGTGCCGCGCGATGTCGAGCCTGAAGTGGCGCGGCTCGACGACGTCTTCCTCTATACCGTCGACGACCTCGGCGCGATCGTGCGCGAAGGCAACGCGATGCGGCAGGCCGCGGTCGCGCAGGCTGAAGCGATCATCGAAACGCGTGTCCAGCATTTCATGCACTGGCTGGAGACGCGCAGCGTGGTGCCGGTGATCCGCGAACTGCAGGCCAACGGCGAAGCGATGCGGCAGGCTGAGCTCGAACGCGCGCGCAAGATGCTGGCGCGCGGCGACGACCCTGAAGCCGTGCTCGAGGCGCTGTCCGGCGCGCTGACCCGCAAGTTCCTGCACGGCCCGACCCACGCGCTGAATCACACGCAGGGCGAAGACCGCGAGGCGCTGCTGCGCCTGGTCCCTGGCCTGTTCCGCCACAGCAGCCACTCCGAGCGTTAGCCGCGCTCGCGGCGCGCGCCGGCGCCCCCGCGCGCCGTCTGCAGCTCCGCTCCATCGCCGCCGCCCGCCCGCGGCATCCGCCTGCACCAGGCGACGCTCCACCGACGCCTCACCCGGATTCCCATGAAAGCCAGCATGCAAGCCAAGCTCGACCAACTGGCCGAGCGCCTCGACGAAGTCAATGCCCTGCTCGCGCGCGAAGACGCCACCGCGAACATGGAGCAGTACCGCAAGCTGACGCGCGAGCATGCCGAGCTGTCGCCCGTGGCCGAGCAATATGCGCTCTATCGTCAGGCACAGGACGATCTGGCCACCGCGCAGGCGCTGCTCGACGATCCCGAGATGAAAGCCTTTGCCAGCGACGAGATCGACGCCGCTCGCGCCCAGCTGGAAGAACTGGAAGCCAGCCTGCAGACGTTGCTGCTGCCAAAGGACCCCAACGACGACCGCAACCTGATCCTCGAAATCCGCGCCGGCACCGGCGGCGAGGAAAGCGCGCTGTTCGCCGGCGATCTGCTGCGCATGTACACGCGCTATGCGGAGCGGCAGCGCTGGCAGGTCGAGGTCATGAGCGAATCGCCGTCGGATCTCGGCGGCTACAAGGAAGTGATCGTGCGCATTGCCGGCGATGCGGCATTCTCGAAGCTGAAGTTCGAATCGGGCGGCCATCGCGTGCAGCGCGTGCCGGCCACCGAGGCGCAGGGCCGCATCCATACCTCGGCCTGCACGGTCGCCGTGATGCCAGAGGCCGACGAACTGGGCGAGATCGAGATCAATCCGGGCGATCTGCGCGTGGATACCTTCCGCGCCTCCGGTGCGGGCGGCCAGCACATCAACAAGACCGATTCCGCGGTCCGGCTGACTCACCTGCCGACCGGCATCGTGGTCGAATGCCAGGACGACCGCAGCCAGCATCGCAACAAGGACAAGGCGATGAAGGTGCTGGCGGCGCGGCTCAAGGACATGCAGCTGCGTGCGGCGCAGGCGAAGGAGGCCCACACGCGCCGCAATCTGATCGGCTCCGGGGATCGCAGCGACCGCATTCGCACGTACAACTTTCCGCAGGGCCGCGTGACCGACCATCGCATCAATCTGACGCTATACAAGATCGACATGATCATGGATGGCGATCTCGACGAATTGATCGGCGCGCTTTCGGCCGAACATCAGGCCGACCAATTGGCCGCGTTGGGCGAAGACGTGTAAATGGCGAGGCGAGATATTCGCTACGGTTGTTTTCCGCGGGCAAAATACTTGTATTTCTTGTAAATGCCTGAAACAGCCATGGTAACGACATGGTTGGTCGCTATAATCGGAAACGGCTAACCCGGCACAAATACCGGGCAAGTCTTTTCTCGATAACGGACAAAAGGACGAAATCATGAAGAAACTGCTTGCGTTGTTGATGGTCACCGCTGCAGTGGCTGCTTGCGGCAAGAAGGATGAAGCCCCCGCCTCGTCGAACGTCGAAAGCGCGATGGCCAGCGCGGCCGAATCGGCCAAGTCGGCGGCCAGCGACGCCGCCGCGGCTGCGGAATCCGCTGCCGACGCCGCCAAGGCCGCGGCCAGCAACGCAGCTTCGGACGTGTCCGCCGCCGCCGAGCGCGCCAAGGACGAAGCCGCCTCGGCCATGGCAAACGCCAAGGACGCTGCCAGCAACGCGGTCAACGAGACCGCCGACAAGGCCAAGGAAGCGACCAAGAACTAAGCCGTCGCCCGCGCCGTACCGAGCCCCGCCACGGCAGTGTGCCGGCGGGGCTTTTTCATGGTGCGGCGGCCCTTTCCCGCCGCCCGACCTTTCACAGTTCCGATGACCGATTCCCCGTCCTCCGCACCGCTGCCGCCCGACACACTGCCGGCGCAGGCGACGCTGCGCGAGGCGCTCGCGGCAATGGCCCGGGCCGGACTGCCGGCCCTTGAAGCGCGCATGCTGCTGACGCATGTGACCCGCCTCTCCCGCACGCAGTTGATCACGCGCGATACCCAACCGCTCGACGCTGCCCAGCATGGCGCGCTGGTGACGCTGATGAACCGGCGACTGGCAGGCGAACCGATGGCCTATCTGATCGGCGAGCGCGAGTTCTACGGCCGTCCGTTCCGCGTCAGTCCGGCGGTGCTGATCCCGCGCCCGGACACCGAGATCGCGGTGCAGGCGGCGCTGGCCCGATTGATGAGCACGCAGGCGCCGCGGGTGCTCGACCTCGGCACCGGCTCCGGCATCCTCGCGGTCACGCTGGCCTGCGAACGGCCCGATGCGCAGGTCTGGGCCACCGACATTTCACCGGCCGCGCTCGGTATCGCGCGCGCCAATGCGGCGGCGCTGGGCGCCGACAACGTTCGGTTCCTGGAGTCGGACTGGTATGCGGCGGTGCCGGCCGACACCCGCTTCACGCTGATCGTCAGCAACCCGCCGTATATCGCGGCCGGCGATCCGCATCTGTCCAGCGGCGATCTGCGCTTCGAACCGGTCGATGCGCTGACCGACCATGGCGACGGGCTGTCCGACCTGGCCACCATCGTTGCCGGCGCCGGTGCGCATCTCGAAGCGGGCGGATGGCTGCTGATGGAACACGGCTTCGATCAGGGCGTGGCGGCCCGGCAGCTGCTGCGCGATGCCGGCTTTGCCGAGGTCTTCACCGAGCGAGACCTGGGCGGCAACGAGCGCTGCAGCGGCGGCCGGTGGCTGGGCGGCACCGCCGGCGTAGCGCTCCCGCAGCCCCGGTCCGAGGCCTGAAGGGCCGGTCCGAATCCGGTAGAATCGTCCCGATCCCGCGCGCCACCCTTCGGCTTTTCATCCCATCGGCCGGCGCGCGTCTCCGATTCCATGGCGCGCGGTTCGCCTCAGCGCCAACCTTCCGAAGCGAAAATCATGAGTGACGTGCAACAAAAGATCGACCAGATCGTCAAGGGCCATCCCGTCGTGCTGTTCATGAAGGGCACGGCGCAGTTTCCGATGTGCGGTTTCTCCGGCCGCGCGATCCAGATCCTGAAGGCCTGCGGCGTCGACGCGCCGATGACGGTCAACGTGCTGGAAGACGACAGCATTCGCCAGGGCATCAAGGAATACGCCAACTGGCCGACCATCCCGCAGCTCTACGTCAACGGCGAATTCGTCGGCGGCTCGGACATCATGATGGAGATGTACCAGAGCGGCGAGCTGCAAACCCTGCTCAAGGGCTGAGGTTCTGGAGCCCGCGATGACCGCCGGGCCCGCCGCCGCGCCGCGGCGCGTGATTGTCGCGATCACGGGTGCTACCGGCGCCGTCTATGGCGTGCGGCTGCTGCAGGTGCTGAGCGCGGTCCCGGAGGTCGAGACGCATCTGCTGATCTCGCCGGCGGGCGTGATGAACCTGCAGCACGAGCTGGAGATCGGCAAGGCCGAGACCGAGGCGCTGGCCGATGTGGTGCACAACGTGCGCGATATCGGCGCCACGATCGCCAGCGGTTCGTTCCGCGCGCATGCGATGGTGATCGCGCCGTGCTCGATGCGCACGCTCGCCGCGATCGCGCATGGCCTGTCCGACAACCTGATCACCCGCGCGGCCGACGTCACGCTGAAGGAGCGCCGCCGGCTGGTGCTGATGGTGCGCGAGACCCCGCTGAACCTGGCGCATCTGCGCAATATGACGGCCGTTACCGAAATGGGCGGCATCGTCTTTCCGCCGGTACCCGGCTTTTATCAGAAGCCCGATACCATCGCGCAGCTGGTCGACCATACGATCGGCCGCGTGCTCGATCTGATCGACGTGCCGCAGACGCTGGCGCCGAGCTGGGCGGGCCTGAACGGGCAGATCTGAGCCGCCCGCATCGCGGCGCCTCCCGGGCCACGGCGGCCACCCTCACGTCTTGACGCTTTAACGCTTCCGCGCTCAGCGCCAGTGCCCGCGGCCATGGCCGTGCCCGTGGCCATGCCCATGGCCGCGCCCATGCCAGTGGCCATGCCCGCCGCGGTAATAGCCGCGATACGGATACCCGTAGTAGTAAGGCCGCGGCGCGACCACCACCGGCGGTGGCGCGACATAGACCGGCGCTCCCACCCCGACCGTGACGCCGGCATCGACCGGCGCCGGATAGACCGCGCAGCCGGACAAGCCTGCCGCCGCCACTGCCCCCAGACCCGCCAACCACGCTTTCATTTTTTGCCCCTGTTATACGGAATTGATGACGCCGTTATACGGGGCGACTCGGTAATACGGGGTCAGGGCCCTGTAACCCACGTTACCGTTCCCTACAAGCCGGGCAGCCGGCTCGCCTTTGCTCGCCTTTGCTCGTCTTACAGATCGAAGCGAATCCCCTGCGCCAACGGCAGCGCGTCGCCGTAATTGATCGTATTGGTGGCCCGCCGCATATAGCCCTTCCACGCATCCGAGCCCGATTCGCGCCCGCCCCCGGTCGCCTTTTCTCCGCCGAACGCCCCACCGATCTCGGCGCCGCTGGTGCCGATATTGACGTTGGCGATGCCGCAGTCGCTGCCGGCCGACGACAGGAAGCGCTCCGCCTCGCGCAGCGACTCGGTAAAGATGCACGACGACAGCCCGTGCGCCGCCGCATTGTTCAGCGCGATGGCCTCCTCCAGCGAGGTGTACGGCATCAGGTACAGGATCGGCGCGAAGGTCTCGGTCAGCATGGTGTCGTGCTGCGTATCGGTGACGACCAGCGCCGGCCGCATATAGCAGGCCCGCGGATAGCGGTCGGTCAGCAGCCGTTCGCCGCCATGCACCGCATTGCCCTGGGCGCGGCAGCTGGCCAGCGCGTTGGCCATGTTGTCGCCGGCGGCGCGGTCGATCAGCGGGCCGACCAGCGTGCCGGCCTCAAGCGGATCGCCGACCGGCAGGCGCGCAAAGATCTGCGTCAACTGCTCACGCAGGGTGTCGAACAGGTCGACATGGACGAAGGCGCGGCGCAGCGTGGTGCAGCGCTGCCCGGCGGTACCGGCGGCGGCGAAGGTCATCGCGCGCAGCGCTAGCGACAGATCGGCCGACGGCGCGACGATGGCGGCGTTGTTGCCGCCGAGTTCGAGGATGCTGCGCTTGAACTGCCCGGCGCACGCGATGCCGACCTCGCGCCCCATCCGCGTCGAACCGGTCGCGCTGACCAGCCGCACGTCGGGGTGCGCGACCAGCCGTTCGCCCAGTTGCCGGCCGCCGCACAGCACGGTGGCGATGCCGGCGTGCTCCGGCGCCGCGGCCTCGATCACGCGATCGAGCAGGGCCTGCACCGCAAGGGCGCACTGCGGGGTCTTTTCGGACGGCTTCCATACCACCGCGTTGCCGCACACCAGCGCCAGCGCGGCGTTCCACGCCCATACCGCCACCGGGAAGTTGAACGCCGAAATCACGCCGCAGACGCCGAACGGATGCCAGGTCTCGCGCATCGCATGCTGCGGCCGCTCGCTGGCGATCGTCAGCCCATGCAGCTGACGCGACAGGCCGACCGCGAAGTCGCAGATGTCGATCATCTCCTGCACCTCGCCCAGCCCTTCCTGCAGGATCTTGCCGGTCTCCAGCGAGACCAGTTCGCCAAGCGCGCTGCGATGTTCGCGCAGCACCTCGCCGAAGCGCCGCACCACCTCGCCGCGCACCGGCGCCGGCACCAGCGCCCAGCCGCTCTGCGCGGCGTGGGCCTGCGCGATGCGGGCGTCCGCCTCGTCCGCGCTGCAAGGCGCGATATGCCCGAACACCTCGCCGTCGATCGGCGAACGCGCCGGGAGCGCGCCGGCGCCGCCCGCGCCGTCGCGCCAAGGGATGGGCTGGCCAATGGCGCGCCAGCAGCGCGCGAATGCGTCGGCTTTCATGCGAGGGCCTCCTGCAGCGGGTGGCAGGTGTAGTGCCTGCCGAAACGGTTGGCGAGAAAGGCCTCGAGCCGCATGTCCTCCTGGCGGACGAAGCCCCGTTGCGGCAACTGGCCGGCGATCACCATGTCGAGCGCGGCGCAGACGCCCGCGGCGGTGGTCAGCTGGATCGCGTTCAGATGACCGTGCTCGCCGTCGGCGCCGCCGATGCGCGCCGAGAACGAGGCCTGCGTCAGCGGCCCCAGCCGCCCGTCCGCGCCCGCGGTGCGGCCCGTGGCGCTGGCGAATACGACCACCACGTCCTGCTCGGTCAACGGAATCGCGCTGTCGAAGATCTCGCGCAGCCAGTCGCGCCGCTCGCGCAGCCGCAGATCATCGAGCAGCAGCTTGATCACCGCGCAATGCCCAGGATAGCGGATCGACTTGTAGTCGACGTGGCGGGCGCGCCCGGCCAGCGTTTCGGGCAGCGTACCGAGCCCGCCAGACGTATGGAAGGCTTCGTATTCGATGCCGTCCAGCGCAAAGCTCTCCAGCCCCTCGAGCGCCGGCACCTCGACGCGGCGGCCATCGACGATGGCCTCGCACGGATTGCAGTACTCGTTGATCAGCCCCTCGGTGCTCCAGGTCAGGTTGTACTTCAGCGCATTGTTCGGATAGCGCGGCAGCGCGCCGACGCGCATGCGCAGATCGAGCAGCTTGCCGCCGCCGCGCAGGAAGCGCTGCGCAAGGTCGTGGCCGACCACGCCGATAAAGCCCGGCGCCAGCCCGCACTGCGGCATCAGTACCGCACGCGCATCGGCTGCCAGCGCGCGGATCGCCCGCGTCGCCGCGACGTCCTCGGTCAGGTCGAAGTAGTGCACGCCCAGCTCTGCCGCGACGGTTGCCACCGGTACCGCCGCATGGAACGGCAGCGCGTTGATCACGGCGGCCGCACCGGCCAGCGCCTCCATGCAGGCCTGCCGCTCGGAGGGATCCGCCACGCGGGTCGATACGCCTGCCGGCAGCGCGTCCAGCGCGTCGCGGTAGCGATCGACGACGGTCACTGCATAGTCGCCGCTGTCCTGCAGCATGCCGGCGATGGTCCGGCCGATCTTGCCGGCACCGAGCACGGTCACGGGCAGCGCCGCACCGGCACGCTTGGCCGAAGGGAAGGAAAAATTGTTGTTCATGACGGTCCTCCGACGCGGGTTAGGGGGCGCGCAAGTCCTCGGTGGCAAATCTCGCAACGCGCAGGTCTCTTGCGCGGCATGGCTGCGCACCGACGCGCAACGCCATCCCGTGACTGAAGTATGGTGCGCAGCGCCGTCGGATTGAACAGACAACATCGACGAAAACCCGCCATAATCGGTCGATCCGACGGCACATCTCGACGAATCGACGAGACGCCGGCACCTCACCGTACGGAGATTGGATTGACCGACCTGGACCAGATCGACCGTCACCTGCTGTCGCTGTTGCAGGCCAACGCGCGCGACAGTGCCGCCAATCTGGCGCGCAAGCTCGGCATTGCCCGCACCACCGTGGTGGCCCGCATCGCAAGGCTGGAGCGGCTCGGCGTAATCGCCGGCTATGGCGTGCGGCTGGGGCAGCAGATGGAGGAAGACGCGATCCTCGCCTTCTGCGGGCTGTCGGTGCAGCCCAAGACGGCGCCCGCGGTATTGCGTGCGCTGCAGCGCTTCCCCGAGGTGGTGGAGCTCGATTCGGTCAGCGGGCCGGTCGACTACATGGCGGTGATCCGCTGCGATACGCACGCGCGGCTGGACAGATTGCTCGACGAGATCGGCGCGCTCGACGGCGTGAACCACACCAGCACGTCGATCGTGCTGGCGCGCAAGATCGATCGGCGGCGCCCCGTGGGGTGACGGCCAGCCTCGCCTTCGGCGCCGGCCCGCCCCGCCCCGCCCTGCCCCGCTCCGCCCGCGTCCGCGCCCGCCTGGTGCCGCGCGCCCGCCTGCGCACATCGCGCAAACGCGGCAAACTGGCGGGCCTTCCGCGGCAACGCGGGCATCGCAATATCGCAACATGGCTTCAGGAGGAATTTGCCGATGAACACACCAATCCGTGTCGCCGTGGGCGGCGTGACCGGCTGGGCCGGCGGCGAACTGGCGCGCGGCGTCGCGCATGCCGATGACATGACGCTGGTGGCCGGCCTGTCGCGCGGCGCGGCGGGGCAGACGCTGGCGCAGCTGACCGGCCACGCCGGCACGCCGGGCAAGGCGGTCGCCAGCATCGCCGAGCTCGCCGGTACGCCGTACGACGTCTACGTCGAATACACCAAGCCGGACATCGCCAAGCACAACATCCTGCAGGCGCTGGCGCAAGGCGCCCATGTGGTGGTCGGCACGTCCGGGCTGTCCGACGAGGACTATGCCGAGATCGACGCAGCCGCGCGCGCCGCCGACCGCGGCGTGCTGGCCTGCGGCAATTTCGCGATCACGGTGGTGCTGCTGCAGAAGTTCGCCGAGATGGCGGCGCGCCATCTGGACCAGTGGGAAATCATCGACTACGCGAAGGCCGCCAAGGTCGATGTGCCGTCAGGCACCGTGCGCGAACTGGCGTACCGGCTCGGGCAGGTCAAGGCGGCGACGCAGACGGTGCCGCTGGACCAGGTCAAGGGACCGGTGGAGACGCGCGGCGCGACGATGTCCGGCACGCAGGTGCATGCCGTGCGGCTACCCGGCTATCAGCTGGGTGTCGAGGTGATCTTCGGCGCCGACGGGCAGCGCCTGCATCTGAAGCACGAGGCCGGCGACGGTTCGAAGCCCTACGTGTCCGGCGCGCTGCTGGCGATCCGCAAGGTGCATACGCTGCGCGGCGTCGTGCGGGGATTGGACAAGGTGATGGAGGGCCTGTAGGCCGGCAGGTACTCCGGGTACGCCGGGCCTCGTCGCCCCCGCGATGGCGGCGGCGCAGCGACTTTTGCCCTGCCCGGCGACCGGCACCTCGCTCGATCCAGCCGCCGGGTTCCCGCCTGCGCGGGAACGACGGGGAAATGCTGACGACGGAGGCCGCGCTTACCAGCTGCCCGGCTTGCCGTCGCCCTCGCCCTTCTTCGGCTTCTGCGCCACGGCCTTGGGCGCGCTCGGCGCCGAGGCAGCGCCCGGGTTCAGCTGCTGCGCGATGGCCGCATCCTTCTGCGCCATCACCGTGCGGGCGCGCGGCAGCAACAGTTCGATGCTGCCGGTGTCGGGGTCGTCGGGAATCGAATAGACCTCGACCGTCAGCGGTGCCCGCATCCATCCGGCATGGACGCTGTTGACGGTCTTGCCATCCTTGTCGAGCAGCGCGACCTGCTCCTCGCGGAACGGCTTGCCATAGCGCGCGGTCAGCGTGCGCAGCGTCGACTGTTCCGACCGCACGCCGTCGGTCGGTACGATCAGGCCGACCAGTGCATTGCGATCGACCACCGCCAGCGCATGGGGGCCGTCCATGAAGGCCGGCCGCTGCTTGCGCGGCACGCCGACCTGGCGCATCGCGCCGTCGCCGCGCACTTCGACGCAGAACGCCGTCACGTCGGTGCCGTCGGGAGTCCGCTTGTCGGCGCAATCGGGCAGGTCGGGCATCGGATTGCCGATCTTCAGCGCACCGAGCATCGGTGCCAGCAGATCGGCTTCGGACGAGGTTGAAGCTGCGGAGGGAGCGGCGGAGGGAGCAGCGGGGGCCGAGCCCGGCTTGGCGGCGTTCGCCGAAGGAGCGGAGGCGGCGGTGGCGGGCTTGGCGGCGTTCGCCGGCGAGGCGGCCGCGGCGCTGGCCGCATGGACTGCAGGCGCCGCGACCAGCACACCGGCCGCGGTAAAACCGGCCACAGCCAGGCCGGCAAGTTGGAATCGCATTCAAACTCCTGGTTTTGGGGTCGGGCGTTGGAGCGGTCGGGCGGCCCGATGTTCCGGAAGTGACGCCGCCGCGAGCAACGATCCGCCAGGATGCACCCGGGGCGTCGCGCAGGCTGCACATCCAGTCGGCGCTCCGATTGGCAACGCGGCAAATGTGCCGGCGGCAGGAGCGCCGAGCGGCGGCGCACAACTATACCCGCTTCGGGACATCGGTCCGTCGATGCACCGTCCGGGCGGCGTCAGCGTGCGGCCACCCCTGCCCTCTCCCCCGGCCCCTCTCCCGCAAGCGCGAGAGGGGAGTAACTTGCCGCGTCGCGACTGCTTGGCTGTTGGTTCGCTCCGCTCTCCCGCGAGCGGGAGAGGGTTGGGGGAGAGGGCAAAGGCGCGCCGGCAAACTGCAAGCGCCCGTCCTCAATCCAGCGAAATATTCTTCGCCCGAATCACCTTCCCCCAGTGCTCGCGATCCGCGGCGACGTAGCGGTCGATTTCCGCCTGACTCATCGGCTGCAGCACCTGCAAACCCAGCCCGTTGAAGGTCGTGCGGAACTGCGGGTCGCGCAGGGTCTGGTCGGCCGCCGCGCGCAGCTTCTCGATCGCCTCGGGCGGCGTCTGCGCCGGCACGGCGAGCCCGAACCAGGTCGCCGCCTGGAAGTTCGGATAGCTCTCGGCGACCGTCGGCACATTGGGCAGCACGTCCAGCCGGTTGCGGCTGGTCACCGCCAGCGCCTTCAGCTTGCCGGCCTTGATATGCGGCAGCGAGGTGCTGACCACATCGACCATCAGCTGCACGTCGTTGGCCAGCAGCGCCGCCAGCGCCGGGGCGCTGCCGTTGTAGGGCACGTGGGTCAGCTCGATGCCGAGCTCGGTCTTCAGCATTTCGGTGGCCAGCTGCAGCGCATTGCCCAGGCCCACCGAGCTGTAGTTCAGCTTGCCGCCCTGGCTCTTCGCATAGGCGGCGAACTCGCGAATGTTGTTCGCCGGCACCTGCGTATTGGTGACCACCACCAGCGGCACCTCGGCGCCGATGCTGAAGATCTTGAAGTCCTTCGGCGGGTCGTAGGTGATCTTCTTGTACAGCATCGGGTTCAGCACCATGCTGCCGTTGGTGGCGAAGGCCACCGTATAGCCGTCGGCCGGCGCGCGGGCGACCAGGTTGGTGCCGATCATGGTGGCCGCGCCGGGCTTGTTGTCGACCACCACTGGCTGCTTCAGCACCTTGCTCATGCCCTCGGCGAGCGCCCGGCCGAACTGGTCGGTCGATCCTCCGGGCGTGTAGGGCACCACCAGTTTGATGGGGCGGTCCGGATAGGCCGCACCGGCGGTCGACACCGCACCGAATGTCGCGGCCAACGTTGCCGCCACCGTCGCCCCCACCGCGGCGATGCCGCGCCGGGCCCGCCCTCCCGCTTTCCAGCCTTGCATGGTGTCTCCTTCCTTGGTTTGTTGTTCACGTCCCACCATCCTGTCGTTCCCGCGCAAGCGGGGAATCCAGCGTCTTTGAAAGCCACTGATTCCCCGCTTGCGCGAGGGATGACCGGTCTGTCAGACGCGCCGCGTCCGCCCCTGCCAGTATTGGTCGCGCAGCCGGCGCTTGGCGAGCTTGCCGGTCTCGTCGCGCGGCAACTGCTCGGCGATCACGATGGTGCGGGGCACCTTGAATCCCGACAGCCGCTCGCGCAGCCACGCGATCATCTGCGCCTCGTCGAGGCGCTCCCCGGGCATCGGCTGCACCATCGCCAGCAGCCGCTCGCCGTATTCGTCGTCGGGCACGCCGAACACCACGCAATCGGCGACGCCGGGATAGCGCACCAGCTGGTGTTCGATCTCGGCCGGATAGATGTTGACCCCGCCGGAGATCACCATGTCCGAGGCGCGGTCGCACAGGAACAGATAGCCGTCCGCGTCCAGATAGCCCATGTCGCCCAGCGTCACCAGCCCATCGCGGTCGATCGCGCGGCGCGCCGCGTCGTTGTGGCGATAGGTGAAATCCGGGTAGGCGGGCTGGCGGACGTAGATCAGGCCGACCTCGCCGGTCTCGCACGGCGTGCCGTCCTCGCGCAGGATGCGCACGCTGGCCTGGTCCACCGGCCGGCCCGCGGTGCCGGGCTTCGCCAGCGCATCGGCGGGCGTCGCCACGGTGACCATGCCGGCCTCGCTCGACGCGTAGGTTTCGTGGATCACCGGCCCCAGCCAGTCCAGCATCGCGCGCTTGATCTCCGGCGCGCACGGCGAGCCGGTCGACGCGACGAAGCGCAGCGACGACAGGTCGTAGCGCCGGCGCACTTCGTCCGGCAGCTTCAGCAGCCGCACATACATGATGGGCACCAGGTAGACGACATCGATACGATGCCGCTCGATCAGTGCCAGCACCTGCTCGGCATCGAAGCGCGGCGTCAGCACCAGGCGCTCGGCCATCTGCAGCGCGTTCTGGATGAAGACGCCGGGCGCACTGTGATACAGCGGCGCCGACATCAGCGCGCGGCAGCCCGGCACGATGCCGATCGCCTGCGCCACCACCGAGCGCATCGCCGCCTGCTGCGCATCGAGCCGATCCAGCGGCACCGCTGCGCGCAGCACGCCCTTGGGCCGGCCGGTGGTGCCGGAGGTGTAAGCCATATGGCCGCGCGGGGCCACGCGTGGGCCGTCATAGGGCGGCTGGGCCGCGAGCCACGGCTCGTACGCCAACGCAGCGAGAGCCGGCGGCGCGGCATCTTCGCCGACGGCCAGCACCGGCATGCCTGCCGGCACCGCGGCTTGCACGGCCGGCAGCAGATCGGCGTGGGCGATCAGCACCTTGGCGCCGCTGTCCTCGAGCAGATAGCGCACCTCGTCCGCGGTGAAGTGCCAGTTGATCGGGCAGTAGTAGCAGCCCACGGTCCGGCAGGCGTGCACGATGTCGGCGAACGGCGCGTCGTTGCGCAGCAGCACCGCGATCACGTCGCCCTCCGCCACGCCGAGCGCGCGCAGGCCGCCGGCCAGCCGGCTGCCGCGCGCCAGCAGTTCGTCGCCGGTGCGGTGTAGATCCTGGAACCAGAGGTCCGCCGCCATTCGAATGCTCCTGTATATCGAGCGGTCACTGTAACGGCGGGCACCGACATCGACAATCGCCTGGCAGCGCAGCACAATGTTGAGCCCAGCGCGACAATCCCCCAGGCAATCCCCGATGGACGCACCATGGACCTGAACCTGATCCAGGCCTTCGTCGATATCGTCGACGCCGGCAATCTGGCCGAAGCCGGCCGCCGGCGCGGCGTCACGCGCTCGCAGGTCAGCCGCCAGCTGCGCGAACTGGAAGTCCAGGCGGGCGCCCAATTGATGCGCCGGACCACGCGGCGGCTCGAGCTGACCGAGCCCGGCCACGCGCTGTACCGTCACGGGCTGGCGATCCTGCGCGAGGTCGCGTCCGCGCAGGCCGAGATCGACAGCCTGGGCAAGACGTTGCGCGGCCATGTGCGGCTGAGCGTGCCGACCGGCCTGGGCGACACCTTCGTCGCGCCGCTGCTGCTGACGTTCGCCGAGCGGCATCCGGGCATCACGCTGCGCGTCTTCTTCAACAACCGCGTCAACGACCTGATCGCCGCCGAGATCGACGTGGCGCTGAAGGTCACCTCGCAGCCACCGCTGGACCATGTGGCGCGCGACGTCTGCGCGATCGAATGGGGCCTCTATGCGGCGCCGTCCTATCTGGAACGGATCGGTCCGATCCGGGTGCCGGCAGACCTCGCCGCAACCGACTTCCTGTGTCCGCCCTACTTCGCGCGCCCCTTCGAGCTGCATCTGACGCGCGGCGAGCAGCGCGACGCCGTGCAGCTGCTGCCGCGCCTGCAATCCGAGCACTTCCCCTTCCTGATCCGCGCCGTCCAGGCCGGCCACGGCGTCTGCCTGCTGCCCGTCTACGCCGGCTGGCAGGACGCGCACGCCGGCCGGCTGGTGCAGGTGCTGCCCGACTGGCGGCCCGAAGGGCTCGGCGACCGGCTCTATCTGATCACCACGCCCAACCCGCATCCGCCGATGGCGACGCGTGCGCTGATCGACTTCCTGCGCGAGCAGATTCCGGCTCTGCCGGTGTTCCGCGACGCCCCCGACGGTTCACTCTGAACCGCTCAAACCGAGCCCATTCCCCGTTTCTCACGCACTTTCAAATTGCAAGCTAGAATGCTTGCAAATTGAAAGTAAAAATCAGGCAACAACAACCGGAGGAGACGTGGGCCATACCGACTTTGCCAGCATGCCCTGCCCGATCGCCCGCTCGATGGCGGTCCTGGGCGAGCGCTGGGCGATCCTGCTGATGCGCGAGGCCTTCTACGGCAGCACGCGCTTCGACGAATTCCAGCGCAACCTCGGCATCGCGCCCAATATCCTCAGCGCGCGCCTGAAGACGCTGGTCGAGCACGGCATGTTCGAACGCGTGCCGGCCGACGGCGGCGCGCGTCACCACTACCGGCTGACCGACAAGGGTCGCGATTTCTTCCCGGCGTTCGTCGCTTTGAAGGCCTGGGCTGACCGCTGGATGACCGACCGCGGTCCGATGACGGTGCTGCTGGACCGGCGCACCGGCGACGAGATCGCCGCACCCGCGCTGACCCGCGCGGACGGCAGCACCGTGACGCTGGACGACCTGCGCGTCACCGCCGGCCCGGCGGCCGGCTCCCACCTGCGCCGCCGCTTCGCGCCCGAAATCGACACCGTCGAAGCCACGGAGGCAGGCGATGACCGAGCTGCATGACGCCGTACGGGTCGCCGCGCCGGCCGCTCCCTTCTCCGCTCCCGCTCCCGCCCCCAACCCCGTCC
>NZ_JABTYE010000037.1 GCF_013314895.1 Cupriavidus gilardii | reverse complement strand
CCACGCCGGAACCGGTACCCGCTGCCGAACCCGCGCCCGGGCCCCCCGCGCCGACAGAAGGACCGCCGCTGGCCACCTCGCCGGGCGGCGCAGGCAGCGTCGCCGCAGGCGGCGGTGCCGGCGGCACCGGCACCAGCCCGGGGTCCGCACCGGCGCCCGCGCCCGCCGACGCGCTGCGCTATGCGGCGCCGCCGTCGGCAACGCTGCGCTACGCCAGCTTCGTCAACGGGGTCGAGAACCCCGACGGCACCATCCGCTGGCAGCACGAGGGCGGGCGCTACCAGCTGTCGGTCGAAACCCGCATGCTCTGGTTCCGCTTCGCCTTCCACAGCACCGGCGCGCTGGGCGAGCAAGGGCTCGCGCCCGAGCGCTACGTCGAGGAACGTCGCAAGCGCAGCCAGGTGACGCGCTTCGATCGCGCGGCGGGCGCGGTCGTCTTCGAGTCGCGCGGCGGCCAGGCGCCGCTGCCCGACGGCGCGCAGGACCGCTTCAGCGTGTTCCTGCAGCTGGTCGGCCTGGTGCGCGGCAATCCGCAGCGCTATGCAGCACCGGGCGTTACCGAGACCTTTCAGGTTGCCGACACCAGCGATGTCGAGCCGATGCGCGTGCAGTATGTCGGCGAGCAGGACATCGAAACCGGCGCGGGCTACGTCCGGGCCAAGCACTTCATTCGCCTGCCGCGGCGAGCCGACGACCGCCGGCGGGTCGAGGTCTGGCTGGCGGAATCGGTCGGCTGGATGCCGGTCCAACTGCGACAGACCGAACCGGATGGCACGCAGATCGATCTGGTGCTGCGCGGTGCGGGGCCCTAGTCTTGAACCATCGGAGCCGAGCGGCGTGATCGCCGCTACACTCCGGCACGATGCGTCGCCGCCGACCCACCCAATCAGGAGGACACGATGACCGACACCTTGCCGCCCACCGCCACGACCGCCACCACGCCGGGATCGACGCCGGGATCGACGCTGGGATCGACCTCACCGGGCGCCGGGCCTGCCGCCCAGCCGCCCGCTTCCGAAACGCACCGCGTGATCGTCGGCGACGTCACGCTGCACGCCCGCATCGACGGCACCGAAGGTCCATGGGTCGTGATGGCCCACGCGCTGGCCGCGGACCATACGCTGTGGGACGCGGCCGCGGCCCATCTGGCGCCGCGCTATCGCGTGCTGCGCTACGACCTGCGCGGCCACGGCCGCAGCGACGCGCCGGTCGGGCCGTATTCGATGCTGCGCATGGCAGACGACGTGGTCGCCCTGATGGACGGGCTCGATGTGCCGCAGGCCCACTTCGTCGGGGTCTCGCTGGGCGGCATGATCGGCCAGACCCTGGGCGTGCGCTACCCCGAGCGCCTGCACTCGCTGACGCTGGTCGATACCACCTGCCGCACGCCGCAGCACGCGCATCCGATGTGGCATGAGCGGATCGGCCAGGTCGAGGCGCACGGCATGGCCGGCGTGATCGACGGCGTGCTGCAGCGCTGGATGACGCCGGCGTACCGGGCGGCGCACCCGGACCAGGTCGAGCGCATCCGTGCGATGGTGCTGGCCACCCCGGTGCGGGGCTATGTCGGCGCCGCCCTCGCCATCCTCGGTTTCGATCAGGCCGATGCGCTGGCACGCATCCATTGCCCGACGCTGGTCGTGGTCGGCGAACAGGATCAGGGCACGCCGGTCAGCGAGGCAAAGGCCATCGCCGATGCGATCCCGGCTTCACAGCTCGAAATTGTGCAGAATGCGGCGCATCTGCCGCAGATCGAGCAGCCCGAACGGTTTCATGCCGTTCTCGACGCTTTTCTGTGCAAGGCGGCCTGCGGCGCGCAGTGCGATACGCCCTGACTTCGTAGGACAAACCCTCTTTTCGAGCCGGCGACCGAACTGCCGCCAACGGGCCGGCTCCAACCCGATGAGCGGGCGCTATCGCAACCGGCACCACCAGCGCCCAGCGGGGCATGCGCTTGAAAAGTGTCTTCATGCCCTCAGCTTGGAGGTGAAATCGCGAAAGGAAGCCGGCGCTCCCACCGGCTGACGCAAGAATTAACAACCCTTTCGCCCGTCCCATAGCCCGGAGGTGCGCCATGCAAATGATTTATAACAGCGACAACTACTGCATCGTGGAGTTTGGTGCCGACGTCGAGCATGCCCCTCTTGCCTCCGGCGGTTACGAGATCGTCGACAAGAACATGAAGCGCGAGATCTTTCTCGGCGGCCAGATGGCCGAGCATTTCCGCGCCGATGTGCAACGTCTGATCGAGAGCGAACCGTCCGTGGAAGAGGTGGACGAATTTCTTGGCAAGTTCGATACGGTGATGACGCACTCCCTGGTGATGCACTGACGATGGACCGACGCAGGGGCGTCCCGCTGCAGAAGAACCCGCGCCACGGCGCGGGTTTTTTTATGCGCGGGCGACCGACGCCCACGTCGGCACCATCGGCACCATCGGCACCGTGGGCACCGTCGGCACCATCGGCACCATCGGCACCATCGGCACCGTCAGTACTGCTCCCACGGCAGCCCTTCGAAGCGCCAGCCGTTGACCGTATTGCGGTGCCGCTGCGGGTCCAGGTCGCCCTCGAAGCCGTGCAGCACGTTGTAGACCGTGGTGAAGCCCGCTCCCTCGAGCGCCTGCGCTGCCGCCGTCGAGCGGTTGCCGCTGCGGCAGATCAGCAGCACCGGACGCGCCGATGCCTGTCCGGCCAGCTTCTTGACCGACTGCACGAAGTGCGGGTTGACCTCCCAGTCCGGGCCGTCGTTCCACGGCACATTGAGGGCGCCGGTCGGATGGCCGACGAACAGGTATTCCATCTCGCTGCGGCAGTCGATGAACAGGGCGTCGGGGTGCTCGGCCAGCAGGGCCTGGGCCTCGCGCGGGGCAAGGTGTTGCATGCGGTGTCGTCGGGTCAGGTAAAGGGGGAGATCCGCCCGAGTGTAGGCCCGGGCAAGCCGGGGCGGCAAGGTGCCTTAACTGATAAAATCGACCACTTTTCCAGCATCACCGAGGCCAGTGAAGCCATGAGCGCCGCATCCACCGAATTGACCGGCACCGCGCCGGGCCCGCATGCAGGCACCCCGGCAGGCACCCCGGCCGGTTCCCAAGCCGGTTTCCAGGCCCGCCCGTACACCCGCGCCGCGCAACTGCCGCGGCTGCTGCGCGAGCGCATCCTGATCCTGGACGGCGCGATGGGCACCATGATCCAGCGCTACAAGCTGGGCGAGGCCGAATACCGTGGCGAGCGTTTTGCCGCCCATCCGGTCGACGTCAAGGGCAACAACGAACTGCTGCTGCTGACCCGCCCGGCGGTGATCCGCGAAATCCACGAGCAATACCTGGCCGCCGGCGCCGACATCATCGAGACCAATACCTTCGGTGCGACCCGCGTCGCGCAGGAGGACTACAAGATGGCGGATCTGGCCTACGAGATGAACGTGGCCGCCGCGCGGCTGGCGCGCGAGGCCTGCGATCGCTACAGTACGCCCGACAAGCCGCGCTTCGTCGCCGGCGCCTTCGGCCCGACGCCGAAGACCGCCAGCATCTCGCCGGACGTCAACGACCCCGGCGCGCGCAACGTCAGCTTCGAGGAGCTGCGCGCGTCGTATTACGAGCAAGGCAAGGGCCTGCTGGAAGGCGGCGCCGACGTGTTCCTGGTGGAGACGATCTTCGACACGCTGAACGCCAAGGCCGCGCTGTTCGCCATCGACCAGCTGTTCGAGGACACCGGCGAACGGCTGCCGGTGATGATCTCGGGCACCGTCACCGATGCCTCCGGCCGCATCCTGTCGGGCCAGACCGTCGAGGCTTTCTGGAACAGCCTGCGCCACGCCCGCCCGATCACCTTCGGCCTGAACTGCGCGCTGGGCGCGGCGCTGATGCGGCCCTATATCGCCGAGCTGGCCAAGCTGTGCGATACCGCGATCTCGTGCTATCCGAATGCGGGGCTGCCGAACCCGATGAGCGATACCGGCTTCGACGAAACGCCCGACGTGACTTCGTCGCTGGTCGACGAGTTCGCCGCGTCGGGGCTGGTCAATCTGGTCGGCGGCTGCTGCGGCACCACGCCCGAACATATCGCCGCGATCGCGCAGCGCGTCGCCAACCGCAAGCCGCGCGCCTGGCCCGGCCAGTATCGCGACGAAGCGGCCGCGGCCTGACCGGCCGACCGCGCCGCCCCTTCGCCTGTCTGCCCATGCCTTGTCGGCGCGCCGTGCACGAGTCCGTCCCCGGCGCGTCGCGCATCCGATTCCGAACCTGAGTCCGCCATGTCTACCGAAACCCGTCCCGCTCGTCCGATGCGCCTGTCCGGCCTGGAGCCGTTCACGCTTGGCGAGGGCAGCCTGTTCGTCAACGTCGGGGAACGTACCAACGTCACCGGCTCCAAGGCCTTCGCCCGGATGATCCTGAACGGCCAGTTCGACGAGGCGCTGGCGGTCGCGCGCCAGCAGGTCGAGAACGGCGCGCAGATCATCGACGTCAACATGGACGAGGCGATGCTCGATTCCAGGGCGGCGATGGTGCGCTTCCTGAATCTGATCGCGTCCGAGCCCGATATCGCGCGCGTGCCGATCATGATCGATTCGTCCAAGTGGGAGGTGATCGAGGCCGGCCTGCAATGCGTGCAGGGCAAGGCGGTGGTCAACTCGATCTCGCTGAAGGAAGGCGAGGAACAGTTCCGCCACCATGCCGCGCTGATTCGCCGCTATGGTGCGGCCGCCGTGGTGATGGCCTTCGACGAGAAGGGCCAGGCCGACACGTTCGAGCGCAAGACCGAGATCTGCAAGCGCAGCTACGACATCCTCGTCAACGAAGTAGGCTTCCCGCCCGAGGACATCATCTTCGATCCGAACATCTTCGCGGTCGCGACCGGCATCGAGGAACACAACAACTACGCGGTCGACTTCATCGAGGCGACCCGCTGGATCAAGCAGAACCTGCCGTACGCGAAGGTCAGCGGCGGCGTGTCGAATGTCTCGTTCTCGTTCCGCGGCAACGACGTCGTGCGCGAGGCCATCCACACGGTGTTCCTCTACCACGCGATCGCCGCCGGCATGGACATGGGCATCGTCAACGCCGGCCAGCTCGGCGTCTACGATCAGCTCGATGCCGAACTGCGGGAGCGGGTCGAGGACGTGGTGCTGAACCGCCGTGCCGACGCGACCGATCGCCTGCTCGAGATCGCCGACCGCTACAAGGGTGGCGGCGCCAGGCGCGAAGAGAACCTCGAATGGCGCGGCACGCCGGAGAAGCCGGTGCCGGTGGCCGACCGCCTCGCGCATGCGCTGGTGCACGGCATCACCACCTTTATCGTCGAGGACACCGAGGAAGCCCGCCAGCAGATCGCCGCACGCGGCGGCCGCCCGATCGAGGTGATCGAGGGCCCGCTGATGGACGGCATGAACATCGTCGGCGACCTGTTCGGCGCCGGCAAGATGTTCCTGCCGCAGGTGGTCAAGAGCGCGCGCGTGATGAAGCAGGCCGTGGCCCACCTGCTGCCCTTCATCGAAGAGGAAAAGCGCCTGCTGGCCGAGGCCGGCGGCGACGTGCGCGCGCGCGGCAAGATCGTGATCGCCACGGTCAAGGGCGACGTGCACGACATCGGCAAGAACATCGTGTCGGTGGTGCTCCAGTGCAACAACTTCGAGGTCGTCAACATGGGCGTGATGGTCCCGTGCAACGAGATCCTCGCCAAGGCCAAGGTCGAAGGCGCCGACATCATCGGGTTGTCCGGTCTGATCACGCCGTCGCTCGAAGAGATGGCCTACGTCGCCTCGGAGATGCAGCGCGACGACTATTTCCGCGTCAAGAAGATTCCGCTGCTGATCGGCGGCGCGACCACCTCGCGCGTGCATACCGCGGTCAAGATCGCGCCGAACTACGAAGGGCCGGTGGTCTACGTGCCCGACGCCTCGCGCTCGGTCAGCGTGGCCTCGAGCCTGCTGTCCGACGAGGGCGCCACCCGTTACCTCGATGAATTGCGCGCCGACTACGAGCGCATCCGCACCCAGCACGCCAACAAGAAGGCCGTGCCGATGGTCTCGCTGGCCGAGGCGCGCAGGAACAAGACGCCGATCGACTGGAGCGGCTACGTGCCGCCGAAACCGAAATTCATCGGCCGGCGCGTATTCCGCAACTACGATCTGGCGGAACTGGCCAACTACATCGACTGGGCGCCGTTCTTCCAGACCTGGGATCTGGCCGGCAAATTCCCCGCGATCCTGAACGACGAGATCGTCGGCGAATCGGCGCGCCGCGTGTTCTCCGACGGCAAGGCGATGCTGGCGCGGCTGATCCAGGGCCGCTGGTTGACCGCCAACGGCGTGATCGCGCTACTGCCGGCCAATACCGTCAACGACGACGACATCGAGATCTACACCGACGAGAGCCGCAGCAAGGTCGCGCTGACGTGGCACAACCTGCGCCAGCAGAGCGAACGTCCGGTGATCGACGGCGTGCGCCGCCCGAACCGGTGCCTGGCCGACTTCGTCGCGCCGAAGGACAGCGGCATCGCCGACTATGTCGGCCTGTTCGCGGTGACGGCCGGCATCGGCGTCGACAAGAAGGAGGCCCAGTTCGAGGCCGACCACGACGACTACAGCGCGATCATGCTGAAGGCGCTGGCCGATCGTCTGGCCGAGGCCTTCGCCGAATGCCTGCACGCGCGCGTGCGCCGCGACCTGTGGGGCTACGCCGCCGACGAATCGCTCGACAACGAGCAGCTGATCGCGGAAGCGTATCGCGGCATCCGTCCGGCCCCGGGCTATCCGGCCTGCCCCGAGCACACCGTCAAGGGAGCGATGTTCCAGGTGCTCGATGCCGGCGAGATCGGCATGGGCCTGACCGATTCGCTGGCAATGACCCCGGCCGCCTCGGTCAGCGGCTTCTATCTCGCGCATCCCGAAGCGACCTACTTCTCCGTCGGCAAGATTGGCCAGGACCAGCTGGAAGATATGGTCGCGCGCCGGCACGAAGACCGCGCCGCGATGGAGCGGGCGCTGGCGCCGAACCTGTAACGGGGTGCGAAGCCGCGCCGCCACGGCAGCCGCTGTCGGCGCGCGGCGCCATGCCGCAAGTCGTTGACGGGACTGGCGAAAGTCGCCGCCACGGCGGCTCGCCGGCCGCGCCCGCGGGCTCACGACTCCTTACAGCGCATTACATCTCCTCACAGCATCGCAGTAGGGTGCTCCCTAGACTGAGGTCTCGCTTTCCAGGCGAACCCCCGCGGCGAAAGCTCGCCGCACCAGTCAATCGAAAGGAGTACTCCATGAAGAAACTGCTGATCTCGCTGTCCGCTCTGTCGATCGCCGCCGCCTCGTCGCTGGCCATGGCGCAAGGTACGCAAGCCGGTGCGACCGGCGGCGCCGCCGGTTCGCTGACCGCACCGACGGCAACGGCTCCGTCGGCCGGCGCCAACGCCGGCGTGGGCGCCGGTGCTGAAGTGGCAGGCAGCCGCGCGAACATGGATGCCGGCGTCAAGGCCGGCCTGAACGACAAGGCCGGCGAGATCGACGACACCCGCAAGAGCGCCAAGGACCGTGCCGCCACCGCCGGCAGCAAGGCCAGGTCGAAGGCCCATGACGCGCACGGCAAGACCACGAGCAAGGCGAAGGACACGGTTGGCGCGGTGGAAGGCACCGCCGACAAGACGGTGGGCGCGGTCGGCGACACGGTCAGCGGCACCGCGGGCAAGGTGGGCGGTCTGGTCGGCGGCGCCACCAGCGGTACCTCGGCTACCGTGGGCGCCGGCGCGTCGGCCAAGGTGCAGTAAACAAGGAGAGCGCCCGCCGGGGCGCGTACATGGCGCGGCGGCAAACCGCCGCGTGCCGAAGGGACGGAGGGGCATTACGCCGCCGTCCCTTTTCTGTTTCGGATTGCCATGGCGCGGACGGATCCGTTCGAGCCTGGCCGATCGAACCGCCGGCTACAAGGCATGGCGTTTCTGAATGACGCCCCAGTGCGGTGAGGTCGGCGTCGGCAAAAATCGCGTGAGGCAAATGGGCGCAGGGCCGGGTCCCGGCATGCCGGCGGCGCGCCACATTGTCAGCCTGACACCGACATTCCCGGTGCTTTGTAATGACTACAATGCAACAGGCCAAACACAGCCTGGCCCCGGCGTCCGGGCAATACCATCGCAGGGGGAATTTCATGATTCGCGTTCTGATCGCCGACGATCACCAGATCGTCCGTGCCGGTCTGCGCCAGTTCATTTCCGACGAACCGGATATTCGCGTCGAAGGCGAAGCCGCCAGCGGCGACGAAGTGATGGCGCGGCTGCGCGAAACCGAGTTCGACGTGGTGGTGCTCGACATCTCGATGCCCGACCGCAACGGCATCGACGTGCTCAAGCTGATCCGGCAGCGCCATCCCGATCTGCCGGTGTTGATCCTGTCGACCTATCCCGAGGACCAGTACGCGATCAATCTGATCCGCGCCGGCGCCTCCGGCTATCTGACCAAGGAAAGCGCGCCCGACGATCTGGTCAAGGCGATCCGCACGGTCGCGCAGGGCCGGCGCTATGTCAGCCCGACCGTGGCCGAGCTGCTGATCGGCGGGCTGGAGAAGCCGACGGACCAGCCGCTGCATCAGACGCTGTCCAAACGGGAGTTCCAGATCTTCTGCAAGCTCTCGCGCGGACAGTCGGTCTCGGTGATCGCCGACGAGCTGTTCCTTAGCGTCAAGACGGTCAGCACCTATCGCTCGCGCATCCTGGAAAAGATGGGCATGAAGACCAATGCCGATCTGACCTATTACGCGATCAAGAACGGCCTGGTCGAGTAGGCGGCACGCCGTTGGTCCCGGCAAAAAAGGGGCGGGCGGCGGTGCTGTAGGACGGACCCGGATACCTGGCCCCTGGCCCCATTGCTACCATCGAACCATGTTGGATCAAGCCGCGGCAACTCCCTACCGTACGCTGCGGGTCTTACTGATCGAGGACTCGGCGGTCCTGCGGAGCATGTTGCTGGAGTACTTGAACGCATTCTCCTTCGTCGAGACCGTCGATTGGGCGGATACCGAAAGCACTGCCATCCGCCTGTTCGAAAGCGGCAGGTATGAGGTCGTCATCGTCGACCTGCAATTGCGTCAGGGGAACGGCATCAACGTGCTGCGGGCGATCCAGAAGGCGCAGGCGCCCGGCATCCGGATCGTCTACACCAATCATGCGCAAGTACCCACCTACCGGCGTCAGTGCGCCGAGGCGGGAGCCGATTATTTTTTCGACAAGTCGCTCGAGCTCGAACAGGTATTCCGCGTGATCGAGGAATACGCGCAGGCACCGTCCTGAGTTCCGGCCGGACGGCTTGCGGCCGGCGGCCAGCGAAGACGACGCGTGCTGGACACCATCGACCGATTCTCGAGCAGCTCATTTTTTCCCGTCGCGGCAACGCGCCGCACCCTAGCAAAGGAGATCGTCATGAAAAAGCTGATCGCGCTGTTCGCACTGGCCGGTGTCACGCTGATTACGGGTTGCAATACCATTTCCGGCGCCGGCAAGGACATCGAAAGGGGCGGCGAGAAAATGCAGGGCACGGCGGAGGAAACCAAACGCAAGATGTAATGCGCCGCGGCGTGGCCATCGAGAGAGGAGCCTTTCCAGGCTCCTTTTTTTATGCCCCGTGCCTGTGCTGCGGCGCGCCGGTGCTGCCCGCCGGCGACGGTTCGGTGCCGGCGTCCGCCGCCGGCCGTGCCGGTGTCGATTCGGCCTGCGCCGGGCCCGCCGGCGGCAGTTGATGCGGCAGCGGCTCGTCGCCCTCGTCCAGCGAAGGCGGCGGCGCCACCACCGCGTCGGTCAACGGCACCTCGACGCGGACCGTCACGCCCGCGCCCGGCGTCGAATCGATCTGCAGCGTGCCGCCCAGCGCGATCACGCGCTGCTCCATGCCGAGCAGCCCGTGGTGGCCGGAGGTGCGGCGCGTCTCGATATCGGCCGGCAGGCCGCGCCCGTTGTCGCTGACCTTGAGCAGCAGATGATCGTCGGTGCGCGTGAGCGCGACCGACACGCGGCTCGCCTCGGCGTACTTGGTCGCATTGGTCAGCGACTCCTGCACGATGCGGTACAGCGCGATGGCGGCGGCATCGCGCAGCGGCGGCACCGATGGGTCGAGCTCGACCTCGGTCTGCCAGTGGTTGCGCGTGGCCACTTCCTCGACCAGCTGGGCAATCGCCTCCTTCAGGCCGAGATTCAGCAGCACGGTCGGACGCAGGTCCTCGATCAGGCGGCGCTTGATCTGGATGCCCTGGTCGACATGCAGCATCACTCGCGTGATCTTTTCCTGGATCTCCGGATAGTCGTTCTGCAGGCGCCGGCGGATCCAGTGCATGTCGAGCTTGGTCGCCGTCAGGATCGCGCCGAGCTCGTCATGCAGCTCGCGCGCCAGCCGCGTCTTCTCGTCCTCGGTGACGCGCTGCAGGTGGGAGGCGAGCGCCGACAGCTGGCGCGTGCGCGCGCGCACCATGCGGTCCAGCCGTGCGCTCTCTTCTTCGAGCTCGCTGCGCGCGGCTTCGGACACCGCCAGCCGCCGCGAATGCTGGAAGCCGACGATCACCAGCAGCACGATGTTGATCGCCGTCAGCAGGCCGATGCCGTAGCGCGACAGGTTGATGTCGCGGTCGGCGTTCTCGAGATTGCGCGACACCGAGGCGGCCGAGCGCGCGCGCAGCGTCTCCAGGCCGAGCCGCGCCTTCTCCATGGTCTGCTTGCCGAAGTCGGTGCGGATCAGATCGAGCGCGACCTCGACATCGCGCTTGCCGTAGATCAGCGTCAGCTCCATTTCCGTCAGCTTGCGGCTGATCAGCAGCGATGCCTCGCCGAACTGCTTCAACGCCTTGGGGTCGTCGGCGAAGCGGTTGCGGATGTCGTTCATCAGCGTGTTGATGCGCGGAATGGCGCGATGGTACGGCTCCAGATAGCTTTCCTTGCCGGTCAGCAGGTAGCCGCGCTGGCCTGCCTCGGCGTTGACCAGTTCGGCCAGCAGGGCGCTGATGTCGCTCTGCACGTTCTGCGAGCGGATGACTTGCGAATACCCTTGGCGCAGCCGGATATTGCCGGCCTCCGAGGCGATCAGCACGACCACCGTGAGCAGGATGCCACCCGCGAGCAGCACGGTGGACCGCAACGACGATAGCTTCAACATGATGGAATTCCTGGATTGCGCGCTCGCGGTCGCGCGCGGTGACTGCGCCGATGGAATCACAACGGTTGCGCTCGGTCAACCGATCCACCCGCGCGTTTCATGCCCTCGCGCACCGGTGTCCCGCACGAGACCTGGCACAGCGCCGGACCTGTAGGAAACCGCCGACACGGGAATCGGTGCAAGGTCGGTGCCTCGCGGAAGTGGCGATTCCTACCATGCTTTCATGGCCTGGCGCACCGAAGCACCGAGCCGCGAGAACAGGAGAAACACCATGCTGAAGTGGGCGCTGATCTTTGCCGTGATTTCCATCGTCGCGGGGCTGCTCGGTTTCACCGGCATCGCGGCGGGCGCGGCGGGCATCGCCAAGGTTCTGTTCTTCCTGTTCCTGATTCTGTTCGTGCTGTTCCTGGTGCTTGGGGTAACGATCTTCAAGTCGGTCAAATGACGGCCGGCCGGTCCTGTTGTGCTAAGGCAGTTCGATTCAACTAGGGGAGTTTCACCATGCTTTACTACGCACTGGTCTTTTTCATCATCGCCCTGGTCGCCGCCGTGTTCGGCTTCGGCGGCATCGCTGCCGGCGCGGTCGAGATCGCGAAGATCCTGTTCTTCATCTTCCTGGTAGTGGCGCTGGTGACCTTCGTCATGAGCCTGGTCCGCAAAGGCCGATGAAGGGCCGCTGATGGTCCGATGATCGTCGGCAGGCCCTGCGGCAGGTCGCCTGCATTGCGTCGGCCAAGCGCGGCGCGTCGCGTCGCGCGTTGGCCGACGCGCGTCTTAAGGAGAGTCCCATGCTGACCCACAATCCGAAGGTGAAGAAGGAAGTCCGCCATCTTGCCGATTGCGCCAGCGATACGGTGCGCCAGCTGCGCCACGCCGCGCGCGATACCAGCGGCGCCGCGCGCGAGGCGGCCTCGCCGGTGGTGGACGAAGTGAGGGGACTGATCTCGGCCCTCGAACACACCATTGAAGTGCTGGCGCGCGAAGGTTCGTCCGAAGCAGCACAAGCCAGCCGGCGGCTGCAGACGCGGGCGCGCATGCTGGCCGAGCAGGCGCGCGAGGCCACGGTGCAGAGCGCCGGCCGTGCGCGCGAACGGGTGGATCAGGCGGTCGTGGGCGTGCAGCACCGCGTCGCCGAGTCGCCGTTTCGTGCCATCGCGATCGCCGCGGCAGTCGGCGCGATTGCCGCCCTGCTGCTGGTAGGCGGCAGCAGCCGCCGCCGCAGCGAGGACGGCAACTACGACGGCAACTGAGGCAGCGAACCTCGGGCCGCGAGCTTGGGCTTGCGGCCCTGCACCCCACAAAGCAACCCTGACAGGAGAACCGCATACATGGACACCCAGACCACGGGCGACGCCTCTTCCCGCACCGATGCCTCCTCCACCGGCAAGGGGCCGACCCAGGGCTTTCTGTCGGATGTCGCCACCATCCGCGCACGCGCCCGCAAGCATATCGAGGACGGCGCGGTGACCGAGAACTACGACGCGGACCGCGCCACCGTGCTCAAGCTGCTGAACGAGGCGCTGGCCACCGAGCTGGTCTGCGTGCTGCGCTACCGGCGCCACCACTTCATGGCCAAGGGCATTCACGCCGAGCCGATCGCGGCCGAGTTCAAGGTGCATGCCGATGAAGAGCAGGCACATGCCGACCGCATCGCCGCGCGCATCGTGCAGCTGGGCGGCGAACCGGACTTCTCGCCCGACGGTCTTGCCGCGCGCAGCCATTCGGAATATGTGGCGCCCAACGGCCTGACCGACATGATCCGCGAGAACCTGATCGCCGAACGGATCGCGATCGAAAGCTATCGCGAGATGATCCAGTACATGGGCGAGCGCGACCCGACGACCCGGCGGATCCTCGAGGAAATCCTCGCCGTCGAGGAGGAGCACGCGGACGAACTGGCGGACATGCTGAGCCAGGAATAGCGGTCACAGCGCCGTCGAATAGCGGTCGGCCAGAGCGCTGGCCACGGCGGCGCGCCTGCCGCCGTCAAGAATGCCGCCGCCGCTGCCGATATTGTCATCGGCAGCGGCGGACAAGGAATTGCGGTGCCTCCCCCGACGCCGCAATATCGCAGTACCCCCCTTCGGATCCCCCTGGTCCGATGCCCGGTCCGCCCCCAGCGGCCGGGCTGTTTTTTTGGGGAAGGTATGACGTACCGTCAGACGCCCCACAACACGTCGCAGCCCTCGCGCTGGGAGGCGCGCAGCATGTCGAGGAAGGGGTAGGCGCGCTGTCCCAGATGCAGCGGCTCCTCTTCGTCATCGTCGTAGTCGTTGCCCTTGCCGCGCTGCTCCTCGGGCAGCTGGCTCTGCGCCGGGGATTGCTTCGCCTGCATCACGGCGGCCTCGAGCCGGTGGATCGCGCGCGGGAGTTCTTCTCTCGTGATCACCCCGCGCTCGCCGACGTGCTTGCCGATGATGCCGAGCAAGGTGACGGCGAGATCGTTCATCATGATCAGGTCTTGCGCCGCGTGGGATTTGAAGGTGATCAGCATGGTGGTTCCTTGTCAGCCGTGTTGGAATGGTAGCCGTCCGGCGTGCCGGGAGCCGGCCGACTGGCTCCTGCGGATGATGTCAGCATAGCACCTGATAAAATCCGCGTTCTGCAATCGATTGCCCGTGCCGCGCTGCGGCATCGCTACGCTGCCGGTGACGGCACCGCCACTATGGCCAAGGCCATTGCGGTCCCGGACGTGGCGCGCGGGCCCAGACATTCATGCTGCCTGTTCAGACCTCCAAACTTGCCGCCGCGTTCACCGACGCGGTACGCGCGCTGGCGCCGGCCGATGCCGTGCTGCCCGCCGTCGCCTTCGAACGGCCCAAGGTGGCCGCCCACGGCGATCTCGCCTGCAATCTGGCGATGCAGGTGGCCCGCACGCTCAAGCGCAATCCGCGCGAGCTGGCGCAGCAGATCGTCGATGCGGTCAAGGCCGATGCGCGTACCGCCTCGCTGGTGGCCAGCCTGGAGATCGCCGGCCCCGGCTTCATCAACCTGCGGCTGACGCCGGCGGCCAAGGCGCAAACGCTGCGCGCCGTGCTCGAGCAGGGCGATGGCTATGGCGCCCAGCAGCAGGGCGCGCGCGGCCAGGTGCTGGTCGAGTTCGTCTCCGCCAATCCCACCGGCCCGCTGCACGTGGGCCACGGCCGCCAGGCCGCGCTCGGCGACGCCCTCGCCAATCTGCTGTCCTGGCAGGGCTATGCGGTCCATCGCGAGTTCTACTACAACGACGCCGGCGTGCAGATCCAGAACCTGGCGATCTCGGTGCAGGCGCGCGCGCGCGGCCTGAAGCCGGGCGAGGCGGGCTGGCCCGAGGCCGCCTACAACGGCGACTACATCGCCGACATCGCCGCCGATTTCCTCGCCCGCAAGACCGTGCGCGCCTCCGACGGCGAGCCGGTGACCGCCTCGGGCGACGTCGAGGATCTCGATTCGATCCGCAAGTTCGCCGTCACCTATCTGCGCAACGAGCAGGACATCGACCTGCAGGCGTTCGGCGTCAAGTTCGACCGCTATTACCTGGAGTCGTCGCTGTACACCGACGGCAAGGTCGAAGAAGCCGTGCAGACGCTGATCGCCAAGGGCAAGACCTACGAGAGCGAAGGCGCGCTGTGGCTGCGCACCACCGACGACGGCGACGACAAGGACCGGGTGATGCGCAAGGGCGATGGCAGCTACACCTACTTCGTGCCGGACGTCGCCTATCACACCACCAAGTGGCAGCGCGGCTTCCACAAGGTCATCAACGTGCAGGGCAGCGACCACCACGGCACCATCGCACGCGTGCGGGCCGGCCTGCAGGGGCTGGAGATCGGCATCCCGGTCGGCTACCCCGACTACGTGCTGCACAAGATGGTCACCGTGATGAAGAACGGCGAGGAGGTCAAGATCTCCAAGCGCGCCGGTTCGTATGTCACGGTGCGCGACCTGATCGAATGGAGCAATGGCGGCGACCAGACCATCCGCGGCTGCCTGGAGGCGGGCGTAGCGGACTGGCCGGCGCACTTCACGCGCGGCCGCGACGCGGTGCGCTTCTTCCTGCTGTCGCGCAAGGCCGATACCGAGTTCGTGTTCGACGTCGACCTGGCACTGAAGCAGAACGACGAGAACCCGGTGTATTACGTCCAGTACGCGCACGCCCGCATCTGCTCGATCTTCGAGTCGTGGGGCGGCGAGGGCTGGCAGCAGCGCCTGACCGAGCTGGCCGGCGCCGATCTGGAAGCGGTCACCGGTGCCGCGGCCAGCCCGCAGGCGCTGGCGCTGGGCCAGCGGCTGGCCGAGTTCCCCGAGATGCTGGCACAGGCCGCCAACGAACTGGCGCCGCATGCGGTGGCCTTCTATCTGCGCGATCTGGCCGGCGATTTCCATGCGTTCTACAACGCCGACCGCGTGCTTGTCGACGACGAGCCGGTCAAGCTGGCGCGGCTCGCGCTGCTGGCCGCCACGCGCCAGGTGCTGCGCAACGGCCTCGCGGTGATCGGGGTGTCTGCGCCGCAGCGCATGTGAGGCGGCGGCCCGGCCTGCCGACGTCCCGCGCGTTCGCAGGCCGCGGCGGCCCGGCCGCTCGGTCGCCCGGTCGCTCGGTCGGTCGCCATACGGGGCACTGGCTCTATAATCTTCCGGCAATATCCAAGAGGACTCCATGCAACAGCAACGCAAGCGTGCCCCGCGCAAGGCCAGTCGCGCCCAGCAGCGCGGGGGTACGTTTCTCGGCCTGGTGCTCGGCCTGATCATCGGCCTGGCCATCGCGGTGGTGGTGGCGCTGTATATCACCAAGGCACCGACGCCGTTCCAGCGCAAGGGCACGCCGAAGCCGGCCGAATCCGGCAACGTGGTGGGCACCTTGCCGTCGCCGGTGCAGGAGCCGCCGTCGGATCCGAACAAGCCGCTGTGGAGCAAGACCCCGCCCAAGCCGGTCGGACCGCCCGCGGAACCGGCGCATCGCGAACCGGCCGCCCCCGCCGCGCCGGCGGCCAAACCGGCGCCGACGCCGGAAGAGGCGGTCAAGCCGGCGCCGAAGACGGCCGAGAAGCCGGCGGAAAAAGCCGCCGAGCGTCCGGTCGCCGATCCGATTGCCGAGATCGCCCAGGCCGATGCCAACAAGGTCGGCTATCTGCTGCAGGTCGGCGCGTTCCGCTCGCAGGACGACGCCAATCGGCAGAAGGCCAACCTGGCGATGCAGGGCTTCGAGGCCAAGGTGACCGACCGCGAGGTCAACGGCGTCAAGCTGTATCGCGTGCGGCTGGGGCCGTACAACAAGATCGAGGACATGAACCGCGCGCGCGATCGCCTGCAATCGGCCGGTTTCGAGGCGTCGGTGATCCGCTTCACCAAGCAGTAAGCCAGGAGGCGGCGGCGCCGCGGCGGGCTGAACCCGCGCGGCGCATCGCTGTCATACGCAGACCGTTTCACTTTTCTCTCGCGCCATGAAGAAAATCGCCGCCTTGTTCGCCACGCTCGCCGCCGCCGCGGGACTGATGATGGCATCGCCCGCCCAGGCCGCGCCGGCCGAAGGCAAGGAGTATCAGGTCCTGAAGGCGCCTCAGCCCGTGACCGCGGGCAAGATCGAAATCACCGAGTTCTTCTGGTACGGCTGCCCGCATTGCTACGACTTCGAGCCCGAGCTGGAAGGCTGGGCCAAGAAGCAGGGCAAGGACGTCGTCTTCAAGCGCGTGCCGGTGGCCTTCCGAGACGACCTGCTGCCGCATACGCGGATCTACTACGCGCTCGAATCGATGGGCAAGCTCGACGCCATGCACGGCAAGGTCTTCAGCGCGATCCATGCCGAGCGCAAGCGCCTGCTCGATCCGAACGAGATCGCCGACCTGATGGCCAGGAACGGCATCGACCGCAAGGCCTTCCTGGACGCCTACAACTCGTTCTCGGTGTCGACCAACACCACGCGCGCCAACAAGATCGCGGACGCCTACAAGATCGATGGCGTGCCGACCATCGTGGTGCAGGGCAAGTACGTGACCTCGCCGTCCATCGCGGGCAGCAAGAGCGCCGCCCTGCAGACCATGGATTACCTGGTGACCCAGGTCCGCGACAAGAAGCTGTGATGAGGTTGCGCGCCGCGCGGCCGATCGTCACCGAACGGATGGCGAACGGCTGAGCGGCCCGCACCGTCTTCGGCTTCGTCCTGATCTTCCCCGCCGCCGATGCGACCCGTCAAAGTCTTTCTCACCGGCGCATCGAGCGGAATCGGCCAGGCCCTGGCGCGCGAATATGCGCGGCAGGGCGCGATTCTCGGCCTGGTCGGCCGCCGCGACGATGCGCTGCGCGCGTTCGTCGCCACCCTGCCCAATCCCAATGCCGCCCGCGTCTATGCGGCCGACGTGCGCGACGCCGAGGCGATGCTCGCCGCCGCGCAGGACTTCCTCGTGCATTTCGGCTGCCCCGACATCGTGATCGCCAATGCCGGCGTATCGGTCGGCACGGTGGCCAGCGAGCGCGAGGATCTCGATGCCTTCCGCGCGGTGATGGACACCAACTGGTTCGGCGTGCTGACGACCTTCCAGCCGTTCCTCGCGCCGATGCAGGCCCGCGAGGTCGGCGCGCGCGAGTGGCGCGGCACGCTGGTCGGCATCGCCAGCGTCGCCGGCGTGCGCGGATTGCCTGGCGCCGGCGCCTACAGCGCGTCGAAGTCGGCGGTGATCAAGCTGCTGGAGAGCCTGCGGCTGGAACAGCGGCCGCACCGCATCCGCGTGGTCACCATCGCGCCCGGCTATATCCGCACGCCGATGACCGCGCGCAATCCCTACCCGATGCCCTTCCTGATGGACGCCGACGCCTTCGCGCGCAAGGCGGTGCGCGCGATCGCCGCCGGCAGGCGCTTTGCCGTGGTGCCGTGGCAGATGGGGGTGGTGGCGGCGGTGCTGCATGTGCTGCCGCGCTGGCTGTACGACGCGCTGTTTACGCGGGCGCCACGCAAGCCGCGGCAGCCGGAACCGGGGGCACGGCCCGACGGCCCCGCGGGCCCGGCCGGCGACGGCGGCGGGAGCGCGTGATGTGGCGGGACGCGCTGGGCCAGCCGCACTCGCGCGCCGCTGCCGATGCGCGCATCGCCTCGCTGGTGCCGTCGGTCACCGAACTGCTGTTCTCGCTGGGGCTGGGCGGCCAGCTGGTGGCGCGCACCGGCTTCTGCATCCATCCCGAACCGCAGGTACGCACGGTCGCCAAGGTCGGCGGCACCAAGGACGTCCAGCTCGACAAGCTGCGCGCGCTGGCGCCGACCCACGTGGTGGTCAACATCGATGAGAACCGGCGCGACACCGTGGACGAGATCCGCGGCTTCGTGCCGAACGTGATCGTGACCCATCCCTGCGCGCCGCGCGACAACCTCGACCTGTATCGGCTGCTGGGCGGCATTTTCGATCGCGAGGCGCAGGCCGAGGCGCTGTGCGCCCGGCTGGAACAGGCGCTGTCCCGGCTCGCGGGGCGGACCTGGCCGACGCGCAAGGTGCTGTACGCGATCTGGCAGGACCCATGGATGACGGTGTCGCGCGACACCTATATCAGCCGCATGCTGGCGCTGATCGGCTGGCAGACCTGGCCCGATGCCGGCGATGCCGGCGCTGCGCTGCAGGCCTGCATCGATGGCGATTGCGCACGGCCCAATGCGCCGGGCCAGCGCTATCCGAGCTTCCGCTGGAGCGAGGCGCTGGTGCGCGAGCTGGATCTGGTGCTGCTGTCGACCGAGCCCTATCGCTTCACCGAGGACCATGCCGACGCGCTGGAGCGCCAGCTAGGCCTGCCGGTGCTGCTGGTCGATGGGGAGAGGGTGTCGTGGTACGGCAGCCGCGCGATCGATGGCGTCGCGTATCTGGAGACGCTGGCGCAGCAGGCTTGATGCCCGGCCCGCCATCCGTGAACCGGGATCAGCGCGCGAACCCGTAGGCCCGTTCGACCTTGCAGACGCGCAACTGGAAGCCCTGGTACCAGCGCTCGCGCCCCAGGCGCTGCGCGACCCGGTGCTCGGCATGCGCCTGCCAGGCCGCGATGTCCTCGAGCGAACGCCAGTACGACACGGTGATGCCCGGCGCGCCCGGCGCGCCGCCGTCGCGCACCGACTCGACGCCGAGAAAGCCGGGCATGGCCGCGGCCAGCTCCACCATCCGCTGCGCCATCGCGCCGTAGTCGGCCTCGTGGTTGTCGCCGCCCACGTCGGCACCGGTGCGCGTGGACGTGAAGATCACTGCGTAATAGGGCGGCGGCGGGGTCTGGGCGAAGGCGCTGTCGGCGGCATGGTCGGTGGCGGACATGGGGTCGGATTCAGGCGTTGGCTCGAAACCGGATGATGCCATCGTCGTCCGTCGTGCGCTGCAGTTCGCCGGCATGCCACAGCACGTGGAGGTGGGCCAGCGCCTCGCCCATCGCAAAGGTCATCTGGTGGATGTCGAACTGGCGGCGGAAGATCACGTCGACGATATCGCGCGCGCTGCACGGCTTGTCGGCGCAGGCGGTGCGGGTCTCGGCCAGCCGCTCGACATGGTGTTCGCGCAGCTGCCCGATGCGCGTCTGCAGATTGCGGAACGGCCGGCCGTGCGAGGGCAGCACCAGCGTGTCTTCCGGCAGGTCCTGGTAGCGGTCGAGCGAGCGCAGATAGAGCGCCAGCGGATTGGCCTCGGGCTCCATGTCGAACACGCTGACATTGGTCGAGATCCGCGGCAGCACCATGTCGCCGGAGATCAGCACGTTCAGCTCGGCGTTGTACAGCGCGACGTGTTCCGGCGCATGCCCGTAGCCGGTGATCACGCGCCAACTCGCGGCGGCGGGATCGGCGCCCATCGTCACCGTATCGCCGTCCATCAGCCGCCGGTATTGCGTCGGCAGATCGGGCACCAGCGTCGCGTAATAGCTCTTGCGGGCGCGCAGCTTTTCCAGGCTGTCGGGATCGGCCAGGCCGTGGCGCGCGAAATGGCTCGCCGCGAAGTCGCCGCCGGCGTTCGAGCCGACGCCGTTGCCGCCGCCCATCACCCGCGCGCTCATATAGTCGCCCAGGCTCATCCACAGCCGCGCGTCCCAGCGCTGGCACAGCCAGTGCGCCAGGCCGACATGGTCCGGATGGCAATGCGTGACCAGCACGCGCAGCACCGGCAGCCCTTCCAGCTCGTTGGCGAACACGGTTTCCCAGTGCGCCTTGATGGTGTCGTTGGTGATGCCGCAGTCGATCACCGTCCAGCCGTCGCGCCCGTCGAGACGGTCGCGCACCAGCCACAGATTGATATGGTCGAGCGCGAAGGGCAGGGGCATGCGCAGCCAGTAGACGCCGGGGGCGACCTGCTGGCGCGCGCCGGGCTCGGGCATGGTCTCGCCGAACGGGTATTGGAGTTGGTGTTCGAGTGCGTTCATCGAGGAGTCTCTCGGTTGCGAAGCCCTGCGGTGGGCTTTCTCGTCGTGGATGCGGACGCCGGACGCCCAGGGCGCAATGCGAGGGCAATGCGCGCGGACGGCGTCGGGGCGGTTGCCAGGCGCGCTGCTTGACGCTAACGTAAACGTCAATTCGGACGGCCTGTTGCCATCTTAAGCGAAAACGCCCACGCGTATCGAACGTTCGTTCTCTTTTACAGGCGCCCATGCCCAGCTCCGCCACCCAGCCTCCCACGCCCGCGCGCCAGCCCGACAGCCCGCCCGGGAACCAACCCGCCAACCAGCCCGCCAACCAGCCCGCCGGCACCACGTACACCATCACCGAACTGGCGCGCGAGTTCGACATTACGCCGCGCGCGATCCGGTTCTACGAGGACCAGGGTTTGCTGTCGCCCGACCGGGTCGGCGCCGGCGGACGGCAGCGGCTTTACAGCGGCCGCGAGCGCACCCGCCTGAAGCTGACCCTGCGCGGCAAGCGGCTCGGCCTGACGCTGAACGAGATCCGCGAGATTCTCGACCTCTATGAGTCGCCGCGCGACACGGTTCCCCAGCTCGAGCGCTTCCTGGCCTCCCTGACGCAGCACCGCCAGGCGCTGGAGCGGCAGATGGAAGACTTGCAGGCGCAATTGGCCGAGATCGACCAGCACGAGCGCCAGTGCCGCGCCTTGCTGGCGAAGGCTCAGCCGCCGAAGGGCGAGCAACGGAAGGGCGAGCAGCAGAAGGGCGAGCAGCAGAAGGGCGAGCAGCAGAAGGGCGAGCAGCAGAAGGGCCCCGAGAAGGAGCGCGAGCGCGCCGCCGGCGCCTGAGTGTGGCCGAGGCCACCTTCGCGACACGGTCAGCAACAAATTGGATTGACGTTTACGTAAACGTAAATAAAATAAGCCGACAGCCCACCGCACCACGCGGTGCAGGCGCCGACAGGAAGCTGCCATGCCGAATTCCGACACGGGCGTCGCGACATACGCCGCAGACGCCGCCGCCCACGCCTCCCCGGATCTGCCGCCCGGCCGGGCCGACGCGATCGCCGCCAGCTTTGCCCGTCAGGGCCTGATGCGGACCTTCGGCGCCTCGCTGGTGCGCGTCGAGCGCGGCGAGGTCGAACTGGCGATGCCGTGGTCCGAGGGCGTGACCCAGCAGCACGGCTTCTTCCACGGCGGCGTGGTCGGCGCGCTGGCCGACAGCGCCTGCGGCTATGCCGCGCTGTCGATGGTCGGCGAAGGCGAGGCGGGGCTGACCGCCGAGTACAAGATCAATCTGCTGTCGCCGGCCCAGGGCGAGCGGTTGATCGCCGTGGGCCGCGTGCTCAAGCCCGGCCGCACGCTGATCGTCGCCCAGGGCGATGTGTTTACCGAGACCGGCGGCACGCGCAAGGCGGTGGCCACCATGTTGATGACGCTGTGCGTGGTACGCACGCTCGACCACGTCTGAGCCCCCTGCGCGTAGCCGAGGCTGCATCGGCCCCGCATTGCCGCAAAAGCCAGCGAATCCGTATCGAACCCGATCCGACAGGAAACAGGAGACAAACCATGACCGCAACCCTGCCAGGCCTGAAATTCGACCTGGGTGAAGACATCGAGATGCTGCGCGAGTCCGTGCAGTCCTGGGCCCAGGCCGAACTGGCGCCGCGCGCGGCCGAGATCGACCGCACCGACCAGTTCCCGATGGACTGCTGGAAGAAGATGGGTGACCTCGGCGTGCTGGGCATCACCGTGGCCGAGGAATACGGCGGCGCCAATATGGGGTATCTGGCCCACATGATCGCGATGGAAGAGATCAGCCGCGCCTCGGCCTCGGTCGGGCTTTCGTATGGCGCGCACTCGAACCTGTGCGTCAACCAGATCCACCGCAACGGCACGCCGGCGCAGAAGGCGAAATACCTGCCCAAGCTGGTGTCGGGCGACTGGATCGGCGCGCTCGCGATGAGCGAACCCAATGCCGGTTCGGACGTGGTCAGCATGAAGCTGCGCGCGGACCGCAAGGGCGACCGCTACGTGCTGAACGGCACCAAGATGTGGATCACCAACGGTCCGGACTGCGACGTGCTGGTGGTCTACGCCAAGACCGAACCGGAGCTGGGCGCCCGCGGCATGACGGCCTTTATCGTCGAGAAGGGCATGAAGGGCTTCTCGGTGGCGCAGAAGCTGGACAAGCTCGGCATGCGCGGCTCGCATACCGGCGAACTGGTGTTCCAGGACGTCGAGGTGCCGGCCGAGAACATCCTCGGCGCCGAGAACGGCGGCGCCAGGGTGCTGATGAGCGGCCTGGACTACGAGCGCGCGGTGCTGTCCGGCGGGCCGGTCGGCATCATGCAGGCGTGCATGGACGTGGTCACGCCGTACATCCACGACCGCAAGCAGTTCGGCCAGAGCATCGGCGAATTCCAGCTGATCCAGGGCAAGATCGCCGACATGTACACCACGCTGCAGGCGGCGCGCAGCTACCTGTATACCGTCGGCAAGAACCTGGACGCGCTCGGCAGCGAGCACGTGCGCCAGGTGCGCAAGGACTGCGCCGCGGTGATTCTCTATACCGCCGAGAAGGCGACCTGGATGGCGGGCGAATCGGTGCAGATCCTGGGAGGCAACGGCTATATCAACGAATATCCGGTGGGCCGCCTGTGGCGCGATGCCAAGCTGTACGAGATCGGCGCCGGCACCTCCGAGATCCGCCGCATGCTGATCGGCCGCGAACTGTTCTCGGAGACGATGTAACGGCGAGGAAGCGCGGTGAACGGTGCGCCGCTCCGAGGTGAGCGGCGCCACCGATGCCTCGCTCGAAGCGCTTACAATCACCCCTGAATTACCGCTGACATCGCGCCTCGCTCGAGCGAGCGCTGCCTGCCCAGGTTTCCAGCCGATTTTCCAACCGGATTGGCCTTCCGAATCTCACCCGCGCCCAGGTAATCCGTCCCAGCCATGTCCCACTTCCCGAAACTGCTGTCGTCGCAGATCGCCTACGATGTGGCGCGCACCATGCTGGACGGGTTCGACAAGCACTACCGGCTGTTTCGCGAGGTCAGCATCGAAGCCAAGGTCCGCTTCGAAGCGGGCGACTGGGCCGGGCTGCAGCAGCTGCAGCGCGACCGCATCGCGTTCTACAACGAGCGCGTGCGCGAAACGACGGTGATTCTGGAAGACGAATACGACGCCGAGCAGATCGAGGACGAGATCTGGCAGCAGATCAAGCTGCACTACATCGGGCTGCTGACCAACCACCACCAGCCCGAGCTGGCGGAGACCTTCTTCAATTCGGTCTGCACGCGGATCCTGCACCGCTCGTACTTCAACAACGACTTCATCTTCGTGCGCCCGGCGATCTCGACCGAATACATCGAGAACGAGGAATCGCCGACCCGGCCGACCTTCCGCGCCTACTATCCCGGCAGCCGCGACGGCATGGCCGAATGCTTCGAACGGATCGTGCACAACTTCCAGCTCGAGCGGCCGTTCGAGGACCTCAAGCGCGATATCGGGTATGTGGTGCGCGCGGTCACCGAGCATCTCGGCGACTTCCGCATCGCGCCGAATTTCCAGATCCACGTGCTGTCGTCGCTGTTCTTCCGCAACAAGTCGGCCTTCATCATCGGCCGCTTGCTGAACGGCGATCGCACCTATCCGCTGGCGATTCCTATCGTCCATGCGCCGTCGGGCAAGCTGGCGCTCGACACCGTGCTGCTGCGCAAGGAGCAGCTGCTGATCCTGTTCTCGTTCACGCATTCCTATTTCATGGTCGACATGGAGATCCCGTCGGCCTACGTGACCTTCCTGCGCGACATCATGCCGCGCAAGCCGCGCGCGGAGATCTATACCTCGCTGGGTTTGCAGAAGCAGGGCAAGAATCTGTTCTACCGGGATTTTCTGCACCATCTGCAGCATTCGTCGGACAAGTTCATCATCGCTCCCGGCATCCGCGGGCTGGTGATGCTGGTGTTCACGCTGCCGTCCTATCCCTATGTGTTCAAGGTGATCAAGGACTTCTATCCGGCGCCGAAGGAAACCACGCGCGAGCTGATCAAGTCCAAGTACCAGCTGGTCAAGCAGCACGACCGCGTCGGCCGCATGGCGGACACGCTGGAATATTCGGACGTCGCCTTTCCGCTGTCGCGCTTCGACGATGCGCTGGTGCGCGAGCTGCACGAGCATGCGCCATCGATGATCGAATACCAGCGCGCCAAGGACGGCACCGAGGAAATCGTGGTGCGTCATCTCTATATCGAACGCCGCATGACGCCGCTGAACATCTACCTGCAGGAAGGCTCCGACGAGCAGGTCGAGCACGGCATCGTCGAGTACGGCAATGCGATCAAGGAGCTGATGGCCGCCAATATTTTCCCGGGCGACATGCTGTACAAGAACTTCGGCGTCACGCGTCATGGCCGCGTGGTGTTCTACGACTACGACGAGATCGAATACCTGACCGACTGCAATATCCGCCACGTGCCGACGCCGCGCAACGAGGAAGAGGAGATGTCGGGCGAGGTCTGGTACAGCGTCGGCCGCCACGACATCTTTCCCGAAACCTTCCGCACCTTCCTGCTGGGAGATCCGCGCGTGCGCGCGGCCTTCCTGCGGCACCATGCGGACTTTTTCGATCCTGCCCTGTGGCAGGGACACAAGGACCGGCTGCTGGCCGGACATGTTCATGACTTTTATGCCTACCATGCATCGGAACGCTTCATCCATCGATATGGCCCGACCGAAACCGGCGACGCGCCGGCAAGGAGGGCAGCATGACTGACGCCATCGCCCAGCTGTTTCGCAACAACCGCGAATGGGTCGACCGCGTCAATGCGGAAGATCCGAACTTCTTCACCAGCCTGGCCAATCAGCAGGCGCCCGAATATCTGTGGATCGGCTGCTCGGACTCGCGCGTGCCAGCCAACCAGATCCTGGGCCTGGCCCCGGGCGAGGTCTTCGTCCACCGCAATATCGCCAACGTCATCGCGCACAGCGACCTGAACGCGCTGTCGGTGATCCAGTTCGCGGTCGAGGTGCTGAAGGTGCGCCATATCACCGTGGTCGGCCACTACGGCTGCGGCGGCGTCAAGGTCGCGCTCAAGCGCGAGCGCGTGGGCCTGGTCGACAACTGGCTGCGCCATGTGCGCGACGTGGCCGACAAGCACGACGCCTATCTGGGCACCATCGTGCGCGAGGACGACGCGCATAGCCGCCTGTGCGAGCTCAACGTGATCGAGCAGGTCAACAACGTCTGCCAGACCACGGTGATCCAGGATGCCTGGGCGCGCGGCCAGCAGGTCACGGTGCACGGCTGGATCTACGGCGTGTCCGACGGCCTGCTGCGCGACCTCGGCATGGCGGCCAGCAGCAACGAGGAACTGCGCACGCAATTGCAGGCGGCCTACCGGCAGTACGGGGACCCGCCGCATATTCCGGTGCGGTGAGGAAGGAGTTAGTGGCGAGGTATCAAGCACGCCGATGACACGCTCCCCTCCCCCGCATGCGGGGGAGGGGCTGGGGGAGAGGGAGGGG
>NZ_JABTYE010000036.1 GCF_013314895.1 Cupriavidus gilardii | reverse complement strand
CCCCGGCCCGCCGCCCTGCATCTGGCCGCGCAGCGCGAGCCGCCACCACAGCCGCTCGGCGGTCAGCGCAATCTGGCCGGCCAGCGGACCGGTGACCCGCACCGCGAAGTCGTAGCGCGGACCGAGCTGCGCCTCGTCGAAGGGGCCGTGATTGTGGTCGTCGATGATGTTGATGCCGCCGACAAAGGCAATGCGCCGGTCGATCACCGCCAGCTTGCGGTGCAGCCGGCGCAGATGCCGGCGCGCCAGCCGAAAGCCCCGCAGCGGGCGGTACACGCCCAGCCTGACACCGCCGTGCCGGAGCCGCTCGACCAGCGCGGCGGGCATGTCGCCGGCGCCAAAGCCGTCGACCAGCAGATGAACGCGCACGCCGCGCTCGGCCGCGCGCAGCAGCGCGTCGGCGACGGCCTGGCCGATCTCGTCGTCGGCGTAGATATAGGTCTCCAGCGAGACCGACAGCACCGCCTGGTCGATCGCCGCGATCAGTGCGGCAAAGTACTCGGCGCCGCCGCGCAGCAGCTCGACGCGATTGCCGCCGACCGGACGGCCCGGACCGGTGCGCTGCAGCCGGGGACTGTGCCGCCCTCCCGGCACCGCGGCGGCCGTGGCCTCGGTGGCTTCGGTGGCGGCATCGGGGGCATGGGCGGCCGTCGTGGAGGCGCGGGTGGATTCGCTTGGACGCTCGGACGAGGACATGGCCGCATTATCGGTCACCTCGCGGCGGAAACGCCACCCGGCGGGCATCGGCGGGCGCAGCCGGGCAAAGCCGGACGAACGCGCGCCGACTCTGCTATCGTCGCGCTTTGTTTCCGACGTCGTGTCCGGCTTCGTCCCTGACATCGTCCCCACCGGCGCCCCCGCGCACTGAGCTGATTCGATCGTGAAGGTATTCGGTATCGCCGGCACTTCCGGCAGCGGCAAGACCACCTTGCTGGACCAGTTGATCCCCCGCTTCGTCGCGGCCGGGCTGCGCGTGGCCGGCGTCAAACATACCCATCACGGCTTCGACCCCGACACCCCCGGCAAGGATTCGTGGCGCATGCGCGAGGCCGGCTGCGCCAATGTGGTGCTGGTCGGCGCGCGCCATCTGACGCTGATGCGCCGTTATGAGGGAGGGGCGACGCCGCCCGAACTGGCCGACGCGCTGGCGGTGCTGCCCGCCGATACGGACCTGGTGCTGGTCGAGGGATACAAGCATAGCGACGTGCCCAAGCTCGAGGTCTATCGCCCGGGCCACGGCCGGCCACCGCTGTGGCCTGAAGTGCCGGGCATCGTCGGCGTCGCGACGGACTGCCCCGACGAAGTGGCGGCGCTGACCCGGCTGCCGGTGCTCGATCTGAACCGGATCGACGCGATCGAGGCTTTCGTGCGCGAACACGCCGGGCTGTAGGCGGAACTCGACCCGAGGCGGCTAGCCTGCCGCGCCCGCGGTCTCGTCGCTATGCCTCGGATTGGCCTCGGGTACCTGTGGCCGCGCCAACTCGGCGACCAGCGGCACATGGTCGGAGCGCTGCGCCCAGTCGCGCCCGGTCAGCACGCGGGCCCGCTCGATCTCGAAGCCGCGTACGTAGATCCGGTCGAGCTGCCACCACGGCATATGGCTAGGGAAGGTATGCAGCCGCGAGCCGCGCGCCTGCGAGGCTTCCAGCGCGCCCAGCGTGTTGCAGATCAGCGCATCGAGACGGTGATTCCAGTCGTTGAAGTCGCCGGCGATCACCAGCGGCGCATCGGCCGGCACCACATTGCGCACGCGTTCGACCAGCGCCTCGGCCTGGCGCGCGCGGCTGCGCGCGAACAGGCCGAAATGCACGCAGATCAAATGCGCCTCGATGCCATGGATATCGGCCACCGCATGCAGCAGCCCGCGCTGCTCGAAGCGATGGTCGGAGATGTCGAGGTTTTCCGACATCAGGATCGGATGGCGCGACAGGATCGCGTTGCCGTGATGGCCGTGGTCGTAGACCGCGTTGCGGCCGTAGACCGAGTGCGGATAGGCGTCGGTCGCCAGGTAGTTCAGCTGCGTGTAATCCGAATCGAACAGCGAGGCGGCCACCAGGCGATCGTTACGGTCCTGCACTTCCTGCAGGAAGACGATGTCGGCGTCGACCGTCTGAAGCCCGTCGCGGACATGCTGGATGCGCGGACGGCGCGCGAATCCGGTCAGCCCCTTGTGAATGTTGTAGGTGACCACGCGCAACTTCATCGCGCCCCCCCGGGCCCGCCGGCGGCGCTCACCGTGCCTGCTGCGCCCACGGCGCCGGCCCCGCAAGCGGTCGCGCCGGCCGCCGCGCGCCAGGCCAGCTGGCGCACCGCTTCGGCATTGCTCGACGAGAAGCAGCGCGCCGCCGCCTGTTCCCACGGCAGCCAGACCGACTGCAGATGCTCGCGCGGCGCCAGCGTGACCGGCAGCGGCCGGGCGACGCACAGGCCGAACCAGTGCTCGACATTGCGCGTGACCCCGGGCGCATAGCGATGGCGCCATTCGGGGTAGATCTCGTATTCGATGTGGTGACCCCAATCCTGCAGGCGGTGCTCGCTGGCGACGATGCCGGTTTCCTCGGCCACCTCGCGGGCGGCGGTCAATGCCAGGGGTTCGTCGGGGGTATCGAGGCTGCCGGTAACGGATTGCCAGAAGCCGGGACGATCGGCGCGCTCCAGCAGCAGGACCTGCAGATCGGTCGTATGAATCACGACCAGCACGGATTCGGGAATCTTGTAGGGCATGGGATCGGGCGGGAACAGGCTGACAAGCTTAACGCAGTTGCCCGCCGGCGCCACCGGCGTTAGTCCGACAAGCCCGGAAGGTGTGGGGATGATGTGATGGCGTGGGCACTGGAAGCGCCCACGCCCATTGCCGTCGCTCAGGCCCGCTCTTCCCGGGCGCCCGCTTCGCGCACCCAGCTGTCGAACACCTCCGGCGAATCGCCGTGGCCCCAGGCCGCGCGCAGTTGCTGCATCAGCGGCGCCAGCGATTCGGTGTAGCGCGCGGCGGCGGCGTGCGCCTCGGTCGCCAGCTCCTCGGCGGCCTGGTTGGCGCGCGCCTGCATCTCGGTGCGGGCCTGCGCGACCTCCTTCTCGCGCTGGCCGAGCGCGTGGTACTTCTGGATCAGGAAGCGCTGGTAATCGCCGCCCTCGGCGTGCGCGGCCTGGGCGGCCTGCGCGTTCACCTGCTCGAAGCGCAGCACGATGCTGGCGGTCTCCTGCTCGATCTGCGCGGCCTCGGCCACCAGCGCCTGCGCCGCGTCCTGCAGCGCCAGCGCGTCGCGGCGCCGTGCCTGCAGTTGCGCCGCCATCGTTTCGAAGTTCCGCTGCGCGGCCAGATAGGCCTGCACCACCGGCTGCGGCGCCACCACCAGCAGCGGATCGGCACCGCTGCCGCGACGGCCGGTCAGCAGCGCATCTTCGGGCAAGCGCAGATTGCCGACTTCCTCGAGCCAGCGCCCACGCGCCATCACCGCCGCCACCGTGTCCAGCGCCACGCGCCGCAGCGCCTCGGCGCGCTGCATCTGCACCGCGCCGCCTTCGGCCGCGGCGCTGCCGACCTGGGCGGCATGGGCGATATCGGGAACGCAGGCAGCCACCGTGGTCGCCACCGATTCCGACATCGCCTGCGCCGACTTGCGCACCGCGCGGCGCAGCTCGAAGCGCGCCAGCAGCATCATCACCAGCCCGGCGACCAGCCAGGTCAGGATTGTCTCCGCATGCTGCAGCAGGAATTGGCGGATCAGTTCGATATCCAGTGTCACCTTTGTTCTCCCTTGTCAGGTGCTTGGCCAGCCGGCGGCAGCCCGATGGATGACCATGCGAGGTGGCCGATCGTTCCCATAGGAAACAATTGGAAACCTCGACGCCCCGCCAGCCTACACAAACAAAAAACGGCCGCGCTCGCGCACGGCCGTCTCTCTTGCTACCTCGCCAGCGGCATCACGCCGAAGCCTTCGGCTCGGGCGTGCGCAGGCGGATATGCAGCTCGCGCAGCTGCTTCTCGTCGACCGAGCTCGGCGCCTGCGTCAGCAGATCCTGCGCGCGCTGGGTCTTCGGGAAGGCGATCACGTCGCGGATCGAATCGGCGCCGGCCATCATCGTGACGATGCGGTCCAGGCCGAAGGCGATGCCGCCATGCGGGGGCGCGCCGTACTGCAGCGCGTCCAGCAGATAGCCGAACTTGGCGCGCGCCTCTTCCTCGTTGATCTTCAGTGCGCGGAACACCTTGCTCTGCACGTCCTCGCGATAGATCCGCACCGAGCCGCCGCCGATTTCCCAGCCGTTGAGCACCATGTCGTAAGCCTTGGCGATGCACTTGCCCGGATCGGTGGCCAGGTATTCCAGATGCTCGTCCTTCGGGCTGGTGAACGGGTGGTGCATCGCGACCCAGCGGGCATCTTCCTCGTCGTACTCGAACATCGGGAAGTCCACCACCCACAGCGGCTTCCACGCGTCCTCGAACAGGCCGTTGGACTTGCCGAATTCCGAGTGGCCGATCTTCAGGCGCAGCGCGCCCATCGCGTCGTTGACGACCTTGGCTTTGTCGGCACCGAAGAACAGGATGTCGCCATCCTGCGCGCCCGAGCGCTTCAGGATCTCGGCGATGGCGGCGTCATGCAGGTTCTTGACGATCGGCGACTGCAGACCGTCGCGGCCCTTGGCCACTTCGTTGACCTTGATCCAGGCCAGGCCCTTGGCGCCGTAGATGGCGACGAACTGCGTGTAGGCATCGATCTCACCGCGCGAGATCTGGCCGCCGCCGGGCACGCGCAGCGCGACCACGCGGCCGTTGTCGCTGTTGGCCGGCGCCGAGAAGACCTTGAAGTCGACGTCCTTCATCACGTCGGTCAGCTCGGTGAACTCGAGCTTGACGCGCAGGTCCGGCTTGTCCGAGCCGAAGCGGGCCATCGCCTCGCGGAATTCCATCACCGGGAACTTGTCGTCGAGCGCCACGCCGATGGTGTTCTGGAACACCGTGCGGATCATGTTCTCGAACAGGTCGCGGATGTCCTGCTCGGTCAGGAACGAGGTCTCGCAGTCGATCTGCGTGAACTCGGGCTGGCGATCGGCGCGCAGGTCCTCGTCGCGGAAGCACTTGGTGATCTGGTAGTAGCGGTCGAAGCCCGACACCATCAGCATCTGCTTGAACAGCTGCGGCGACTGCGGCAGCGCGAAGAAGTGGCCCGGGTTGACGCGCGACGGCACCAGGTAGTCGCGCGCGCCTTCCGGCGTGCTCTTGCCCAGCATCGGCGTCTCGATGTCGATGAAGCCCTGCTCGTCCAGGTACTTGCGCACTTCCATCGCGACCTTGTAGCGCAGGCGCAGGTTGTACTGCATCTGCGGGCGGCGCAGGTCCAGCACGCGGTGCGTCAGGCGGGTGGTCTCCGACAGGTTGTCGTCGTCGAGCTGGAACGGCGGCGTGACCGACGGGTTCAGCACGGTCAGCTCATGGCACAGCACCTCGATCTTGCCCGAGGTCAGATTGGCGTTCTCGGTGCCGGCCGGGCGCGCGCGCACCCTGCCGGTCACGCGGATGCAGAACTCGTTGCGGATGTCCTCGGCGACCTTGAACATCTCGGGGCGATCCGGATCGCAGACGACCTGCACCAGGCCTTCGCGATCGCGCAGGTCGATGAAGATCACGCCGCCGTGGTCGCGGCGCCGTTGCACCCAGCCGGTCAGGGCCACTTCCTGGCCGGTCAGTTGTTCGGTCACGAGACCGCAGTAGTGAGTTCGCATGGAGGACATAGGAGAAATTCCCGGTAAGGCGCGGCCGCGCTCGGGCGGCCGGCGGTCAATTGGAGTGCGATGGGTCGGCGGCGGAGGCACCGGAAGCGGCCGCAGCGGCGGGCGCCGCGGCGCGGCTCGGCGCGGCCTTGCGCGGCAGTTCGGCCGGCGCGACCACGCCCATCGACACGATGTATTTCAGGGCGGCATCGACGGTCATGTCGAGCTCGATGGTGTCGGCCTTGGGCATCATCAGGAAGAAGCCCGAGGTCGGATTCGGCGTGGTCGGCACGTAGACGCTGACGTATTCGCCCTGCAGGTGATTCTGCACGTCGCCGCCGGGCCGGCCGGTCAGGAAGGCGATGGTCCACGAGCCCTCGCGCGGGTACTGCACCAGCAGCGCCTTGCGGAAGGCGTTGCCGGACGAGGACAGCAGCGTGTCCGAGACCTGCTTGACGCTCGAATAGATCGGCCCCACCACCGGGATATGGTGCAGCAGGGCCTCCCACCAGCGCACCAGGCGCTGGCCGATGAAGTTGTGCGTCAGCACCCCGACCAGCAGGATGAACAGCAGGGTCAGGATGGCGCCCAGGCCGGGCACGCGCATGCCGAACAGCTGGCGGTCGAACTGCCAGGCCTCGGGCAGCAGCGCCAGGCTCTGGTCCATCGTGCCGATGATCAGGCTGAGCACCCACAGCGTGATGCCCAGCGGTACCAGCACCAGCAGTCCGGTCAGGAACCAGGTCTTCAGTGCGGAAGTTTTCTTGTTGGCGGCCACGTTCCTTCCTGGTTCAGTGGCAGGCGCAGGCGCTGCCACAGCCGCCGGCCGCGGGCGCCGCGCTGGCGGAAGCCGACGTCTCGGCCGGCTTGGCCGCGCCGGTGCCGCTGCCTGCGTCCGAGCTGGCGCCGTTGCTGGCGCTGCCGCCGCTGTTGCCGCCGCGGAAGTCGGTCACGTACCAGCCCGAACCCTTGAGCTGGAAACCGGCCGCGGTCAGCTGTTTCTTGAAGGCCCCCGCCGTATTGCAGGATGGGCAGTCGGTGAGCGGGGCATCGCTCATTTTCTGCAGCACATCGCGCCCATGGCCGCAGGCGTCGCAACGGTAGGCATAGATCGGCATTGTGGCTCTCCGGGAGATCCCAATCGGTTGAACAAAGGGGACGACAAACGCGTCAACGAAAAACAAGGGTAATCAACGCGCGCGGCCGGCGCGGCGCTCGAGGCTGTCGCCCGCCACCGTCCGGCCATGCAAAGCCTTGAATTATAAACCGTTATGGCGCGCGTGCCGGGGGAAAAGCGGCCCGCCTGGACGCCTGACCGCCGGATTGGCGGGAACCGGGCGGGAACCGCGTGGCAACGGGGCGGCAACGGGGTGGCGCTGGCCCGTGCCCGCCGCCGCGCGGCGCCCCGGCACGGGAAAATCAGGCGATATGCACTTCCTTGACCGGCGGCCGGTCGCCGATCCACTGCGGCAGCAGCGAGCCGAACACCATGCCGCCCAGCGAGAACAGCAGGCCGACCATCTGGGGCGGCACCGCGGCGTCGGCGAAGGCGATCTCGCTGACCAGCCACGCGCTCAGGCCCAGCAGGATCGCGGCCAGCCCGCCCTGGCGGGTGGCGCGCTTCCAGAACAGGCCGAAGGCCAGCGGCACGAATGACGACACCAGCGTGACCTTGTACGCATTCTCGACCATGTGGAAGATCGACAGATGCGAGTTCAGCGCAAACAGCGTGACCGCCACGGTGAAGACCAGCACCACGGCCTGCATCACGCGCAGGAACCGCCGGTCGTCCAGATGCCGGAAATACGGCCGCAGGATGTTCTCGGCGAAGGTCACCGACGGCGCCAGCAGCGTGGCCGAGGCGCAGCTCTTGATCGCCGACAGCAGCGCGCCGAAGAACATCACCTGCGCGAACAGCGGCGCGTGATCGAGGATCAACGTCGGCAGGATCAGCTGGGAGTCGGTATTGATATAGCGCTGCACCATGCCCGGATCGATCAGCGTGGCCGAGTACGCCAGGAACATCGGGATGAAGGCGAAGCAGAAGTACAGCACGCCGCCCAGCACCGAGGCGCGCGCGGCGATATTTTCGGTACGCGACGAGGTGACCCGCTGGAACACGTCCTGCTGCGGGATCGAGCCGAGCATCATCGTAAACAGCGCGGCGGCAAAGCCGATGATCTGGATCAGGTCGAGCTCGGGCAGGAATTCGAACTTGCCCGCCGCGGCCGCGTGCGACACCACCGCCGACACGCCGCCGGCCTGGCCGCTGACCTCGTAGCCGATGTACAGCATGCCGATCACGATGATGATCATCTGGATGAAGTCGGTGATCGCCACCGACCACATGCCGCCGAACAGCGTGTAGATCAGCACGCTGGCGGCGCCGATCATCATGCCGGCGTCCTGCGACAGCGCGCCGTCGGAGACGGTATAGAACACCAGCCCCAGCGCCTTGATCTGCGCCGCGACCCAGCCGAGGTAGGACACCACGATGCACAGCGTGGTCAGGATCTCGGCCAGGCGCCCATAGCGGTTGTGATAGTAGTCGCCGATCGTCAGCAGGTTCATCCGGTACAGCGGACGGGCGAAGAACAGGCCGACCAGGATCAGGCACAGCGACGAGCCGAACGGGTCGGACACGACGCCGGACAGCCCCTCCTTCAGGAACACCGCCGGGATGCCCAGCACGGTCTCGGAGCCGAACCAGGTGGCGAACACGGTCGCGGTGACGACGTAGAACGGCAGGCTGCGGCCGGCCACGGCGAAGTCGGTCGTGTTGCGCACGCGCAATGCGGCCCACAGGCCGATGCCGACCGAGATTACCCAGTAGATGATGACAAACCAGATCAGCATGCTGCTGCCCTATCCCAAAAGCCCAGAGGCCAAGAAACCGAATGGCGGACGGCGGCAAAGGTGCGCGCGCCCGCAGTCCAATTCATCGGTCGGGGCCGCGTGGGTGGCGGATCGGGTGCCCTGGGAGGAGCACTGGCCTGCGGTCGTAGCCGAATCAAAACGCGGATTATAGCGATGCAAGCGACGATACAAGCGCGCTGTGCCAAAAAAAACGGCAGCGGGGGTGGGACTTCGCCTTGGCCCCGGTCGGCCGAGTTCAGCCGGCGGGTTGGCCGAGCTCTCAGCCGAACCAGTCCACCAGCTGCGTCATCACCAGCGCGATGGTCACGGCGCCGCCCAGCAGCAGTCCGATCGCCAGCATCCGGTTGGTGCGGCGCTGCTCGACCACCAGCGCGGCCAGCAGCCGGTCCTGCTGACTGTTGTTGACCAGCGCGCGGCGCTCCAGGAACTGGTGCGCCAGGCGGGGGAAGTCGGGCAGCATCTTGGCCCATTGCGGCGCCTCGACCTGGATCCGCTCCCACGCGCCGCGCCAGCCGACCTGCTCGTGCATCCAGCGTTCCAGGTAGGGCTTGGCGGTCTTCCACAGGTCCAGGTCCGGATCGAGCTGCCGGCCCAGGCCCTCGATATTGAGCAGCGTCTTCTGCAGCAGCACCAGCTGCGGCTGGATCTCGACGTTGAAGCGGCGCGAGGTCTGGAACAGCCGCATCAGCACCATGCCCAGCGAGATTTCCTTCAGCGGCTTGTCGAAGTACGGTTCGCAGCAGGCCCGTACGGCGCTCTCCAGCTCCTCGACCCGGGTTTGCGGCGGCACCCAGCCGGACTCCACGTGCAGCAGCGCGACACGGTGGTAATCGCGGCGGAAGAACGCGATGAAGTTCTGCGCCAGGTAGTTCTTGTCGAACTCGGACAGCGCGCCGACGATGCCGAAGTCCAGCGCAATATAGCGGCCGAAGGTCTCGGGCTGCACCGACACCAGGATGTTGCCCGGATGCATGTCGGCGTGGAAGAAGCCGTCGCGGAACACCTGGGTGAAGAAGATCTCGACGCCCTCCTCCGCCAGCCGGTGCAGATCGACCCCGGCCGCCTTCAGCGATTCGGTGCGCGAGATCGGGATGCCGTGCATCCGCTCCATCACGAACACCTCGCTGCTGCAGAAGTCCCAGAACACTTCGGGCACCAGCAGCAACTCGGTGTCCTGGAAGTTGCGGCGCAGCTGGCTGGCGTTGGCTGCCTCGATCATCAGGTCGAGTTCGTCGTGCAGGTACTTGTCGAATTCGGCGACGACCTCGCGCGGCTTGAGCCGCTTGCCGTCGGCCGAGACCCGCTCGATCCAGATCGCGACGTCGCGCATCAACGCCAGATCGCTGTCGATCACCGGCAGCATGCCGGGGCGCAGCACCTTGACCGCGACCTCGCGGCCGCGATACGGGCCGGCCTTCAGCGTGGCGAAGTGCACCTGCGCGATCGAAGCGCTGGCCACCGGCTGGTGCTCGAAGGTCTCGAACAGCTGCGTCAGCGGCCGGCCCAGAGAGCGCTCGATGATGGAAACCGCGATGGCGGGGTCGAACGGCGGCACCTGGTCCTGCAGCAGGGCCAGTTCATCGGCGATATCGGCCGGCAGCAGATCCCGCCGGGTCGACAGCACCTGGCCGAACTTGACGAAGATCGGTCCCAGCCGGGTCAGCGCCAGCCGCAGCCGCACGCCGCGCGGCACCGTGTCGAGCTTGCGCCCGATGGTGATGACCCTGACCAGCAGGCGAATATGCCGGTTCTGGAAACCGGACAGCACCAGCTCGTCCAGGCCGTAATAGAAGATGACAAAGGCGATCTTGCAAAGGCGCAGGAAACGGGTCATGCAGGTCTTTTTGGTAAGCCGGCCGGATCGGGGCGCGCTGTTTGCGCGGCCTCGCCGCCGGCCAGGCGGATTCGTTCAGCGGTTCGGCGGTTCGGCGGCTCAGCGGTGCGCGGACGGCAACCTGGCCTGGCCCGGCCCCGCGCCGCGTTCCAGCCTCTCCAGCCGCTTCTCCAGCCGTGCCAGATCGTCGCGCAACGCGGCCACATCGACGCGGAAATCGTCCAGCGCGGCATGGCGGACCAGCGTCGGCTGTTCGTCCAGCAGGTATTCCGTCACGTTGTCGACCAGTGCCCGTCCGACCCGCAGCGCGCCGGCATGGGCCTGCTGCGCGCCGTCGACCAGCCGCTGCGCGACGCTGTCGCCGACGGTGCCGCCCATCACGGCACGCAAGGCCCGGGCCAGATCCTCCGCGGCATCCCAGCGCAGGCTGCGCGCCAGCGTCGACACGGTATTGGCCAGTTCGGCATCGCCCTCGAGCCGCACATGGCGCATCGCGGCGGCCTGCCCGCCGGCGGCGACGTCGGCCACCACCAGCGGCCACTGCTGCAGCGGCACGGCGATGGTCACCGCGGGTGGCGGCGCATCGGCGGCGGCCAGCGCCACCATGCCCTGGGCGTCGATCCGCAAGGCCATCGCGAAGGCGGCGGCATCGAAGCCGATCACGCGGCCGGCATAAGGCGTCAGCAGCTTGCGCGCCCACGGCTCCTGTTCCAGCAGATGATTGAGCGCGGCGACGATAGGGCCGGCCAGCGCGGAAGGAAGAGTGTTCATGGCGTGATGGTGCGGACCACGCCGGCCAGGCCGGCGCCAATGAAAAAGGCCCACGCGCGTTGGCGCGTGGGCCTCCATTCTAAGCCAGCGCCGGGCACATCACGCCGCACCCGCGCTTTGACTCAATCAGCGGCTCGATCCGCCGCTCGACCGCGAACTCAGGATTCCTGCTGGATCCCCGCCAGCACCCAGCCGCCGGTGCCGCTGGCCGGCTTGGCCAGATTCCACACCTCGGCGAACGGCTGCGCGGCCTCGCCCTCGTTCTCGCGGATCATGCCGCTGAAGCGCACGCTGGCCACATGCTGGCTGTCGGTGGTTTCGATGCCCAGCAGCGTCGCGTCGAGCGTCACCACGTCGGTGTGGTTGCCCTGCGCGCCGCGATCGCCCAGATCCATCTTGATCTCGGCAAACATTTCCGGCGTGGTGAACTCGCGGATGTCGTCGAGATTGCCGGCGTCCCAGGCGGCCTGCAGGCGCACGAAGTAGACCTTGGCGTTGCGCAGGAAGGCCTCGGTATCGAAGTCGGCCGGCACGCCCCAGGGCTGGGCGCCCTGCGGCTGCTGCTCGGCGGCCGGCTGCAGCGCTGCCTGGGTCGACGGTTGCGTCGACGGCTGCAGCACCGGCTCGCGCATCATCGGCTCCTGGCCGCGGTCGAAGCCGCTGCGGCCGAGATCCGCCCGGCCGGCACCCGGCGCGGCGCCCGCACCGGCGTAGGCCGGTTGCGGACGCTTGGCGCCGCCGCGGAACTTGCGGATCAGCCAGATCGCGATAAAGGCGAGCGCCGCGATCAGGATCAGGTTGGACAGGAAGGTCAGCGCGGCGCCGCCCAGGCCGAACTGCGACAGCAGCCAGCCGATGCCCAGGCCGGCGGCGATGCCGCCGAGGATGCCGCCCCAGTTACGGCGGGGGGCAGCGGCGGCGGCGGCGCCGGCACCGGCCGTGGCCGGCGCGGCCTGCTGGGCCGGCTGCTGCGCCTGTTGCTGCGCCGGCGTCTGCGGCGCCTGCTGGCGCTGCTGGGTCACGTTGGACGACTGCTTGCCGAAGCTGCGCGAACCGCCCATGCGCTTGGCTTCCGCATCGAAGACCATCCCGAAGGCCAGCATGCCGGCCAGCGACCCCGCCAGGAATTTTCCGCGAATATTGGACATGATTCGTTATCCCCTTTTATTGCGCCGCAATTGGCGCTGATTCAGTACTTCCTGCCGACGTGCAAAGCCACGACGCCAGCCGTCAGGTTGAAGTATTCGACGTTTTCCAGCCCCGCTTGTTCCATCAACCGCACAAGAGAATCCTGGTCGGGGTGCATGCGGATCGACTCGGCCAGATAGCGGTAGCTGTGGGCGTCGCCCGCAACCCGCTGGCCCAGCCACGGCAGCACCTTGAACGAGTACACATCGTACGCCTTTTCCAGCGGCTTCCAGACCTTCGAGAACTCCAGCACCATCACCTTGCCGCCGGGCTTGGTGACGCGCCGCATCTCGGCCAGCGCCCGCTCCTTGTGCGTCATGTTGCGCAGCCCGAATGCCACCGTGACGAGGTCGAAATGGTTGTCGGGAAACGGGATCCGTTCGGCGTCGCACAGGCAGGTCGGCGTCACGATACCGTCGTTCAGCAGCCGGTCGCGGCCCACGCGCAGCATCGATTCGTTGATATCGGTCAGCCAGACCTCGCCGCTCGGGCCCGCCTGGCGGGCGAAGGCCCTGGCCAGGTCGCCGGTGCCGCCGGCAATGTCGAGCACCTTGTGGCCGGGCCGCACGCCCGCCTGGGCGATCGTGAACAGCTTCCACAGCCGGTGCATGCCGCCCGACATCAGGTCGTTCATCAGGTCGTATTTCGACGCGACCGAGTGGAACACGCCGGCAACCTTGCTCGCCTTCTCGGTCTCGTCGACCTTCTCGAACCCGAAGTGGGTCTCGCTCATCGCTGGGCTCCAGAAATCCAGTGTGGGACAGTGGGGACGGCAGGCGGCTCAGTGATTGCCGCAGCCGTGGCCGTGCGCGGCGGCGGGCGCCATCGGCGTGTCGCGATCGGCGCCGGCGGCCTCCAGCCGCCGCAGATAGTCCTGCCACAGCGCGTCCTGTTCGGCGCCCAGGCGGTACAGCAGGTCCCACGAATAGATGCCGCTGTCGTGGCCGTCGGAGAAGCGGATCAGGATCGCATAGTTGCCGACCGGCTCGACCGCGGTCACGGTGACGTCGCGCTTGCCGGTCTGCAGCACCTCCTGGCCCGGGCCATGGCCCTGCACTTCGGCGGACGGCGAGTAGACCCGCAGGTATTCGAACGGCAGCCGGAAGCTGGCGCCATTGTCGAAGCCGATTTCCAGCACGCGCGATTGCGTATGGACCGTCAGCGCGGTGGGATGCGGGGTATCTTTTTCCAGTCCTGCCATGATTGTCGGCGCTAGCCGTGTTGGCGCGGACCCGGGCCGTGGTTGACGCCCACGGGCCGAGTTCACGCTTCTTGTACGACCCGATAGCTTACCGCACGCGACCCGCCTTGCCCATCCTCGAGCGCCGGACGGGGCGCGCCGGCCTCCCCGGGCACGGCATCGGCCTGCAACGTCTCGCGTTCGGGCAGATAGCGCAGCCGGCGATTGTGGAAGGCCGCGACCGTGCTGCGATGCGCAATGCTGACGATCGCCGCGCCGGGCAGCGCATCGACCATCAGCTGGTACATCGCGCGCTCGGTTTCCTCGTCCAGCGCGCTGGTCGCCTCGTCGAGGAACAGGAAGTCCGGCCTGCACAGCAGCGCGCGCGCAAACGCCAGCCGCTGCTGCTCGCCGGGCGAGAGCCGCAGCGCCCAGTTGTCGAACACATCGAGCTGGTTGGCCAGCGCGCCGAGCTGGGCCTGGCGCAGCGCGTCGCGCAGCGCCTCGGCCGAATGCGCGTTGCCGGCCTGCGGATAGGACAGCGCATCGGCCAGCGTGCCGATCGGCAGATAGCTGCGCTGCGGCAGGAACAGCGTGCGCGAGGCCGGCGGCATCGTCACCGAGCCGCTGCCGTACGGCCAGATCCCGGCCAGCGCGCGGAACAGCACGCTCTTGCCGCAGCCCGACGGACCGGTCACCAGCCAGCGCTCGCCGCGCGCGATCGTCAGCGAGAACGCCGACACCAGCGGCCGCTTGACCACCGGCAAGCCCGGGCCGGACAGGACCGGAAGCGCCAGCGCCAGCGCATCGATCTCGATGTGGTCGCGATCGCCCGCGTGCGCCTCGCCGACGTTGACCTGAATGTCGTGCTCGCCGTCGTGCAGTCGTTCCTGCCGCTGAGCCTCGCGAATCGCGTGCTGGAAGTCGATCAGACGGTTCGACGCGGCCTTCCAGCCGACCAGCGTCGCATAGTTGTCGACGAACCAGGACAGCGCGCCCTGGACCTGGGCGAACGCGGTCGACATCTGCATCAGGCCGCCCAGCGTCATCTTGCCGGCGAAGTAGCGCGGCGCGGCCACCAGGATCGGGAAGATGATGGCGAACTGGCCGTAGCCCGAGCTGATGAAGGTCAGCCGCCGCGTATAGAACATCAGCTGGTTCCAGTTGACGCGAATCTGCTCGAAGCGCGCGCGCAACCCGGCCTGCTCGGTCGGCTCGCCGCGATAGAGGGCGACCGGCTCGGCGTTTTCGCGCAGCCGCACCAGCGAGAAGCGGAAGTTCGCCTCGTATTGCTCCTGCTGGAAATTCAGGCCGATCAGCGGGCGGCCGATCCAGTGCGTCAGCAGCGAGCCCAGTACCGCGTAGCCGCCGGCGAACCAGACCATATAGCCGGGGATCGTCATCGTCGTGCCGCCCAGCGCGAAGCTGATCGGCCCGGACACCGCCCACAGGATGCCGACGAAGGACACCAGCGTGACCACCGAATTGAGCAGGCCGAGCGACAGCGACAGCGCGCCGTCGGTGAACAGCCGCAGGTCGTCGGCCAGTCGCTGGTCGGGGTTGTCGGTGGCGTGGGTCTGCTCGATGCGGTAGTAGGCCTGCCAGGCCAGCCACTTGCCGAGGAACTGGTTGGTCATCCAGGTCCGCCAGCGCATCTGCAGCATCATCGTGTAGTACTGGCGGAAGATCGCGGCGACGATGAAGCAGGCCGCGATCATGCTGAACCGCAGCAGCAAGTCCTTGAACGAGGCGTAGTCGCGCTGCTCCAGCGCGTTGTAGAACACGCGGTTCCACTCGTTGAGCAGCACGTTGATGTAGACGATGCCCAGGTTCAGCGCCACCAGCAGCAGCAACAGCCCGAGCCCGGCCTTGCGGTCCTCGGATTTCCAGTAGGGCTTGATCAACGCCCAGGTCGCGCGAAAGCGCAGGCGGCTCTGGATCTGCAGCTCGCGGGCCGGAACGGCCGGACCGGGCACGGTGGCAGTGGTTGGCGTGGACATGAATGACGGCAGGCGTTAGGAACAACGGCCGCGCCGGCACGGCTGGCCAGCACGGAACGGCGAACAGGCATCAGACGGCGGGGAAACCGCCCGGGTTCCGCGCGGCGCAACGGCGCGCATTCGGCACGCATTCAGCGCAATTCGGCGCGCAGTCACAGCGCGCAGTCACCACGCAGGTAGAACGCGTCGCCTGTTCACTCGGCTGACAGCGTGGCCAGCGCCGCGCGCAGCGCCGGCAGCTGCTGCTGCAGCGCGTCGATGCGCCCGGCGTCCGCTTCGCGCTGAGGCGCGGCCCAGACCGCCTCGGGGAAATGGGTGTCCCAGCGATAGCGCGGAATGATATGCCAGTGCAGGTGCGGCACCATGTTGCCGAAGGCGGCCAGATTGACCTTGTCGGGCGCCATCGCGTCGCGCACGGTCCGCTCGACCCGGGCCACCAGCCGCATCAGCCAGGCCTGGTCGGCCTCGGACAAATCGGTCTGCTCGGCCACGTGGTCGTGCCAGACCACGCGGCAGAAACCGGGAAAGCGCTCGTGCTCGACCAAAATCACGCGGGCGCGCTGGCCCGGGTCGCGCCAGACCAGTTCGCCGCCCTCGCCTTCGCACAAGGGGCAGCCCGCCACGCGGGCCGAACCTTGCTCCGCCGCGCTCATGACCGGCCCCTCACACCAGCACCCGTTCGATGCCGCCCGCGTTGGCCGCGGCGACGTAGTCGGGCATCCAGTTCTCGCCCAGCAGATGGCGGGCCATTTCGACCACGATGTAGTCGGCCTGCACCGAGGCGTCCTCGTTGTAGCGCGACAGCCCCTGCAGGCACGACGGGCAGCTGGTCAGGATCTTGACGTCGCCGTCGAAGCCGTCTGCGCGCAGCTTGCCGGCGCCCTTGCGCATTTCCTCTTCCTTCCGGAAGCGGACCTGCGTCGACACGTCCGGGCGCGTGACCGCCAGCGTGCCCGATTCCCCGCAGCAGCGCTCGTTCTTCTCGATGTTGCCGGCCTCGCCGTTGCCGCCCATCAGCTGGTTGACCAGCCTGGTCGGGTCCATCGTCTTGATCGGCGTGTGGCAGGGGTCGTGATACATGTAGCGGGCCCCGGTCACGCCCTCGAGCTTGACGCCCTTCTCCAGCAGATATTCGTGGATATCGACGATGCGGCAGCCCGGGAAGATCTTCTCGAATTCATAGCCGGCGAGCTGGTCGTAGCAGGTGCCGCAGCTGACCACCACTGTCTTGATGTCGAGGTAGTTCAGCGTATTGGCGACCCGGTGGAACAGCACGCGGTTGTCGGTGACGATCTTCTCGGCCTTGTCGAACTGGCCGGTGCCGCGCTGCGGATAGCCGCAGCACAGATAGCCCGGCGGCAGCACGGTCTGCACGCCGACGTGCCACAGCATCGCCTGCGTGGCCAGCCCCACCTGCGAGAACAGCCGCTCCGAGCCGCAGCCCGGGAAGTAGAACACCGCCTCGCTCTCGACCGAGGTCGCCTTCGGATTGCGGATGATCGGCACGATCTCGTTGTCTTCGATATCGAGCAGCGCGCGCGCGGTCTTCTTGGGCAGGTTGCCCGGCATCTTCTTGTTGACGAAGTGGATCACCTGCTCGCGCACCGGCGGCTTGCCGACCGTGGCGGGCGGATGCGCGGTCTGCTTGCGCGCCAGCGTCTTCATCAGCTCGTTGCCGGCGCGCTGCGCCTTGTAGCCCCAGTCCATCATGACCTTGCGGGTCATGTTGATGGTCTGCGGATTGGTCGCGTTCAGGAAGAACATCGCCGCCGCGGTGCCGGGGTTGAATTTCTTCTGCCCCATCTTGCGCAACAGGTTGCGCATGTTCATCGACACGTCGCCGAAGTCGATCTTGACCGGGCACGGCGTCACGCACTTGTGGCAGACGGTGCAGTGGTCCGCCACGTCGGAGAACTCGTCCCAGTGCTTGATCGACACGCCGCGGCGGGTCTGCTCCTCGTACAGGAAGGCTTCGATCAGCAGCGAGGTCGCCAGAATCTTGTTGCGCGGGCTGTAAAGCAGATTGGCACGCGGCACGTGCGTCGCGCACACCGGCTTGCACTTGCCGCAGCGCAGGCAGTCCTTGACGCTGTCGGCGATCGCGCCGATGTCGCTCTGCTGCATGATCAGCGACTCGTGCCCCATCAGGCCGAACGACGGCGTGTAGGCATTGCGCAGGTCGGCGCCGGGCAGCAGCTTGCCCTTGTTGAAGCGGCCCTGCGGATCGACGCGCTGCTTGTACTGGCGGAAGTCGCCGATTTCTTCCTCGGTCAGGAATTCGAGCTTGGTGATGCCGATGCCGTGCTCGCCGGAAATCACGCCGTCGAGCGAACGCGCCAGCGCCATGATGCGGGCCACCGCCTTGTGGGCGTCCTGCAGCATGTCGTAGTCGTCGGAGTTGACCGGGATGTTGGTATGCACGTTGCCGTCGCCGGCGTGCATGTGCAGCGCGACGAAGACGCGGCCGCGCAGCACCTGCTTGTGGATCTTCTGCGCCTCGTCGAGGATCGGCTTGAACTCGCCGCCGTTGAAGATCTTGCGCAGCTCCGCGCGCAGCTCGTTCTTCCACGACACGCGGATGGTGCGGTCCTGCAGCAGGTGGAACACGGCGGCATCGGGCTGCTGCGCCAGGCGCGCCTCGAACGCCGGTCCCAGCAGGCCCAGGCCGTGGCCGATCAGCGCGGCGCGGGCCTGCGTCAACGGCGTATCGAGGTTGTCGCGCAGGTACATCCAGCGCGCGCGCACGTCGCGCAGCAGCGTCAGCGCCTGCTGCACGCGGTCCTCCAGCAGCTCGGCGCTCGGGATCTCGTTGGCGTCGTCGCTGCGGCCCAGCGGCAGGTTGCCGCGCGCGAAGAAGCTCTCCAGCTCGTCGGCGAGCTTGAGCTTGTTCTTGATCGACAGTTCGATATTGATGCGCTCGATGCCGTCGGTGTATTCGCCCATCCGGTTCAACGGGATCACCACGTCTTCGTTGATCTTGAAGGCGTTGGTGTGGCGCGCGATCGCGGCGGTGCGCGAACGGTCGAGCCAGAACTTCTTGCGCGCCTCGGGGCTGATCGCGACGAAGCCCTCGCCGCTCTTGCCGTTGGCCATGCGGATCACTTCGGAGGTGGCGCGCGCGACCGCGTTCTCGTCGTCGCCGACGATATCGCCGATCAGCACCATCTTCGGGAAGGCGTTGCGCTTGCTCTTGGTGGCGTAGCCCACTGCGCGCAGATAGCGCTCGTCCAGATGCTCGAGGCCGGCGAGAATCGCGCCGCCCGGCGTCTTCGACTCGATGTCGAGGAAGTCCTTGATCTCGACGATGCTGGGAATCGCGTCGCGGGCCTGGCCGAAGAATTCCAGACAGACCGTGCGGATATGGCGCGGCATCCGATGCAGGATCCAGCGCGCGCTGGTGATGATGCCGTCGCAGCCTTCCTTCTGCACGCCCGGCAGGCCCGCCAGGAACTTGTCGGTGACGTCCTTGCCCAGCCCTTCCTTGCGGAACTTGCGGCCCTCGATCGCCAGCGTCTCGCTGCGCAGCAGCTTCTCGCCCGGCGCGCGATTGCCGTCGAACCACTTCAGCTCGAAGGTGGCGACCGGCACGTCGTGGATCTTGCCCAGGTTGTGGTCCAGCCGCGTGACCTCGAGCCAGTTGCCCTCCGGATCCACCATGCGCCACCAGGCCAGGTTGTCCAGCGCGGTGCCCCACAGCACGGCCTTCTTGCCGCCGGCGTTCATCGCGACGTTGCCGCCGATGCAGGACGCGTCGATCGAGGTCGGATCGACCGCGAACACCAGTCCGGCCTTGTCGGCGGCATCGGCGACGCGGCGCGTCACCACGCCGGCGCCGGAGAAGATGGTGGCGACCTTGCCCTGCACGCCCGGCAGCTCGGTCTCTTCGACCGGCCCCAGTTGCTCGAGCTTCTCGGTATTGATCACCGCGGATAGCGGCGTCAGCGGCACGGCGCCGCCGGTGTAGCCGGTGCCGCCCCCGCGCGGAATGATGGTCAGGCCCAGTTCGAAGCAGCCCTTGACCAGCCCGGCGATCTCTTCCTCGGTGTCGGGCGTCAGCACCACGAACGGGTATTCGACGCGCCAGTCGGTGGCGTCGGTCACATGCGACACGCGCGAGAGCCCGTCGAACTTGATGTTGTCCTTCTGCGTGACGCGGCCCAGCACGCGCAGCGCGCGCTTGCGCAGTTCGTAGGCGTCGGTGAACTCGCGCTTGAATTCGTCGATCGCCTGGCGGGCGAAGGTGACCAGCTGCTCGACGCGATGCGAGCGATCCTCGGCGGCCGGCTCGGCATGCTCGGCGCGGTCGGCCGCGCGGCGCTTCTCGATCTCGGCCAGGCGGTGATGCAGCGCGGAGATCAGCATCTCGCGGCGCTTGGGGTTCTCGAGCAGGTCGTCCTGCAGATACGGATTGCGGCGTACCACCCAGATATCGCCCAGCACCTCGTACAGCATCCGCGCCGAACGGCCGGTGCGGCGCTCGCCGCGCAGCTCGTCCAGAATCCGCCAGGCCACCTCGCCCAGCAGGCGGATCACGATCTCGCGGTCGGAAAAGGAGGTGTAGTTATAGGGGATCTCGCGCAGGCGCGGAGGGGCGTCCTGCGCGGCGAGCTTGGCGTCGAGCACGAGTGGGGCATTCATGGGCGGGACCGCGGCATGCGGCGCACGGGGACGGTGCGCCTGTCGTCAACTAAAGCGCGATTGTACTGCAAGGGGCCGTTTTGCCGCGGCGCAGCAATCCCATACCCGCGCTGGGGACAGGGCTGGCGGCACCTGGTGCCGTCGCCCGCGCGAACGCGCGGGTCCGGCAGCTTTGCTCCGTGAGCGGACTTCAACGACGCCGGGTTCCCGCCTGCGACGGGGCGACAGGGCTAGAACCACGCCTTCATGCTGTCGCCCAGCCGCTGCCAGAAACTGTCCGGAATCCACAGCAGCGCGCTGGTCATCGCCAGATAGCGCAGCAGCTTGCCGACCGCCATATAGCCCAGACTCGGCCAGAACGGCAGCCGCAGCCAACCGGCTAATGTGCACAATGGGTCACCCAACATCGGCAGCCACGACAGCAGCAGCGTCTTCGGGCCGAGTCGGCGCATCCAGCGGAAGTAGCGCGCGTCCAGCGGCGGCTTGCGCGGCTTGCGGGGGTGCTTGCGATGCTCGGCATGCTCGCGCTCGTGCTCGCGATGCTGGCGCCGCAGGTGGTAGCGAACCAGCGCCAGCTTGGCCGCATAGCCCAGCCACCAATCGATGGCGCCGCCGGCCGTGTTGCCGGCGGTGGCCACCAGCAGGGCCGGCCAGAACATGTCGGGATTGAGCTTGATATAGCCGAACACGGCGGGCTCGGAGCCGACCGGCAGCAGCGTTGCCGACAGCAGGCTGACGAGAAAGATGGCGCTCAGTCCTACCTTGGGCAGCGCGGCGGTTTCGAACAGCCAGTCGATCAGGCCTTCCATCAATGCGGTCGTTCGTTGGTGGGGTTCGGGACGAAGATGGCGGCCGGCGCGAACGAACGCGGCGGCGCGGATGTCCGCGGCTGCGTGCGGTCCCGCTCGCGGCCGGCCATTCTAGCAAGGCCCGGCGGGGCAACCCGCATGGCACACCCCAGGGATTTGTGATTTACTGTTAGAGCCTTTGCCAGCCTATGGTTCACTGGCCGGCGGGCGCGACGGATCGCCCGTCGCCCGCAGTCGCTCCGGCAGTCGATCGAGCAGTCGATCTGCCCGAACCGCTGCACAATCGCTGCACCAATCGCTGCACCAAGATCGCTGCACCACTATCACGAAATAGCCGCGTCCCAACAAGCGGCAGCCACGCGCCGTAGCCTGTTCCGGGCAGCCACCGCGCATTTTCGGGATACACGCGGGATGTTCGGAGCCGGCCATGTGCGTCCACCCACATGGAGACCAGCATGGCGATTCCGATCCGCCTGACCGTCAACGGCAAGTCCGTCGACGCTCAGGTCGAACCCCACACCCTTCTCGTCCAATTCCTGCGTGAACAGCTGCGCCTGACCGGCACCCATGTCGGTTGCGACACCGCGCAATGCGGCGCCTGCACCGTGCATCTGGACGGCCGGGCGGTGAAGTCGTGCAACCTGCTGGCGGTGCAGGCGGACGGTGCCGAGGTGACCACCATCGAAGGGCTGGCGCCCGACGGCGAACTGCACCCGATGCAGGCCGCCTTCCGCGACTGCCACGGCCTGCAATGCGGGTTCTGCACGCCTGGCATGGTGATGAGCGCGACCGCGCTGGTGCAGGAGCGCCCGAACGCGGACGCCGCGACGATCCGCGCGCATCTGGACGGCAATCTGTGCCGCTGCACCGGCTATCACAACATCGTGCGCGCGGTGCAGCAGGGCCAGGCCGCGATGGCCGGTACCGCTGCACCGGCCACCGCCTCGGCCGAGTAAGGAGGACCCCGCCATGAACGCACCCGAGACTCCACGGCTGGTCGGCGCCTCCGTCAAGCGCAAGGAAGACTACCGCTACCTGACCGGCATCGGCCAGTACACCGACGACATCGTGCAGCCGCAGCAGAGCTACGGCTATTTCGTCCGCTCCCCCTATGCGCACGCGCGCATCCGTTCGATCGATACGCGCGAGGCGATGGCCTCGCCCGGCGTGATCGGCGTCTTCACCGGCGACGACATGGCGGCCGACAAGGTCGGCGGCCTGCCCTGCGGCTGGCTGATCCACAGCATCGACGGCTCGCCGATGAAGGAGCCCCCACATCCGGTACTGGCGCAGGGCAAGGTCCGCCATGTCGGCGACCAGGTCGCGCTGGTGGTGGCCGAGACGCTGCAGCAGGCGCGCGACGCCGCCGAGAAAATCGAGGTCGATTACGAAGAACTGCCGGCGGTGGTGCGCACCGCCGACGCGACGTCGGCCACCACGCTGGTGCACGACGACGTGCCGGCCAATACCTGCTACGTCTGGGGCCACGGTGACCGCGCCGCCACCGATGCCGCCTTCGAGAAGGCCGCGCACGTGACCACGCTGGAGATCGTCAACAACCGGCTGGTGCCCAACGCAATCGAGCCGCGCGCGGTCAACGCGAGCTACAACCGCCAGGACGACAGCTATACGCTGTACGTTGCCAGCCAGAACCCGCACGTCGAGCGGCTGCTGATGGGCGCCTTCGTGCTGGGCCTGCCGGAATCGCGGCTGCGCGTGATCGCGCCCGACGTCGGCGGCGGCTTCGGCTCGAAGATCTTCCTGTATCCGGAGGACGTCGCGCTGACCTGGGCCTCGAAGAAGGTCAAACGGCCGATCAAGTGGACCGCCGAGCGTTCCGAGTCCTTCCTGACCGACGCCCACGGCCGCGACCATGTCACGCGCGCCGAACTCGCGCTCGATGCCGACGGCAAGTTCCTGGCGATGCGGGTCCATACGACCGCCAACATGGGCGCCTACCTGTCGACCTTCGCCTCGAGCGTGCCGACCATCCTGTACGCGACGCTGCTGGCCGGCCAGTACGCGACCCCGGCGATCTACGCCGAGGTCACCGCGGTGTTCACCAATACCGCGCCGGTCGACGCCTATCGCGGCGCGGGCCGTCCCGAGGCGACCTATGTGGTCGAGCGCCTGGTCGAGACCGCGGCGCGCGAGCTCGGCATCGATCCGGCCGAACTGCGCCGCCGCAATTTCATCCGCAGCTTCCCCTACGCCACGCCGGTCGGCCTGACCTACGACACCGGCGACTACGAGCCCTGCCTGCAGCGCGCGCAGGAACTGGCCGACGTGGCCGGCTTCCCGGCCCGGCGCGACGAGGCTCAGCGCCGCGGCAAGCTGCGCGGTCTCGGCTACTCCTGCTATATCGAGGCATGCGGTCTGGCGCCATCGAATATCGCCGGGGCGCTCGGCGCGCGCGCCGGCCTGTTCGAGGTCGGCGAGATCCGCGTCCACCCGACCGGCACCGTGACGGTCTTCACCGGCTCGCACAGCCACGGCCAGGGACACGAGACCACCTTCGCGCAGGTGGTGGCCGACCGGCTGGGCATCCCGCTCGACGCCGTCGAAGTGGTGCACGGCGACACCGGCCGCGTGCCCTTCGGCATGGGCACCTACGGCTCGCGCTCGCTGGCGGTCGGCGGCTCGGCCATCGTCAAGGCGCTCGACAAGATCGAGGCCAAGGCCAGGCAGATCGCCGCGCATCTGCTCGAAGCGTCGGCCGACGACATCGAGTTCAGCAACGGCGTATTCCGCGTCGCCGGTACCGACCGCAGCAAGACCTTCGGCGAGGTCGCGCTGTCGGCCTATGTGCCGCATAACTACCCGCTCGACCGGCTGGAGCCGGGCCTGAACGAGAACGCGTTCTACGACCCGACCAACTTCACCTATCCGTCCGGCGCCTATGTCTGCGAGGTCGAGGTCGACCCGGACACCGGCGAGACGCAGGTGGTCAAGTTCACCGCGGTCGACGACTTCGGCAACATCATCAATCCGATGATCGTCGAAGGGCAGGTGCACGGCGGCATCGGCCAGGGGCTGGGGCAGGCGATGCTGGAGCAGTGCGTCTACGACGGCGACAGCGGGCAGCTGCTGACCGGCTCGTACATGGACTACGCGATGCCGCGCGCGGCCGACCTGCCGGACTTCACCGTCGAGACCGCGCAGGGCACGCCGTGCACGCACAACCCGCTGGGCGTCAAGGGCTGCGGCGAGGCGGGCGCGATCGGCTCGCCGCCGGCCTTCATCAACGCGCTGATCGACGCGCTGTCGCCACTGGGCGTGCGCGACATCCAGATGCCCGCCACCCCGCACCGGGTCTGGCAGGCGATCCACGCGGCCAGGCAGGGCGACGGTGCGCCGGGGGCTTCCCCAGCTGCCACTCAGACCGCCAACCAGACCGCCACCGCGGCCCGGACCATCTGACGCGCGAGGAGACTTCCATGTACGCATTCCAGTTCCAACGCGCGACCGACGCCCAGGCAGCGGCCGCGCTGCTGCGCAGCGACCCCGACGCGAAGATCGTGGCCGGCGGGCAGAGCCTGATCGCCGCGATGAAGCTGCGCCTGGCCGCGCCGTCGACGCTGGTCGATATCAACCGCATTCCCGGCATCCGCGATATCCGGGTCGAGGGCGACACGGTGGTGATCGGCGCCGGCGCGCGGCACGCCGATGTCGAAGCGCATCCGGAGGTGAAACGGCGGCTGCCGGCGCTGGCGTCGCTGGCGGGCGGCATCGGCGACCGTCAGGTGCGCGCGCTCGGCACGCTGGGCGGCTCGATCGCCAACAACGACCCCGCCGCCTGCTATCCGGCCGCGGTGCTCGCATTGAACGCCACCGTCGTGACCGACCGCCGCAGCATCGCCGCCGACGATTTCTTCGTCGGCATGTACGAAACCGCGCTCGAGCCCGACGAGCTGATCACCGCGGTGCGCTTCCCCTGCCCGCGCGAGGCGGCCTACGTCAAGTTCCGCAATCCGGCCTCGCGCTTTGCGCTGGTCGGCGTGATGGTGGCGCGCGGCTTCGGCGCAGGCGGGGGTGCAGGGGGCAATGGCAGCGGCAGCGGCGGGGGCGACGTGCGCGTTGCCGTGACCGGCGCCGCCGACGCGGTGTTCCGCTGCGAGCCGCTGGAGCGGGCGCTGTCGGCCGACTTCAGCGCCGCGGCGGCGCGCGCCGTGACGATCCCGACCGAGGGCTTGAACGACGATCTGCACGGCTCGGCCGAGTACCGGGCGCATCTGATCCCGGTGCTGGCCGCGCGCGCGGTCGAGCAGGCGCTGGGGCAGGCGCCAGCGCAGTCGACCTCGCAGACGTCCTGAGTCCGGACGGCGGGCCGGCTCGCCGGTCCGCCGTCTCGCCACGGCGCCCTGTCCGCGCCCTCGTTCTCGCACTGCCGCCCTGCCCGCCCGCCTGCCACGTCGAACCTCGCCTTCATGCTGCCCGACTCGATCGACCAGACCCTGACGCTGCTCCAGCGCGAACAATATTTCGCCGACCGCGAGACCGCGACCGTGCTGTTCCTTGCGCTGAAGATGCAGCGCCCGCTGTTTCTCGAGGGCGAGCCCGGCGTCGGCAAGACCGCGCTGGCGCAGGCCATCGCCGCGGGCCTCGGCACGAAGCTGTTGCGGCTGCAGTGCTACGAGGGGCTCGATGCGGCCAGCGCGCTGTACGAATGGGACTATCCGCGCCAGATCATGGCGCTGCGGCTGGCGGAGGCGCGCGGCGAGCGGCCCGAGGCGCAATCGCTGTACCGCGACGAATTCCTGCTCAAGCGCCCACTGCTGGAAGCGCTGCTGCCCGACCCGGCCGCGCCTGCGGTGCCGCGCGTGCTGCTGATCGACGAGATCGACCGCGCCGACGAACCGTTCGAGGCCTTCCTGCTCGAGGTGCTGTCCGAATACCAGGTGTCGATTCCCGAGATCGGCCGCATCGCCGCACAGCGCCCGCCGCTGATCGTGATGACGTCGAACCGCACGCGCGAGGTGCACGACGCGCTCAAGCGCCGCTGCCTCTATCGCTGGATCGGCTATCCCGAGCGCCAGCGCGAGCTCGACATCGTCGCCGCCCGCGCCCCGGAAGCCGCCGCGGCGCTGCAGATGCAGGCGATCGACTTCGTGCACCGGCTGCGCGGCATCGACCTGTTCAAGGCGCCCGGCATCGCCGAGGCGATCGACTGGTGCCGCGCGCTCGCGGCGCTCGGCGTGACGGAGCTCGATCCCGATTCGGTGCGCGACACGCTCGGCGTCCTGCTCAAGTATCAGGACGATCTCGCGCGCGTCGACGGGCCGACCGTGGCCGAGCTGCTGGCCGACACGCCGACGGAGCCGGCCGGGGAGCGTTGAGTGACGTCGCGCCCGCCAGCCGATGCGAACCCTTCGGTGCCGATGTCGCCCCGGCCCGCAACGGGACCGGAAGGCCCGACGGCGCTGCCGGTGCTCCCGGTACTGGCGCGCAATATCACCCATTTCGTGCGGCTGCTGCGCGGGGCCGGCCTGCCGCTGTCGCCGGCGCAGGCGGTCGACGCGCTGCAGGCGCTGCGGCATGTCGATCTCGGCCGGCGCGACGAGGTGCGCGCCACGCTGGCCGCGCTGATGCTGTCCGGCCCCGATCAACGGCCGCTGTTCGACGCCGCCTTCGATCTGTTCTGGCGCGATCCCGACTGGGAGGGCAAGCTGCGCGCGCTGCTGCTGCCGCGCGTCGAGGCCGGCGCGCCGCCGCCCCGCCGCAGCAACCGGCTCGCCGATGCGCTGGCCGCGCGCGAGCCGCCTGCCGCGAAACAAGCGGCTGCCGAGGAGCCGGCCGTCGAGCGGATCGGCGCGGTGCTGACCTTCTCCGCGCAGGAACGGCTGGCGCAGCGCGACTTCGACACGCTGTCCGCCGAAGAATGGCGCGCGCTGCAGCACCTGATCCGCTCGCGCCGCACCCATCTGGCCACCGAACGCACGCGCCGGCTGCGCGCCGCCACCCACGGCACCCATGCCGACCTGCGCGCCAGCGCGCGGCTGGCCGTGCGCCAGCACGGCGAATGGCTGCGCTGGAAATACCGTCGCCATGCCGAGCGCCGCCCGCCGCTGGTGCTGCTGCTCGATATCTCGGGATCGATGAGCCAGTATTCGCGCGCGGTGCTGTACTTCTGTCATGCCCTGATGCAGTCGCGCGAGCGGCTGTCCGTCTTCCTGTTCGGCACGCGGCTGACCAATATCAGCCGCGCGCTGCGCGAACGCGATCCCGACGATGCGGTGGAGGCGATCGCGCAGCAGGTGCGCGACTGGGCCGGCGGCACCCGCATCGGCGCCGCGCTGGCGACCTTCAATCGCCAGTGGGCGCGCCGCACGCTGGCAGGCCGCGCCACCGTGCTGCTGGTCACCGACGGGCTCGACCACGAACGGATCGACCTGCTCGGCGACGAGATGGCGCGTCTGCGGCGTTTCGCCCATCGGATCGTCTGGCTGAACCCGCTGCTGCGCTACGCCGGCTTCACGCCGCAGGCGCGCGGCGTCCAGGCGATCCTGCCGCATGTCGACGCGCTGCGCCCCGCCCACAATCTGGCCAGCCTGTTCGCACTGGAATCGCTGCTCGCGGCGCCTTCGGCTCTCCGAGCCGCCAACGGAGCCGCCAACACCAAGGAGAACCCCGCACCATGGAAATGACCCAAACCCACCGGCTGCCGGTGCCGCAGCAGGTCGCCTGGGAGGCGCTGAACGACACGGCCCTGCTCCAGCATTGCATTCCGGGATGTGAGAGTATCGAGCCCGATGGCGACAACGCCTATCTGCTGAGCATGACGGCCGCGGTCGGGCCGGTGAAGGCGAAGTTCAAGGGCCGGATGGCGCTGCAGGACATCCAGGCGCCGGACAGCTATACCATCGCGTTCGATGGCCAGGGCGGCGCGGCCGGCTTCGGCAAGGGCACCGCGAAGGTGCGGCTGGACCCGGACGGCGACGAGACGGTGCTGTCGTACACGGTGCAGGCGCAGGTCGGCGGCAAGATCGCGCAGATCGGCTCGCGGCTGGTCGATGGCGCGGCGCGCAAGATGGCGGATACCTTCTTCACGCGCTTTTCCGAGGCGGTCAGCGGCGGCCAGGCGGGAGACAGCTCTGCCGGTGAACCTTCGGCCGGCGAATCGACCCAAGTCACTGCCGCCGGCGCCGAACCGACGGGCGCACAGTCAGCTGCACAGTCAGCTGCACAGACAGGCGAACAAGCAGGCGAACAAACGAAACGGAAGCGATCATGGACAGCGTGGATCTCGAAGTCCTGAAAAGCAGTGTGCGCTGGACCGCCGAAGGCCACCGCACGCTGCTGGTCACGGTAGTCAGGACCTGGGGCTCGTCGCCCCGCCCGGAGGGCGCGATGCTGGCGGTGCGCGACGACGGGCTGGTGGTCGGCTCGGTGTCGGGCGGCTGCATCGAGGACGACATCATCGACCGGGTCCGGCGCGAGGGCATCGCGGCCCGCGCACCGGAGGCGATCAAGTACGGCATCAGCGCCGAGGAGGCGCACCGCTTCGGTCTGCCCTGCGGCGGCACCATCGAGCTGGTGGCCGAGCCGGTGACGGCCGCCAGCGGGCTGGCCGAGCTGCTCGACGCGGTCGAGAACGGCAAGCTGGTGACCCGCACCCTCGACATGGCGACCGGCAGGGCCACGCTGGGCCCGGCCGAGGCCACCGACGGCCTGACCTTCGACGGCCGCACGCTGGTGACCATCCACGGGCCGCGCTATCGGATGCTGGTGATCGGCGCCGGCCAGCTGTCCAAGTACCTGTGCCAGATCGCGGTGGGCCTGGGCTTCCAGGTCACGGTCTGCGATCCGCGCGAGGAATACACCGAGACCTGGGACATTCCCGGCGTCACCATGGTCCGGACCATGCCGGACGACACCGTGATCGAGATGAAGCTGGACGAGCGCAGCGCGGTGATCGCGCTGACGCACGACCCCAAGCTCGACGATCTGGCGCTGATGGAGGCGCTGCGCACGCGCGCCTTCTATGTCGGCGCGCTGGGCTCGCGGCGCAACAACCAGGCGCGGCGCGAGCGGCTCAAGGAATTCGATCTGAACGACGCGCAGCTGGCGCGGCTGCATGGCCCGGTCGGCATCTACATCGGCAGCCGCACGCCGCCCGAGATCGCGATCTCGATCCTGGCCGAGGTGGTGGCGGCCAAGAACCACGTATCGCTGCCCGACATCCTGCAGGTGGAAGGCGCCAAGGCCGCACGCGAACTGGCGGCCAACGAGGCCAGCGCATGCAGTCCGGGCCGCTGATCGATGCCGATCTGCCGGCCGGCATCCTGCTGGCCGCGGGCTACGGCCGCCGCTTCGACCCGAGTGGCGCGCGCAACAAGCTGCTGCAGACGCTGCCCGACGGCCGCACCGTGGCCTGGCACAGCGCCCGCGCGCTGGCCACCGCGCTGCCCGGTGCGATCGCCGTGGTGCGGCCCGGGATGGCGGAACTGGAACGGGAATTGACCGAGGGCGGCTGCAAGGTGCTGGTGTCGGGCAGCGCCGAGGCCGGCATGGGCGCCGCGCTGGCGGCGGCGGTGCAGGCCTGCGCGCAGGCGCGCGGCTGGCTGGTGGCGCTGGCGGACATGCCGTGGCTGCCGGTCGAACTGATACGCGCGGTGGCCCTGAGCATTGCCACGCCGGAGACCGCCGCCGACGCGATCGCCGCGCCGTGGCGCGACGGCCGCCGCGGCCATCCGGTCGCCTTTGGCCCGGCCTGGCGCGATGCGCTGCTGCGGCTCGACGGCGACGAGGGCGCGCGCGGCCTGCTGCAAGGTGAGGCGGTAACGCGCATCCTGACCGATCACGACGGCGCGTTCCGCGATATCGATACGCCAGAGGATCTGGGTTGAGAGGTGGCGGCTGAACGCGCCGCCTGCCCGCTCGCCGATTGCGGTCTCGCTCTGCCCCTCAGAGCGAGAGGGGAGAAAAGCCCGGCGGCCGTCCGCTCGCCGATTGCCGTCTCCCTCTCCCCTCTCAGGGGGAAAGGGCTGGGTACAGGGAGGTGGCCTCCCCGGTCACCCCTGGTCGATCTCCGAAAGGCTGCGAAGATATTCCCGGCTCCACCAGTGCACGTCCTGCGCGCGGATGCGCTCGAGCAGTTTCTGATGGCGGCTCTGCCGCTCGGCCAGCGGCATGTGCAGGGCCTGCTGGATCGCCTGCGCGGTGCCCTGGACATCGTAGGGGTTGACCATCAGCGCTTCCTTCAGCTGCTCGGCCGCGCCGGCGAACCGGGACAGCACCAGCACGCCCGGATCGTCGGGGTCCTGCGCGGCGATGTACTCCTTGGCCACCAGATTCATGCCGTCGCGCAGCGGCGTCACCAGCGCGACGCGCGCGGCGCGGCACAGGCCCGGCAGGCGCCGGCGCGACGTGGTGCGGTGGATATAGCGGATCGGCATCCAGTCGAGTTCGCCGTACTCCCCATTGATCGACCCCGACATGCCCTCGAGCTGGCGGCGCAGATCGGCATAGGCGTCGACGGACTCGCGCGACGGCGCGGCGATCTGGATCAGCGTGGCGCTCGAGCGGTTCTCGGGATACTGCGCCAGCAGCGCCTGAAACGCCTTGAGCCGCTCCGGCAGACCCTTCGAATAGTCCATCCGGTCCACGCCCAGCAGCAGCCGCCGGCGCGCGTACTGGGCCATCATCATCTCGTAGGTTTCCTGGGCCTCGTGGCCCTTGCCCAGCGACACGAACTCGTCGACGTCGATGCCGATCGGAAAGGCCTGCGCCCGCACGGTGCGATGGAAGGCGCGGTAGCGATGGTCGCCCATCGGCTCGGCGCCGGCCTCGGACTGCGCGTAGCGCGCGAAGTGCTCGAGGTCGGCCTGGCTCTGGAAGCCGATCAGGTCGTAGGCGAACAGCGCGCGCATCAGCCATTCGTGCTGCGGAATGGTGGTCAGGATCGGCGGCGGCGGCAACGGGATATGGAGGAAGAAACCGATGCGCTGGCCGCATCCCATCGCCCGCAATTCCGCGGCCAGCGGAATCAGGTGATAGTCGTGGATCCAGATCATGTCGTCCGGCCGCAGCAGCGGCGCCAGCTTGCGCGCGAACAGCTGGTTGACGCGGCGATAGACGTTCAGATGGCCGGCATCGAAATCGGCCAGGTCGACGCGGTAGTGGAACACCGGCCACAGCACGCCATTGCTGTAGCCGAGATAGTAGGCGTCGTGGTCCTCGCGGCTCAGATCGACCGTGGCCAGCGTCACGTCGCCGGCATGCTGCAGATGCAGTTCGCCTTCTCCGGGCGTGCCACCCTGCGCGGTCTCGACGACCCGGCCGCTCCAGCCGAACCATAGCCCGCCGGTGGCATTCAGCGTTTCGCCGAGCGCCACCGCGAGTCCGCCGGCGGCGGCATTGCGGGGGTCGGCGACGCGGTTGGATACCGCTACCAGTCTTGACATAGGCCTCCTGTGTGGCGACACGCCGGCGCGCGCCGCCCGGTGAATCGGGGCCGGCTCAGATCACCGCGTCCCATGGCGACGACAGGCGCATCGCGCCGTTGATCAGGCCGACCATCGAATAGGTCTGCGGGAAATTGCCCCACATCTCGCCGGTGACCGGATGCGTGTCCTCGGACAGCAGGCCGAGCGGATTGCGCGCGGCCAGCATCGCCTCGAAGATCTCGCGTGCCTGTTCCTTGCGGCCGATGCGCGCCAGCGCATCGATCCGCCAGAAGGTGCAGATGTTGAAGGCGGTCTCGGGCTTGCCGAAATCGTCGGGTGCCTCGTAGCGGCGCATGTAGGGGCCGTCGCACAGCACCTCTTCGAGGCGGTCGATCGTCGCGACGAAGCGCGCGTCGCGCGGATCGATGAAGCCGACTTCGGCCATCAGCAGCACGCTGGCGTCGAGTTCGCGTCCGCCGAAGCTCTCGGCGAAGGCCTGGCGTTCCTCGCTCCACGACTCGCGCAGGATGCGCTCGCGCATCGTCTCCGCGTGCTTGCGCCAGTACGCGGCGCGCGCCGGCAGCTGCAGCTTGTCGCCGATCTTGGCGAGCCGGTCGCAGGCCGCCCAGCTCATCAGCGCGGACGAGGTATGGACCCGGGCGCGGGTGCGCAGCTCCCACATGCCGGCGTCCGGCGTGCCGAACACGCGTACCGCCTGCTCGCCGACCTGTTCCAGCACGCGGTATTCGGCCGGGCCGCCGCGATGCAGCAGCCGGTGGTCGTGGAAGGCCTGCGCGGCGCCGAGCACCACATTGCCGTAGACGTCGTGCTGGAAGTGTTCCTGAGCCTGGTTGCCGACCCGCACCGGTCCCATGCCGCGGTAGCCGGCGACATGGTCGAGCACGCTCTCGGGCAGTTCGCGTTCGAGGCCGATGCCGTACAGCGGCTGGATATGACCGTCCTTGGACTGCATCACCACATTGGACATCCAGCGCAGATAGTCCTCCATGGTGCCGACCTCCGACAGGCTGTTGAGCGCGCGGATCACGAAGAAGGCATCGCGCAGCCAGCAGAAGCGATAGTCCCAGTTGCGGCCGCTGTGCGGCGCCTCGGGAATGCTGGTGGTCATCGCGGCGACGATCGCGCCGGTCTCCTCGTACAGCGACATCTTCAGCGTGATGGCCGCGCGGATCACCGCGTCCTGCCATTCGCGCGGCACCGCCAGCCGGCGCGTCCACAGCTTCCAGTAGGCGATGGTCTCCTGCTCGAAGTCGCGCGCGGTCTCGTCGACGCCGTGCTGCAGCGTTTCGTCGGGGCCAAGGATGAAGTTCATGCCCTGCGTGACCAGGAACGGCGTGTTGGCCATCACGTAGGTCAGCGGCGCGTCGGTCGTCATGCGCAGCGTCATGTCGTCACCGATGAAGCGCACATGGCTGCTGCCGCGCGTGGTCTGCGGCACCGTGCGGCCCCAGTTGAAGCGCGGCGCGATGCAGACCCGCACGCGCGGCGCACCCTTGATCGGGCGGATGCGGCGTACCAGCGTCAGCGGACGGAAATAGCGGCCGAGGCGGAAGAAACGCGGCGCGAAGTCGGTGATCTCGAGGCAGTTGCCGTGACGGTCGGTCAGGCGCGTGCGCAGCACCGCGGTGTTGGGCTCGTACCATTGGCGCGATTCGGCGAAGTCCTCGATCTCGATCGAGAAATGGCCGGCGTTCTCGCTCGGGTCGAGCAGCGCGTTGAAGACCGGATCGCCGTCGAAGCGCGGCAGGCAGCACCAGACGATGCGGCCGCGCGAATCGACCAGCGCCGAGAACGCGCAATTGCCGATCATGCCCAGCGATAGCGAAGGCGGGCAATATCGCCCGCCCTGCCTGGTGCCGTCGCTGTTGAGCTCGTCGGCGCGATTGCGCGCGATCCCGGATTCAGGCTGACTCACAAACTTCCCCCTTGTCAGGATGAGGTGGTGGACGCGGATGGATTGGAGCCGGTGGCGGCCGGGCTCGAAGAGACCGATCCGGCGGAGGCGGCGGCCGCAGGCACGGTATCGGTGCCGGCGGCATGCCCGTCCGGGGCCGGCGCTGCGCCTGCGTCCAGCGCCCTGGCGCTGCGATGCAGCCAGGCGCGCAGGTCCGACGGCGTGGGCACGCTGACGGTGGCGGCGCTCGGCCGCTGGCCGACCAGCACGCCGACGCCGCCCAGATGGGCCACCATCGCGAAGCCGTCCTCGTCGGTCACGTCGTCGCCGGCGAAGATCGGCATGCGGCCGGCAAACGGCGGCGAGCGCATGATCAGCTCGACCGCGCTGCCCTTGGTGACGCCGGCCGGTTTGACCTCGACCACCATCTTGCCGTGGAGCATTTCCAGCCCGCTGACGTCGCCCAGTGCCTGGGCAACCTGCTCGCGCACCAGCATTTCGAGCTCGGGCACCGCGCGGTAGTGCACCGCCAGCGCCATCGGCTTGCGTTCGAGCCGCAGCCCGGGATGGGCCTGGGCGAAGTCTTCGAGGCGGCGGTGCAGCCGGTCCAGGTCGGGCGCGGGGACTTCGAGCCGCCGCCCCTCGGCGTCGCGCAATTCGGCGCCGTGCACGCCTGCGGTCGGCAGCTCCAGCGGCGCGAGGAAGGCGTCGAGCTCGGCGATGGTGCGCCCCGATACGATCGCGACCGCGCCGCCCAGCTGACGGTGCAGCGTGCGCAGCGTTCCCACCAGTCCCGCTTCGACCTGCACGAGCTCCGGGCGTGGCGCCAGGTCGGCCAGCGTGCCGTCGAAGTCGAGGAATAGCGCGTTATCGGGATCGATCAGCGGAAGGGATGACATCGCCGCACACCGTAACACGATCACTTGACGAGCGTCCACCGGACGGCGTCCTACAAGGCGGATGCGTCACCAAAGCAGCCGGGCCGCCGGCGCGCGCACTGCACGGTGCGGCGCGACGGGCCGCCTGCACCGTTGCCTGCACCTTGGCCGCCACCCCGCCCGGTACCGGCACCATGCGGACCCGACGCCGCCCGATCCTTTATCATTGGCGGTTTCCCGAACGCCAAAGCCGACGCCCCGGGGCGGCACAAGCGTGGTGCCGGTACCGGGCGGGGTGGCGGCCAAGGTGCAGGCAACGG
>NZ_JABTYE010000035.1 GCF_013314895.1 Cupriavidus gilardii | reverse complement strand
ATCCTGCTCTTATGTAGCCCGGGTTTGCGATTCACGCCAGGGGATGGAAGGGACAATGGTCACGGCGCGCTTCTTCTTCCCCCCCTGAGGGGGAGAGGGAGAACACCCCCCTGACCATTCTCCCTCTCATCTCCTGCCCGGAACCCCAAAGCCCGCCTCCATAAGTGACGGTTTGGCTCGAGCGGTTCGATAAACTAGGCGCCTTTTTTTGCCCCGGCCAGCATACCTTGCCGACCGGCGGCGGCTCTGCGCGTCCGCCCAGGCGGCGGCACGTGCGGGCACTGGCGACCGGTCATCCACAGGCCGGCCAACTCGATCCAGGCGACATCGCGTGACCGACCCCGGGGCGGATGCCGCCAATGCAGGAGATCCCTTCATGAGCTTGTTCCGCACCAAGGACATCGAAACGATGCTCGCCGCGAGCCGCGACGATGGCTTGAAAAAGGTGCTTGGCCCGGTCGATCTGGTGATGATGGGCATCGGCGCCATCATCGGCACCGGCATCTTCGTGCTGACCGGTACCGGCGCGTTGACCGCCGGCCCGGCGCTGACCCTGTCCTTCGTGATCGCGGCGCTCGCCTGCGGTTTCGCCGCGCTGTGCTATGCGGAATTCGCGACCGCGATTCCGGTGTCCGGCTCGATCTATACCTACAGCTACGCCACGCTGGGCGAGATCGTCGCCTGGATGATCGGCTGGGACCTGCTGCTCGAATACGGGCTGGCGACCTCGGCGGTGTCGGTGGGCTGGTCCGGCTACTTCCAGTCGCTGCTGTCCGGCTTCGGCGTGCATTTGCCGGCGGCGCTGACCGCCGCCCCCGGCGCGGTGCCCGGCGTGCCGACGGTGCTGAACCTGCCGGCGGTGCTGATCATGCTGGCGATTACCTGGGTGGTGTCGTACGGCGTGCGGGAATCGGCGCGGGTCAACAACGTCATGGTGGCGATCAAGGTCGCGGTGGTGCTGCTGTTCATCGCAGTCGGCGTCTGGCATGTCAAGCCGCTCAACTGGCAGCCCTATGCGCCGTTCGGCTTCGCCGGCATCGTCAATGCGGCGGCGCTGGTGTTCTTCGCCTTCATCGGCTTCGACGCGGTGACGTCGGCGGCGGAGGAGGTGCGCAACCCGCGCCGCGACCTGCCGATCGGCATCATCGGTTCGCTGGCGGTCTGCACGCTGCTCTATGTCGCAGTGGCGGCGATCATGACCGGCATCGTGCCCTTCCCGAAGTTCGAGGGCATCGACCATCCGGTCTCGCTGGCGCTGCAGTACGCCGGCGAGAACTGGGTCGCCGGCTTCGTCGATCTCGGGGCGATTCTGGGCATGACCACCGTGATCCTGGTGATGACCTATGGCCAGACCCGGATCCTGTTCGCGATGTCGCGCGACGGGCTGCTGCCGGCCAAGTTGTCGCAGGTGCATCCGGTGCACGCGACGCCGTTTCACGCGACCTGGGCGGTCGGCATCGTGTTCTCGTCGATCGCCGGCCTGGTGCCGTTGAACGTGCTGGCCGAGCTGATCAATATCGGCACGCTGTCGGCCTTCGCGCTGATCTCGATCGCTGTGCTGGTGCTGCGAAGGACCCGGCCGGATCTGCCGCGCACCTTCCGCTGCCCGGGCGTGCCGGTGGTGCCGCTGCTGTCGGTGGGCTTCTGCCTGTTCCTGATGGCGCATTTGCAGCCGTTCACCTGGATCGCTTTCCTGCTGTGGCTGGCGCTCGGTCTTCTGATCTATTTCGGCTACGCGCGGCGCAACGCCGTGCTGCATCGCTAGGGCGCCGGCCCTGGCTGTCCGCAACTGTCAGAAAAAACGCCGGAACAGTACCTGGGAAACTGTTCGGAACTGTCGCTGGGATTGCCGCACCGGCTGTCCATAATGAAATCGTGCATCGGAGCACGTAGTGGCGCGGTCGTCAGTGCGGTCGGCCACATTGGCAAGAGGCCGGTGCGGCCAGCAAAAGCCGCGGAACAATACCGAAAGGCTTCACGGCCATCGCCGCCCAATATGCCCGCCTTCGCAACACCGGTCCGCTGCCGCGCGACCGGCGGGCGGCGACCTCGGCGCGGCCGGCTCCGCTCGATGCGCATCGACAGGAGCAGCACCATGCAGGAACTCAGGGACTTCGAACTGGAGGAGGTTGGCACGCCAGTGAGCTGGCGCGCGCGGCCGGGGCAGCGCATCGTCGCCCGGCACGGGCACATCTGGTTGACGGTGGAGGGCCAGCGCCGCGATGTCTGGCTGGCGCCGGGCCAGTCGTTCGCGCTGCCCGAGGGCGCCTGGGTGTGGATATCGGGCGACGCGCCGGGGGCGCGCTTCACCGTGGCCCAGCAGGCTGCGCCGTTGTCGTGGCGCGGGCTGCTCGCCCTGCTGCGCCGGCGGCCGCGGCCCGACCCGATACGGCTACCGGAGCCGTCCGCGGGCTGGTGGCCGGCGCGGCATCTGTCGCGATAACGCGGAACCTCCGGCCCGGAAGGGAGTGGCTGGGCTGTCCCGGCGGAGTTCAGCGTGCCGGCGTCGCCGTCGACAGCGTGGCGGCGACCGCCTGCCACAGCGGCTCGAGCCGCTGCCGCTCGTTGTCGGCGGCCTGCGGCGACAACGACGGCGTCCGGCACAGCAGCACCGCGGTCTGGCCCGCCTCCGGCAGCGGCACCCACCAGACCCGGCCGTACTGCAGGCGGCCGCTGTCGCCGGCGATGGAAAAGCTGGCCCAGTTGGCGCGGTGATTCGCCAGCCGTACCGTGCCCTGGGCGATCACCTTGGCGCTGGCTCCGGTCAGCGCCTTCAGTTCCTCGGTCGCGCGCGCGGCCACCGCCGCGCTCGCACTTTCCTTCGCACTTTCCTTCGCACCTTCCTTTGCACTGTCTTTCGGCAGCGGGCGCGCCAGCAGATCGATGGTCGACAGGCCGTTGCCGCCCTGGCTGGTGAAGGTGAAGATGGCGTTGTCCGGCAGCAGCTTTTCCCGCGCCGGATCGCGCTCCCAGGACAGCGGCATGCGCAGCATCAGGTCGATCGCGCCCGCCTGCCGGATTCCCCTGGTGGTGTAGCTCCTGGCCATCGGCGAGGCCAGTTCGGCGGCGGGTTTGTCCTCGTAGACCGCGGCCAGCAGCAGCTGCAGCGAGGCCTTCTCCATGTCGCCCTGGGCGCTTTCGCGCACGCGTTGCAGATAGGCCTGCATCGCGGGCTCGGAGGCCAGCGCCGACTGCATCGCTTCGCGGTCCATTTCCAGCACCTTGGTCGCCAGCCGGGCACGGTCGGTGGCCGGCAGCGGAATGTCCTGGAACAGCCGGGTCACCATGGCCAGCGCATCCGGATACTGACGGTCGAACGCCGCCCGCACCTGCTGGATGTCGTTGCGCAGCGACGGGTATTTGGCCGCGGCCCGCTCCAGCGTGGCGTTCTGGTTGGTCAGGTAGCCGTACAGGCTGGTCAGACCCGAGATGGCCGCAGGCGTGTAGTCCCACGCGATGGCACTGGCAGGCAGGCCAATCAGGCCAGCCAGCAGCGCAAGGCGCGGCAGCCACGGCACGCAATGCCGCATAGGAATCTCCCTTCAGTAGGTCGACACGGCCGGCTGTGCGTGTCCTTTGTTGTGCCGACCGGAGGTCCGAGTCCCGGCGGATGCTTTGGATTGTAGCCGAAGGCAGGGGGCGTCACGTGCCGTTTGCTGCCCGCTGGTCACGCCCGGCGGGTCAGCCTACAATCGACTGGCCCGCCGGCAGGAGTGCCGGCCCGGGCAACCCCAGACAATATGGCCAGCAATGGCCGCACAACGCGATGGCCGGTGCTTCGGCGGCGTAGTCTGTCCGCCTGCCCCGGCCTCACCGGGTGGAGACCATGACCGATCTTTCCGACCTGCAGAAGGCAGGCGCCGAAGCCGAGGCCGCTACCGTGGCGCCGGCACCCGCGCCCGCCGGCGCGCCGACCCACAAGGTCCGCTTCGTCACGGCCGCATCCTTGTTCGACGGCCACGATGCTTCGATCAACATCATGCGCCGCATCCTGCAGGCGCAGGGCTGCGAGGTAATCCACCTCGGCCACAACCGCTCGGTCGAGGAAGTCGTCGCGGCCGCGCTGCAGGAGGACGTCCAGGGCATCGCGGTATCGAGCTACCAGGGCGGCCACGTCGAATACTTCAAATACATGGTCGATTTGCTGCGCGAGCGCGGCGGCGCCCATATCCAGGTGTTCGGCGGCGGCGGCGGCGTGATCGTGCCGGCCGAGATCCGCGAGCTGCAGGACTACGGCGTGGCTCGCATCTACAGCCCCGAGGACGGCCAGCGCATGGGCCTGGCCGGCATGATCGCCGACATGGTGCGGCGTTGCGACTTCGATCTGTCGCGCCACGCGCCGGCCACGCTCGATTCGTTGCGCGACGGCGACCGCCGCGCGCTGGCGCAATGGATCACCGTGCTGGAGAACGGCAAGGCCGATCCGGCGATGGCGGCCGCCCTGCATGCGGACGCCGCTGCCATCGCGACCCCGGTGCTGGGCGTGACGGGCACCGGCGGCGCCGGCAAATCGTCGCTGACCGACGAGCTGATCCGCCGTTTCCGTCTCGATCAGCAGGACAGCCTGCGCATCGCGGTGATCTCGATCGACCCGTCGCGCCGGCGTACGGGGGGCGCGCTGCTGGGCGACCGGATCCGCATGAACGCGATCCACCATCCGCAGATCTACATGCGATCGCTGGCCACGCGCGATGCCGCCAGCGAGGTGTCGCGCGCGCTGCCGGACGCGCTGGCGGCATGCAAGGTCGCCGGCTTCGACCTGATCGTGGTCGAGACCTCCGGCATCGGCCAGGGCGACGCGGCGATCGTGCCCCATGTCGACCTGTCGCTGTACGTGATGACGCCCGAGTTCGGCGCCGCCAGCCAGCTCGAGAAGATCGACATGCTGGACTTCGCCGACTTCGTCGCGATCAACAAGTTCGACCGCAAGGGCGCGCAGGACGCGTGGCGCGATGTCGCCAAGCAGATGCAGCGCAACCGCGAGCAATGGCATGCGCGCGCCGAGGACATGCCGGTCTACGGCACCCAGGCCTCGCGCTTCAACGACGACGGCGTGACGATGCTGTACCTGGGTTTGCGCGAGGCGCTGGCCGCCCGCGGGCTGGTGCTGCGCGACGGCACGCTGCCGCGGCTGGCGGGGCGGCAGAGCACCGGCCGCAACGCGATCGTGCCGCCGGCGCGCAGCCGCTATCTGGCCGAGTTGGCCGATACCGTGCGGGCCTATCACAAGCGCGTGGCCGCGCAAAGCCGGATCGCGCGCGAACGGCAGCAGCTGCGCGAGTCGCGGCGGATGCTGGCGCAGGCGTCCGGTTCTGCCGCTGCCGACGCGTCGCAGGCACTGCAGGCGCTCGAAGCCGAACGCGAATCCGCGCTGGGCGAGACCGAGCGCGCGCTGCTGGAAGGCTGGCCGGCGCTGCGCGACGCCTACAGCGGCGACGAGCACGTGGTCACGATCCGCGGCAAGGAGCTGCGCACCGGGCTGATTACCACCACGCTGTCGGGCACGCGGCTGCACAAGGTGGCGCTGCCGCGCTTCACCGATGAAGGGGAACTGCTGCGCTGGCTGATGCGCGAGAACCTGCCCGGGTACTTCCCCTACACCGCCGGCGTGTTCCCCTTCAAGCGAGAGAACGAGGACCCGACCCGGATGTTCGCCGGCGAGGGCGATGCCTTCCGCACCAACCGCCGCTTCAAGCTGGTCTCCGAGGGCATGCCGGCCAAGCGGCTGTCGACCGCCTTCGATTCGGTCACGCTGTACGGCGAGGACCCCGACCTGCGTCCCGACATCTACGGCAAGGTCGGCAATTCGGGCGTCTCGATCGCGACGCTCGACGACATGAAGGTGCTGTACGACGGCTTCGATCTGATCGATCCGCAGACCTCGGTATCGATGACGATCAACGGGCCAGCCCCGGCGATCCTGGCGATGTTCATGAACACCGCGATCGACCAGCAGCTGGACCGCTTCCGCCGCGAGCAGGGCCGCGAGCCCGATGCCGACGAGACCGCGAACATCCGCGCGATGGTGCTGCAGAACGTGCGCGGCACCGTGCAGGCCGACATCCTGAAGGAGGACCAGGGCCAGAACACCTGCATCTTCTCGACCGAGTTCTCGCTGAAGGTGATGGGCGACATCCAGCAGTACTTCGTCGACCATCAGGTGCGCAACTTCTACTCGGTGTCGATCTCCGGCTATCACATCGCCGAGGCGGGGGCCAATCCGATCTCGCAGCTGGCCTTCACGCTGGCCAACGGCTTTACCTATGTCGAGGCCTATCTGGCGCGCGGCATGCACATCGACGACTTCGCGCCCAATCTGTCGTTCTTCTTCTCGAACGGCATGGACCCCGAGTACAGCGTGCTCGGACGCGTCGCGCGCCGCATCTGGGCCGTCACGCTGCGCGACAAGTACGGCGCCAACGAGCGCAGCCAGAAGCTGAAGTACCACATCCAGACCTCGGGCCGCTCGCTGCACGCGCAGGAGATCGACTTCAACGACATCCGCACCACGCTCCAGGCGCTGATCGCGATCTACGACAACTGCAATTCGCTGCACACCAACGCCTACGACGAGGCGATCACCACGCCGACGGCGGAGTCGGTGCGGCGCGCGCTGGCGATCCAGCTGATCATCAACCGCGAATGGGGTGTGGCCAAGTGCGAGAACCCCAACCAGGGCAGCTTCCTGATCGAGGAGCTGACCGACCTGGTGGAAGAGGCGGTGCTGCAGGAGTTCGAGCGCATCGCCGAACGGGGCGGCGTGCTCGGCGCGATGGAGACCGGCTACCAGCGCGCCAAGATCCAGGAAGAGTCGATGTATTACGAGCAGCGCAAGCATGACGGCTCGCTGCCGATCATCGGCGTCAATACCTTCCGCAATCCCGATGGCGATCCGACCCCCACCACGCTGGAACTCGCGCGCTCCAGCGAGGACGAGAAGCAGAGCCAGCTGCGGCGGCTGCAGGCGTTCCACGCCCGCCATGCCGACGCGGCGCCGGCGATGCTGGCGCGGCTGCGCCAGGCGGTGATCGACGACGAGAACGTGTTTGCGGTGCTGATGGACGCGGTGCGGGTCTGCTCGCTCGGGCAGATCACGCATGCGCTGTTCGAGGTCGGCGGACAGTATCGGCGGAACATGTAGCGTTGGCCGAATGGCCAGACCGCGCCGGGCCAGTGTGCCCGGCGCGGCCGTTTCCCTCGTCGCTTCCCCCTCGTCGCTTCCCCGTTGTCGCGGCCTGCAGGCGGCGGATTCGCACGACCGTGCGTTAAACTCGCAGGCTGCGTTGCAAGCCGCATGTTCAGCGGATTTCCAGCGCGCGATTCCGGCGCAGTCGCGCATTCCCGAACCGGAGCTCACGGTGTACGACCCGAACAATATCTTTGCCCGAATCCTGCGAGGCGAGCTGCCTTGCCACAAGGTCTACGAAGACGCCGACACGCTGGCCTTCATGGACATCATGCCGCAGTCCGACGGCCACGTGCTGGTGCTGCCCAAGGAGGCGGCCGCCGAGCTGTTCGATCTGTCCGAAGGCGCCGCGCAAGCCGCGATCCGCACCACGCAGCGCATCGCGCGCGCGGTGCGGACTGCGTTCCAGCCGGACGGCCTGTCGATCGGCCAGTTCAACGGCACCGCCGCCGGCCAGACCGTGCCGCACGTGCATTTCCATATCGTGCCGCGCTACGCCGACCGCCCGCTGCGCGGCCATGCCAGCGAGCCGCAGGATCCCGCGGTGCTGCAGCAGCACGCCGCGCGCATCGTCGCGGCGCTGGGCTGATCCGCTCGCATGACATCGGTCCGGTATACGACCGCGCGCATTTCCTCCATTCCAGATCCATTCGCAAGCAGGGAGACAGCATGACAATCCAAACCGTCGGCATCATCGGCGCAGGCACCATGGGCAACGGCATCGCGCAGGCGTGCGCGGTGGTCGGACTCGATGTCGTGATGGTCGACATCAGCCAGGCCGCGGTCGACAAGGGCATCGCCACCATCGCCGGCAGCCTGGACCGGCTGATCAAGAAGGACAAGATCACCGAGGCCGACAAGAACGCGGCGCTGGCGCGCGTGCGCGGCTCGACCGCGTACGAGGATTTGAAGGCCGCGCAGATCGTGATCGAGGCCGCTACCGAGAACTACGAACTCAAGCTCAAGATCCTGAAGCAGATCGATACGCTGGTCGGCGACGATACCATCGTCGCGTCCAATACTTCGTCGATCTCGATCACCAAGCTGGCTGCAGCGATCAATCGCCCCGAGCGCTTCATCGGGATGCACTTCTTCAACCCGGTGCCGATGATGGCGCTGGTCGAACTGATCCGCGGCCTGCAGACCAGCGACGCGACGCACGCGGCCGTCGAGCAGCTGTCGAAGCAGCTCGGCAAGTATCCGATCACGGTGAAGAACAGCCCGGGCTTCGTCGTCAACCGCATCCTCTGCCCGATGATCAACGAGGCGTTCTGCGTGCTCGGCGAAGGGCTGGCATCGCCCGAGGAAATCGACGAAGGCATGAAGCTCGGCTGCAATCATCCGATCGGTCCGCTGGCGCTGGCCGACATGATCGGGCTCGACACCATGCTGGCGGTGATGGAGGTGCTGTACGCCGAGTTCGCCGATCCGAAGTACCGGCCCGCGATGCTGATGCGCGAGATGGTGGCCGCCGGCTATCTGGGCCGCAAGACGGGCAGAGGTGTCTACGTCTACAACGTGGCGAAATAGCAATCCACGTCCGGCGTGCCGGGGACCGCGCGGCACGCCTTAATGCGTAAACGCAGAGCGTTTTAGCAAAGCTGGATTTGCTTTTGGTTCATATGATCGGGCGATCGAATGTTGGAGTCGCACGATCATGACCATGGAGTTCACGACCATCCAGTTGCGCGAGCGGCTGGATGGCGACCGCAACCAGCTGGTGGCCGATCTGCTCGGCGGACACCAAGGTATGTTCCACCTCAACGGTGGAGGCAGCTTCAAGCTCGAATATGTCACCGAGGGCAAGCTGACCCGGCTGGCGGTCAAACGGCAGCACGCCGAGGGCGCGTCCTGGCTGCAGAAGGCGAAATGCCTGGCCATCGACCTGTGGAGCGACGACGGCCAGCGCAAGCTCCAGCAGGCGTTTCGACATGTCGGCGGCATCGCGAATGAGATCGCCCGGGACCTGCGCGCCGATTGCGACAGGGTGCTGCACGAGATTTGTCCGGACGGACAGATCGACGCCGTGCTGAACAGCGTTGGCATCCGCCCGCCCGGTGCCGAAACGCTCGCCTGGAGCGCCAAGCGCGCGCCCTACAGCCCGATTGCTCTGGACCGGCTGGACCGGCATCGCACCCGCCTCGATGACGACAAGCTGGTGCTGACCTTCCGGCACCACGACGACACGATTCAACTGGTCTTCACCCGGCATCCGGGCGAGCAAGGCGAGCGTGCGCTGGCGAGGCTGCACGCGTTGGCGACCGGAATGGAGCCCTACGCCGCGCGCTTCGGCGAATATGCCGACCTGCGCCAGTTGCTGGCGCAGGTCGTTCGGGCCAGCGTCGAGGGCGAGGCGCCGGCCCAACTGGCCAGGATCGCCAGGGCACGCGTGCTTCGCGAGATGCCGGTCACCTTTCATGTGGACAGCCGCGGCCAGGGCGGCTATCTGTACGCCCCCATCTTTCGTTCCGACTCCGCCATCGCCAACGAAACCGAGGCGGCCATCGAGCTGGCGGTACGGCGCCTGTTGCCCAGGCTGGCCGCGCGCGCCGCCGCGAGGGCCGACGAGATCCGGCATCAGGACGGCCGGTGGCCCGTCAACGCGCGACCGGTCGTCGAAAAGTACGCGGATATCGCGATGGAGCGGGCCCATGCGGTCGCCCGCGACCAGCTCGCCGACCATTCCCGCAAGGCATTCCGCCAGCGCGTGGAACAGCAGGCCGCGGCCACTCCGCAGGAATGCGAGTCGTTGAAGGCGCGCGGCAAGCACTGGGGCAATCTCGGTGCTCTGCCAGTCCCCGGCCGTGTGCCCCGGTACGCCGCCTTCGTCGGGAATTCCGAAGGCAGTCCGCATGGCATGGTCGTGATGTGCTTCCAGCAAAAAGTGTCGCTCATGAAAAAATTGTGGTTGAACCTGATCCATCCGCGAGCGAAGGCGCGTGCCGCCGGCGCCAACGCGAATCAGGTGCTTCATGCGGGCGAAACGCGATACCTGCGCGATGCCGCCTCCGGAGACATGGTCAAACGCCACGCCGTGATGTTGCGCGCCAATCCGGCGGCCTTGCGCTTCGCGATCGGCGCCAATGTGCGGATCGCCAGGTCGAACCTGGCCGATGTTGCGGCGGCCAGGACCTATCTCGGCCTGCCGCAGCTGTATGAGCAACTGCATACGACGGTCTATGACAACCACATGCACATCGCCGTGGTGCCGGCGGTGCGGCTGGCCGTCGATGAGGCGGTTCGTGCGATGCGCAACGAGCGCCGGGAAACGCTGGCCGGCCTGCTCGCGCGCGATCGCCTTTCGGAACCGCTTGCGGGAATACTTGGCGAAGACGCGCGCCGGGATGTCGTCGCCGCCGTGGTGGCATTGCGCCTGGCTTTCCTCGAGGCACGCGAGGCGCAAAGCAAACTGGGCATCGCGCTGGTCCATGACGCTGCGGCGAAAAAGGGGCTGCGCGCCATCGCGGCACCCACGCTGCCGATGATCCGGGCCATGGCGCAGGCGGACGCTGCCGCCGAGGCGGCGCGCGAGGCCGCCAACCGAGCGGACCAGGCGCTTGCCCAGGCGAGGGATCGTCTGGGCCGGGTTTGCCGCGGCGTCGAAGCACCGGTCCTGGCAGCGTCGTCAGGCATCCTGGAAGACCGCGATCCCTCGCTGTCCACGCATCCTTACCCGGCCTTGCCCCAAGCGTTCGCGTCGCTGATCCCGCAGATCGATGAGGAGCACGAACGGCTGATGGCCGACGAGGCCGCCTTGCGCCAGAGGGTGGATACGATGGGGATCGGCAAGGCCACCTTGGGCGAGTTCAACGCATGGACCAGGGCCGAGGTCGAACACTTCTGGCGGAGCCGCGATCCTGCCGCGGATCGCGTCGCCGGCCAGGCGGCGAACCGACCCCAAGCCGCCGCTCATCCCGCCGCTCAACCCGCCGCTCAACCCGCCGATCCATCCCGGAATCTGGCCCAGCAAGCTGCAGCGGAGCAGATGACCGGCCCGCCTGCCGATCCGCCGGCCGCGGCGGATGCCGGGGCCGCGATCCACGCGGATGGCGCTGCCCCGGTGCCGCCGACGGGCAGTGCCATCCCGGCGGACGCCGCCCGCGAACCGGATCGCACATCGCGCCACAGCACGCGGCTGGCCCGCGCTGAAACGGCCGAGCAGGTCGCCTATTGGTGGTATCTGGCATCGTTGAGCGGCGAGCCCGTGGAGCCGGACGATGCCTTGCTGGCCGACGGCATCGAGCCCCTCAATATGACGGTGCTGGACGCGAGCGGCCGCCCTCAGTCGCTCGGCGGCATCGATGCGGCACCGATCGATGAAGACCGCGATTTCGGCCCTCCCGCCGAGCTCCCGCATGACGATAACCGACACGGCGCACCCATTTCCGTCGCGCGTCTTGTCTAGCCTGGATGCTGTTTGGCCGCGACGAAGCGCCTGACGCGGCGGCGTATCCGGCTTCGGCCGACTGGCGTCCCGCTGTCCCGCCGCCTCCGCTGTCCCGCCACCCGTCTTTCCGCTGAAGTCGCGAACACCCTTCGATGTGTTCCTTCGGGAGGTTCCATGACGATTCAGCAACAACCCGCCTTCGCTTCCGTCGACGCCTTCGTGCACGCCATGGGCACGCAGGAGGGCGCGGAACAGATTTATGCCGTGGCCGGCCAGTTCTCCGTGAAGGGTAGGTGCTATCGGCTGTCCTATGGTGAGTCGGGGCCCGTGGTGGTGCGGGTCGGCCATGCCGAATCGATTCGCGAACTGTTCCAGTGCCGGCTCGCCGAGGGAAGCCTGGCCTCGCATGCGCAGCGGATGACCAGGGCGCTGAACCGCAACCGGCAGGCGCTACGGCAGTGCCTGCACCGCGAACTGGAGAAATGGCGGGCGACGGGGCCGAGCGAGCAGCGCGCGCTGGCTGTCGAACGGATGCTGGCCTGTGATGATCGGCAGAGCACGGAACTGGATTTGCGCGACCTCGGGCTGTCGAGCCTGCCGGCGGCAATCGGCGCGCTGCGGCAGTTGCAAACGCTTCGACTCGGCGGCAACCGCTTCGATGCCGTGCCGCCAACGATCGCCCATCTGAAACAGCTGCGCGTGCTTGGGCTCGAGCGCAACGTGTTGTGCGATCTTCCGCGATGGATCGGTGGATTGACGCAACTGCGCGTGCTGTCGGTCAGCCACAACCGTCTGACCTCGTGGCCGCACTTCGTCGCGGACTTGCCGCACCTCGCATTCCTATGGATAGAGGACAACGGCATTGCGTCGCTGCCAGCGAACTTCGGCTTCGGCGGCCATCGCTACGAGACGTTCGCACGCGGCAATCCGTTCGACGAATGGTCGCTCGTGTCGATCGACCTGGTCACGCAGCATGGCCCCTCGGCGCCGATCCACCATCAGCGCAATGCCAATGCGCGCAGCCTCCATCTGCGCACAAGCATGCCCGCCGCTGGCCGCTCTCAGCATGGCAGGATCGCGGCGCTGCTGTACGACGCGCCGCAGATCGTGATCGGACAGGATCCGTCCGGCAGCTCGGCATTGGCGCCCCGACAGTCGACCGCATTGCGCGAGCTGATCGCCGAGATCGGTCGACGCCTGGCTTCGGCCCGCGGACTGGCGCGGCGCGGGGATGCCATCATGGCGCATCGGCTGGAGCTGCTGGAATACGGCCTGGCTCGGGATGCTGGCCTGTACGAGGCCTGTAGCGCCGCCATACGAGCCGCGATGGACGATTGCGGCAACGCGTTGCTGCACGCGCTGGACGACGCCGAGGTCGCCGTCGTCGAAGCCATGCTGGTGCGGCAGCAGGGCGATGCGGTCGATACCGTGGCGGCGCTCGGGCGGGGCCTGTTCCGCCTGGACCTGTTGCGGCAAGTGGTGCTGCGGCAAATGCCTGCGCGGGCGGTGCCGTTCGACCGGCTGGCGGTCTGCCGAATGCTGCTGACCGCCGAACTGGCGCTGCCCGGCGAGACGCGCCCCATCACCGAGCATCAATGGGAAGCGGCGCAGCTTTCCGAAGAGGAGCTCGCCGCCGTCCGCAACGACGTGTTGCGACTCGAATCGGCGCACGACTTCAAGTCCCTGGATACCTTCATGGCCGAATGGGCGCCGTGGCAGCAGCAGGCTCGCCGGCTGCGTGCCGGTCAACTCGAGCGGCTCAACGGTCTGCTGCAGGACACGCTGGACAACGCGGAACGGCTTGTCCAAGACGGCCAGCTTCCCGCGGAACTGTTCGACGAGATCGCGGCGAGCTTGCCGCGCCATTACGAAATGACGTTCCGACTGTTATGTCGGGAAGCATACCGGGCATATCGTCTTGGCGTCCCTGCGGGCAATCCGCCGGGCGCCGCACCGCAGCGCCTTGCGACGGCGCAAGCCATGGCCCGCGCGTTGGACGCGTGAGCGGCGGCGGAAGAATCGTGCGCTTTCCGAAAAGTGGCTCTGTCTCAATCCGTACGATGACCGCCTCGCTCACCCTATGAGGATCGAAAGTCATGGCGACGTTTACGGGAACGGTGGAGAAGACGAATTACGCGCACTACTACAGGGACGTGCAATGCAATCCGGGGGACTTCGTGAAGCGCGTCCTGCGGGATGCGCGGGTGGGGGACGGCCCCTCGTCGGCAGAGCCGAGCGGCACGTTCAAGGTCGGCAAGGAGACGTTCAGGCTGACGCTGGCGACCCGGGGCAAGACTCAAAAGCTGTGCATCAAACGCGAGGTCGAGGACGGCAAGTCGTGGCTGCACATGCGCATGGTGGGACTGATGGATGCGCTGTTCTTCCGGTGCAGCACGCGGACCATGGAGCGGGCACTGCGCAGCGAAGCCACGATCAAGACCGCCATGGTAGCGGTCATGCGCCCGGACGCCCAGCGCATCGTCAAGCAACTCTGGCCCGATGCGGACGTCCAGAACGCCGAAGCCCGCCCCGGTCCGTCTACACCCCGCGGCAACGCGGCGTCGGCGAATCGGCGCCCGATAACGGAACGCTGCCTGGAAACGCTGGTACCGCTCAATCCCGGCGAAATCGATGCGTGGATGCGCTGTCCCGACGGCGGTCCGGTAAGCCTGGACCATATCGACCGCGGCAAGAGCAGAATCGAGGACGGCATTCTGATCCTGTCGTTCAAGAGCGGCAGTGACGCCATCGAGTTTCGCCTTCAGGCTCGGCCTGGTGGCACGCAGGGCGGGGCGGAGCGTGTTGGCCGGGACATGGAGCGGTTGCTGGGCATCGCCAAGGGCGACAGAGAGGACTGCGACTATCGGAACATGGCGGAATTGATGGGCCGGTTCATGGTCGCAACCATCGAAGACGAAGCGCCTCTGCTGCTGGAGAAGGCGGCTCGCCACATCGTTGAGGAAAACCGCGACAACGATGTCTTGCCGCTGCTGAGCGGGAAGATCAAGGCCGATCGCACGCTGGAGCCGAATCGCGCGACGCGGCGAGCCATTGCCCGGGCAGTCGACGAAACCATGGTGTCGTGCCGCGCGACCGCGCAACAGCGCTTCCAGGCAATCCTCGATGGCGCGTGCCGCGACAAGGCCGACACGGTGGTGTCCACGGCGCTGGATGTACGCGAGAAGCTGATGGAGACCATCGGGCAGAAAGCCAGGGCCTTCCTGGCCGAAAGGCGGCTCGCCGCGTTCGTCACGCAGGTCGTGCGGGAGCGCGGCGTCGACCCGGGCGCAGCCATGGCCTTGCACAACGAGCACGCAGTTGGCAGCGCCTTGCCTGAGCGCGTGCGACTGGTGCAATACACCCGCAAGCCGGACTGGCTGGAGCGCCTGTCCGGCGAAGAGGCTGGCGTGGAGGTGCTGGCGGTCGCGTCGAGAGAGGACGGCGAGGCCTTGCGCTTCGTGCCGTTGGGCCGGGCCGACATGGCGGCATGGGCCTGGAAAACCATCAAGCTGGCCAAGGTGCCAAAGGACGTCGAAAGCGATGCCAGGGCGCTGCATCGAACGGTATTCGACAGATCGCTGGGGCGGTTCTACGAGAGCGAAATCCGGCCGCTTCTCGATCAGGGCATGGAAGCTTTTGGCAGGGGCTTCGAGTTCGATGAAGGCCGCACGGGGGGCGTCGAAAGAGAGAACGCAAAGCAGCTGTTGCTGACGCTGATGGCCAGCGTGCGGATCGGCAGTACGACGCTCGGCTACCTCCATCGCTGGGCTGGCGAGGCGGCTCAAGCCGACCATGTCATACCAGCGGAGACCGGTGTCGCTGCCGATCGGGTCATCGTGCCCGCAGAAGTCGGGCCGCGTGCCGGCATGGTCGCGGAGCATCCGGTGTCGGAGCGTCAAGCCGCGGCATACGTGCTCAGGCAGGATCTGCTGTACGCGATGGGCTCGATCGCCAACGTGACGGAGTCTGACTGCAACAAGCCGGTCACCCTCTACAGCGACGGCAAGTTCAAATCCGTGATGCAGTTTGTTACGTCCGCAGGGCGCACGGAAAGCGTCGAGCCGCCGCAGTGGCATCCGGTGGACGAAGGCAACAAAAAGGACAGCGAAAAGGGGAAGGAGAAGGGGAAGGAGAACGGTAAGGAAAAGGGCAAGGAAAAGCAGGAGCCGCAGCCGAGCCGGAACCCGAACCCGAATCCGTCCGTGGCGCCCCAGACCTCGACGACGCAGCCGTCCGCTCCCCCGTCCTTGAACGTTCCGCCGTCGGGCGCTTCTTCCTCCGCGTCTTCCACGGTGCAGCCGTCCGCGACGCCGCGCACCGAAGTGAAGGCGCCGTCCGTCAACAAGGTACCGGCCGAAAAACAGGGGGCAACCGAGAAGCCGGTGTCGGCCGAGAAGCCGGAGCCGGCCGAGAAGCCGGAGCCGGCCGAGAAGCCGGTGTCAGCCGAGAAGCCAGTGTTGGCAGAGAAGCCGGTGTCAGCCGAGAAGCCGGTGCCGGTCGAGAAGCCAGTGTTGGCAGAGACGCCGGTGTCAGCCGAGAAGCCGGAACCGGCCGAGAGCCGGGTGCCGGCCGACAGTTCGGTGGCGGCCAATAACGAGGTAGCCGCAGAGGACAAGGCGCCCGCCAACGCCTGATGCCTCATTCACCGTACTGACGCAACCCCTCGAGATCGAGCACCTCGATCTCGCCATAGTCGACCCGAACCAGGCCCTGCTGTTCGAGCACCTTCAGGGCCTGGTTTGCCCGCTGCCGCGAAATGCCGGCCAGCAGTCCGATCTCCTCCTGCGAAATTTCCAGCTTGGTGCCGATGCCCGGATAAAGGTGTTCGTTGAACAGCGACGACACCGCCCGCGCAACGCGCGAATCGATATCGAGCAGCCGCTCGTATTCGACCGCGGCGATGAACTGGCCGAGCCGCTCGTTCAACTGGGTCAGCAGAAAGCGCGTGAAGGGCAGGCTGGTATCGAGCAGCCATTGAAAGGTTTCGCGCGGCAGGAACGCAATGCGCGAATGGCGCAGCGCCATCACGTCGTACTTGCGGATCTCCTGCTTCAGTGCGGCCCCTTCGCCGAACCATCCGCCGGTCGGCACGCCGGTGAAGGTCACCGACTTGCCCGACGGCGACACCGTGGTGATCTTGACGATCCCCTCCAGCACGCCCAGCCAGTGCTCGGCCATCTCGCCCTTGTGGCAGACGTAATCGCCGGGGTTGAATTCGCGCACGAACATGGCCTGCCGCACCCGCTGGCGCTGGTCGTCGCTGAGGTCGGCGGCCCAGATGCACCGGTCCAGAAAGTCGTTGAGCATGCCTGCGAGACTCCGGCAGGGAATCCGATATGGACTCCGCTAGGGATTAACCCGGAATTGTCACCGACGTGACAACCGGGGGGAGGGGCATCGGCTATCTTACGTTCACCACGGACCGACCCGCGCGCAATGGCGCGGCCACGATATCCCTGGCGCGGCGCGGCCCCTGGCCGTCGAGCGACCAGGGGCAAGTATAACGATCGGCACCGGCGCTTGGCACCGGCGGGAACCCACCCGCCGGAGGGACAGGAGACAGCGATGCAGGACAGGTCGGCAACGACCTTCCCGCGACTGCTGCTGGCGCATGCGCAGCAGCGGCCGGATCATCCGGCCTATCGCGAGAAGGATCTCGGTATCTGGCAGACGAGCAGCTGGTCGCAGGCGGCGCAAGAGGTACGTGCGCTGGCGTGCGGGCTGGCCGCGCTCGGCTTCTGCCGCGGCATGAACCTGGCGGTGATCGGCGACAACCGTCCCCGGCTGTACTGGGCGATGACGGCCGCGCAGGCGCTGGGCGGCGTGCCGGTGCCGCTGTACCAGGACGCGATCGCCAGCGAGATGGTCTACGTGCTGCGCGACGCTGAAATCGCGTTCGCGGTGGTCGAGGACCAGGAGCAGGTCGACAAGCTGCTCGAGGTCGAGGCCGAACTGGCCGCGCAGGGTGGTGCGGTGCGGCATCTGGTCTACGAAGACCCGCGCGGGCTGCGCGATTACGATCATCCGTCGCTGATGTCGTACGAACGCCTGCAGGAGATCGGCCGCGAATACGACCGCGCGCATCCGGGCTTCTTCGAAGAGGCCGTGGCCGCCGGCGATCCGGACGATACCGCGATCATCCTGTACACCTCCGGTACCACCGGCAAGCCCAAGGGCGTCTGCCATTCGCACCGCGGCCTGATCGGCGCGGCGATGCACGGCTGCGAGTTCGACCGCCTCGGCCCGGGCGACGACGTGCTGTCGTATCTGCCGATGGCCTGGGTCGGCGACAACCTGTTCTCGTATGCGCAGGCGCTGGCGGCGGGCTTCACCGTCAACTGTCCCGAGTCGCGCGAGACCGTGATGACCGATCTGCGCGAGATCGGGCCGACCTATTACTTCGCGCCGCCGCGCATCTACGAAAGCCTGCTGACCCAGGTGATGATCCGCATGGAGGACGCCGGCTGGGTCAAGCGCAAGCTGTTCGACTGGGCCATGGCCGTGGCGCGCCGCTGCGGCACCGACATCCTCGATCGCCGTCCGGTGCCGCTGCTCGAGCGGATGCGCTACGCGCTCGGCGAATCGCTGGTCTACGGTCCGCTGCGCAATGTGCTGGGCATGAGCCGCATCCGCGTGGCCTATACCGCCGGCGAGGCGATCGGCCCGGACCTGTTCCGCTTCTATCGCTCGATCGGCATCAACCTGAAGCAGTTCTACGGTCAGACCGAGACCTGCGCCTATGTCTGCCTGCAGCCGGACGGCCAGGTCAAGTTCGATTCGGTGGGCCCGGCCGCGCCCGGCATGGAGATCCGCATCGCCGAGAACGGCGAGGTGCTGGTGCGCGGCGTCGGCTTGCTGAAGGCGTACTACAAGCGCGACGATGCGACCCGCGAGGCGATCAACGACGAGGGCTACTTCATGACCGGCGACGCCGGCGTGATCGACGCCGACGGCCATCTGAAGATCATCGATCGTGCCAAGGACGTCGGCAAGCTCGTCGACGGCTCGATCTTCGCGCCCAAGTACATCGAGAACAAGCTCAAGTTCTTCCCGTACATCAAGGAGGCGGTGGCCTTCGGCACCGGCCGCGACCGCGTCTGCGCCTTCGTCAACATCGACTTCGAGGCGGTCGGCAACTGGGCCGAACGGCGCCATCTGCCGTACGCGGGCTATATCGACCTGGCCGCGCAGCCGCAGGTGATCGAGCTGATCACCGAATGCGTGGAGCAGGTCAACGCCGACCTGGCCAAGGATCCGGCCCTGTCCGGCTCGCAGATCGCACGTTTCCTGATCCTGCACAAGGAGCTCGACCCGGACGACGACGAACTGACCCGCACGCGCAAGGTCCGCCGCGGCTTCATCGCGGAGAAGTACGGGGTGCTGATCGAGGCGTTGTACGCCGGACGGTCGGAGCAGTTCATCGAGACGCGCGTCAAGTTCGAGGACGGACGCGAAGGCAGCGTCAGCGCGACGCTGAAGCTGGTGGATGCCAGACGCTTCCCGCCGGCGGGATCGGTGCAAGCCGCACAGGCGACGCAGGCCGGCGCGGCAACGCCCGCCGAGCAAGCGGCATAGCAGGGGCAGGAGGATGACGCAGATGGCGTGGCAAGGCGTGGAGCGGCGGGCCGACGGCTCACCCGAATGGAGCGGCGCAAGCACTGGCGCCAGCACGGGCGCAAGCAGCGGCGCGGCCGGCGAGCCGCTGGCCGACGGCGGCGTGGCGATCGAGGCGGAGTCGATGCCGAACCAGCGGGCGACAGGGGCGACAGCGACGCGGCATGGCGAGGTGATCCTCGACCTGCAGCATATCTCGCTGGCGTTCGGCGGCGTCAAGGCGCTGACCGATATCTCGTTCGATGTGCGCGAGCACGAGATCCGCGCCATCATCGGCCCGAACGGCGCCGGCAAAAGCTCGATGCTGAACGTGATCAACGGCGTCTATCACCCGCAGCAGGGACGCATCGTGTTCCGCGGCGAGGAGCGGCGCAAGATGAATCCGACTGCCGCCGCGCGCCAGGGCATCGCCCGCACCTTCCAGAACATCGCGCTGTTCAAGGGCATGACCGTGCTCGACAACATCATGACCGGACGCAACACGCGCTTCCGCTCGGGCCTGCTGGCCAACGCGCTGTGGTGGGGGCCGGCGCGCAACGAGGAGATCGCGCACCGGCGCAAGGTCGAGGAGGTGATCGACTTTCTCGAGATCCAGTCGATCCGCAAGACCCCGGTGGGGCGCCTGCCCTATGGCTTGCAGAAGCGCGTCGAACTGGCGCGCGCGCTGGCGGCCGAGCCGGAGCTGCTGCTGCTCGACGAGCCGATGGCCGGCATGAACGTCGAGGAAAAGCAGGACATGTGCCGCTTCATCCTGGACGTCAACCAGCAGTTCGGCACCACCATCGTGCTGATCGAGCACGACATGGGCGTGGTGATGGACATCTCCGACCGGGTGGTGGTGCTCGACTACGGCAAAAAGATCGGCGACGGCACGCCCGAGCAGGTCAAGTCGAACCCCGAGGTGATCCGCGCCTACCTGGGCGCATCGCACTGAACGGCACCGCACACTAGCGCACCAGCGCACTGGCGCAACGCTGACTCCCGTCTTTCACCGAGGCCACGCCGATGACCTTCTTCTTCGAAATCCTGCTCGGCGGACTGCTGTCCGGGCTGATGTACTCGCTGGTGGCGCTCGGCTTCGTGCTGATCTACAAGGCCTCCGGCGTGTTCAACTTCGCGCAGGGCGCGATGGTCTATTTCGCTGCGCTCGCGGTGGTAGGCCTGATGGACAAGGGCATGCCGATGTGGGCGGCGGTGATCGGCGCCTTCTTCGTGATGACGCTGGTGGGCATCGGCACCGAACGTTTCGTGCTGCGCAAGCTGGTCAACCAGCCGCCGATCACGCTGTTCATGGCGACCATCGGCCTGTCGTTCTTCCTCGAAGGGCTGGGGCCCTTGCTGTTCGGCAACGAGGTGCGGCCGATCCAGCTGGGCATCGTCGACGAACCGATCGAGGCGATCCTGACCCGCTTCAATATCGTGATCTCGAAGTTCGACCTGGCGGCGGCGGGCATCGCCGGCGTGCTGGTCGCCACGCTGGCGCTGTTCTTCCAGTACACCAAGGTCGGCCGCGCGCTGCGCGCGGTGGCCGACGACCACCAGGCCGCGCTGTCGCTGGGCATTCCGCTGCAGCATATCTGGGCCATCGTCTGGGGCGTGGCCGGCTTCGTCGCGCTGGTGGCGGGCATGCTGTGGGGCTCGCGCAATGGCGTGCAGTTCGCGCTGACGCTGACCGCGCTCAAGGCGCTGCCGGTGCTGATCCTCGGCGGCTTTACCTCGGTGCCGGGCGCGATCGTCGGCGGGCTGATCATCGGCGCGTCGGAGAAGCTCGCCGAGATCTATATCCCGCCGGTATTCCAGTCGATGTTCGGTGGCAACTTCGGCGGCATCGAAGGCTGGTTCCCCTATGTGTTCGCGCTGCTGTTCCTGCTGGTGCGGCCCGAGGGGCTGTTCGGCGAAAAGCATATCGACCGGGTATGACACGGCGCATTGCCGCGACAAGGAGTTCGCATGTTCTATCGTGAAGCCGGCCAGTTCAAGACCGACTATGTCGCCGACAGCCAGATCTTTCCGATTCGGCAGGACCGCATCGGCTTCGCCGTGCTGCTGGCGGTGGCCTTCGTCGGCGTGCCGCTGATCGGCAGCGAGTACTGGTTCTCGGCGATCCTGATCCCGTTCCTGATCTTCTCGCTGGCCGCGCTCGGGCTCAATATCCTGACCGGCTACGCGGGCCAGCTGTCGCTGGGCACCGCGGCCTTCATGGCCGTGGGCGCGTATGCCGCCTACAACTTCCAGCTGCGCATCGAAGGGCTGCCGGTGCTGCTGACCTTCGTGCTGGCCGGGCTGTCGGCGGCGCTGGTCGGCGTCGCCTTCGGCCTGCCGTCGCTGCGGATCAAGGGCTTCTACCTCGCGGTGGCGACGCTGGCGGCGCAGTTCTTCGTGGTGTGGGCGCTGACCAAGTTCCCCTGGTTCTCGAACAACAGCTCGTCGGGCGTGATCACCGCGCAGCAGCTGAACCTGTTCGGCCTGCTGATCGACACGCCGATGCGAAAGTACCTCTTTGTGCTGGCGATCGTCACGGTGCTGGCGCTGGTCGCCAAGAACCTGGTGCGCTCGTCGACCGGGCGCGCATGGATGTCGGTGCGCGACATGGACGTGGCCGCCGAGGTGATCGGCATTCCGCTGATGCGCACCAAGCTGCTGGCCTTCGCCGTCAGCTCGTTCTATTGCGGCGTGGCCGGCGCGCTGTACGCGTTCTGCTACCTGGGTTCGGTCGAGCCCGACGGCTTCTCGCTGGACCTGTCGTTCCGCGTGCTGTTCATGATCATCATCGGCGGGGTCGGCAGCATTCTTGGCTCCTTCCTCGGCGCCGCCTTCATCCTGCTGCTGCCGATCCTGCTCGACAACATGCTGCCGCCGCTGGCGGCGCTGCTGCACCTGCCGTTCACCAATGCGACGGTCTCGCACATCCAGATGATGGTGTTCGGCGGCCTGATCATCTTCTTCCTGATCGTCGAGCCGCACGGCCTGGCTCGGCTGTGGCAGATCGGCAAGGAGAAGCTGCGGTTGTGGCCGTTCCCGCATTGACGCCGTGTCGACGGGGCACGCGCCGATGTCATGCAAACGGGTAGTTGGATACCAACGTCATACGAACGCGGTAACCACGCGATAACAACGCACCTGCCAAGGTGAAGGAGACAGTGATGAGCAACCTGATTCGCAATGCCCAGCGCGTCGCGCTGGCAGTCGGCGCGGCCGCCGCGCTGCTGGTGCCGGCCCTGCCGGCACAGGCCCAGAGCGGCGAGCAGTTCATCGCGCTGCCGAGCTATCGGGTCGGGCCCTACGGCGCCAACGGGCAGTCCTGGTATGGCGGCTTCATCGACTATCTGAACTACGTCAACCTGAAGGAAGGTGGCATCAACGGCGTCAAGCTCAGCTGGGAAGAGTGCGAGACCGAGTACAACAACGCCAAGGGCGTCGAGTGCTACGAGCGGCTGAAGGGCAAGAACCCGACCACCAAGGGCACCGCCTACCATTCGATGTCGACCGGCATCTCGTATGCGCTGGTCGACAAGACCGCGGCCGACAAGGTGCCGCTGGTGATGATGGGCTATGGCCGCACCGACGCGGTCGACGGCTCGGTGTTCCCGTATGCCTTCCCGCTGGTGACCACCTACCAGATGCAGGTGTCGGCCATCGTCAAGTATCTGGCGAGCAAGACCGGCGGCTCGCTGGCCGGCAAGAAGATCGTCTACCTGTATCACGACTCCGCTTACGGCAAGGAGCCGATCGTCGCGTTGCAGGCCGAGGCCAAGCTGGGCAAGTTCGACCTGATCGAGATCCCGGTCGCACATCCGGGCAACGAGCAGGGCGCGCAATGGCTGCGCATCCGCCAGGAGCGGCCGGACTACGTGATCTTCTGGGGCTGGGGCGTGATGAACCAGACCGCGCTGAAGGCGGCGCAGAAGGTCGGCTATCCGCGCGACAAGATGATCGGCTCGTGGTGGGCCGGCTCCGAGGAAGACACCGTGCCGGCCGGCGACGCCGCCAAGGGCTACATGAGCGCGACGTGGAACGTGGCGGGCAAGGGCGTGCCGCTGATCGCCGATATCGAGAAGGTGGTCTACGGCGCCGGCAAGGGCAATATGCAGGACCGCAACAAGATCGGCTCGGTGCTGTACAACCGCGGCGTATCGGCCGCGGTGGTCACGGTCGAGGCGATCCGCGTCGCGCAGAACAAGTTCGGCAAGGGCAAGCCGATGAGCGGCGAGCAGATGCGCTGGGCGTTCGAGAACCTGAACCTGACCAACGCGCGGCTGCAGCAGCTCGGCGCCACCGGCCTGCTGCCGGAGATCAAGACCAGCTGCGAAAACCACGAGGGTTCGGGCAAGGTCAAGATCCAGCAATGGGACGGCGCGAAGTGGACCGTGGTGTCCGACTGGATCGAAGGCAACAAGAGCCTGATCCACCCGCTGTTCAAGGCCAACGCGGCGCAGTATGCGAAGGAGAAGGGCATCACGCCGGCTTGCGCGAAGTCGTGATCGCGTGAAACACGCTTGGGGCACCCATGGTGTTCTCCCTCTCCCCCTCAGGGGGAGAGGGCTGGGGAGAGGGAGGTGGTTTTGAAGCGCGGCGGCATGGCGATCGCCCTTTCCCTCTCCCCCGCCCCTCTCCCGCAAGCGGGAGAGGGGAGAACACCCCAGGCATGCATGCGCCCAGCGCGCTGACACCATCGCGCGCGATATCACTACCGAGGTCCACCATGACCCTGCTGTCCATCAACAACATCGAAGTGATCTACGACCACGTGATCCTGGTGCTCAAGGGCGTGTCGCTCGACGTGCCCGAGGGCAGCATCGTGGCGCTGCTGGGTGCCAACGGGGCGGGCAAGACCACCACGCTGAAGGCGATCTCGAACCTGCTGCGCGCCGAGCGCGGCGACGTGACCAAGGGCTCGATCGAATATCGCGGCGCGCGTGTCGACCAGCTGACGCCGAACGATCTGGTCAAGCGCGGCGTGATCCAGGTGATGGAAGGCCGCCACTGCTTCGCTCACCTGACCATCGAGGAAAACCTGCTGACCGGCGCCTACACGCGCGGCTTGTCGCGCGGCGAAACGCGCGACGAACTCGAGAAGATCTACACCTACTTCCCGCGCCTGAAACTGCGCCGCAAGTCGCAGGCCGGCTATACCTCGGGCGGCGAGCAGCAGATGTGTGCGATCGGCCGGGCCATGATGGCCAAGCCGAACATGGTGCTGCTGGACGAACCGTCGATGGGGCTGGCGCCGCAGATCGTCGAGGAGATCTTCGAGATCGTGCGCGACCTGAACCAGCGCGAGGGCGTCAGCTTTCTGCTCGCCGAGCAGAACACCATGGTCGCGCTGCGCTATGCCGACTACGGCTACATCCTCGAAAACGGCCGCGTGGTGATGGATGGCGAAGCCGAGGCGCTGCGCACCAACGAGGACGTCAAGGAGTTCTACCTTGGCGTGGCCGCCAACGATGCCGACGGCGGCGGCCGCAAGTCGTTCCGCGACGTCAAGAGCTATCGCCGGCGCAAACGCTGGCTGGCCTGAGCGGCCCGCGGACACGCGGGCCAGCGCGGCATCCTGCGCCGACACACTGCCTTGCCCGGCCGCGGCCGTATCTCGTATCGCCCGGCACCCATCCACACCGACATCCGCCACCATGTCAGAACACTTCGACGCTCTCGAGACGCGCGACCCCGCCGCACGCGAACAGGCCCTGCTGGCCGCGCTGTCGCACCAGGTCGCGCATGCCAGGACGCACGCGCCTTACTTTGCCGAGGCGCTGCGCGATGTCGATCCGCAGGCGCTGACCTCGCGCGCCGCGCTGGCCGCGCTGCCGGTCACGCGCAAGGCGCAGCTGAGCGCGCTGCAGCAGGCCAGCGCTCCGCTCGGCGGGCTCAACGCGACGCCGCTCGGCGCGCTGCGCCATATCTACCAATCGCCGGGGCCGCTGCATGAACCCGACGGCCACGGGCCCGACTGGTGGCGCACCGCGCGCGCGATGTTCGCCGCCGGCTTTCGCCGCGGCGAGCTGGTCTACAACACCTTCTCCTATCACTTCACGCCCGCCGGCATGATGATGGAAACCGGCGCGCATCGGCTCGGCTGCTGCGTGTTCCCGGCCGGCGTCGGCCAGACCGAATCGCAGGTGCAGGCGCTGTCGATGCTGCGGCCGGCCGCCTACGCCGGCACGCCGTCCTTCCTGAAGATCCTGCTCGAGCGCGGCGCCGAACTTGGGCAGCCGTGCAGCCTGGCCAAGGCGCTGGTGTCGGGCGAGGCGCTGCCGCCGTCGCTGCGCGCCTGGTTCGTCGAGCGCGGCATCAAGGTGCACCAGATGTACGGCACCGCCGATGTCGGGCTGATCGCCTATGAAAGCGAGGGCGCCGACGGCTGGGTCGTCGACGAGGGCGTGCTGGTCGAGATCGTCGAACCGGGCGGCACGCGGCCGATGCCGGAGGGCGAGGTCGGCGAGGTGGTAGTCACGGTGCTGGGCAACGAGGACTACCCGCTGATCCGCTTCGGCACCGGCGATCTGTCGGCGATCGTGCCGGGATCGTCGACGACACCGAGCCCGTGCGGGCGCACCAATATCCGGCTGCGCGGCTGGCTCGGACGCGCAGACCAGACCACCAAGGTCAAGGGAATGTTCGTCCATCCGGGGCAGATCGGCGAGGTGATGCGCCGCCATCCCGAACTGCGTGCCGTGCGGCTGGTCGTGACCGGCGCGCCGGGCGCCGACGTGATGACGCTGCATTGCGACGCCACGCGGGACGATCAGGCGCTGGCCGATGCGATCGTCGTGTCGATGCGCGACGTGATGCGGCTCAAGGGCGAGGTGAAGTTCGTGCCGGCCGGTTCGCTGCCGCAGGACGGCAAGGTCATCGAGGACGCGCGCAGCTACGACTAGTCCGGACCCGCCGAACCGCCCCGGCCGGCAGCGCTACCGTCCCGGCGGCGGTTCGGGGTTCGAAGGCGAGGCCGTCCTGCCATAACCGCCGCGCGGCCGCGTCGGCAGATACAGCAGATAGGCGGTCGCCACGGCGCCGATCGCCAGCACCGCGATCGAGAACGCCGGTCTGGCGCGCAGCAGCCAGGCGGTGGTCGGCAACGAAATCCACATCATCGCGATCGCCAGGATCTTGGCGCGCAGCGGGATGCTGCGGTGGCGCTGCCAGTCGTGCACGATCGGCCCGAGCCGGGGATGGCTCATCAGCCAGTCATGGAAGCGTTCGGAGCCGCGCGCGAAACAGGCCGCGGCGAGCAGCACGAACGGCGTGGCGGGCAGCACCGGCAGGAACACGCCGAGCACCGCCAGCAGCATGCAGACGATGCCGAGCGTGGCCCAGGCCGCGCGGACGATGCGTTCGCGGCGGCTGCGCCTGATCTCGGCGATGACGACAGGGGGTTTGTCCAGCGGGGAATCTCCGGCGGTCGGCAGGATCGACCGCGGTCGCGGTCATCCGGTCATCCAGCGGCGCACAGACGCGCCTTGGCCGCATCGTACTCGGCCTTCATGCTCGCGACAATCTCGCCGGCCGACTGGATCGCGTCGATCTGCCCCACGCCCTGACCGGCGCCCCAGATGTCCTTCCACGCCTTGGCCTTGGAGCTGCCGCTGGAGAAGTCCATCTTGCTCTTGTCGGCCTGCGGCAGGTTCTCCGGATCGAGCCCCGAATTGAGGATGCTCTCGCGGATGTAGTTGCCATGCACGCCGGTGAACAGGTTGGTGTAGACGATATCGGCCGCCGCGGCACTGGTGATCGAACGTTTGTAGGCTTCGCTGGCATGCGCTTCCTGCGAGGCGATGAAGCGCGTGCCGACATAGGCGAAGTCCGCGCCCATCGCCTGCGCGGCCAGCACGGCCTCGCCGGTGGCGATCGAGCCCGACAGCGCGATCGGGCCGTCGAAGATGCGGCGCACCTCGCCAACCAGCGCGAACGGCGACAGCGTGCCGGCATGGCCGCCGGCACCCGCGGCGACCAGGATCAGGCCGTCGACGCCGGCCTCGATCGCCTTCTCGGCATGGCGCAGGTTGATCACGTCGTGCAGCACGATGCCGCCATAGCTGTGCACCGCGTCGATCATCTCCTTGACCGGCGCGCGCAGCGAGGTGATGAAGATCGGCACCTTGTGCTCGACGCAGACGCGCACGTCCTGCTCCAGCCGCGCGTTCGACGCATGCACGATCTGATTGACCGCGATGGGGCCAACCTTGGCATCGGGATTGGCCGCGCGGTACGCCGCCAGTTCCTGCTGCATCTGCGTCAGCCATTCGTCGAGCAGTTCGGCCGGGCGTGCGTTCAGCGCCGGAAACGAACCGACGATGCCGGCCTTGCATTGCGCCAGCACCAGTTCGGGATAGCTGACGATGAACATCGGCGACGCGATCACGGGCAGCGTCAGGTTCTGCAGGGCTGGGGGGATGTGTTTGGCGGCGGGCATGGTGTCTCCTGAACTTCGGAAGCGATGCGCGGCATCGGCTTTTTTCTGAACGATCGTTCGATTATAGGAAACATGCGCGAAGCGACGTTAGCGCAACGGTAGAGGTCCCAGTCTAGCGCCCGGCGCCGAACGCAAAAAAAAGCCCCGCGTCCGGGGCGGGGCAATTACCACGAAGACTGATACATCGACGGCGGGCACCTGCCAATGCCGAAGCCGTCAACGGCATGGTAAGGCGGCAATATGACGATCCGGGGTCGCGCCGGTGACGTCTCGATGAACGGGCAGGTCGAGCTGCCTGGCCCCTCACACGCGCTGCAGCAGCAGCCCCTTCAGATATTCGCCTTCCGGGAACGCCGCCAGCATCGGGTGGTCGGTCCCGGCCGACAGCCGCCGCAGGATGCGCGCATCGACGCGCGCGTCGGTGGCGGCGCCGGCGACGATCTTGTGGAACAGCTCCATGCCGATCGCGCCCGAGCACGAGTAGGTGAACAGCAGCCCGCCCGGGCGCAGCAGCTGCATGCCGACCAGATTGATTTCCTTGTACGCGCGTGCGGCGCGGTCGATATGCTGGGCCGATGGCGCGAATTTCGGCGGGTCCAGCACGATCAGGTCGAACTGGCGTTCCTCGGCGCGGAACTGGCGCAGCGACTTGAACACGTCGGCGTCGAGCCAGGTCGCGCGGCCTGCATCGAAGCCGTTCAGCGCGACATTGCCCTCGGCGATCTTCAGCGCCTCGCCGGACGAATCGATCGACACGACCGACGCGGCGCCGCCGCGCAGCGCGGCCAGCGAGAAGCCACCGGTGTAGCAGAAGCAGTTCAGCACCTCGCGCCCTTCGGCCAGGTCGCCGACCAGCTTGCGGTTGTCGCGCTGGTCGACATAGAAGCCCGTCTTGTGGCCGTTGCGGACATCGACGTAGTAGCGCACGCCGTGTTCGGTGACCGACAGCTCGGGGTCGGGCTCGGCGCCGGCCAGCACGCCGGTCACCAGTTCGAGTCCTTCGCGCTCGCGCACCGCGGCGTCGGAGCGTTCGTAGACGTTCGGGCAGCCGGTCTCCTTGATCAGCGCCTGCACGATCGCGTCCTTCCACTGCTCGACGCCGGCGGCGTTGAACTGGCAGACCAGCTGCGCCTGCTCGGCGCCGCGGCCGGCGCCGTAGTAGTCGACCACCAGCCCCGGCAGTCGGTCCGCCTCGCCGAACACCAGCCGCACCGCGTCGCTGTCGCTGACCCACTGGCGGCGGTGCGCCACCGCGGTGGCGATGCGGCGTTTGATCAGCGCATGGTCGACCGGCTCGTTCTCGTCGAAGGTCCACACGCGCGCGCGGATCTGCGAGTGCGGGCTGTAGGCCGCCTTGGCGAGGAAGCGCCCGTCGGCGGCGCGCACCGTGATGGTCGCGCCGAGCTCGGCGCGGCCCTCGACGCGGTCGATGCCGGTCGCATAGATCCAGGGATGGCGGCGCAGCAGGGACTTTTCCTTGCCGGGCTTCAGGGTCAGCGTATTCATGATTCGAGGAAGGCAGCGAGCGCGAGATCCGTGCTCACTGGTTGCTCCCTCTCCCGCTTGCGGGAGAGGGGTCGGAGGAGAGGGCAAGCAGCGTCGACCGCCTGCAGGCGCGTTACAGCACCACCTTGACCATCGGATGCGCGGTCAGCGCACGATACAGATCGTCCAGCTGCTCGCGGCTGGTGACCCAGACCGTCACGGTCAGGCCCAGGTAGTTGCCATTGCGCGAGGGACGCATTTCCATCTTGCCGGCATGAAAGCCGGGGTCGAACTCCTGCACCAGCGTGACGATGGCCTCGGCGAAGCCGTCCTGCATCGCGCCCATCACCTTGATGGGGAAATCGCTCGGGTATTCGATCAGCGAAGGCTGGTCGCGCCCGTTGTCGGTGTTGTCGGCGCTCATCGCGGCGGCCTCCTTGTTGCTTGTTACTTGCGCTTGAACCACAGGCGGATGGTGTCCCAGATGCGGCCGAAGAAGCCGGCTTCCGGCACCTCCTCCAGCGCCACCACCGGGAATTCCGCCACCTTGCTGGTGCCGTCCATCAGCTTGACGGTGCCGACCTGCTGGCCCGCCGAGATCGGCGCCACCAGCAGCTCCTGGCGCTCCAGCACCGGCTTCAGACGGCCCGCGGTACCCTTGGGCACGGTCACGTAGGTCTCGTCCCGGACGCCGATCTTGATGGTGTCGTTCCTGCCCTTGTAGATGTCCGGCGTGGCGAGCACCTGGCCCTTGTCGTAGAGGCGCAGCGTGTCGAAGAACTGGAAGCCGTAGTTCAGCACCTTCAGGCTTTCCTGCGTGCGGACCTGTTCGCTGGTGGTGCCGATCACGATCGAGATCAGCCGGCGCGAGCCGTTCGGCACGTTGGCCAGCGGGCGCTTGGCCGAGGAAATCAGGCAGTAGCCCGCCGAGCGGGTGTGGCCGGTCTTGACGCCGTCCACGGTCGAATCGATGTACAGCAGGCGGTTGCGGTTGGGCTGCTTGATCTTGTTATAGGTGAACTCCTTCTGCGAGTACATGCCGTAGTACTCCGGGAAGTCCTGGATCAGCCGCGTGGTCAGGATCGCCAGATCCGCCGCGGTGGTGTAGTGATTCGGATCGGGAATGCCGTCGGTATTCGTGAAGTGCGTGCTCTTCATGCCCATGCGCTGGGCCTCGCGGTTCATCATCGCGACGAAGCCTTCCTCCGAGCCGCCCACCGCTTCGGCCAGCGCCAGCGCGGCATCGTTGCCCGATTGCACGATCAGGCCCATCAGCAGGTCCTGCACCGTGACCGGCTTGTTCGGCTCGATGAACATGCGCGACTCGTCGCTCTTGACCTTCAGCACGAGATTGGTCGGCACCACCGCCTGGTCCAGCGTCAGGCGCTTTTCCTTCAGCGCCTGGAAGGCCAGGTAGGCGGTCATGATCTTGGTCAGCGAAGCCGGCTCGATGCGGGCGTCGGCATTCTGCGAGCCGAGCGCCTGGCCGCTCGTGACGTCGTAGAGCATCCACGCCTTGGCTGCCACCTGCGGCATCGGCACGGCCTGCGCGCGCACCGTCAGCGGTGCGCTGGCGAGCGCGAGCGCGGCGGCGCTGGCCAGCAGGGTGTGGGCGATGCGGTGGGAGAACAGCGGCGAAGCTTGATTGAACATGTTTTCAGGTTCCGACAAGAGAGAAAGGGCAGCGTCGCGCCGCCACGCGGACGTGGCGGCGGGGCAAGGAACGGCGGCCACGGATTGCCATGGCCGCCCGCTCAATGCCCGGGCTCAGCGCTGCCACGCATTGACGACGAGCTGCTTGATCAGATGCAGCTTGCGATGGAAGAAATGGTCGGCGCCGGGGATCACCGTGACGGGCAGCTCCTGCGGCCGCGCCCAGTCGAGCACGCTGGCCAGCGGCACGGTCTCGTCCTGCTCGCCGTGGATCACGATGGTGTCGGCGGGAACGTCGGCGACCTGCCAGCGCGAGGCGGCGGTGCCGACCATCGCCAGGCGCTCGGCCGGCGTGCCGGCCTCGGCCAGGCGCCGCGCCACATGGCTGACGACGAAGCTGCCGAACGAGAAGCCGGCCAGCGCGAGCGGCAGCGTCGCCGCGTCGGCGGACCAGTCGCGCTGCTGGCGCATCCACGCGATCACCGCCAGCAGGTCGTCCTGTTCGCCCTGGCCGTTATCGTGCTGGCCGGCGGTGCCGCCGACGCCGCGAAAGTTCGGCCGCACGGTGGCATAGCCCAGCTGCACGAAGGCGCGCGCCAGCGTCTGCGCGACCTTGTTGTCCTTGGTGCCGCCGAACAGCGGATGCGGATGGCTGACCAGCGCAAGGCCGCGCACCGGGGCGGCCTGCGGCAGGTCGACCGAAACGTCGATCGCGCCGGCGGGACCGGCAACGGTGAGTACCTGGGTATGCGCGTTCATGGCAGGGAAGGGCGAAATCCGGGAACGAAAAGTGGGCGGCGGATGGAAGCGGATGCGGTCCGAGCGCGGCGCTCAGCGATCCACCATCAGACGTTCGACCGGCTTGCCGTGGATCAGATGGCTGTCGATGATTTCGTCGATGTCCTGCTCGTCGACGAATGTGTACCAAACGGCCTCCGGGTAGACCACCAGTACCGGGCCGAGTTCACAGCGGTTCAGGCAGCCTGCCTTGTTGATCCGCACCCGGCCCTCGCCGCCGGCAATGCCCAGTTCCTTGCAGCGCTTCTTGGCGTATTCCTGCATCGCCTTGGCGTTGTGGTTGGCGCAGCAGTTTTCGCCCGGCTCGCGCTGATTCAGGCAGAAGAAGACGTGGTGCTGGTAGTAGCTGCTCATGCGTGGGAGGGCGCGCGGCACGTGCGGCGGAGCCGCGCGCGGCCTGGCGCCGGTCGGAACGGTGGGAAGCTCGGAATTATACGGCGAGCCGGGGGCCGTTTCGACCGCGCGGCGGCGCCTGCAGCGCGGCGCAGTGGCAGGTGTTAGCTATGGCGCACAGAAAGCGTCGGTCTGATGCCTCTCGTCGCTACGCCGGGTAACGCGCACCGCCGCTGTGGCCGCTATGGCTGCAATGACGGCCTCATCGCCACATATTGCGCATCCGCGCGGCCAGATCGACGGCCGGCAGCGACGCCCGCTGCGGCGCCGCATCGACCGGCGGGGGCGGCGGCCAGGCACGGCTGTGGAAATGCGGCATCACGCGATTCGGCAGGAAGCGCGTGCGCGACGCATAGACGTGGCGATCGCCCATGCCGGGCTGCTGATGCACGTAGAAGCGCTGCGGCACGACAATGTCGAGATGGTCGCGGGCGCGGGTCATCGCGACATAGAGCAAACGGCGCTCCTCCTCGATCTCCTCGGTGGTGCCGGTGGCCAGATCGGACGGCAGGCAGCCGTCGACCGCGTTCAGCACGTAGACGGCCTTCCACTCCTGGCCCTTGGCCGAATGAATGGTCGACAGGATCAGGTAGTCCTCGTCGCGCAGCGGCACGCCCGATTCGTCGCTGGAGGCGTCGGGCGGGTCCAGCGTCAGTTCGGTCAGGAAGCGTTCGCGCGAGCCGTAGGTCGCAGCGATGCGCGCGAGCTGCTGCAGGTCGGCGGCGCGTGCGGCGGCATCGTCGTGCAGGCGTTCCAGATGCGGTTCGTACCAGCGCAGCACGCGCTCGAAGTCGACCGGCCACGCCGCTGCGGGGGCCATCGCCGCGCGCGCCAGCGCGACCAGTTCCGACCATGCCTCGGCGGCCGCGGGCGGCGCTTCGAACGATTCGAGCGCAAACAGCGGATCGCTGGCGAGCTCCAGCCCGTCGAGCACGCGCGCGGCGGTCTTGGGCCCGACGCCCGGCATCAGCTGCAGCGTGCGAAAGCCCGCCATGCGGTCGCGTGGATTCTCCAGCCAGCGCAGCGCCGCCAGCATGTCCTTGACGTGGGTCGACTCGAGGAATTTGAGGCCGCCGAACTTGACGAACGGGATGTTGCGGCGGACCAGTTCGAGTTCGAGCTGGGCGCTGTGGTCGGCGGCGCGGAACAGCACCGCCTGCGCCATCAGCGCCAGCCCTTCCTCGCGCCGCGCGAGAATCCGTTCGACCACGAAGCGCGCCTGCTCCGTCTCGTCGTTGACGACCACCACGCCGGGCTTCTCGGCGCTGGCGCGGTCGGACCACAGGTCCTTGGTGAAGCGCTCGGCCGCCAGCCCGATCACCGCGTTGGCGGCGGCCAGGATCGGCTGCGTCGAGCGATAGTTGCGCGACAGCGTGACCTGTCCCGCCGGCGGCGAGAAGCGCTGCGGAAAGTCCAGGATATTGCGCACGGTGGCGCCGCGGAACGCGTAGATCGACTGCGCGTCGTCGCCGACCACGGTCAGACCGCGGCCGTCGGGCTTGAGCGACAGCAGGATCGCGGCCTGCAACGCATTGGTGTCCTGGTATTCGTCGACCAGCACGTGGTCGAAACGCTCGCCCATGTCGCGCGCCAGCGCCGGCTCGGCCAGCGCCTGCGCCCAGTACAGCAGCAGGTCGTCGTAGTCGAGCACCTGCTGCTTCTGCTTGGCCTCGACATAGCCGGCGAACAGCGCGCGCAGCGCGTCGACCCACATCGCGTAGCGCGGGAACTGGCGCTGCAGCACCTCTTCGAGCGGCAACTGGGTGTTGACCACGCGCGAATAGATCGCGAGGCAGGTTTCCTTGCGGGGGAAGCGGGCGTTCTGCGCCGACAGGCCGAGGTCGTGCCGCACCACGTTCATCAGGTCGGCGGAATCGCCGCGGTCGCTGATGGTAAAGGACGGCGACAGGCCCAGCGTCTCCGCGTACTCGCGCAGCAAGCGCGCGCCGATCGCGTGGAAGGTGCCCGCCCATTGCAGCGCGGCGCGGCCGGGATTGGCCGACGAGGTGGTGCCGTTGCGTTTGGCGAAGGCCTGATCGACGATGCGCTCGACGCGCCGGCCCATCTCGACCGCGGCGCGGCGCGAGAACGTCAGCAGCAGGATGCGGCGCGGATCGGCGCCGCCCAGCAGCAGATGCGCAACCCGGTGCGCCAGCGTGTTGGTCTTGCCCGAGCCCGCCCCGGCGATGATCAGCAGCGGCCGGTCGGTGGCGTGCTCGACCGCTTCACGCTGCTCGGGGTTGAGCGCGGCGAGATAGTCGACCGGATCGGCCGGGTCAGCCTGGGCGGCGGGAGCAGTAGCGAGAGCGACGGACACAGGAGCGGGCGTGGGCAAAAAGCGGAAATGTTCGCCGCAGACTGTATATCCATACAGATGTTTTGGGCAAGCGGGGGATTGCTGATGGGGCGTGAAGGGCGCTTTCGCTTTGTCTTGCGCCGGAGTCCCCTCTCCCCCGGCCCCTCTCCCGCAAGCGGGCGAGGGGAGAAAACCGGGAGCTTTACCGAACGCCTACGGGGCTCTCCCTCTCCGGCAAGCGGGCGGGGGAGAAAACCGGGAGCTTTACCGAACGCCTACGGGGTTCTCCCTCTCCCGCTCGCGGGAGAGGGCCGGGGAGAGGGCAAGCGGCACTGGCATACCGAAGACGTCCATTTCCCCTGTCAGCGCATCAAACCGCCTTGCCCAGCGCCTGGTCCAGCAGCTTGTGCAGGCTGTCCCATTCCGGCTCGCCCACATAGCGCTTCAGGATGCGGCCGTCCTTGTCCACGACGAAGGTGGTCGGCGTCAGTTGCACGTCGCCGAAGGCCTTGGCCGCCGAGCCGTCCGAGTCGAGCGCGACCTTGAACGGCAGCTGGCGAGTCTCGGTGAAATTGGTCACGTACATCGGCGGGTCGTAGCTCATCGCCACCGCGACGAACTCCAGGCCCTTGTCCTTGAACTGCTGGTAGGTGCGCACCATGTCCGGCATCTCCTTGACGCAGGTGGTGCAGCTGGTGGCCCAGAAATTGACCATATAGACCTTGCCCTGCAGTTGCGCGGTGCTGACGCGCTCGCCGGACAGCAGCACGAAGGTCGCCTGCGGCGCTTGCTTGGCGGGAGTCAGCGCCCGGTAGCCGAACCAGCCGAGCAGGACCAGCACCAGCAGGCCCACGATCAGCGGCCAGCGCTTGCGGGGGGAGGCGGGACGTTCCGGTTGGGAGGCGGACGAAGTCATGATGGGCCGACCGAAGGAGGGGAAAACGCCATTCTAGCGCCGCGGCGGCCGATGGCGCCGAGCGCTGACGGGGCGGGGG
>NZ_JABTYE010000034.1 GCF_013314895.1 Cupriavidus gilardii | reverse complement strand
GCCCTTCCCGCCCTTCCTGCGCCGGTGCCGAACCGACTGCCGCGTTCGCCGCTGCGCATCGCTGGAAAGTGCTGGGTGTCGGCGTGGCCGCCAATGTGAGCTTCATCGCCGCCGCCAACGGGCTGCCGGCCACGGCGGTATGGCTGCGCAGCGCTTACCGGCTCGATAACGGAGGGCTCGGCTTGCTGCTCGGTGCGTTGGGCGTCGGCGCGGCGCTGTCGGAATTGCCCTGGGGCGCGGCGGCCGACCGCTGGGGCGACCGCCGCGTGCTGTTGTACGGGCTCGGCGCCACAGCGCTGACGCTGGCGATCATGGCGCTGTTTCTGGCACCGGCAGCGGATCGCGTGCCGCCTTTATGGTTGGCGATGACCTGCATGGCGCTGCTCGGGCTCGCGGGCGGCAGCGTCAACGGCGCCAGCGGGCGCGCGGTGATGCGATGGTTCGCCGAGGGCGAGCGCGGCCTGGCGATGAGCATTCGCCAGACCGCCGTCCCGCTCGGCGGCGGGCTAGGGGCGCTGATACTGCCGTGGTTGGCGGTCGCGGCCGGCTTTCGCTGGGTGTACGCGCTGCTCGCGGCCTTCTGTGTGGTGTCGGTCTGGCTGACATGGAGGTGGCTGCATGAACCCCCGCAGGCCACGGAGCCCGCGACCGTGCGCCACCGTTCGCACGGCGATCGCGGCCCGCTGCGCAGCATGCGGGTCTGGCGCATCGCGGCGGCAATCGGCATTCTGTGCGCGCCGCAATTCGCCATCCTCAGCTTTGCTTCGGTATTCCTGCACGATGCCGCGCACGTCGGCATGTCTGGTATCGCCGCGACCCTCTGCGCCGTGCAGGCTGGCGCGATGGCAATGCGCATCTGGAGCGGCCGCCATACCGATCGGCGCGGCAACCGTCGTGCGTGGCTGCGTCATTGCACGATCGTCGCGGCCCTGATGTTCGTGCCGCTGGCGCTTTGCGCGGCGATGGGGACCAGTGTGCCGCCGGCGGTCACGATGGTCGCCGTCGTGCTGGCTGGCATCGCCGTGTCCGCCTGGCATGGCGTCGCCTACACCGAACTGGCGACGCAGGCCGGCGCCCAGCGTGCCGGCACGGCGCTCGGCCTGGCCAATACGCTGGTCTTTGTCGCGTACTTCGCGGCACCGTCGGCGATTCCGCAACTGCTCGATCGCAGCGGCTGGACGGGCGTCTGGCTGGTTGCCGGAGCGTGTGCGGCGATGGCGTGGCCGCTGTTTCCGCACGCCGGGCAGAACGCCCGGACCTGACCGCCCGACGCTATTCCATCCGTTTCGGCAGCTCCGCCGCCAGCGCGTCGACGGCAAGCCTGACCTTGCGGGCGAGATGCGGCGTGCGCAGCCATAGCGCATAGGCGTCGTACAGGAACGCCGGGTCGTTCGGCAACAGCTGGACCAGCGCGCCGGCCTCGATCCGTGCGCGGACGAGCCAGTAAGGCAGCCATGCGATTCCCATGCCCTCGGTGGCCGCGTCCGCGATCGCATCGAGGTCGTCCAGCCACAGTCGGCCCGCCGGATGCAGTTCGAGCGGCGGCTCTTCCTGTCGGGGAAACAGCCATGGCGCGACGGGTCCGGAGCGGCGATAGACGATCGCATCGTACTGGCGCAAGTCGTCGATCTGTCGCGGCTCGCCGTGCCGATCCAGGTAGGCGGGCGACGCGCAGACGATCATGCGCTGTCGACCCACCCGGCGCGCGACGGTGTCGGCGCGGTCTTGCAGACTGCCGGTGCGGATGGCCAGGTCGTAGCCGTCTTCAGCGAGATCGATCAGGCGGTCGCTGAAGGATAGTTCGAGCTCCAGCGCCGGATACTGCCGCGCCAGTGCAAGCAGGATCGGCATCGCGCAATGCCGGCCGAAATGCACCGGCATCGTGACTCGCAGCCTGCCGCGCGGCTCGGCCAGTTGGTCGGCGGCCAGGGCGTCGGCGGCGTCCGCCTCGGCCAGGATCAGCCGGCAGCGTTCGTAATAGGCGCGCCCGAAGTCGGTCAGGCTTTGACGGCGCGTGGTGCGGTTCAGCAGCCGGGTGCCGAGGCGCTCTTCGAGGAAGCGGACGTGTTTGCCAACCATCGGCCCGGTGATGCCGAGCGCGTCCGCCGCTGCCGCGAAGGAGCCCAGATCGACGGCTTTGACGAACACCGCCATGCTGGTCAGACGATCCATGATTCGAAAGCGCTGGTTTCTGCCGTGGTGCCAAAGAGGCGATTTATCGGTTTATTGCCGCGGATCATACTGGATTCATCGCAATTCATTTGGAGTGAATCCCGCCATGCAAACCGCTCGCGTCGTCCGTTTCCAACAAGTTGGCGGCCCTGAAGTCCTGCATATCGAAGAAGTGGAAGTGCCCGAGCCGGCGGCCGGCGAGGTTCGGATCCGCGTCAAGGCGCTCGGGCTGAATCGCGCCGAGGCGCTGCTGCGGACCGGCCGCTATATCGAAACGCCGACCTTTCCTTCCGGGCTGGGGCTCGAAGCGGCGGGCGTGATCGAATCCGTCGGCCCCGGTGTGGAAGGCTTGGCGCCCGGGGACGCCGTCAGCATCGTGCCGCCGAAGTCGATGGTTCAGTGGCCGGCCTATGGGGAGTTGGTCCGCTTTCCGGCCGAGCTCGTCGTCAAGCATCCGCCCTCGCTGAGCTGGGAAGCCGCCGCCGCGCTGTGGATGCCGTATCTGACCGCTTATGGCGCGCTGATCGATATCGCGGGGCTCGGCGAGGGCGACGTCGTGGCAATCACGGCGGCATCCAGCAGCGTGGGCTTGGCCGCGATCCAGATCGCCAATATGGTCGGCGCCATGCCGATCGCGATCACGCGATCGTCGGCGAAGCGGGCGGCCCTGCTCGACGCCGGAGCCCGGCATGTGGTCGCTTCGGAGGAGGAAGACCTCGAAGCGCGACTAAAGAAAACCGCGGGAGAGCAGGGCGTGCGCGTCGTGCTCGATGCGATCGGCGGCCCGATGTTCGAGCCCCTGACGGCAGCGATGTCGCGCGGCGGCATGCTGATCGAATACGGCGGTCTGAGCCCGTCGCCGACACCTTTCCCGCTGTTCACGGTGCTGAGCAAATCGCTGACATTGCGAGGGTATCTGGTGCACGAGACCATTGGCGATCCGGCACGGCTCGCGGCGGCGAAGGCGTTCATTCTGCGCGGGCTGGAGGAGGGCCGACTGCGGCCGACCATCGCCCGGACATTCGCGTTCGATCAGATCGTCGAGGCCCATCGGTTTCTGGAGTCGAACCAGCAGTTTGGGAAGGTGGTGGTGAGGGTTTGAAGGCCCGGCGCGACAGGCGCTAGAGGACGACATGCTCGAAGCGGCCTTTACCTGAAAGGTTGTACGGCACTCTGAACGCCGCGCCGCCCCGAATCCCGTCCGATTGTTCGATGACACGTGGCCACCAACGGACCAGGTTGCAGGCAATGTCCCAGAACCGGTGGTTGGACCAGCTCCTGTCCAGGAAAAAAACAATCAGGCCCGCTCGGCGCAGGGCTTCCCGTTCGATGCCCTTGTTCAGCTTGTCATGCGTTACCACCGACCATCCGCCTTCTCGGGATAGGCGTGCGATCCAGTCCGCGTCCGCGGTGTTCGCGGGAAAGGCGTCTCTTAGATGAGCGACCGAATGCCCATGCACCTCCGACAGCGCATGCAGGGCTCGCGCCAACGCCGGTGGAAGATTGTTGTCGACAAAGAATTTCACGCGGCGAGACGTTCTTCGAAGGCGATGGCGGCGTGCACCGCGGACAATGGCACCTCGTGCATTCTGGCGACGAAATGCCTGTCGTTCTCGGCGAGGAAGGACGCGTAAAGAACCGACGTCCTCACCTGTCCCTCCGTCACGATGGGCTTGCCAAATGCAATCTTGGGATCGAGTACGACGGCCTCGCTGCAAGCCGACGGGTACCAGCGCAGCGCGGTATCGTCCGGGGCGAAGTCGATGCCTTGATAGAGAGACGGCTCGATGATCTTCTCGAACGCGTACTGTCCTTTGATCAGGTCCAGCAAGTCGATTTCGCCCGTCTCACGGACGGCCGATGCGAAGATCGTGCGACCGTCCGTCTGAAAGCGACGCGATGTGAAGGGGTACGACAGGTTGAACAGCTGACGGGCCTTCTCGCTTGCCAGCCGGATGGTCTGCAAGCTGAGCCCGTGCTGGCGAAAAGCGCGAACGAAGCGGACCTCGAGCAGATCGTGAAAACTTATCCCGTCGATTTCCGCGCGCGATAGTTCAGGTTCCCACAGCGGACGGACCGGGACCGTGCTGCAGTCTGCCTTGCGCCGGTAGGCATAGCCATTGAGCCAGCGGCGCAAATCGCGGGCCGGAATGCCTGTCAGCCTCGAGGCTTCTTGGAAGGTATAGAGGCCGATGCCGGTAAGGTCCACGTGCGCCTCCGCCTGGTTCAGTTTTGGTGGTCGCCACGTTACCCGCGCGTGGCGAAAAATTCTACCGAAAAACGCCGCCATCGAAGTGCCACTTACGGTACGAAGGGCAACGGCTGCCTGGAGACAGCTGCGGCCCTCGATGGCCCGGATATTCGCGTTCGACCAGATCGTCGAGGCCCATCGGTTTCTCGAGTCGAACCAGCAGTTCGGGAAGGTGGTGGTGAGGGTTTGAAGAACGTTTTTCGGAAGAGATGCACAGCACGTTCGGGCAAGCTCCTTCGCTTCACACCCGTCGGCTATTCCTGAACGAGAGGCACCATGCGCATGCATACCCCCCCGCATCCTGGCCAGCTCCTGCATCAACTGTGGCTGGAACCGATGAAGCTGACCATCACCGAAGCGGCCGCCGCCTTGGACGTGTCACGCAAGACGGTGTCCGAGATCCTCAACCGCCGTGCTTCGATCACGCCCGAAATGGCGGTGCGGCTCGAAATGGCCTTCGGCAAGAGTGCGGAATCATGGCTGGCTCATCAGGCCGCGTATGACTTGTGGCAGGTCGATCAGCGGCGCGATGGACTGCATGTGAGGCGGTTGAAGCCGGTTGCGTGAGAGGCGTCGCCGACCATTCCTGCGTACCCCGAAACAAGACAGCCCGGCCAAGGCCGGGCTGTCGAGCAGGGTCGCGAAAGCGAATGTGGGAATCCGTTCGTCGTCCTCAGACGTTGAACAAGAAGTTCATCACATCCCCATCCTTGACCACATACTCCTTCCCTTCCGCCCGCATCTTGCCCGCTTCCTTGGCGCCCTGTTCGCCCTTGTAGGCGATGAAGTCCTCGTAGGCGATGGTCTGGGCGCGGATGAAGCCGCGTTCGAAGTCGGTGTGGATCACGCCGGCTGCCTTGGGGGCGGTGTCGCCGACGTGGATGGTCCAGGCGCGCACTTCCTTGACGCCCGCGGTGAAGTAGGTCTGCAAGCCCAGCAGGCTGAAGCCGGCGCGGATCACGCGGTCCAGGCCAGGTTCGTCCATGCCGAGGTCGGCCAGGAACACGGCCTTGTCCTCGTCCTCGAGATCGGCGATCTCGGCCTCGATCGCGGCGCAGACCGCGACGACCGGCGACCTGGTGGTCTCGGCGTACTTGCGCACGGCGTCCAGGTGCGGATTGTTCTCGAAGCCGTCCTCGCGCACGTTGGCCACGTACATGGTGGGCTTGGCGGTGATCAGGCAGAACGGGCGCAGCGCGTCCCACTCTTCGGGCGCCAGGTCCAGCGTGCGCACGGCCTTGGCCTGGTCGAGCACGGCCTGGGCCTTCTCGAGCACGGCGACCAGCCGCTGCGCTTCCTTGTCGCCGGCGCGGGCCGGCTTGACGTAGCGGGCCAGCGCCTTGTCGACGGTGGCGAGGTCCGCCAACGCGAGTTCGGTATTGATGACCTCGATGTCCGACAGCGGATCGACCTTGCCGGCCACGTGGATCACGTTGGGATCCTCGAAGCAGCGCACCACGTGCGTGATGGCGTCGGTTTCCCGGATATTGGCGAGGAACTGGTTGCCCAGGCCTTCGCCCTTGGACGCCCCGGCCACCAGGCCGGCGATGTCGACGAACTCGACCGTCGCCGGCACCACGCGCTCGGGTTTGACGATGTCGGCGAGGGCCTTAAGCCTCGGATCCGGCACTTCCACCACGCCGACATTGGGCTCGATGGTGCAGAACGGATAGTTTTCGGCGGCGATGCCGGCCTTGGTCAGGGCGTTGAACAGCGTGGACTTGCCGACGTTGGGCAGGCCGACGATGCCGCATTTGAGGCTCATGGTGTTCCGGGCGGTAAGCGATAGCAAAGCCGGTATTCTAGCGGATGGCCGTTCCGCCGCCCGGCCAGCCGGACGGCCCGCGCCAGGGCGCTCGCCCGCATCGCCGGTGACCCATCAAAGCCGCTGGCTATAATCGCCCCATGACCAGAGCCAGCGCGTCCACGCGGACCTCGTTTTCCCATTTCCAGATTGCCGTGGTTGGCGGCGGCATCGTCGGCAAGACTTGTGCGTTGCTGCTGGCGCAGCAGGGCATGCAGGTCGCGCTGATCGCGCCGCGGCCGGGCGATTCGTCGGCAGCCGCCTCGGTGCCCGCCTCGGCGCCGGGCCAGGACCAGTGGGACAGCCGCGTCTACGCGTTCTCCGCCAGCTCCCAGGCGCTGCTCAGCCGGCTGCGCATCTGGGAGGCGCTCGAGCCGGCGCGGATGCAGCCGGTGCGCGACATGCGCGTGTTCGGCGACGACACCGCCGCGCGCGACGATGCCGGCTTGACCGGCGATCTGCATTTTTCCGCGTATGCCGCCGCGGTGCCGGAACTGGCCTGGATCATCGAATCGAGCCATGTCGAGCGCGTGCTCGATACCGCGCTGCGCTTCCAGCATCAGGTCCATTGGTATCAGCAGGCTGCTACCGGCTTCGAGCGCGACGAGCTCGGCGTCACGCTGACGCTGGCCGACGGCGCTCGGGTGCGCGCCAACTGCGTGGTCGGCGCCGATGGCGCGCGCTCCTGGGTCCGTACCCAGTGCCATATCGGGGTCAGCACGCGGCGCTACCGGCAGTCTGGCGTGGTGGCCAACTTCGCCTGCGAGCTGCCGCATCACGCCACCGCGTGGCAGTGGTTCCTGGGCGCGCCGCCCAAGCTGCTGGCCGACGAGGAGTCGTGCAATTGCGAGATCCTGGCGATGCTGCCGCTGCCGGGCAACTACCTGTCGATGGTGTGGTCGGCCGACGAGGCCCATGCGCGCGTGTTGACGGCGCTGACGCCGGAGCAGCTGGCGCAGGCGGCGATGGACGCGGCCAGCGGCGCGGTCGGCCGCCAGTTCGGTGCGTTGCGCTGCGTGACTCCCGCGCAGGCCTTCCCGCTGGTGCTGCAGCATGCCGAATGCGTCGTGCAGCCGCATGTGGTGCTGGTCGGCGACGCCGCCCACGTGGTGCACCCGCTCGCCGGCCAGGGCATGAACCTCGGCTTGCGCGATGTCGCGGAACTTGGTCGCGTGATGGCCGCCAAAGAGTCGTTCCGCGACGAAGGCGATCTGCGCCTGCTGCGCCGCTACGAGCGCGCGCGCGCCACCGATCTGCTGTCGCTGACGGCCGCCACCGATGGCCTGCATCGGCTGTTTTCTCTGCAGGGCGGGCTGGCCAAGATGGTCCGCAATACCGGCATGCGTGCCGTCGGCGGCCAGGCGCTGCTGAAGCGGTTCCTGATCGGCCGGGCGCTTGGCTGAGCGCCGGCGCCGTCGAAGCGGACCCGCCTGCGCAGCCAACGCAACCGACGCAACGCAATCGACGCCGCCAGCGCGCTGCACGCAGCCAACGTCGCCAATGCACCGAACCCATCCGCGGCCGATCCGCCCGGTCCAACCACATCCGAGCCAACCAGAACCCGGAGTCAACATGTCGTATTTCCTCGGGCGCTCCGCCCGCCCGAACCCGCAGCACGCTAACCCGCTGCGCAACGTGCTGACCCAGCGCGCGTCCCGAGCGATGGCCGTGCTAACGCTCGCCGTGGCCACGTCCGTCTTCGCGCATCCGGCGCTGGCCGCAGGCGATCCGACCGCGGAGCGCATCAAGGCCAACGTGCAGAAGATGCTCGGCGGCCGGGCCGAGATCAAGAGCGTCGAGAAGACGCCGATCGCCGGTCTCTACGAAGTCAATATCGGCGGCCAGCTGGTCTACGCCGATGCCAGCGGCCGCTACATCCTCAATGGGGAACTGCTCGACACGCGCAGCGGCACCAATCTGACCGAGCAGCGGCTGGCCGAAGTCAATCGGATCAAATGGTCCGACCTGCCGCTGTCGCGCGCGATCAAATGGAGCAAGGGCGACGGCAGCCGCCAGGTCGCGGTGTTCTCCGATCCGAACTGCGGCTACTGCAAGCAGATCGAGCAGACTTTCCAGCAGATGGACAACATCACGGTCTACACCTTCCTGTATCCGGTGCTGTCGCCGGATTCGACCGCCAAGGCCAGGCAGGTCTGGTGCGCGGCCGATCGCACCAAGGCGTGGCGCGACTGGATGCTGTCGAAGGTGGCGCCTAGCGGTGCCGGCAACTGCAAGACGCCGCTGGAAGAGAACCTGGCGCTGGGCCACAGCCTCAATGTCACCGGGACGCCGGCGGTGTTCTTCACCGACGGCACACGCATCCCGGGCGCGGCCGACGTCGCCACGCTGGAGCGCAAGCTGTCGACCCTGAAGAAGTAAGGAACGCATAACGAGGAGACACCACCATGACCTTCCGCGCGCTGCTGCTGACCCAGACCGACGGCGACAAGCCGTCGACTCACGCCGAGATCGCGACGCTGCAGGACGAGCAGTTGCCGGCCGACGGCGACGTGCTGATCGAGATCGATTACTCGACCATCAATTACAAGGACGGCCTGGCGATCACCGGGCGCAGTCCGGTGGTGCGCAAATGGCCGATGGTGGCCGGCATCGACGGCGCGGGCACCGTGCTGGAGTCGTCCCATCCGCGCTGGCGTGCCGGCGACAAGGTGGTGCTGAACGGCTACGGCGTCGGCGAGACGCACTGGGGCTGCCTGGCGCAGCGCGCGCGCCTGAAGGGCGATTGGCTGGTGCGGCTGCCCGAGTCGCTGACGACGAAGCAGGCGATGGCGATCGGCACCGCGGGCTATACCGCGATGCTGTCGGTGCTGGCGCTCGAAGCCTCGGGCGTGCGGCCGGAACAGGGCGAGGTGCTGGTGACCGGCGCCTCGGGCGGCGTGGGCACTGTCGCGATCGCGCTGTTGGGCAAGCTCGGTTATCGCGTGGTGGCCTCGACCGGCAAGGCGCGCGAAGCGGACTTCCTGAAGGCGCTTGGCGCGGCCGACGTCATCGATCGCGCCGAATTGTCTGCCCCTGGCAAGCCGCTGCAGAAGGAACGCTGGGCAGCGGTGGTCGACGCGGTCGGTTCGCATACGCTGGTCAATGCCATTGCGCAGGTCCGCTACGGCGGCGTGGTCACCGCCTGCGGACTGGCTCAAGGGATGGACTTCCCCGGCTCGGTGGCGCCGTTCATCCTGCGCGGCGTGACGCTGCACGGCATCGACAGCGTGATGGCGCCGATGGCGCGCCGCGAGCAGGCGTGGGCGCGACTCGCGCAGGACCTCGAACCGGACCGGCTGTCGGCGATCACGCAGGAGATCGGTCTGGCCGAGGCGATCGAAGCGGGACAGCGCATCATCGCGGGCGGGGTGCGCGGACGGGTGGTGGTCGACGTCAATCGCTGATGTCGAAGGCGGCGCGGCGCGCAGGGGCGACACCGCGTGGCACCGACCCGGCGCCGGGCCCACGTGCCCGTGACGCTACAATCGTGGCCATGAAGCCGATCCACTACGCCATTGCCCCGCTTCAGCCCGAAGCGCATCTGTTCGCGGTCACCGTCACGGTGGACGATCCCGATCCCGCCGGCCAACGTTTCTTCCTGCCGGCGTGGATTCCCGGCAGTTACATGATTCGCGAGTTCGCACGGAACATCGTGCGGATCCGCGCGGATGCGGGCGACGGGGCCAACCGCCAGCCGGTCGCGCTGACCAAGCTCGACAAGCACACGTGGCAGGCCGAGCCGTTCGACCCCGCGCGCGGGCCGCTGACGCTGTCATACGAGGTCTACGCCTGGGATCTGTCGGTACGCGCGGCGCATCTGGATCGGACGCACGGCTTCTTCAACGGGACCTCGGTGTTCCTGTGCGTCGACGGCAAGGCCGACCGGCCCTGCACCGTCGACATCCATCCGCCGCAGGGCGACGAATATCGCAACTGGCGCGTGGCCACGGCATTGCCCGAAGCGCCGGGCCGCGGCGGTGCCAGGCGCTACGGCTTCGGCCGTTACCGTGCCGCCGACTACGACGAGCTGATCGACCATCCGGTCGAGATGGGCGAGTTCACGATGGGCACGTTCAAGGCCTGCGGCGCCCAGCACGACGTCGTCTTCACCGGCCGCGTGCCGCAGCTTGACCTCGAGCGCGTCTGCCGCGACCTGAAGCGCATTTGCGAGGCGCAGATCCGGCTGTTCGAGCCGCGCAGCGAGCGCGCGCCGTTCTTCGACAGCAATCGCCGCTATGTGTTCATGACGATGGTCACCGGCGACGGCTATGGCGGGCTCGAGCATCGCGCCAGCACCGCGCTGATGTGTGCGCGCGGCGATCTGCCGGTGCGCGGCAATCCCGAAAGCAGCGAGGGCTATCGGGGCTTCCTCGGCCTGTGCAGCCACGAGTATTTCCATACCTGGAACGTCAAGCGCATCAAGCCGGCGGCCTTCGTGCCGTACCGGCTGCAGGCCGAAACGCATACGCCGCTGCTGTGGCTGTTCGAGGGCTTCACCAGCTATTACGACGATCTGATGCTGGTGCGCAGCGGCTGCATCACGGAGCAGCAATACGTCGAGCTGCTGGCCAAGACCTGGAACGGCGTGCTGCGCGGCAGCGGCCGCACCAAGCAGAGCGTGGCCGACAGCTCCTTCGATGCCTGGACCAAGTACTACCGGCAGGACGAGAACGCGCCCAATGCGATCGTCAGCTACTACACCAAGGGCTCGCTGATCGGTCTGGCGCTGGACCTGACCATTCGCAGCCGTACCAATGGCCGGCGCTCGCTCGACGACGTGATGCGGATGCTGTGGCGCCGCTATGGACGCGATTTCTATGCGCCCGGCGCGGTCCAGCGCGGCGTCACCGAGGACGAGGTGCATGCGCTGATCGACGAGGTGGCCGGCGTACGCGTGTCCCCGCAGCTGCGTGCCTGGACCGAGGGCACCGGCGAGCTGCCGCTGCCGGCGCTGTTCAGGTCCTTCGGCATCCGCGCCGAAGCGCGCAAGCCGACGCGAGCCGCCGCGCTGGGCATCAAGACCCGGAGCGAGGACGGCTGGGTGCGCGTCACGCAGGTGCTCGATGGCGGCGCGGCGCAGGCGGCCGGCTGGTCGGCCGGCGATCTGCTGGCCGCGGTGGACGGGCTGCGCGTCACGCCCAACGGGGCGGGGCAGCTCGACAAGCTGCTGGCGCGCTATCGCGCCGGCGACACCGTGCCTTGCCACCTGTTCCGCCGCGACGAACTGCACGTGCTGCCGGTCACCTTCGCGCCGGAGCCGGCGACGGAATATCGGCTGCAGCTGGACGAAGGCGATGATCGGCGCCAGCGCGGCCGGCATCCATTGCGCGCGCGCTGGCTGGGCCAGTAAGCTGCCGGCCCAGCCGCCAGCCGCCAGCCGCCAGCCGCCAGCCGCCAGCCGCCAGCCGCCAGCCGCCAGCCGTAGCTCCTCCACCGCAGTTCATCCGCAGTCGCCGCCCGCCGCGCCCGCATGCAATACGCCCACGATCCTCGCACCTTCGTTTTCTCGCACTACGTCTATCGTGGCCTGCGCTCGGCGACCGGCGTCATCGGCGCGACGCTGATCGCGCTGCAACTGGCCGACCTGCCGACCGCGATGGTGGTGTCGATGGGCGCGCTGTGCACCAGCCTGATGGACCTGCCCAGCCCGGTGAACCACAAGTTCAACGAGATGCTGGCCAGCGTGCTGCTGTGCACGGCGGTCACGCTGATCGTCGCGCTGGTCACGCCGTTCCCGCGCGTGCTGCCGGTGGTGCTGGTGCTGGTCACCTTCCTGGCCGGCATGATGACGGTCTACGGCAACAAGACGATGCCGTTGCAGTTTTCGACGCTGTTCGTGATGACGCTGACCTTGAGCGAGGACTTCGTCGTGCGGCGTGCGATCGAGCACGCGCTGCTGTTCGGCGCCGGCGCCGCGGCGTACATGGCGTACGCGATGGCGGTCAGCTGGCTGATGGAGCGCCGCACCAAGCAGCAGATCCTGGCCGAGTCGCTGTACGAGCTGGCGGCCTACCTCGAGATCAAGGCCGGCTTTTACGATGCCGGCAACGACTACGACGAGCAGTTCAACGAGCTGGTGCGGCAGCAGATCATCGTCGCGGAGCGCCAGCAGGCGGCGCGGGATCTGGTGCTGCGCGGCAACCGCACCCCGCACGACGGGCTGCTGGTGCAGGTCCATCTGCGGATGCTGGACCTGTACGAATACATCCTGTCGACCAATACCGACTACCCGCTGCTGCGCCAGACCTTCGCCGGCACGCCGGTGCTCGACGCGCTGCGCCGGCTGATCCGGCTGATGTGCCAGGACGTCGAGGCGATCGCCTACGACGTGACGCGCGGCCGGCCCTCGTATGCCGAGGTCGATTATCGCGAGGCGCTGCGCGCGGTCGCCGACGAGATCGAGATGCTGCGGCACCACCATATCGATCCGGCGGCGATGACCGCGCTGGGCGAGACGCTGGACATGATCAAGGGCGCGATCGCGCTGGTCGAGCAGCTGCACGTGGCCTCCCGCACGCCGGTCGAACCGCGCCAGGTGCTGCCTGGCCCCGACATGACCCCGTTTCTGACGCGCCAGCGCTATGAATGGCGCGTGCTGCGCGACAACCTGCACTGGCGCGCGCCGGTGTTCCGCTTCTCGTTGCGCGTCACGATGGCGGTGGCGGCGGGGCTGGTCGTGGCCGGCTATCTGCCCTACGCCTCGCACAGCTACTGGATTCTGCTGACCATCGTCGTCATCCTGAAGCCGAACTTCAGCATGACCAAGCAGCGCTACAACGACCGTCTGATCGGCACGCTGATCGGCTGCATCATCGCGCTGGCGATCCTGCGCGTGGTGCACGAGCCGCTGGTGCTGCTGGCGGTGCTGTTCGTCTCGCTGGTGGCCAGCGCGACCTTCGTCACGATCAAATACCGCTACACCGCAATCGCGGCCTGCGTGCAGGTGCTGGTGCAGATCAACCTGCTGATGCCCGGTTCGACGGTGGTCGGCGAGCGGCTGGTCGATACGGTGATCGGGGGCGTGATCGCCTCGATCTTCAGCTTCGTGCTGCCGAGCTGGGAATATCGCGCGATTCCGGCGCTGGTCGAGAACGTGCTGAACGCCAACCGCCGCTATATCGCCGCTACGCGCGACCTGCTGCTGGGCCTGACACGCGACGACTTCGCCTATCGGGTCGAGCGCAAGCAGTTCATGGACAGCCTGTCGGCGCTGATCGGCTCGTTCCAGCGCATGCTCGACGAACCGAAGAGCCGGCACCGCGCGGTCGACAACCTGAACCGCTTCATCGTGCAGAACTATCTGGTCGCGGCCCATGTCGCGGCGGCCCGGATCCAGGTGCGTCAGCATGCCGACGAGCTGGACCTGCCGGCCGCCCGCGCCGCGATCGAGGAGGCCACCGAGGCCGCGACGCGCAGCCTGCGGCTCGCCAGCGAGCGGCTGCTCGAAGGCGACCGCGGCGAGGGCAGGGGAGCCGGTTTCATCCGCCGGCGGGCGCCGGCGCCGGAGGCGGAGCCAGTGCCGGCTTCGGCCACCAGGGCGGGTCAGGGCGCTGCCGCGACGATCCAGGCGGACGGGGCCGTGGCCGCCGAGACAGCCGAGACAGCCGAGGCGCCCGCGACAGCCGAGCCAGAAGGCGGGCATGCCGACGCCAACAAGGCGGCGCAGGCCGAAGTCGACAACGAGCCCGCGCAAGCCACCGTGGCTGCCGAAGCGGCCGCCGATGCCGCGCTCGCCGATGCCACCGAACGCCGCGCGCGGCTGGCCGATTCGGCCGACCGCTGGCATACGGAAACGCTGGTGCAGACGGCCGGCGCACCAGAACCGGGCGGCACCGCCAGCTCGACCGGCCGCGCCGCCAATGCCGTGCTGGAACGGCGGCTGCGGGCACTGCGGGCGGACGCCGCCAAGATCGCGCTGCGCACCGGCGCGATCGGCCGCGCGATCCGCCAGCGCGCCTAGGGATCGATCCGCACTGCGCGGGGGTGGTCATGCCTGCGTCATCGCACTAGTCTACGGTTGTACGGATGTGCGGACTCGCAAGGAGGAACGGCGATGGAAACCTGGCACATGGTGGCGCACGGCAAGGTGCAGGGAGTCGGCTATCGCGCGGCCTGCGAGGATCTGGCGATCCAGCTGGGCCTGGGCGGCTGGGTGCGCAACCGCGACGATGGCACGGTCGAGGTGATGGCCTACGGACCACCGGAGCGGCTGGCCCAGTTGCGCGAATGGATGGAGCAGGGTCCGCCGGGAGCAACGGTCGAAAAGCTGGAGGTCGAGCCCGGCGAGGGCGAGTTCGAGCTGTTCGAGTGGCGCTCGACGTAGTCACGGCCGAACCTGGTGCGCGCTCCAGTCGATCGGTTCGCGCTGGTGCTCGACCAGCCAGTCGTTGGCGAGGCGGAAATGTCCGCACCCCAGAAAGCCGCGATGCGCCGACAGCGGCGAGGGGTGCGGTGCCTCCAGGATGCAGTGCTCGCCGGTCAGCAGGTCCTTCTTGGCCTGCGCATGGCTGCCCCACAGCAAAAACACCAGATGCGTCTGGCTGGCGGCCAGCGCCGCGATCAGGCAGTCGGTGACCGCTTCCCAGCCGCGTTTGGCGTGGCTCGCGGCCTGCCCTTGTTCGACCGTCAGCACAGTATTGAGCAGCAGCACGCCCTGGCGCGCCCAGCCTTCGAGATTGCCTGAGGCGGTGGGCCGCGCCACCGCCGGATCGCCGTATTCGGCTGCAATCTCCTTGAAGATGTTGCGCAGGCTCGGCGGCACCCGCACGCCGTCCGGCACCGAGAAGGCCAGTCCGTGCGCCTGCGGCACCTCGACGCCGTCGACCACGCCGACGCCGTGGTACGGGTCCTGACCGAGGATCACGACCTTGACCGCCTCGGGCGGTGTCAGATGCAGCGCGTGGAAGACGTCGCGCGGGAACACCGGCTTGCCGGCGGCGCGCTCGCCGTCGACGAAGCTGGCGAGCCGCTGCCATGCCGGCGTGGCCAGGCAAGGCGCCAGCAGCGCGCGCCAGGCGGGCGGCAGGGCCTCGGCCTGCGCCGCCAGCGGGGTCCATTGCGGCTGCTGCGGCGCGCGGGCGGCAGTCGCGGCATCGGTCGACGCCCTGGCTCGCACTCCGGCCCCGGATACCTCCTCCACGTCGGCAAACAGCTGGCCTTGACCCGTATCGCCGGCGGGTCGGCTCGGACGGCGGCCCATCACGCCGCTCCCGCCGGCGAGCCGGCCTGCCCGGCCAGCGCATAGCCGCGCGCGGCCTTGCTGCGATCCGACGGCGTCAGTGCGGCGACCGTGCCAAGCCGCTCGCCGAGCGCGCGCAGCGTCGCGGCCGCTTGCGACGCGTCGCCGGACAGCCATTCGAGTTCGAGTTCGTGGATGGTCTCGCGCGCGGACGTGCGCGTGGTGCCGTCCTGCGTCAGGGCGGCGATGTCGCCGGTGTCCAGCGCCGCTTCGACTTCCGCCTCGATCTGCCCCTCACTACCGCCCGTCAACGGACAGCGCAGCCGCCAGGTCCGCCGCACGAAATCGGTGCGGAACACCGGTTGCAGCCGGCCCGCCAGCGGGTCGAGCAGCGCGCGCGCCTCGGCGGGCAGCCGCGCCGGCTCCAGGGCTTCGCCCGCGACCTCGGTCTCCCATTCGTTGCGCGTGGCCAGCCCGGCCTCGCTGCGTCCCGCCGTCTTCAGCGTCTGCAGCCAGCGGGCGCCGTCGCGGCGCAGCCGCAGCGCGGCGCGTGCCTGCGCCAGCTCGTGGGCCGGCGTGTCGAAATAGACGTTGAGCAGATGCGATTCGCCGACCGCCTGTGCATTGGCGTCGAGCCAGGCGATCAGCGCGGCCGCGGCGGCCGCATCGGGCACGGCCAGTTTCAGTTCGATTTCCTGAGCCATCGGAGCGGTCTGGGCGCGGGTAGTAGGTGGGCGGGAGCCGAGGGCCTCAGGCGAACAGCCGGGCCAGTTCGGCGCCCGGGTCTTCGGCGCGCATGAACGCTTCGCCGACCAGGAACGCGTGCACATTGGCCTCGCGCATCCGTGCCACGTCATCCGGTCCGAGAATGCCGGACTCGGTGACCACCAGCCGGTCCGCCGGCATCGCCGGCAGCAGGTCCAGCGTGTTCTGCAGCGAGACCTCGAACGTGCGCAGATTGCGGTTGTTGACGCCGACCAGCGGCGTCTTCAGCCGCAGCGCCGCTTCCAGCTCCGCGCCGTCGTGGACCTCGACCAGCACGTCCATGCCCAGCTCGTGCGCGCAGGCCTCGAGTTCGGCCATCAGGCCGGGATCGAGCGCGGCGACGATCAGCAGGATCGCATCGGCGCCCCAGGTACGGGCCTCGTACACCTGGTACAGGTCCACCATGAAGTCCTTGCGCAGCGCCGGCAGCGGGCAGGCGCCGCGGGCTCGCCGCAGGTAATCGGCATGGCCCTGGAAAAAGCGCTCGTCGGTCAGCACCGACAGGCAGGCCGCGCCGTGGACGGCATAGCTTTCGGCGATCGCCTCGGGCACGAAATGCTCGCGCAGCACGCCCTTGGACGGCGACGCTTTCTTGATCTCGGCGATCACGCCGGCCTGGCCGGCTTCGATCTTCGCGCGCAGCGCCGCGCCGAATCCGCGCGGCGCGAGGCCGGCTTCATCGCGCAGGCTTTCCGCTTCGGCGCGCAGGCTGGGCAAATCGCGGCGCTTGCGCGCGGCGCTGACTTCGTCGGCCTTGACGGCCAGGATCTTCTGCAGGATGTCGGACATGCTTGCTTGCCTCGATTACTGGAACTGGCGCGTGGCCTGCACGAACTCGTCGAGCTTGGCGCGCGCCGCGCCGCTGGCGATCGCCTCGCGCGCACGGGCGATGCCGTCCTCGATCGACGACGCGACATTGGCCGCGTACAGCGCGGTGCCGGCGTTCAGCGACACGATCTCGCGCGGGGTGCCCGGCACGTTGGACAGCGCCTCGAGCAGCATCTCCTTCGATTCGGCGGCGTCCGCCACCTTCAGGCCGCGGTTCGAGATCATCGACAGGCCGAAGTCCTCCGGATGGATCTCGTACTCGCGCACCTCGCCGTCCTTCAGTTCGCCCACCAGCGTGGCGGCGCCCAGCGACACCTCGTCCATGCCGTCCTTGCCGTAGACCACCAGCGCATGGCGCGCGCCCAGGCGCTGCATCACGCGCACCTGGATGCCGACCAGGTCGGGATGGAACACGCCCATCAGGATATTGGGGGCGTCGGCCGGATTGGTCAGCGGGCCGAGGATGTTGAAGATCGTGCGGACGCCCATTTCCTTGCGGATCGGCGCGACGTTTTTCATCGCCGGGTGGTGGGTCGGCGCGAACATGAAGCCGATGCCGGTCTGCGCGATGCACTGCCCGACCTGCTCGGGCGTCAGCATGATGTTGACGCCGAGCGCCTCCAGCACGTCGGCGCTGCCCGACTTCGAGCTGACGCCGCGGTTGCCGTGCTTGGCGATGCGGGCACCGGCCGCGGCGGCGACGAACATCGACGCGGTCGAGATATTGAAGGTATGCGAGCCGTCGCCGCCGGTGCCGACGATGTCGACGAAATGCTCGCGCTCGGACACCGTGACCTTGTTGGCGAATTCGCGCATCACCTGCGCGGCGGCGGTGATCTCGCCGATGGTCTCTTTCTTGACGCGCAGGCCGGTCAGGATCGCGGCGGCCATCACCGGCGAGATCTGCGCCTGCATGATCTGCCGCATCAGATGCAGCATCTCGTCGTGGAAGATTTCGCGGTGTTCGATGCAGCGCGTCAGCGCTTCCTGGGGCGTGATGGGCATGGCGGTCTCGCAGGCGTGGGGTTCGTTCGATCGGGCGCGTGAGGGAGCAGGGGCAGGGGCGAGGGCAGGCGCGAGGGGGGCATCGAGCCGTTTCATCGCGCCACCTTCAGGAAGTTGTCCAGCAGCGTGTGTCCGTGTTCGGACAGGATCGACTCGGGATGGAACTGCACGCCCTCGATCGCAAACTGCTTGTGCCGCACGCCCATGATCTCGCCGTCGGGCGTCCACGCGGTGACTTCGAGGCAGTCGGGCAGGGTCTCGCGCTCGATCGCCAGCGAATGATAGCGCGTCACGTCGAACGCCTTGGGCAGGCCGGCGAACACGCCCTGCTGCGTGGTCTCGATGCGGCTGACCTTGCCGTGCATCACCTGCTTGGCGCGGATCACCTTGCCGCCGAACGCTTCGCCGATGGCCTGATGGCCCAGGCACACGCCGAGGATCGGCAGCTTGCCGGCGAAGTGTTTCAGCACGGCCACCGAGATGCCTGCCTCGGCCGGGCTGCACGGGCCGGGCGAGATGCAGATGCGCTCGGGCGCCAGCGATTCGATCTCCTCGATCGTGATCTCGTCGTTGCGGTAGGTCCGCACGTCGGCGCCGAGCTCGCCGAAGTACTGCACCAGGTTGTAGGTGAACGAGTCGTAGTTGTCGATCATCAGCAGCATGATTCACCCGGCTTGAATGGTGGTGGTGCGTTGGTGGAAGGCGAAGGCGCAGGCGAGCGTGGTCGGCCAGGCTGGCGCGCGGCGGTATTTGGATCGGGCAGATCGGGGGGAGGAATTCGACGGCATCGGCAGATCTCCTGGGTATTTAGGAGCCGCCGCACCGGTGAGCTGTCGGACCGCACGTTTGCCAACCGGAACGGCGGCAAGGTGCGAAAGAACGCAACGACGTGCCGCTTCCTAGTGGAAGCGCCACCAACGGGACAGATGCGACGAAACGGTCGGAGCCCGGAAGGTCATCGTGGTTCTGCGTCAGACGATTGCGTGATCGGATGATCGGGTGAATCGGGGGGTGTGTTCGGAGGTTACACGGAAAGCGACGCTTTGTGGGACACCGCGCATCCGGAACGAAGTCGCTACTTTAACTTGCCTCGCGTGCCGGTGTCGAGCGCGAGTGCCGCCCGGCAACCGGCCCGCTCCGCAATCCCCAACCACGGTTGGGTCCCGGGGAAGCGGAATTTGGCACGTTTTCTATCGTTCACAATCGATTTTCAGCTTCTTCACTACACTTTGCGAAGTTTTGCGGCACCGCATCTTGCGAATCAGCATCGATTGCGGTTGCACGACGCCATCCCTGCTGCGGATGGCCATCCGGCGCGGTTCTTCGGTGCCCGCCGGATCCCGTAGGTCCTCCCCCGTCGATCTCCGCAGGCGGGACAGACCCGATCGGGTTCCGTGCCCTCGTGCCGCCCTTCCCTAGCCGATAACGGACTCGCGCGCGCGTCTTCGATGGCACGCCGCGGGTGCTTGACCATCACAGCGAGACAGGCTGCGGAGTCCCCATGGAGTCATTGATGACGCGTCATTCGCGCTCTCCTGCCCGCGTTCCGGCCGATCCCCGCCGTATGCACACGTTGCGGCGGCGTACCCCGGTGCAGCTGGCCGTCGGGCTGGCGGCGGCGATGTCCTGCCTGGCGTTGCCGGCGCATGCCGCACTGGCGCAGGCCGACCAGCAATACGATGCGCTGATCCAGCGCGCCCGCGCCGGCGACCACGAACCGGCCCTGATCGCGCTGCGCGAACGGCTGGCGCAGGCGCCGACCGATCGCCGCGCGGCCTACGACCGCATGATCATCGCCGGCTGGGCGGGCCGCCCGGCCGAGGTCCTGGACACCTACCGTGCCCTGGGCGCGGACGCCAGCACCCTGCCGGCCGACGTGCTCGCCGCCGTGGCACGCGCACAACGCGACGAACGCCAGTGGGACGCGTCGCTGGCGCTGTACCGCGAAGGCCGCCAGCGCTTCCCGGGGCGCCAGGACTTCGCCCTGGGCGAGATCCTGGTACTGGCCGACAGCGGCCGCACCGCCGACGCCGTCGCGGCGGGCCGGGCGCTGGTCGAGCGGCAGCCGGCCAACCCCGATGCCCGCATTGCGCTGGCGTACGCGCACACCCGCGCCAACGATCCGTACGAGGCGCTGTTCGAGGCCGACCGGGCCCATGGCCTGGCGCCGCAGCGCAAGGACGTGGTGCGCGAATACGTGCGTGCGCTCGAGCACGCCGGCCTGCCGGAAGCCGCGCTGCGCGTAGCCGACGAACATCCGGGCCTGCTCGATCGCGCCGACCGGCTCGAGCTGGAACTGGATGTGACCGCCGAACAGGTGCGGCTGGCCGACATGCCGACCCGCACCGAAGCGGAGCGCTTCGCCATCGCCGACCGCGCGCTGGCCCGCTACGAGCAACTGCTGCCGCAACTGCGCGGCGCCGGCCCGCGCGGCGAAGCCCAGCTGCGCCGCGCCCGCATCGACCGGCTCGCCGCGCTGCACGCGCGCGTGCGGATGCAGGACCTGGTCAACGAATACGAGGCGCTGCGCGCCGAAGGCGTCGAGGTACCGGCCTTCGCGCTGACCGACGTCGCCGCGGCCTATCTGTATCTGCGGCATCCCGAACAGGCGGAGACGCTGTATGCGCAGGCGATCCGCGATGCGTATCCGCCGGGCAGCGACGCCGAGGCGCGGCTGGCCGCGCAGACCGGACTTTACTACGCGCATGCCGAGGCGGAGAAATTCCCGCCGGCCGGCGAGGTGGTGCAGCAGGCCAGCGCCGAGCAACCGCGCTGGCGGTGGCTGCGCGGCCAGCCGACGCGCCAGCCGAACGACCTGTGGCTCGATGCCGCCGAGGTCAGCGCGCGTTCGCGCCGCCTCGCCGACGACACCGTCGACGCGCAGCAGCGGCTCGAAGATCTTGTCAGCCGTGCGCCGGGCAATTCGCGGCTGCGCGTGCTGCGGGCCGAGCTGTATCGCGCCCGCGGCTGGCCGCGTCAGGCCGAGAGCGAACTGAAGCTGGCCGAAACGCTGGACCCGCGCGCCGTGCCGCTGGAGGTCCAGCAGGGCCATGCCGCGCTCGATCTGCAGGAATGGCGGCAGGCAGAGATGCTGCGTAACGACACGATGGCGCGCTATCCCGAAGACCTGGCGGTCAAGCGCCTCGATCGCGACTGGCAGGTCCATAACAAGTCCGAGCTGCGCATCGAGGGCTATCGGGGTCTCGCCAACGACAGCGCCGTAGTCGGCAACGGCAACTTCGGCATCGAGGCGGTGCTGTACACCCCGCCGATCAACTACGACTGGCGCGCCTTCGGCGGCATCGGTTACGCCACCGGCCGCTTCCAGGAAGGCAGCGTCGACTACCGCTGGGCCCGCACCGGCGTGCAGTACCGCGTGCGCGACCTGACGGTCGAAGGCGAGGTCTCGGCGCACGACTATGGCGGCGGCGGCAACGGCCGTGCCGGCGGACGGCTGTCGGCGCAATACGACATCGACGATCGCTGGCAGATCGGCGCCTCGGGCGCGCTGCGTTCGACCGGCACGCCGCTGCGCGCGCTCAAGCAGGGCATCTATGCCGATACGTTGTCGGCCTTCGCGCGCTACCGCGCCAGCGAGCGCAGCGAGTGGATGTTCACGGTGGCGCCGTCGCGCTTCAGCGATGGCAACGACCGCCTCGAAGGCGGCGTCGCCGGCGTGCAGCGCTTCTATACCGCGCCGCATCTGAAGGGCGACCTGCTGGTCGACATCTGGGCCTCGCGCAACACGCGCCGGGACACGCCGTACTACAACCCGCGCTCGGACCTGACGCTGCTGCCGTCGGTCCGGCTGACGCACACGCTGCATCGCCGCTACGAAACCGTCTGGGAGCAGCAGTTCCTGGCCGGCGCGGGCGCGTACGCGCAGCGCGGCTACGGTACCGGCGCCATCATGATGATCGGCTACGGGCAGCGCTTCCGCACCAACGACGTGTTCGACGTCGGCGCCACGATCACCGGCACCAGCCGTCCGTACGACGGCCAGCGCGAGCGCGAACTGCGCATCGTGTTCGACCTGACCTACCGATTCTGAACGGGATGCATGCCATGGAAGCCACCTTGATGCGCCCCTATCGCGCCTTTCTGATGTTGTTCCTCGCAGTGGCGACGTTGCTGCTCGCCGCCTGCGCCAAGGACATTCCGCGCTTCACGCCGCCGGCCGAACGGCCGGTGCCGAAGGCCGAACAGCCCTGGCCGCGCAACCATGTCGCGGTGCTGGCGTACCACGACGTGGAGGACCGCGACCCGGACCAGGCCTATCTGAGCGTACGCACCGACCAGCTGATCCGTCAGCTGGCCTGGCTGCGCGAGAACGGCTATCGGCCCGTCACCGTCGACCAGATCCTGGCCGCCCGCAACGACGGCGAGGCGCTGCCCGACCGTGCGGTGCTGCTGACCTTCGACGACGGCTACCGCAGCTTCTATACGCGTGTGCTGCCGATCCTGAAGGCCTATCGCTGGCCCGCGGTGCTGGCGCCGGTCGGCGTATGGCTCGACACGCCCGAGAACAAGCCGGTCGATTTCGGCGGCACGCCGACCGAACGCGACCGCATGCTGACGTGGCAGCAGGTACGCGAGATTGCCGCCTCGGGCCTGGTCGAGATCGGCGCCCATACCGACGCGCACCACTACGGCGTGCTGGCCAACCCGCAGGGCAATACCCAGCCGGTGGCCGCGGTACATGCCTACGACAGCAAGACCGGCACCTACGAGAGCGACGCCGCCTATGAAAAGCGTGTGCGCAACGACGTGCAGCGGATCACCGAGAAGGTCCGGCGCATCACCGGCAAGCCGGTGCGCGTGTGGATCTGGCCGTATGGCGCCGAAAGCGGTTCGGCGCTGCGCATCATCGGCGAGAACGGCTACCAGATGGCGCTGACGCTGGAAGACGGGCTGGCGACGGTCGACAAGCTGATGTCCGGCGCGCGCCTGCTGATCGGCGACGATCCGGGCCTGCGCGGCTTCGCGCAGTCGGTGGTCGAGATGGAGCAGCAGCAGAACATGCGCGTCGCGCATGTGGACCTGGACTATGTCTACGACGCCGATCCCGCGCAGATCGACCGCAATCTGGACAAGCTGGTGCAGCGCATCTACGACCTGCAGATCGACACGGTTTTCCTGCAGGCGTTTGCCGACCCCGATGCCAGCGGCCTGGTGAAGTCGGTGTACTTCCCCAACCGCGTGCTGCCGGTGCGCGCCGACCTGTTCAACCGCGTCGCCTGGCAGCTGCGCAACAGGACCAACGTCAAGCTCTATGCGTGGATGCCGGTGCTGGCCCTCGACCTGGACAAGTCGATCGCGCGCGTGTCGCGCTGGGATCCGCAGACGGGCCGCGTCGACGTCGATCCGAAGCAGTACCGGCGCCTGTCGCCGTTCGATCCGGCGGCCCGCCAGCGCATCGGCGAACTCTACGAGGACCTGGCACGCCATGCGGTGTTCGACGGCATCCTGTTCCACGACGACGCCGTGATGAGCGACTTCGAGGATGTCAGCGCGCCGGCCCTGGCGGCCTATCGCAAGGCCGGACTGCCCGATTCGATCGAGGCGCTGCGTGCCAGTCCGGAGACGATGCAGCGCTGGACGCGGTTCAAGAGCCGGGCGCTGGTCGACTTCACCCACGAACTGACCGCCAAGGTACGCGCGATCCGCGGACCGGCGATCAAGACCGCACGCAACATCTTCGCCGCCCCGATCCTGCAGCCGGAGAGCGAGGCCTGGTTCGCGCAGAACCTCGACGATTTCCTTGGCGCCTATGACTGGACCGCGCCGATGGCCATGCCTTACATGGAGCAGGTGCCGGCCGGCAAGGAAAACGCGTGGCTCGATTCGCTGGTCGATACCGTGGCCAAGCGGCCCGGCGCACTGCGCCGCACCGTGTTCGAGCTGCAGAGCCGCGACTGGCGCAAGGCCGATGCGCCGCCGGTGGACAGTGCCGTGCTGGCGGGCTGGATGCAGCGCCTGCAGCGCCGCGGCGCCCGCAATTTCGGCTACTACCCGGACGACTTCCATAACAACCAGCCTCGGCTCGACGTGATCCGGCCGGCGCTGTCCAATGCCTGGTACCCCGCGCCATGATCGAACGTCTATTTGCCCTGATCGTCCTGTGCATCGCGCTCGGCATGCCGATCGGCCTGGCCGTGCTCGCCACCGGCGACCTGCTGCTTGCCTTCGTGTTCTTCTATCCGCTGTTCATGTCGGGACTGTGGATGGCCGGCGGCGTCTATTACTGGTGGCACTGGGAGCGCAAGTGGTCCTGGGACGAAGACCGCCAGCCGCCCAAGGTGGCAGGCGAGCCCTTCATCTCGATCCTGGTGCCCTGCTTCAACGAGGAGAAGAACGGTGAAGAAACGCTGCGCGCCGCGCTGGCGCAGCGTTATCCGAACTTCGAGGTGATCGCCATCAACGACGGTTCGCGCGACGGCACAGGTGCGCTGCTCGATGCGATGGCGGCAAAGCACGAGCGCCTGCGCGTGGTCCACCTGGCCCAGAACCAGGGCAAGGCGATGGCGCTGCGCATGGGCGCGCTCGCCGCGCGCGGCGAGTATCTGGTCTGCATCGACGGCGACGCGGTGCTCGACCCCGATGCGGCCGCGTACCTGGTTGCGCCGATGGTCGACAACCCGCGCGTCGGCGCGGTGACCGGCAACCCGCGCATCCGTACGCGTTCGACGCTGATCGGCCGCATTCAGGTGGGCGAGTTCTCGTCGATCATCGGGCTGATCAAGCGCACCCAGCGCGTCTACGGCCAGGTCTTCACGGTGTCCGGCGTGGTGGCGGCCTTCCGCCGCCGCGCGCTCGATCGTGCCGGCTACTGGAGCCTGGACATGATCACCGAAGACATCGACATCAGCTGGAAGCTGCAGCGCGACCACTGGTCGATCTTCTACGAGCCGCGCGCGCTGTGCTGGATCCTGATGCCCGAGACGCTGCGCGGCCTGTGGAAGCAGCGTCTGCGCTGGGCTCAGGGCGGCGCCGAGGTGTTCCTGAAGAACGTGCGCTCGATCTGGATCTGGCGCCATCGCCGGCTGTGGCCGCTGATGGCCGAGTACTGCCTGTCGGCGGGCTGGGCCTTCATCTTCGCGATGTCGATCATCCTGTGGGCACTCGGCTACTTCGTCGACCTGCCGGACAACATCCGCATCGAGAAGCTCGTGCCGCCGGGCTTTACCGGCATGGTGCTGGCGGTGGTCTGCGTGCTGCAGTTCGCCATCAGCGTGGCGATCGACCGCCGCTACGAGCCCAAGCTGGGCCGCTCGATGTACTGGACCATCTGGTATCCGCTGGCCTTCTGGATGATCGGCATGCTGACCACGCTGATGGCCTTCCCCAAAGTCATGCTCAAGACCCGGCGCCGTGCCCGTTGGACCAGCCCGGATCGCGGCATCAAATCGATGAGGTCGTGATGAATCCCGATGACATGATCATTCGTACCAGGCGCACGCGCGTGGGCTGGCTGATCGATGCGTTGCTGACCGCGCTGGCCTGGGTCGGCTTCGGCTACCTGTGCGTGACCGGGCTGCTGGCTGTGCTGCGTCACGCCAACGCCGGTCCCGACGTGCCGTTCTGGTCGGCGCTGCTGCCGACCGCGGGCACGCTGTCGATCTACGTGGTGGTGGGGCTGTTCAACGGCGTGGTGCTGCTGACCTGGGCGCTCTACAACCAGTACCGCTTCTCCGGGCTCGATCGGCGCAAGCCGATCCCGGCGCTGCGCGACGACGAACTGGCGCGCAGTTTCAAGCTGTCGGGGCAGCAGCTGAGCGCGCTGCAGAAGGCCAAGGTCGCGGTGGTCGACCATGAGGGGGACGGCACCATCGCGGATGTACATCTGCCGCATTCGGTGCAAGCGCCCGCCCGGCAAATTTCTGCGGTGAAGTAGAGCGCGTCGTTCCCGCGCAGGCGGGAACCCAGCGGCTTCCTTTTTTCCCGGAGGGAAGAGGCCCGGCCCCCGCGTGCGAGGGGCGACGAAGTCTTCGGGCTGCGGGCGGCGCTTACGCGAAGTCCGAGTCCAGCCCGTCCTGCACCTGCTCGGCGGCGCGGATCACCGCGCGCGCCTTCGCCTCGGTCTCGCGCCATTCGGCCTCGGGATCGGAGTCGGCCACGATGCCGGCGGCTGCCTGCACATAGAGATTGCCGTCCTTGACGATGCCGGTGCGGATCGCGATCGCCAGATCCATCTCGCCGCCGAACGATAGATAGCCGACCGCGCCGCCGTAGATGCCGCGCTTGCGCGGCTCGAGCTCGTCGATGATCTCCATCGCCCGCACCTTCGGCGCGCCGCTCAGCGTGCCGGCGGGGAAGGTCGCCCGCAGCACGTCCAGATTGCTGATGCCGTCCTTCAGCGTCCCTTCGACCGAGCTGACGATGTGCTGCACATGCGAGTACTTCTCGATCACCATCCGGTCGGTGACCTTGACCGAGCCGGTCTCGGCGATGCGGCCGATGTCGTTGCGCGCCAGGTCGATCAGCATCACATGCTCGGCAATCTCCTTCGGATCGTTGAGCAGCTCGGTGGCCAGCTCGGCGTCGCGCTCGGGCGTATTGCCGCGCGGGCGCGTGCCGGCCAGCGGGCGGATCGTCACCACACGGCGCGAGCGCGTCTCGCCCTGTTCGCTGGTGCGGCGCGTTTCCTGCCGCACCAGGATCTCCGGCGAAGCGCCGACAATCTGGAAGTCGCCGAAGTTGTAGAAGTACATGTACGGCGACGGGTTCAGCGAACGCAGCGCGCGGTACAGCGACAGCGGCGCGTCGCGGTAGGGCTTGGTCAGCCGCTGGCCGATCTGCACCTGCATCATGTCGCCCGCCACGATGTACTCCTTGGCCTTGCCCACCGCGGCGAGGTAGTCGGCCTTGTCGAATTCGCGATAGACCTCGGTCTGCACCGACGGGCTGGTGACCGGCACGTCGACCGGCTGGCGCAGCTTCATGCGCAGATCGCGCAGACGCTGGCGCGCCCGCGAATAGGCTTCCGGCATGCCGGGATCGGCGTAGACGATCAGATAGAGCTTGCCCGACAGGTTGTCGATCACCGCCAGTTCCTCGCACAGCAGCAGCTGGATATCGGGCAGGCCGAGGTCGTCGGGCTTTTGCGTGTCGGCCAGCTTCTTCTCGATATAGCGCACCGTGTCGTAGCCGAAGTAGCCGGCCAGGCCGCCGCAGAAGCGGGGCAGGCCGGGGCGCAGCGCGACCTTGAAGCGCCGCTCGAAGGCGGCGATGAAGTCCAGCGGATTGCCCTCGTGCGTCTCGACCACCTTGCCGTCGGTCACCACCTCGGTGCGCTGGCCGTAGGCGCGCAGCAGCGTGCGCGCATGCAGGCCGATGAAGGAATAGCGGCCGAAGCGTTCGCCGCCGACCACCGATTCGAGCAGGAAGGTGTTGACCCCGCGGGTTTGCGACTGCGCGAGCTTCAGGTACAGCGACAGCGGCGTCTCGAGATCGGCGAAGGCCTCGGCGATCAGCGGAATGCGGTTGTAGCCCTGGTCGGCCAGCGATTTGAATTCGAGTTCGGTCATGACGGTCCTCTGGGACGGCGCACCGGGGCGCTGCGGCAAGGTGGTCCCCGGCGGGCGATTCTGGGAGGGGCAGGATGGCCGAAGCACCGGCCCCGTTCTGGCGGCTCGTCGGAAGGACGCGGACGGTCCGATCGATCGGTCGTTCCGCTGTCGCTCGTCTCGAGCCAGGGGCGTATTGCGCGTTCGGGTAACGCTAGCAGGGATTGCCGGGAAGGGAAACCGGGCCGGCAGGACCGCCGGTCCGGTCGACGCGCCGTGCCGATGGAATCGGCGGGACGCGATCAGCCCAGTCGCGAACGCACTTTACGCCTGTTGAGAGGCGCGCCAGCGACGCCAGGGCCAGGCCTGCCGATCACTGTCAGTAAAGATGCGTTTGCGGTTCAGGAACATGAAGGTCGTGTTCTCGGGTGTCTGCGCGGGATGCGGAGTGGGCGGTCTCTGGAATCGGGCAGGGCGCGCGGTGAGGCTGGCGAGCCGTGGCCGGAGACTACCGGTGTGCTGCCAAGATCTCAGCGGCCTTGACAAGCGAGCCGACTATACCATCGGCGTCGACGCCTTGTACAGGCTTGCCATGGTTGTAGCCATAGGGCACCAGCAGCACGCCGATACCGGCCGCGCGGGCCGCCATGGCGTCGTTTTCCGAGTCGCCGATGGCCACCATCTGCGCCGGCTCGAGGCGGAACGCCTCGCATACCTTCAGCAGCGGCAGCGGATCCGGCTTGCGGAACGGAAACGCATCGCCGCCGTAGACCAGCTCGAAAGAGGGCGCCAGCCCGAGCTTGTCGAGCAGCGGCGCGGTAAAGTCGTGCGGCTTGTTGGTGACGCAGGCCAGCCGCAGGCCGGCGGCCTTCAGCGCGGCCAGCCCAGCCTCGACGCCGGGGTAGAGGGCCGAGAACTGGCCGTTGATGCGCAGGTATTCGCGGTTGTACAGCGCCAGCGCGTCGGCGAACAGCCCGTTGGCGGCGGCGGGCGGCAGCCGCGTGTCGAGCACGCGGCGGATCAGGTTCTCGGAGCCCTTGCCGACGAAGCTGACGATCTCGGGCAGGGGCAGCGGGGCGATGTCCCCAAGCGCCGGATGCAGATGCGACAGGGCCTGCAGCATCGCGTTGACCGCCGCGTGGAAGTCCCCCGCGGTATCGACCATGGTGCCGTCCAGATCGATGATGGCGCCGCGAATGCCGCGCCAGTCGGTGCGCTTGAGCGTCGCCCCTTCCATCACTGGCCCACCTTGGCCAGTTCGGCGCGCAAGGCCGACAGCACGCCGCGATAGCCGCCGTCGGCGTCGGGCTTGCCGAATACCGCCGAGCCGGCGACGAAGGTATCGGCCCCGGCCGCGGCGATCTGCGCGATGTTCTCGACCTTCACGCCGCCGTCGACTTCCAGCAGGATCGTGCGGCCGGTGCGGGCGGCATAGGCGTCGATGCGCTCGCGTACCGCGCGCAGCTTGGTGAGCGTCTCGGGAATGAAGGCCTGCCCGCCGAAGCCGGGGTTGACCGACATCAGCAGGATCACGTCGAGCCGGTCCATCACGTGGTCGAGATGGTGCAGCGGCGTGGCGGGATTGAAGACCAGACCGGCCTGGCAGCCGTGATCGCGGATCAGCGCCAGCGAGCGGTCGACGTGGTCGCTCGCCTCGGGGTGGAACGTGATGATGTTGGCGCCGGCCTTGGCGAAGTCCGGAATGATGCGGTCGACCGGACGCACCATCAGGTGCACGTCGATCGGCGCGGTCACGTGCGGGCGGATCGCCTCGCAGACCAGCGGGCCGACCGTCAGGTTCGGCACGTAGTGGTTGTCCATCACGTCGAAGTGGATCCAGTCGGCGCCGGCCTCGGTGACGCGGCGCACTTCCTCGCCCAGGCGGGCGAAGTCGGCGGACAGGATGGACGGGGCGATGCGATAGGTCGGGGTGCTCATGATGGCGTGGGTGACGTGGCAAGGATGCGGCGAGGGCGCGTCCTGCCAGTGCGGCCGGCGCGCAAGGGCGCCATTTTACGCCGCCTTTGCGGCCGGCGAGGCCGGGGCGCCGGACGGGCGGGGGCGTGAACCCGACTTGCCGCACCCCTGCCCTTGCCGCACAATGCCGCTACCTTGTCTTGCCACCGGCCACCCCGACAATGAGCGAGTACGCTTTTTCCGTTTCCGTGCGCACGCAGTATCTGCCCGACCAGTCCGACCCGGAACACGGACGCCATGCCTTTGCCTACACCATCACGATCCAGAACACCGGCGAGGTTGCGGCCCAACTGATCTCGCGGCACTGGCAGATCACCGACAGCGACAACGCCACGCAGGAAGTGGCGGGGCTCGGCGTGGTCGGGCATCAGCCGCTGCTCAAGCCAGGCGAGCACTTCGAATACACCAGCTGGGCGACGATCTCCACGCCGGTCGGCTCGATGAAGGGCAAGTACTTCTGCGTGGCCGAGGACGGCCATCGCTTCGAGGTCCCGATTCCCGAGTTCGCGCTGGTGCTGCCGCGCATGCTGCATTGAGGCTGCATTGCGGGCCGCCGGAACCTAGGCGCCCGGCGCGTTGTCCTTGCTGTGCGCCTGTCCCGAGGGCTTGCCCGGTTGGCCGGCCTGCTGCGAAGCGGCGCGCGACGGATGATCGTCCGGGGCGCGGCTGGGACGCGGATGCTTCTTGGCCGTGCCCATCGTCCAGACCACGATGAAGATCAGCAGAAACAACGCCACGCCGGCCTCGAGGGCGAACAGCAGCATGGGATGGTCTTGAAAGAATTCGCTCATGGATGATTCCCGCGTTCGAGCCAACGTCGATCCGGCATGGAGGAGCCCTGCCGGATCGGCCCGAGCATTGTAGGGCATCGGCCGCCGGCCGGTCCCGTGTGCATGCCTGCTGCAAGCCACAGCCAGCCATAGCCAGCCACTGAGAGCCACTGAGAGCCACTGAGAGCCACTGAGAGCCACTGTCCTTGCCGCCGCGGCCGCGCCCGGCGACAACCCACCGAAAACGATGACTGACCACGACTCCGCTTTCGCCATTCGCCGTCTTCCCCTGCTTTCCACTCGCTTCACTACCGTCGCCAGCCGGCTGCCCGGCGCCCGCGCGCTATGGGCCATTGTCGGCGCGGCGGCGGTGCTGGCCGGTTGCGTCAGCGGTCCGCCGCCGCGCATCGAAACCGGGCAGCCGACGCCTCCGGTGACGGGCGTCGGCGGCAAGGGCCGGCTGCAGCCGGCAAGCTGGAGCGAGATCGGCGGCTGGACGCGCGACGACGTGCGGGCCGCGTGGCCGGCGCTGCAGGCCAGCTGCCAGGCGCTGAAGAAGCGCGCCGAATGGCGCGGTCCATGCACGGCCGGGCTGATGGTCGATGCCAGCGATCCGCAGGCGCTGCGCAGCTACTTCGAGCAGCATTTCCAGCCCTACCGCGTCGTCAACGGCGACGGTACCGACAGCGGGCTGGTGACCGGCTACTACGAGCCGATCCTGCACGGCTCGCGCACGCGCCAGGGCGCCTACCAGATTCCGCTGCACCGCAAGCCGCCGCAGTGGGGCAACCGGCCGCTGCCGCCGCGTGCCGAGCTGCTGCGCGATCCGGCGCTGCGCGGCAACGAGGTGGTCTGGGTCGACGACGCGGTCGAGGCCGCCTTCCTGCAGATCCAGGGCTCGGGCCGCATTCGCCTGGCCGACGGCACCATGATGCGGGTCGGTTTCGGCGGCACCAACGATCAGCCGTTCCGCTCGTTCGGCAAATGGCTGCTGGATCGCGGCGAGATCACCCCGGCGCAAGCCACCATGCAGGGCATCAAGGCGTGGGCGCGCGCCAATCCGGCACGGGTCGAGGAGATGCTGAACGTCAATCCGCGCTATGTGTTCTTCCGCGAGCTGCCGCCCAACAACGACGGCCCGATCGGTGCGCTGGGTGTGCCGCTGACGCCGGAGCGCTCGATCGCGGTCGATCCCGCCACGATCCCGCTCGGCGTGCCGGTCTTCCTGTCGACCACGCGGCCGCTGTCGAGCGAACCGATCGAGCGGCTGGTCTTTGCGCAGGACACCGGCAGCGCGATCAAGGGCGGCGTGCGCGCCGACTTCTTCTGGGGCGCAGGCGATGCGGCCGGCGAGACCGCCGGCCGCATGAAGCAGGCCGGGCGGATGTGGGTGCTGATGCCGCGCAGTTGAGCGCGGCGCGCGAGTAACCGCGGCAGGTTCAGCGCGGGCGCTGGTCGACGATCCGCCGCGCCTTGCCGACCGAGCGCTCGACCCCGCCCGACGGCAGGATCTCGAGCGCCACGGTCACGCCGATATAGGCCTTGATCTCGTGCATCAAGGTATCGCGCGCCTGGCGCACGGTGTCCGGCTCGACGCCATGCGCGCATTCGACGCGCACGGTGAGCGTGTCCAGCGGGCCGTCCTTGCCGAGCACGCACTGGTAGTGCGGCGCCAGTTCGGCGTGCTTCAGGATCAGTTCCTCGATCTGCGAGGGGAACACGTTGACGCCGCGGATGATCATCATGTCGTCGGAGCGGCCGGTGATCTTCTCCATCCGGCGGAACGCCGGCCGCGCGGTGCCGGGCAGCAGACGGGTCAGATCGCGCGTGCGATAGCGGACGATCGGCAGTGCCTCCTTGGTCAGCGAGGTGAACACCAGCTCGCCGAAGCTGCCGTCGGGCAGCACCTCGCCGGTGTTCGGGTCGATGATCTCAGGGTAGAAGTGGTCTTCCCAGATGGTCGGACCGTCCTTGGTCTCGGCGCACTCGTTGGCGACGCCCGGGCCCATTACCTCGGACAGGCCGTAGATGTCGACCGCGGAAATGCCCATGCGCCGCTCGATGGCCACGCGCATCTCCGGGGTCCACGGTTCGGCGCCGAAGATGCCGACCTGCAGCGAGCTCTGCGCGGGATCGAGCCCCTGACGTTCGAATTCGTCGGCGATCGCCAGCATATAGCTGGGCGTCACCATGATGATCTCGGGGCGGAAGTCCTGGATCAGCTGGACCTGACGCTCGGTCTGGCCGCCACCGAACGGAATCGCGGTCAGGCCCGCCTTCTCCACGCCGTAGTGCGCGCCCAGGCCGCCGGTGAACAGGCCGTAGCCGTAGCTGATGTGCACCTTGTCGCCGCGCCGCGCGCCCGACGCGCGGATCGAGCGCGCCATCACTGTGGCCCAGATGTCGATGTCGCGCAGCGTGTAGCCGACCACGGTCGGCTTGCCGGTGGTGCCCGATGACGCATGGATGCGCGCGACCTGGTCCTGCGGCACGGCGAACATGCCGAACGGGTAGTTGTCGCGCAGGTCCTGCTTGGTGGTGAACGGAAAACGCGCCAGGTCGGCCAGCGACTTCAGATCTTCCGGGTGCACTCCCGCCTCGTCGAACTTGCGCCGATAGACCGGCGAATGTCGATAGGCATGGTCGAGCGACCACTTCAGGCGCTGCAGCTGCAAGGCCTGCAATTCGTCGCGGCTGGCGGTCTCGATCGGCTCCAGCGGCAGATCGGTCAGGCGCGTGCTCATTGTTGTCTCCTGCTATGGGTGGCGCTTGGGGGTGTGGCTACGGTTGTCGCTACGGGCCGGCTGCAACGATCGGGCGATGGAGGGCGGGCTGCAGTCAGCCCGCTTCGGGCGGCGGCACGACATGGCCCTTGATCTGCGCCGACTTGCCGCGGAACATCGCCACCACCTCGCCGTCGCGGTTGGTCACGCGGATGTCGTAGATGCCGTGCCGGCCCGACAGCACCTGCTCGGTCGCCTCGGCGGTCAGCACGTCGCCGCCGCGGACCGGCTTCAGGAATTCGATGCTGCAGCCGGCCGCGACCGTGTTGATGTTGTGGCTGTTGCAGGCGAAGGCGAAGCACGAATCGGCCAGCGTGAACATCAGGCCGCCGTGGCAGATGCCGTGGCCGTTCAGGAATTCGTCGCGCACCGGCATCGACAGCCGCGCATAGCCGGGGGCGATCGCGTCGATCGTGATGCCGAGCCAGCGGCTGCAGCTGTCGGCCTCGTACATGCTGGCCGCGGCCGCTTCGGCCAGGGCTTGCGGATCGGGAGTCAAGCGGATCTCCTGCTCAAGAGTCGGGAAGGGCTGGGAAAAGGCCGCGGCCGGCAGGCTACTGGCCGGTGAAGCGCGGCGCGCGCTTTTCGAGGAAAGCGTTGACGCCCTCCGCATAGTCGTGCGATCCGCCGAGCGCGCGCTGCAGGTCGCGCTCCATGTCGAGCTGGGCGTCCAGCGTCTGCGTCGCGCTCGCGTACATCGCACGCTTGATCGCGGCCAGCGCGCGGGTCGGCTGCGCGGCCAGATGCGTGGCCAGCGCCAGGGCCTGCTCCATCAGCAGCGGATCGTCCATCGCCTCCCAGATCAGGCCCCACTTCTCGGCCTCGTCGGCGGACAGCTTGTCGCCGGTCATCGCCAGTCCCAGCGCGCGCGCCATGCCGAGCCGCTTCGGCAGGAACCAGGTGCCGCCCGAATCGGGCACCAGTCCGATCTTGATGAAGGCCTGGATGAAGCTGGCCGAGCGGGCCGCCAGCACGATGTCGCAGGCCAGCGCCAGATTGGCGCCGGCGCCCGCGGCCGTGCCGTTGACGGCGGCGATCACCGGCAGCGGCATCGACTGCAGCCGGCGCACCAGCGGGTTGAAGGCGCTGTCGATCAGGTCGCCCAGGTCCGTCATGCGGCCTGGGGTGAAATCCAGATCGGCCAGGTCCTGGCCGGCGCAGAAGCCGCGTCCGGCGCCGGTCAGCAGCAGGGCGCGTGCGTGACCGGCCTCGGCGTGATCCAGCGCCTGCACCAGCGCCGCATGCATTTCGCGGGTGAAGCTGTTGAGCTTGTCCGGCCGGTTCAGCGTGACGACGGCGACGTCGCCGTGCCAGGCCAGCAGTACCGGGCCGGCGTCGACGGCGGTACGGGGCGACGGCGTGGGCGTGGGCGTGGCGTGCATGGGCTTGTCTCCTGCCATGTCCCGGTTGCGGCGGCGCTTGGGCGCTCGCTCCGGAAGGTTGTTCTGGATCGAAGCCGGGTGGCGGCTTCGTCTGGCATTGTAGGGAAGCGCGACGGCGGTTTTAATTAACCGACCAGTCGGTCGGCAAATGTTAGCATTAATCTTTCGCGGTTTGCTACGGCCGGGTATCGTTGCTGATCCCAACGATGCTGACCGGCGTTGCAGCCATTGTGCCGGCATCCCTTTTTCATTGGAGACAGAGGAAACCCATGGCGTACGACAACATCCTGGTGGAAACCCGTGGCCGCGTCGGGCTGGTGACGCTGAATCGTCCGAAGGCGCTGAACGCGCTCAACGACGCGCTGATGGACGAACTGGGCGCCGCGCTGACGGCCTTCGACCAGGACGAGGGCATCGGCTGCATCGTGATCACCGGCAGCGAACGCGCCTTCGCCGCGGGCGCGGACATCGGCATGATGGCGAAGTACAGCTATATGGATGTCTACAAGGGCGAGTACATCACGCGCAACTGGGAGACCATCCGCCGCATCCGCAAGCCGGTGATTGCAGCGGTGGCGGGCTACGCGCTGGGCGGCGGGTGCGAACTGGCGATGATGTGCGACATCGTGATCGCCGCGGACACCGCGAAGTTCGGCCAGCCCGAGATCAAGCTGGGCACGATGCCCGGCGCCGGCGGCACGCAGCGGCTGCCGCGCGCGGTGTCCAAGGCCAAGGCGATGGATCTGTGCCTGACCGCGCGCATGATGGATGCCACCGAGGCGGAACGCGCCGGCCTGGTGTCACGCGTGGTCGCGGCGGACAAGTTGATCGACGAGGCGGTCACCGCTGCCGAAACCATTGCCGGCTTCTCGCTGCCGGTCGTGATGATGATCAAGGAGTCGGTCAACGCGGCCTACGAGACCTCGCTGAGCGAAGGCGTGCATCTGGAGCGCCGGCTGTTCCACTCGACCTTCGCCACCGAGGATCAGAAGGAAGGCATGGCCGCCTTCGTCGAGAAGCGCGCGCCGAACTTCCAGCACCGCTGAAGCGGCTGCCGCGCCGCCTGGCATAAAAAGATGACAAGGGTATTGCCAGGCGGCGCGTACTCCCTTAATATTCGCCCCCTCGCAGCCGAACGGCGGCGGGGTTGGCAGGGAGGCAAAGGCGCTGCGGTGCTGGCGCCGCAGCAGAAAGTGCTGACAAACCTGTTGACGAGAAGCGAAAGGTTCTGCATAATCTCGTTTCTC
>NZ_JABTYE010000033.1 GCF_013314895.1 Cupriavidus gilardii | reverse complement strand
AGAAGGTGCAGAACGTGGCGGACGCCTCGTACACCGACTGGAAGCTCGGTCTGACCAAGGACCTGGGCAACGGCTTCTCGGCGGCGGTCGCGTACATCGACACCAATGCCAAGCGCGGCGTCTACACCAACACCTCCGGCCGCTACATGGGCAAGGCCACGGTGGTCGCCACGCTCACCAAGACTTTCTAAACAGAAACAGGATCACCACGAGCGCGCGCCCGGTTGCAACGGGGCCGCGCTGTCAGGAGAACACGGATGAAACTGATCATCGCCGTCATCAAGCCGTTCAAGCTCGACGAGGTGCGCGAGGCGCTCTCGGACGTGGGCGTGTCCGGCATCACCGTCACCGAGGTCAAGGGCTTCGGACGGCAGAAGGGCCATACCGAGCTGTATCGCGGTGCCGAGTACATCGTCGACTTCCTGCCCAAGGTCAAGATCGAGGTGGCGGTGCCCGACGACGTGGTCGATCGCGCGATCGAGGCGATCGAAAAGTCGGCCCGCACCGGAAAGATCGGCGACGGCAAGATCTTCGTTGCGCCGATCGAGCAGGTCATCCGGATCCGTACCGGGGAGACCGGCGGCGACGCCCTGTAACGGCACGCCGGACGTCAACACAAGAGCGACACAAGCGCGAAAAGAGCGACAAAAGGGTATTCAGATGACTAGCTGGTTCAAACGATTGCTGACTGCCGGCGCCATGGCGCTGGCGCTGGGCACGGCAGGTATGGCCCTGTCGGGCCCGGCCGCGGCGCAGGACAAGCCCGCCGCCGAGGCTTCGGCCGCCGTCACGGCGCCGGCCGCCCCGGCTGCCGCAACGGCCGCTCCGGCAGCGGCCCCCGCGCCGGCCGCGGAAGCCGCGGCGCCGGCCGCCGCGCCGACGCCGAACAAGGGCGACGTCGCCTGGCTGCTGATGTGCACGGCCTTCGTGATCCTGATGACGCTGCCGGGCCTGGCGCTGTTCTACGGCGGCCTGGTCCGTTCGAAGAACATGCTGTCGGTGCTGATGCAGTGCCTGGTGATCTTCTCGCTGGTCGCCCTGCTGTGGGCCATCTACGGCTACAGCTTCGCCTTCACCGAGGGCAACGCCTTCTTCGGCGGCACCGATCGGCTGTTCATGAAGGGCCTGACCCCGGAAGCGGTCACGGCGACCTTCAGCAAGGGCGTGGTGATTCCCGAGCTGGGCTTCTTCGCCTTCCAGTGCGCGTTCGCCGCGATCACCTGCAGCCTGATCATCGGCGCCTTCGCCGAGCGGGCCCGCTTCTCGGCCGTGCTGGTGTTCATCGTGCTGTGGTTCACCTTCGCCTACATCCCGATGGCCCATATGGTCTGGTTCTGGCCGGGTCCGGATGCGTACACCGACGCTGCGGCGGCCGAAGCGGCTACGGCCAAGGCCGGCTGGCTGTTCCAGAAGGGCGCGCTCGATTACGCCGGCGGTACCGTGGTGCATATCAACGCCGCCGTCGCGGGCCTGGTCGGTGCCTATATGTTCGGCAAGCGGATCGGCTTCGGCCGCGAGGCGCTGCGCCCGCACAGCCTGACCTTCACCATGGTGGGCGCCTCGCTGCTGTGGTTCGGCTGGTTCGGCTTCAACGCCGGCTCGGGCCTGGAAGCGAGCGGCGGCGCCGCGCTGGCCTTCGTCAACACGCTGCTGGCGACCTGCGCCGCGGTGCTGGCATGGACCTTCGGCGAGTGGATCACCAAGGGCAAGCCGTCGATGCTGGGCGGTGCGTCGGGCGCGGTCGCCGGCCTGGTGGCGATCACCCCGGCCGCCGGCTTCGTCGGCCCGATGGGCTCGATCGTGATGGGCCTGGTGGCCGGCCTGCTGTGCCTGTGGGGCGTGACCGGCCTGAAGCGGATGCTCGGCGCGGACGATTCGCTCGACGTGTTCGGCGTGCACGGCGTCGGCGGTATCGCCGGGGCGATCCTGACCGGCGTGTTTGCAGCGCCGAGCCTGGGTGGCGTCGGCATCTACGACTACGTCGCCAACAAGGTGTCGGACGAGTATTCGATTGCCCACCAGGTCTGGGTGCAGACCGAAGGCGTGCTGACCACGGTGGTGTGGTCGGCGGTGGTGGCCTTCGTCGCCTTCAAGCTGGTGGACCTGCTGATCGGCCTGCGCGTGCCCGAGGACGAGGAGCGCGAAGGTCTGGACATTACCTCGCACGGCGAGACCGCCTACGAGGCCTGATTCAACGAAATGCGCGATGCGGGGACCCACGGCTTGCCGCCCCCGCATCGCCCACGGTGTTGTGCTGGAGAGCTGATTGGGAATCTTCTCTCAGGAGTTTTGCCCGGCCGCGTGCCGGGCTTTTTTATTGTCGGCCGCCCGCAAAGCCAGCGCCGGCGCGGGATTGCGGGGAGATAGGCAAGCACTGTTCGCCATCCGCTTAAATCCGAATTCAAAAACCTTCATTTGTGTTAAGGACAGCACCCGCATAGAGTGCAGGTGAGGCAGTTTCCTCCACCTGCAGAACGCTCCCCGTATCTGTCAGGCCACTTGAAACGCGGCGATGCCGCGTTTTTTTTTGCCCTCGCGACGGCGCTCCCCGCGCTCTTTGAAATCGGCCAGCCATCCCCATATTGTTAGCCCAAGGCGGAAAGGATCGGACATTGACCGGTCCCGCCGGCATTGGCATGCCAACTGCATGCAATTGGCCGTTCCTCTACAATCGGGGCGGACGATAAAGACGATCAATAGGATGGATATGGTCCCGCACCTCATCACCGCGCTGAACGGCCCGCTGCTCGAACTGGAAAAGAAGATACTGGACGCCACCCCGTCCATCGAGCGGTGGTTCCGTCTGGAATGGCAGGAGCATACCCCTCCGTTCTACTGTTCGGTCGATCTGCGCAATGCCGGCTTCAAGCTGGCCCCGGTCGATACCAACCTGTTCCCCGGCGGTTTCAACAATCTGGCGCCCGAAATGCTGCCGCTGGCCGTGCAGGCCGCGATGGCGGCGATCGAGAAGATCTGCCCGGATGCCAAGAACCTGCTGCTGATTCCCGAGCGCCATACCCGCAACATGTTCTATCTGCAGAACGTGGCGCGGCTGTCGCTGATCATGCGCCAGGCGGGGCTCAACGTCCGGCTCGGCTCGCTGTCCGAGGACATCACCGAACCGACCCCGATCGAGCTGCCCGACGGCCAGACCCTGGTGGTCGAGCCGCTGACCCGGCTGGGCACCAAGGACCGCCGGCTCGGCCTCAAGGACTTCGACCCCTGTTCGATCCTGCTGAACAACGACCTGTCGGCCGGCGTGCCGCCGATCCTGGAAAACATCAACGAGCAGTACGTGCTGCCGCCGCTGCACGCGGGCTGGTCGACGCGGCGCAAGTCCTCGCACTTCTCCGCCTACGACGAGGTGGCCAAGAAGTTCGCCAAGCTGATCGATATCGACCAGTGGATGATCAATCCGTATTTCGCCAAGGTCGGCGGCATCGATTTCCATGAGCGGGTCGGCGAGGAAGCGCTGGCCGACGCGGTCGAGGGCGTGCTCAAGAAGATCGCCAAGAAGTACCGCGAGTACGGCATCAAGGAAACGCCGTACGTGGTGGTCAAGGCCGATGCCGGCACCTATGGCATGGGCGTGATGACGGTGCGCGATCCGGCCGAGGTCAAGGGCCTGAACCGCAAGGAACGCAACAAGATGAGCGTCGTCAAGGAAGGCCTCGAGGTCAACGACGTGATCATCCAGGAAGGCGTGCATACCTTCGAGAAGGTCAACGAGGCGGTGGCCGAGCCGGTGGTCTACATGATCGACCGCTACGTCGTTGGCGGCTTCTACCGCGTGCATACCGGCCGCGGCGTCGACGAGAACCTGAACGCGCCCGGCATGCATTTCGTGCCACTGGCGTTTGCGCCGAACAGCATTCCGGACACGCATGCCAAGCCGGGCGCCGCGGTGCCGAACCGGTTCTACATGTATGGCGTGGTGGCGCGGCTGGCCTTGCTGGCGGCCTCGCTGGAACTGGAAAAGACCGACCCCAATCCGATCCTCTGATCGCCCGCCCCGGCGCCGGGGCGCTGCCAACGGGACCATCAACCGGAACACGCCAGCATGCGCATTCTGTTCATTACCGATCCGCTCGAGACCTTCAAGACCTACAAGGACTCCACCTACGCGATGATGACCGAGGCCGCCTCCCGCGGCCACGAGCTGTACTTCTGCCTGCAGTCGCAGCTGTCGCTGGTCGGTGGTGCCGTCGAGGCGGTGGCGCAGCGGCTGCATCTGACGGGCGCCGGGGAAGACCACGGCCACGGTCACGCGGCCTGGTTCCGCCTCGATGCCGCCGCCGCGATGCCGGTGCCGTCGTTCGACGCGGTGCTGATGCGCAAGGACCCGCCGTTCGACATGGAATACGTGACCAGCACCTGGCTGCTGGAACTGGCCGAGTCGCAGGGCGCCAACGTCTTCAACAAGCCGCAGGCGATCCGCGACCATTCCGAGAAGGTGGCGATCGCGCAGTTCCCGCAGTTCATCACGCCCACGCTGGTCACGCGCGATGCCGCCCGGATTCGCGCCTTCCACGCCGAGCATCGCGACATCATCCTCAAGCCGCTCGATGGCATGGGCGGCATGGGCGTGTTCCGCGTCGGTGCCGACGGCATGAACCTGGGCGCGATCATCGAAACGCTGGGCGCGAACGGCGTGCGCACGCTGATGGCGCAGCGCTATATCCCGGCGATCAAGGACGGCGACAAGCGCATCCTGCTGATCGGCGGCGAGCCGGTGCCGTACGCGCTGGCGCGCGTGCCGATGGCCGGCGAGGTGCGCGGCAATCTGGCGGTGGGCGGCACGGGGCGCGCCCAGCCGCTGTCCGAACGCGACCGCGAGATCGCGCAAACGCTGGCGCCGGTGCTGTGGCAGCGCGGCCTGCTGCTGGTCGGACTCGACGCGATCGGCGACTACCTGACCGAGGTCAACGTGACCAGCCCGACCTGCTTCCAGGAGATCATGCAGCAGACCGGTTTCCCGGTCGCCGGCATGTTCATCGACGCGCTGGAGCGGGCGGTCGCGGCGCGGGCGGACGCGAAGGGCGCCTGAGCACGGGCGCCTGCGCGCCGCAGCACACTGGGCGCGACGTTCCCGTTACCCCGCCTGCTACAATCGCGCCAATCCACAGGATTCACCATCATGGCAGGCATTCTGATCATCGCCCATGCGCCGCTCGCTTCCGCGCTGCGGGACTGCGCCGCGCATGTCTATTGCGGCGAGCCGAAGCGGCTCGAGGCGATCGACGTCGCTCCCGATGCGGAGCCGGCGGCCGTGCTGGCCGAGGCGCGCCGGTGCCTCGCCTCGGTGATCGAAGACAATGGGGCGCTGGTGCTGACCGACATTTTCGGCGCCACCCCCGCCAATATCGCCGCCCGGCTCGCCGAGCCGGGCCGGATCAAGGTGCTCGCCGGCGTCAATCTGCCGATGCTCGTGCGGGCGATCTGCTACCGCTCCGAAAAGCTGGACCAGCTCGCCACCAAGGCGCTCGCCGGCGGCTCGCAAGGCGTGCTGCAGATCGGCTCGACCACCGTACAGAACCAGATCGCCAACCACCCCGACAAGTATGCTGCAGAGGGACGTCACCATCATCAATAAGCTCGGGCTGCATGCCCGCGCCTCCGCCAAGCTCACGCAACTGGCGGGCAGTTTTGTCAGTCAGGTCAGAATGTCGCGCAACGGGCGCCAGGTCGACGCCAAGAGCATCATGGGTGTGATGATGCTCGCCGCGGGCATTGGCTCGACGGTCACGATCGAGACCGAGGGACCCGACGAGCAGGAGGCGATGGACGCGCTGACCGCGCTGATCGCCAATCGGTTCGGCGAGGGAGAATGAGGGCGCAGGCCCTGTCCGGATTTCACCAACGTTCCTGAACGGAGCGGTTCATGCCATTCGCCCTGCACGGCATCCCAGTCTCGCGCGGCGTAGCGATCGGGCGCGCCCACCTGCTGGCGCCCGCCGCGCTCGACGTGTCCCATTACCTGGTCGACGAAGACCGGCTCGAGGACGAGGTGGAGCGCCTGCGCAACGCGCGAGCCGCGGTGCGGGCCGAACTGGCAGCGCTAAAGCGCGACCTGCCGCGCGATGCGCCGGAGGAGATGGGCGCCTTCCTCGACGTGCACGCGATGATTCTCGACGACGAGATGCTGTCGCGCGAGGCCGAGAGGCTGATCCGCGAGCGCCGCTACAACGCCGAATGGGCGTTGACCACGCGGCTCGAGGATCTGATGCGTCAGTTCGACGAGATCGAGGACGAATACCTGCGCGAGCGCAAGGCCGATATCGAGCAGGTGGTCGAGCGGATCCTGAAGGTGCTGGCCGGCGCGCCGGTACTGACGCCGGCGCCGGTGCCCGCGATCGCGGCCGATGGCCAGCCGGCCCCCGGGGTCATCGTGGTCGCCCACGATATCTCGCCGGCGGACATGCTGCAGTTCCGCCATACCGTGTTCCACGGTTTCGTGACCGACCTCGGCGGGCGCACCTCGCATACCGCGATCGTCGCGCGCAGCCTCGACATTCCGGCCGCGGTGGGCGTGCAGAACGCCAGCGAGCTGATCCGTCAGGACGACTGGATCATCATCGACGGCGATGCCGGGCTGGTAATCGTCGATCCGACGCCGATCATCCTCGAGGAGTACCGGCACCGGCAGAGCGAGCGGGCGCTGGAGAACAAGCGGCTGCAGCGGCTGCGGCACACCCCGGCGGTGACGCTGGACGGCATCGAGATCGATCTGCTGGCCAATATCGAGATGGCCGAGGACGCGTCCGCCGCGCTGGCGGCCGGCGCAGTCGGCGTGGGCCTGTTCCGCTCCGAATTCCTGTTCATGAACCGGCGCGGCGAGCTGCCCGGCGAGGACGAACAGTTCGAGGCCTACCGCGCCGCGGTCGAGGCGATGCGCGGGATGCCGGTGACCATCCGCACCATCGACATCGGCGCCGACAAGCCGCTGCTGGATTTTCGCGACGGGCGCGACGGCCGCGCCGAGGAATACGAGACCGCGCTGAATCCGGCGCTGGGTTTGCGCGCGATCCGCTGGTCGCTGTCCGAGCCGGCGATGTTCCTGACCCAGCTGCGCGCGCTGCTGCGCGCGTCCGCCTTCGGACCGGTGCAGCTGCTGTTCCCGATGCTGGCGCATGCGCGCGAGATCGACCAGACGCTGGAACTGCTAGCGCGCGCCAAGCACGAGCTCGACCAGCGCGGGGTCGCCTACGACCCGAATCTGAAGGTCGGCGCCATGATCGAGATTCCGGCCGCGGTGCTGCTGCTGCCGCTGTTCCTGCGGCGCATGGACTTCCTGTCGATCGGCACGAACGACCTGATCCAGTACACGCTGGCGATCGACCGGGCCGACAACGCCGTCGCGCATCTGTACGACCCGCTGCATCCGGCCGTGCTGCAGCTGATCGCACGGACCATCCGCGAGGCCAACCACGCCGGCGTGCCGGTCGCCGTCTGCGGCGAGATGGCCGGCGACCCGGCGATGACCCGGCTGCTGCTCGGCATGGGCCTGCGCGAGTTCTCGATGCACCCGGCGCAGCTGCTGCGCGTCAAACAGGAAATCCTGCATGCCGACTGCGGGCGGCTGGAGGGCCTGGTCGAGCAGGTGCTGTGCGCGTACGAGCCGGAAGAGGCCGCGGCCGCGCTGGCCAGACTGTCGCAACCCTGAAACCTTCGGGGTTATAGGGTGGCGAATTGATGCCTCGTACGCCACCCCTGTGCACCACAGGTGATGCCGTAAGCCCTTGATTTGGCAGCAAAGTGACGCCGATTCCCTTTAGTGTTTCTGTTTCTTAATGGGAATTGTTATCATTTTTGATCTCTGTTATTCTGCCTCCATCAGTCAGGACATGCCGGTGTCCGCGCTGCCCCAAGGAGGCTTTGTGTACGTCTGCATCTGCAACCAGGTAACCGATCGCGAGATTCATGGCGCCGTCCAGCTGGGCGTGTCGACGCTCGACGAGCTGGCCGAAACGCTTGGCGTCGGCACTTGTTGCGGCCGCTGCCGCGATTGCGCGCAGCAGGTCCTTGCCGAGGGCGTTGCAGCGTCCTGCCACAGCGCCTCCGCCGTGACGGCCCAGACCGTCCACGTCGTCCAGTTTTCCTCCTGTTCCTCGTCGGGACCGCGTGCCATAATGGACACACGGGACCCGGCAGTCGCGAACGACCAGCAAACCGAGCTGGTTGCCTGAACACGCTTGCCGATCGCAGACCGGCGATCGGCGCGTGTCTTCGTCGTTTTCTTCTGACTGCACGCGGCGCAACCAGCGCCGCGTCGTGTTTTTGCGGGCCCGTAGCAATTAGGAGCCCCCATGAAAGGTGACAAGAAGGTCATCCAGTACCTGAACGCGCAGCTCACCAACGAGCTGACCGCGGTCAACCAGTATTTCCTGCACGCCCGTATGTATCGCCACTGGGGCCTGAAAAAGCTCGGCGACGTGGAGTACAAGGAATCGATCGGCGAAATGAAGCATGCCGACCGGCTGATCGACCGCATTCTGATGCTCGACGGACTGCCCAACCTGCAGGATCTGCACAAGCTGCTGATCGGCGAAGACACGCCCGAGATGCTCAAGTGCGACCTGAAGCTGGAGCAGACCGCTCACGTGACGGTCAAGGAAGGCATCGCCTACTGCGAATCGGTCGGCGACTATGTCAGCCGCGAGATTCTGGTCGACATCCTGACCGATACCGAAGAACACATCGAGTATCTGGAAACCCAGCTGGATCTGATCGACAAGGTCGGCCTGCAGAACTATCTGCAATCGCAGATGGAGCCGGGCGAGCAGTAAAGTCCGGCCGCGGCAGGACCCGCAAGGCCCGTAACGCCAGTTTCCGGGCCGGGCGGTCGTCAGCGGCGCCTCACCGAGCCGCCCGCCGCCGCGCGCTTCCTAGCTTGAATCCCTCTCATTCCCATTCGGTTTCTCATCTCCGCTCCCGACTTGCCGGTCCGTTACCGGTCACCGATCTTCAGCGGTGCCGCCCCCTCCGCGGTCCGATCTCCGAGCGAGGACACCTTCATGCCGGAACCCATCCGATTGACGCAATACAGCCACGGTGCCGGCTGCGGCTGCAAGATGTCGCCGCAGGTGCTCGACGTGATCCTTGCCGGCAGCGGTCCGCAGCATCTGGATCCTCGGCTGTGGGTCGGCAATGCCTCGCGCGACGACGCGGCGGTCTACGCGATCGATGGCAGCGACGAGGGCCGCGCGCTGGTGTCCACTACCGACTTCTTCATGCCGGTGGTCGACGATCCCTTCGACTTCGGTCGCATCGCAGCAACCAATGCGATCAGCGACGTCTATGCGATGGGCGGCGACCCGCTGCTAGCGATCGCGATCCTGGGCTGGCCCGTCAATGTGCTGCCGCCCGAGGTCGCGCGCGAAGTGGTGGCCGGCGGGCGGCGTGCCTGCGACGAGGCCGGCATCGCGCTGGCTGGCGGGCATTCGATCGACGCGCCCGAGCCGATCTTCGGGCTGGCCGTGACCGGCATCGTCGAGCGCGCGCATCTGAAGCGCAACGACACTGCGCGCGCCGGTTGCCGGCTGTATCTGACCAAGCCGCTGGGCATCGGCGTGCTGACCACCGCCGGCAAGCAGGGCAAGCTGCGCGACGAGCATAGCCGCCTGGCGACCGACTGGATGTGCCGCCTGAACCGTCCCGGCAGCCGCTTCGGTCGGCTGGAGGCGGTGCGCGCGATGACCGACGTGACGGGCTTCGGCCTGCTCGGCCATCTGGTCGAAATGGCGGACGGCAGCGGGCTCACTGCGCGGCTGGACCATGCCGCGGTGCCGCTGCTGCCGGGGGTGCGGGACTACGTCGCGGCCGGCTGCGTGCCCGGCGGCACCCAGCGCAACTTCGCCAGCTACGGGCATCGCATCGCCTGTGTCGATGGCGAACTCGATGCGGCACGGCGCGCCGTGCTGTGCGACCCGCAGACCAGCGGGGGGCTGCTGGTCGCGGTCGAGCCCACGGGCGAAGCGGAATTCCTTGCCGCCGCCGCCCAGTGCGGCCTCACGCTCGAATGCATCGGCGAGATGACCGAGCGCGGCGATCACGCGGTGGTGGTGTGCTGATGGACAGTCTGCCCGGGTCATCGGCGGTGACCGCCAGGCCGGACAGCGCCGACTATCGCGCGCTGCTGCTGTCCGGCGTGCCGATGCTGGACGTGCGCGCGCCAGCCGAGTTCTTGCGCGGCGCCTTTCCGGGCGCAGTCAATCTGCCGCTGATGGACGACGACGAACGCCACCGCGTCGGCTGCCGCTACAAGGAGGAAGGCCAGCAGGCAGCGATCGCGCTCGGCCACACGCTGGTCAGCGGCGAGGTGAAGGCCAGGCGAGTGGCCGCCTGGGCCGAGTTCGCGCGGCGCCATCCCGACGGGTATCTGTACTGCTTCCGCGGCGGCCTGCGCTCGCAGATCTCGCAGCAATGGCTGCGCGAGGCCGGCATCGACTATCCGCGCGTGGTCGGCGGCTACAAGGCGATGCGGACCTACCTGATCGACACGCTCGATGCGGCAGTCAGCGAATGCGACTGGCTGGTGCTGGGCGGGCTGACCGGCAGCGGCAAGACCGCGCTGCTGGCCGAGCTCGACAACGGCGTCGATCTCGAAGCCCATGCCGCGCATCGCGGCTCCAGCTTCGGGCGCCGCGCACGTCCGCAGCCGACGCAGATCGACTTCGAGAACGGACTGGCCATCGATCTGCTGCGGCGGCGCGCGGCCGGCGCCGGCACGCTGGTGGTCGAGGACGAGGGCCGCTTCATCGGCAGCCGCGACGTGCCGCCGCGCCTGTACGCCCGCATGCAGACCAGCCCGCTGGTCTGGCTCGACGAACCGTTCGAGGCGCGCGTCGAACGTGTGCTGAAGGACTACGTGGTCGATCTGGCGGCGGAATTCATCGCCGCGCATGGCGCGGAGAAGGGCTTCGAGGCGTTCTCGGAACGGATGCGCGACGCACTGGCCGGCATCGCGCGCAGGCTTGGCGGGGCGCGCTACCAGCGCCTGGCCGCGCTGCTCGCGCATGCATTGCAACGGCAGGCACAGACCGGCGAGGTCGACGAGCACCGCCTCTGGATTGCGGTGCTGCTGCGCCATTACTACGACCCGATGTACGACTACCAGCGCGAGGCGAGGGAGAGCCGCATCGTCTTTCGCGGCGATCGCGCGGCGGTACGGGAATATTTGCGGGAGCGGGCCGGGCGCCGCTAAGTCCCGATGAACAGACGCCGCTCGCACGCGGGTTGATGTTCCCCTTTCCCGCTTGCGGGAGAGCGAAGGAACAGCGCGGCCTCAATGCCCGCCGCAAACCTCGCAATCGGGCGTGCGCGCCAGCGCCATCGTGGTCCATTCCATGCGGAACGCATCGACCATCAGCAGCCGTCCGGCCAGCGTCTCCCCGACACCGGCGATCAGCTTCAACGCCTCGGCCGCCTGCACGGTGCCGACCATGCCGACCAGCGGGGCGAACACGCCCATGGTCGCGCAGGCCGCCTCGGGCGCATTCTCGGACGGCGGAAACAGGCAGGCGTAGCACGGCGCATCGTCGCGCCGGCGATCGAACACGCTGATCTGCCCATCGAAGCGCAGCGCGGCCCCGGAGACCAGCGGCACGCGATGCGCAACGCAGGCGCGGTTGACCGCATGGCGCGTGGCGAAGTTGTCGCAGCAGTCCAGCACCACGTCGGCCTCGCGCACCAGCGCATCGAGTTCGCTGTCGCCCACGCGCGCCGGCACCAGGCGCACATCGATCTCGGGATTGATCCGCAGCATGCCCTCGCGCGCCGACTCGACCTTGGGCCGGCCAACGTTGGCGGTGGTATGCAGGATCTGGCGTTGCAGATTGGTCAGGTCGACATCGTCGTTGTCGACCACGACGATGGTGCCGACGCCGGCCGAGGCCAGGTAGGGCAGCGCGGCGGCGCCAAGGCCGCCGGCGCCGATCACCAGCGCGCGGCCGTTCAGCAGCCGGCTCTGGCCTTCGATGCCCAGTTCATCGAGCAGGATGTGCCGCGAATAGCGCAGCAGTTGATCGTCGTTCATCGGGCGGGCGGCGGGACCGGGGCCCCGCCGCGATGCGTCGGTCTACGCGTTGTACAGACGTGGTTCAGGCGTTCCGTCAGGGTGCCTTGCCGGTCGGCGTGCCGAGCGGCTTGCCCATCGGCGCGCTGGCCGGCGGCTTGCTGTCCGGCTTCACTTCCGGTGCGGCCGGCTTGGCGTCCGGTGCCGGGGCCCGCTTGGACGGATCGGCCTTGACCGGTCCCTTGGGCGCCTTGCTGTCGGACACCGGCGTGGCCTCGAGCTTCGAATGCGAGCGCTTGACCGGCTGGCCCTTCAGCTGGGCGATGGCCTGCTGCAGCATGAAGTCCTCGGCGGAGCCGAACTCCACCGGCTTCTTGCGCCGATCCTTCTCGCGCTCCTCCGGCGTCTTCTTCGCGTTCTCTTCCTCGAGCCGGCGCAGTTCCTCGACGCGGCGCTGTTCGCGCTCGGTCATCTCGGCTTCCTCGGACTCCTGCTTGTTGTGCAGATGGCGCTCGGTATCGATCTCGCGCGTGATCAGCGCGTCGTCCGGATCGCCTTCCGGGTTCTGGTCGACCGGAATGTCCGGACGGATGCCCTTGGCCTGGATCGACTTGCCCGACGGCGTGTAGTAGTACGCGATGGTCAGCTTGATGCCGGTATCGTTGGTCAGCGGCCGAACGGTCTGCACCGAGCCCTTGCCGAACGTGGTCTTGCCCATGATCAGCGCGCGCTTGTGGTCCTGCAGCGCGCCCGCGACGATTTCCGAGGCCGACGCCGAATAGGCGTTGGTCAGCACCACCATCGGGATCTTCTTGAACAGCGGCGGCAGCTCTTTCAGCGGATCGTCCTCGACCGAAGACAGCCGGTAGTTGTTGAAGTTGGTCTTGTAGACCCGCTTGGCGTCAGGCACCTGGCCATTGGTCGAGACCACGGTCACGTCCTCGGGCAGGAAGGCCGCCGACACGCCGACCGCGCCCTGCAGCACGCCGCCGCCGTTGTTGCGCAGGTCCAGCACCAGACCCTTCATGTTCGGATTCTTCTGCGCCAGCTCGGCCAGACGCCGGCCCAGGTCGGACACGGTGCGTTCCTGGAAGCTGGTCAGGCGGACCCAGCCGATGGTCGGATCGACCATCTTGGCCTTGACCGACTGCACGCGGATCTCGGCGCGCGTGATCGACACCGGGAAGGTGCGTTCCTCGCTCTTGCGGTAGATCGTCAGCGTGACCTTGGTGCCGGGCTCGCCGCGCATGCGCTTGACCGCCTGTTCGAGCGGCAGCCCGCGCACCGGCTTGTCGTCGATGCGGGTGATCAGGTCGCCGGGCTGGATGCCGGCGCGGAAGGCGGGCGTGTCCTCGATCGGATTGATGACCTTGACCAGGCCTTCTTCCTGCGAGATCTCGATGCCGAGGCCGGCGAAACGGCCGCGCGTGCCTTCCTGCAGTTCCTTGAAATCCCTGGCGTCCAGATACGACGAATGCGGGTCGAGGCTGGCCACCATGCCCTTGATGGCTTCGGTCAGCAGCTTCTTGTCGTCGACCGGTTCGACGTACTCGCGCTTGATCTGCCCGAAAATGTCCGCCATCAGCCGCAACTGCTCCAAGGGCAGCGGCCCCGAGGAATTCTGTGCGGTCGCGGAAAGCTGCAGCGTGGCGAGCACGCCGGCAACGAGTCCCGCGGAGACAAGGCTGATGTTCTTGAGCGTCTTACGCATGTGGGCTGCCTGAACGTTGGATGGCGCCGGGCAGGGCGCCGTGGATTGCGCCGGTTGCGGCGTGGCGCAAGGGGCGCTGCCGGTCCGGTCTGACCGACAGTATAAGAGCGGGCGGAAAAAAAGGCCGCGCCGCGATACGGCGCTGGCCTTGATGCACCGGGCCTGGCGCGTCCGGCTCAGCGCGCCTTGCCCTGGCTGGCGACCGCGGCCAGCGAGGCGGCGATCGCTTCCTGGTCGCCCAGGTAGTAATGCCGGATCGGCCGCAGCTCGGCGTCGAGCTCGTACACGAGCGGCGTGCCGTTGGGAATGTTGAGGCCCACGATATCGTCATCGGAAATCTGGTCGAGGTACTTCACCAGCGCGCGGATGCTGTTGCCATGGGCGGCGATCACCACGCGCTTTCCGGCTTTGATGTCCGGTGCGATCGATTCGTTCCAGAGCGGCAGCACGCGGGCCACCGTGTCCTTCAGGCATTCGGTCAGCGGAATCAGTTCGCGCGGCACGTTGGCATAGCGCGGATCGTCGAACGAGGCGCGCGGGTCGGTCGGCTCCAGCGCGGGCGGCGGGGTGTCGTAGCTGCGGCGCCAGACCAGCACCTGCTCGTCGCCGAACCTGGCCGCGGTCTCGGCCTTGTTCAGACCCGCCAGTGCACCATAGTGGCGCTCGTTCAGGCGCCATTCGTTGCGCACCGGGATCCACATCAGATCCATCTCGTCCTGCACGTGCCACAGCGTGCGGATTGCGCGCTTGAGCACCGAGGTATAGGCCACGTCGAACGCGTAGCCGGCGTCCTTCAGCAGTTGACCGGCCTGCCGCGCCTGCTGGGCGCCGGTCTCGGTCAGGTCCACGTCGACCCAGCCGGTGAAGCGGTTTTCGAGATTCCAGGTCGATTCGCCGTGGCGGATGAGAACGAGTTTGTACATGCTGCTTCCAAAGAGTGAGAATGCTGCGCGCGCCGCTTGTCAGGGCTTGCCAGGCATTCGCCAGGCACTCCGCGACACGGGAACCGAGCCCCGCGGACATGGGCCTGGGCGCGAAACCGGCTATTTTATAATGCCGCCGACACAACCCACCGGAAACCCAACGTGAATTTCTTCGCCGACTACAACAACCTTGCCCTGATCGCCCTCGCGGTGGTGTCGGGCGGCCTGCTGGCCTGGCCCACCATTTCGCGCAGTGCGGGCGGCAAGACGGTCAATGCGACCACGGCGACGCAGCTGATCAACAAGCGCGGCGCCGTCGTCGTCGATATCCGCGAACCGGCCGAATACGCCAAGGGCCACCTGCCGCAGGCCAAGAGCGCGCCGCTGGCCGAGCTGGCCAATCGCGCCGCCAGCCTTGCGAAGGACAAGTCCGCCCCCATCATCGTCGTATGCCAGACCGGCCAGCGTTCGTCCAAGGCGCACGCGGCACTCAAGCAGGCCGGTTTCGGCGAGGTCTATTCGCTCGAAGGCGGCGTGGCCGCCTGGCAGCAGGCCGGTCTGCCGCTGGTCAAGTAAGCGGGCGGGCCGCGCCGGGCCGGGCGGGAAGCGCCGCCGGCAGGCTCCGCCCGACGCTGGTAAAGTCCAGAGATCGACATGTCGACCGGCCGCCGCCCACATGCCGTGGCGGGGCCGGTCCGAACCGCAAGATGCAAGGAGATAAGCGCATGGCCCGCGTCGTCATGTACAGCACGATGGTGTGTCCGTATTGCCAGATGGCCGAGCGCCTGCTGCGCTCGAAGGGGGTCGAGACGATCGAGAAGATCATGATCGACCGCGAGCCCGGCAAGCGCGAGGAAATGATGAGCCGCACCGGTCGCCGTACCGTGCCGCAGATCTATATCGACGACCGCCATGTCGGCGGCTTCGACGATCTGTCAGCGCTCGATCGCCAGGGAGGCCTGGCGCCGCTGCTGGCCGCCTGACTCCCGCCCGCGCGCGGATGAATTCGTCATCCGCGTCATGTACCATATGCGTTTTCCAACCGGACCACGCGGTGGGCCGCCGCCAGTGCGCGCGGCCGCCCGCAGCCCGTCCCCTTCCCCCACGTTCGATTCCCGCCTTTCGGGCAGCCATCCATGAGCGACCAGCAAACCAATCAGCAGCAGGACGATCAACCCTACTTCAATATCCAGCGCGTCTATCTGAAGGACATGTCGCTGGAGCAGCCCAATTCGCCGCAGATTTTCCTCGAAACCGAAGCGCCTTCGGTCGAGGTGCAGGTCAATGTGGGCGCCTCGCAGCTGACGGACGGCATCTTCGAGGTCGTCGTGACCGGTACGGTCACCACCAAGGTGCAGGACAAGGTCGCCTTCCTGGTCGAGGCCCATCAGGCCGGCATCTTCGATATTCGCAACGTGCCGGACGAACAGCTCGATCCGCTGCTGGGCATCGCCTGCCCGACCATCCTGTATCCGTACCTGCGCAGCAATATTGCCGACGTGATCACGCGTGCGGGCTTCCAGGCCATCCATCTGTCCGAAATCAACTTCCAGGCGCTGTACGAGCAGCGCCTGCAGGCGGCGATGGAGCAGGCGCAGGCCGAAGGCGGCGGTGCCGGCATCGTGATGCCCGATGGCACGCAGGCGCGTCACTGATCGCTGCGAACTCTGCCGGCGGAACGGGGCTGCGGCCCCGTTCCGCCTTTTTGCGTCTATAGCATCAATAGCTGCCAGCGCAGGCATTGCTGCCTTCGCTGCGAGCGCATCCATCGCGTCCACCGTCAGGCGTGCAGCGGCCTGACGCATCGACGAACGCATCGACGAACGCATCGACCAACGCCTCGACCATGAACCTCGCCTTTCTCGGAGCCGGCGCCTGGGGCACCGCGCTGGCCAGCCATGCCGCCGCCGCGCATCCGGTCGTGCTGTGGGGCCGGGACGCCGGCCAGCTCGCCGCGATGGCGGCCTATGGCGTCAATGCCGCCTATCTGCCGGGCGTGCCGCTGTCCGACCGCCTCGCTTATGAAGCGGACTTCGCGCGGGCGGCGGCGCACGCGCTGCGCGCGCCCGACGGGCTGGTGATCGTCGCCACGCCGGTATCGGGGCTGCGCGAGATGACGCGGCGCCTGGCCACCGAGGCCGCCGCGCACGGCGTGCCGCTGCGCATGCTGTGGCTGTGCAAGGGCTTCGAGGCGGGCACGCACGCGATGCCGCATCAGATGGTGGCCGAGGAACTGGCGGCGGCCGGCGCGTCGGTGCCGGTCGAATACGGCGTGCTGACCGGGCCCAGCTTCGCGCGCGAAGTTGCGCTAGGGCTGCCGTGCGCGCTGACCGTGGCCGGCAACGCACCGGCAGTGGCCGAGCTCGCGCAGCGCGCCTTCCATCATCGCGCGATGCGCATCTACGGCAGCGACGATCTGGTCGGCGTCGAGGTCGGCGGCGCGGTCAAGAACGTACTGGCGATCGCCACCGGCGCCAGCGACGGGCTGGGCCTCGGGCTGAACGCGCGCGCCGCGCTGGTCACGCGTGGCCTCGCCGAGATGACGCGGCTGGGGCTGGCGCTCGGTGGGCGCGCCGAGACCTTCATGGGCCTGGCCGGCATGGGCGACCTGATCCTGACCGCGACCGGCGATCTGTCGCGCAACCGCAAGGTCGGCCAGCAATTGGCCGGCGGCCGGACGCTGGAGCAGGTGCTCGCCGATCTGGGCCACGTCGCCGAGGGCGTGCGCTGCGCGCAGGCGGTGGCGGCACTGGCGGACCAGCACGGCGTCGAGATGCCGATCACGCGCGCGGTTTGCGCGGTGCTGTTCGAGGGGTTGGCGGTGGCCGACGCGGTCACGCAGCTGCTGCAACGCGACGCGCGCGACGAATGACGGTACCGATTCGCCTGAAACAGCGCCGGCATTGGCTGGGCGCGCTGGCCGCCTGCGGCGGTGCGCTGGCGCTGCCGCGCTCGGTGATGGCGGCCGACAAGGACTGGCCCGCGCGGCCGATCCGCATGGTGGTGCCGTTTCCGCCTGGCTCGTCCCCGGACCTGATCGCGCGGCTGGTCTGCGAACCGCTGGCGCAGGCGCTGGGCCAGCCGGTGGTGATCGAGAACCGGCCGGGCGCCGGCGGCAATATCGGTACGGGCCAGGTCGCGCGCGCGGCGCCCGACGGCTATACGCTGCTGTTCACCATCAACGGTCCGCTGGTCACGGCGCCGACGCTGTCGCGCCATCTGCCCTACGATCCGGTGCGTCAGCTGGCGCCGGTGACGCTGGTGGCAACGTCGCCCAACGTGCTGGTGGTCGACCCGCGCACCGGCGTGCGCGATCTGCGCGAATTCGTCGCGCTGGCGCGCGCGCGGCCCGGTGCGCTGAACTACGGCTCGGTCGGCAACGGCAGCGCTGCGCATCTGGCTATGGAGCAGCTGAAGGCGCGTGCCGGCATCTCGCTCGAACACATCCCGTATCCCGGCTTTCCGCAGATCGCGGCGGCGATGATCGGCGGGCAGATTCAGGCAGCCTTCATGGTGCCGGCGATCGCGATGCCGCAGGTCAACGCCGGCAAACTGCGGGTGCTGGCGGTCACCACCAGCGGCCGCACCAGCCTGTTGCCCTCGGTGCCGACCGTGGCGGAATCCGGCTATCCCGGCTTCGAGGCAATCTCGTGGCAGGCCGTGCTGGCGCCGGCCGGCACGCCGGCGCCGATCGTCGATCGGCTCTATCGCGAACTGGTGAAGATCATCGGCAGCGAAGCGGTACGCACGCAGATGCGGGCGCAGTACTTCATGCCGGCCGGCACCGCACCGGCGTCGCTGCGCCAGACCATGGCGACCGAAAAGGCGCGCTGGGACCAGGTCATCCGCGCGGCCGGCGTGCAGCCGGAATAGCGGGCAAGCCGAATAGCGGGCAAGAGTAGCGGCCGGAGTTAGCGGCCGGAAATAGCGGCGCGGAATGGCGGCGCGGAATCAGCGGCGAGGACGTCGCCGCTCAGGCGCCGCCGGCGAAGCCCTGCTGGCGCCAGGCCTCGAACACCACCACCGCCACCGTGTTCGACAGATTCAGGCTGCGGTTGTTGGGCCGCATCGGCAAGCGGATGCGCTGCGACGGCGCGAACCATTCGCGGCGCTCCGGCGCCAGGCCGCGCGTCTCCGACCCAAACACGAACCAGTCCCCGGGGGCGAAGGTCACCTGGCCGAACGGCGTCGAGCCATGCGTGGTCAGGGCGAACATGCGGGCGGGATCGGGCCGTTCGTCGGCGAGGAAGGCGTCCCAGTTCTCGTGCACCTTCATGCTGGCGTACTCGTGATAATCGAGGCCGGCGCGGCGCATGCGCGCGTCGTCCAGCGGAAAGCCGAGCGGCTTGACGAGGTGCAATTGGGCGCCGGTGTTGGCGCACAGGCGGATCACGTTGCCGGTGTTCGGCGGGATCTCGGGTTCGACTAGGACGACATGGAACATGGCGCGCGCAGCTTACCGTGCCGGGGCGCCGCTGTCATCCCGCGGCTGTCATCGGGACGGCGCCGGCGTGCGCAGCGCCACCAGCGCGGTCACGCGCGCCGCGCCATGGCGCTTGAGCACGGCGGCTGCCTCGGCCAGCGTGGCGCCGGTGGTCATCACATCGTCGACGAGCGCAACATGTCGTCCCTGCACCCGTCCCAGCAGCCGCGCGGCCAGCCGGTCCGGGCCGGCATGGCGCGCCAGCGCGAACGCGCCGGCGACGTTCAGGTGCCGGCGGTCTGCCGCCAGCGCGGTCTGCGGTGCGGTGCTGCGAGAGCGCACCAGCAAGTCGGCGCTGGCCGCGGCGCCGAGGCGGGGCGCGAGCCTGCGTGCGATTTCCCACGATTGATTGAAGCCGCGCTCGGCCAGCCGGTCCGGCGCCAATGGAATCGGCACGACGAGGCAGGGTTGCTCGGCCGCATCGCCGGTTGCCGCTGACTGCAGCGACTGCCGTGCGGTCCACGCCGACGCCAGTTCGCGCGCGAGCCAGTTCGCCATCGGCAGCACGCCGCCGAACTTCAGCGTCAGCACCAGCGCCTCACGTGGCGGGGCGTAATCGCCGAGCACGATGGTGGCGTCGAAGGCGGGCGGCGCGCCGCGGCACATCGCACAGAGGCTGGCGTCTCGTTGAGGCAGGGCGCAGCGCGGGCAGCGCGGCGTCGGCGCCAGCAGGTCGTTCGCGCAACCGGTGCACACGACGTCCGCCTGCACCTGCCCGCACAGCACGCAGGCACAGGGCAGCCACCACTGCGCCAGGCGTTCGCGCACGCCGCCGGCAAGCCGGGCGAGGCGCGCGTATACTGTCGGCCCGGCGCCACCGCGCGGACCCGCCGCGCCCTCGCGGCGCGCGCCGCCGTGCCGATCCTCGTCCTTGCCGCCGCTTCCGTGTCCACGCCTCACGCCGACTCCCCCGAATCCTTTCTGCCGCCCGCGCGGCTGACCCGGCTTGCCTTCGACCGGCGCAGCCGCGATTTCGCCCAGCTCGATTTCCTGCTCGGCGAGATCGGCCGGCGCATGCAGGAGCGCATGCCGCTGATCCGCATCCAGCCCGAACGCGCGCTCGATATCGGCTGCGGCCAGGGGCAGGGCCTGGCGGCGCTGCGCGCGCAGTATCCCGATGCGCAGATCGCCGGCCTCGATATCTCGGCCGCGATGCTGGCGCATGCGGCGCAGCGCGATCCGCAGCGGCAGCCCGGCTGGCTCGGCCGCCTGCTCGGCAAGCGGCCGACGTTCGATCTGGTGCAGGGCGATCTTGCCACGCTTCCCTTTGCCGAGGGCACCTTCGATCTGCTGTGGTCCAACCTGGCGCTGCACTGGCATCCCGAGCCGCATCGCGTCTTTCCCGAATGGCACCGCGTGACGCGGACCGACGGTCTCGCGCTGTTCTCGCTGTTCGGCCCGGACACCTTGCGCGAGCTGCGCGATGCCTTCGCCGAGGTCGACGCCGAGGCGCACACGCTGCGCTTCGTCGACATGCACGATATCGGCGACATGCTGGTCCACAGCGGCTGGTCGACGCCGGTGATGGACATGGAAACGCTGACCGTCACCTACGAGACGCCCGAGCGGCTGCTGCGCGACGTGCATGCCTTCGGCGGCTTGCGCCGGCCCGCGGGCGGCGCCGACGAGCAGCCAGGCTTGCGGGGGCTGAAGGGCCGCCACTGGCACCAGGCGCTGCTGGCGGCGCTGGAGCGTCGGCGCAATCGCGACGGCGTGATCGCGCTGACCTTCGAGATCGTCTACGGCCATGCGTGGAAGCTGCCGCCCAAGGGCGGCCAGCTACGCGACGAACAGGGCCGTACCGTCGTGCCGATCGACCGCATCGGCCGCGGCCGCCCGCGCGGCTGAGCCCCGCCTGGCTCGCGCCGGCCTCGCGCGGGACGTTGCATCAACCTCGCTCCGAGAACCCCGAGGCCCCGCCTGCGTCGCGCCGCCGCACTGCCTTCGTGCATCGTCGCGCTGTGGCGCGGCCGCCTTGCCGCGCCGGACTTGGCTTGTTACGGTTGACGAAGCGCCCTATAATGCGCCAGTTTGTCGCAGTGGTCCCCTGGCACAGAAGATCGGCGTTTTAGCACCGAAGCAGTGCAGCAGTGCGGTGAAGCCGGCAGAATTCCAGGCGTGCAACCGATGCAGCGATGCAGAGTGGTTGGCGATGCAGGAACTCGGTATCGCACTCCAGACGGCGCGTGACGGGCCCGGTGAACGTTCAAACGGAGCCCATGCCGTGCCGAACAACGACTGGCTGATGAAGCGGAATTGTTCGCTGTCTCCACGCCAGGTCGGCTGGTTTTACCTCTCCATCGTCAGTATTTCCCTTGCCATCGCCCTGTTCTTCGCGTGGCGAGGAGCCTGGCTCGTGCTGCCCTTTGCGGGGCTCGAGCTGGCCGGGCTCGGCGTGGCATTGCTCGCCTATGCACAACACGCGACAGACTACGAGCGCGTCACGCTCAGCGAGGGCAGGTTGGTGGTCGAAAAGGCCAGCGCCGGTGAGGTGACCCGCGACGAATTCAACCCGCACTGGGTGCGGGTCGAACTGGGCGAATCGTTCCCGGCGCTGGTGGTGGTGCGCTCTGGAACGCACGCTGTGCAGGTGGGGTGTTTTCTGGACCCGTACAAGCGACGAAAGTTCGCGCAGGAACTCGTTTCAGCATTGCACGCCTTGTAAAAGGTCGGCACGGTTGGGAGCGAGGGGCAGATTCGAATCTGTAATTTGGGTAGAGACAACAAATGAAAATGTGGAAGAAGGCATCCGCAGCGTGTCTGGCAGGCGCTTCCCTGCTCGCCAGCCAGGCAGCCCTCGCTGTCGAAGACATGCCGGGCGGTCCCGCCGTTCGTCAGCTGAACCTGACCGAGCCGGTCACCAAGATCGCCGAGCAGATTCACTGGCTGAACTGGATGATGCTGATCATCTGCACGGTGATCTTCATCGCGGTGTTCAGCGTGATGTTCTATTCCATCTTCACGCACCGCAAGGCCAAGGGCTCCAAGCCCGCCTCCTTCCACGAAAGCATCACGGTCGAGGTGGTGTGGACCATCATCCCGTTCCTGATCGTGATCGGCATGGCGCTGCCGGCGACCAAGACCGTGGTCGCCATGAAGGACACCACCAACTCCGACATCACCATCAAGGCCACCGGCTACCAGTGGAAGTGGGGCTACGACTATCTGAAGGGTGAGGGCGAGGGGATCTCCTTCGTGTCCACCCTGACCACCCCGCGCGAGCAGATCAACAACGAGGCGCCCAAGTCGAACACCTACCTGATGGAGGTGGACAACGAGATGGTGGTGCCGGTCAACAAGAAGATCCGCATCGTCACGACTGCCAACGACGTGATCCACGCCTGGATGATCCCGGCCTTCGGGGTCAAGCAGGATGCGATTCCGGGCTTCGTGCGCGACACCTGGTTCCGCGCCGAGAAGACCGGCGTCTACCGCGGGCAGTGCGCCGAGCTGTGCGGCAAGGAACACGCCTTCATGCCGATCGTGGTGCGCGTGGTAACCGACGCCGAATACACCAAGTGGGTCGACGAGAAGAAGAAGGCGATGGCCGCCGCGGCCGACGACCCCAACAAGACCTGGACCCTGGACGAGCTGAAGGTGCGTGGCGAGAAGGTCTACGCCGCCAACTGCGCGGTCTGCCACCAGCCCAACGGCAAGGGCGCCGGCGCCTTCCCGGCGCTGGACGGCTCGAAGATGGTCAACGGCCCGCAGGCCGACCAGATGCATATCCTGCTCGAGGGCAAGGGCGGCATGCCGTCGTGGAAGCAGCTGTCCGACACCGAGCTGGCCGCGGTGATGACCTATACCCGCAACGCCTGGGGCAACAAGACCGGCGAGGCCATCCAGCCGGCCGACTTCGTCAATGCGCGCGCGGGCAAGTTCCCCGAGGGCGGCGGCGCCAAGTCGGCGCAGGGCGCACCGGCGGACGCCAAGCCCGCCGCCGAGCAAGCCAGCGCGGGCGCCCAGGGCGCCGCGAGCTGAACGCGTGGACGTTAGAACAGGATTTCAGGAGTTTTCGCGATGAGTACTGCTACCCCGGACGCACTCGCCCATCCGCACGACCACGCGCATGACGAACACCACGATCATCCGCATGGCTGGCGCCGCTGGCTGTTTGCCACCAACCACAAGGACATCGGCACGCTGTACCTGCTGTTCTCCTTCACGATGCTGATCTCGGGCGGCGTGCTCGCGCTGCTGATCCGCCTGGAGCTGTTCGAGCCGGGCCTGCAGTTCTTCCGCCCCGAGCTGTTCAACCAGTTCACCACGATGCACGGCCTGGTGATGGTGTTCGGCGCGATCATGCCGGCCTTCGTGGGCTTCGCGAACTGGATGATCCCGCTGCAGATCGGCGCCTCCGACATGGCGTTCGCGCGGATGAACAACTTCAGCTTCTGGCTGATGCCGCCCGCCGCGCTGCTGCTGGCGCTGTCGTTCTTCGTGCCGGGCGGCGCCACCGCCGCCGGCTGGACGCTGTACGCGCCGCTGTCGGTACAGATGGGTCCGGGCATGGACATGGCGATCTTCGCCATGCACATCATGGGCGCGTCGTCGATCATGGGTTCGATCAACATCATCGTCACCATCCTGAACATGCGGGCGCCCGGCATGACGCTGATGAAGATGCCGATGTTCTGCTGGACGTGGCTGATCACCGCCTACCTGCTGATCGCCGTGATGCCGGTGCTGGCGGGCGCCATCACCATGGTCCTGACCGACCGCCACTTCGGCACCAGCTTCTTCTCGGCGGCCGGCGGCGGCGACCCGGTGATGTACCAGCATATCTTCTGGTTCTTCGGCCACCCCGAGGTCTACATCATGATCCTGCCGGCGTTCGGGATCATCTCGCAGGTGGTGCCGGCCTTCTCGCGCAAGCGCCTGTTCGGCTACAGCTCGATGGTGTATGCGACCGCCTCGATCGCAATCCTGTCGTTCATCGTCTGGGCCCACCACATGTTCACCACGGGCATGCCGGTGACCGGCCAGCTGTTCTTCATGTACGCGACGATGCTGATCGCGGTGCCGACGGCCGTGAAGATCTTCAACTGGATCGCCACCATGTGGAAGGGCTCGATGACCTTCGAGACCCCGATGCTGTTCGCGATCGGCTTCATCTTCGTGTTCACCATCGGCGGCTTCACCGGCCTGATTCCGGCGGTGGCACCGATCGACATCCAGATCCAGGACACCTACTTCATCGTGGCGCACTTCCACTATGTGCTGGTGGCCGGCTCGCTGTTCGCGCTGTTCGCGGGCTTCTACTACTGGGGTCCGAAGTGGAGCGGGTTCATGTACAACGAGACCCGCGGCAAGATCCACTTCTGGGGTTCGATCATCTTCTTCAACATCGCCTTCTTCCCGATGCACTTCCTCGGGCTGGCTGGCATGCCGCGCCGCTATGCGGACTACGCGATCCAGTTCGCGGACTTCAACGCGATCTCGTCGCTGGGCGCGCTGGGCTTCGGCCTGATGCAGGTGTATTTCTTCTTCTTCGTGGTGCTGCCGTCGTACCGCGGGGGCGAAGTTGCGGCCGACAAGCCGTGGGAGGGCGCCGAGGGCCTGGAGTGGACCGTGCCGTCGCCGGCGCCGTTCCACACCTTCGAGGTGCCGCCGCAGGTCCGGTAACGGCATTTGGCAAGGCGGGTGGCGGGCATACGGGGCGGCAAGAGGCGCGCCCCGCCCGCCGCACCGGCCACGGCGGCCACCGCGGCCGCTCCCTATTCGAGAATTCGATGCAGCATCCAAACAAAAGCCCATCGCCGACCGATCGCAAGGCCGCCAATCGCCGTCTCGGCCTGATCCTGCTGTCGATCGTGCTGGTCTTCTTTTTGGGTTTCTTCGCCAAGATGACCTGGCTCGGCTGAGTTGGCTGACCAGGCTAGGCCCCGCTGCAAGGTATCGAGATGAGCACGAAGCAGCCGGTTCCGACCGGCGACGTCGAGGACAAGCGCTACAACCGCGGCATGATGCTGCGGCTGCTGGTGATCGTCGCCGTGATGTTCGCCTTCGGCTATGCGCTGGTGCCGCTGTACAAGAAGATCTGCGAGATCACCGGCATCAATGTCGTCACCACGCGCGAGCTCTACGGCGCCAGCGCAGGCAAGGTGAGCCAGAACACGCAGGTCGACACCAGCCGCACGATCACGGTGGAGTTCGATTCCAACGCGCGCGGCCCGTTCGCGTTCCGTCCGGTCAAGACCAGCATGCAGGTCCATCCGGGCGAGATGGCGACCATCGTCTACGAGGTCGCCAACGGGCAGAGCCGCGATATCTCGGCGCAGGCGATTCCGAGCTACGCGCCGAAACAGGCCACCCAGTATTTCAAGAAGCTCGAGTGCTTCTGCTTCCAGCAGCAGACGCTGAAGGCGAAGGAATCGCGCGAGATGCCGGTGGTGTTCGTGATCGACCCCGACTTGCCCAAGGACGTCGAGAATATCACCTTGTCGTACACATTCTTCGAGATCGGCACCCCGCTGGCGCCTGCGCCGCAGGGCCATCTCGACCAGCCGCCGGCCAGCGCCGGCAGCTGAACGCAGTAGAGGAGGGGCTGCCATGGACGAGCTGAAGGACGCGGTCAAACGCAAGATGTCGTTCTGGCAGACGCTGCGCGCGGTGTTCTGGTCGTTCATCGGCCTGCGCAAGGGTGAGGAACACGATCGCGACATGGCGAACCTGAACCCGATCCATGTGATCGTCGCCGGTGTGCTGGGCGCCGTGATCCTGGTGGTGGTGCTGATCGGCATCGTCCGTCTGGTGGTCGGCGGATAGGCGGGCGGTCAGCGAGCAGGCGGGCCGGCCGGAACAGGCAACAGAAGACAGAGCGTCGTCCGCCCTCGGGCAGCCGGCGTATAACGATGAATCAGAGATCTGAGCTGGAGAAAACAGAATGAGTGCGAATCGCGCAAACGCTCCGTACTACTTCGTACCGGGCCCGTCGCGCCATCCGATCACGGCGAGCCTCGGGCTGCTGCTGACCGCCGCCGGGGCGGCAGGCTGGGTCAACGGCCAGCCGTGGGCGCCCTATGTCTGCGTGCTGGGCATCCTGTGGTTCCTGTTCGTGCTCAAGAGCTGGTTCGGCGACGCGATCGGCGAGTCGGAAGGGGGCATGTACGGCCGCCGCATCGACGTCTCGTACCGGTGGTCGATGGGCTGGTTCATCTTCTCCGAGGTGATGTTCTTCGGCGCCTTCTTCGGCGCGCTGTTCTACGCCCGCGTCTACACGATGCCGTGGCTGGGCGACCTGAACAACAAGATCCTGTGGCCCGATTTCGCCGCGGTGTGGCCGAACGCCGGTCCGGCCGGCACGGTCGAGCCGTACGAGGCGATGGGCCCGTGGCCGATCCCGACCATCAACACGGCGCTGCTGCTGATGTCGGGCGTCACGCTGACCTGGGCTCACCACGCGCTGCTGGCCGGCAAGCGCAGCCAGGTGGTGCAGGGCCTGGTGCTGACGATCCTGCTGGGCGCGGTCTTCATGGGCTTCCAGGTCTATGAATACATGCACGCCTACGCGGACCTGAACCTGAAGCTGACCTCGGGCATCTACGGTTCGACCTTCTTCCTGCTGACCGGCTTCCACGGCTTCCACGTGACGATGGGCGCCATCATGCTGACGGTGGTGCTGATCCGCGTGCTGAAGGGCCATTTCACGCCGGACCATCATTTCGCCTTCGAAGGCGCCGCCTGGTACTGGCACTTCGTCGACGTGGTCTGGCTGTTCCTGTACGTCGTGGTGTACTGGCTGTAAGCGGACACCAGTTCGAAGGAGCAAAAAAGGGGGGCGCATCGCGCTCCCCTTTTTTATTGGCCGGGATTCCGACTTTGCTTCAGGCCGCACCGGCCCGCGCAACGCCGCCGCCGCCCATCACCGGCGTACGCCGCACCTCGGCGAAATAGATCAGGATCAGCGACACCCAGACGATGCCGTAGAGCAGCATGAAGCAGCTCGACCGCACCCGCGTGAGGTCCAGCAGCGCGCCGAACAGAATCGGCAGCAGGAAGCCGCCGACGCCGCCGGCCAGACCCACGATGCCGGTGACCACGCCCATATTCCCGGCGAAATCGTCCGCGACATACTTGAACGTCGACGCCATGCCGAACGCGAACACCGCGCCGAGCACGAAGGTCAGCACGACGAAGGCCGCCATCGGCGTGTGCAGCGCGATGGTCAGCGGACCGTCGATGGTGTGGATCGTGAAGTCGGTGGGCGGATAGGACAGCAGGAACAGGCAGATCCACGCCACCCACAGCCCCCACCACGTCACGCTGTGCGCGCCGAGCCGGTCGGCCAGCAGGCCGCCGACCGCGCGCAGCACCGAACCCGGCAGCGAGAACCCGGCGGCGAACGCGGCCGCCGCCACCAGCGTCATGCCGTACTGCCCCTGCAGATACTGCGGGATCCACAGCGACAGCGCGGTGAAGCCGCCGAAGGTGATCGAGTAGTACTGGCACAGCCGCCAGACCCGGGGATCGCGCAGCACCTTGAACGATTCGGTCCACGAGCCGCTCTGCTTGCCCGCGCCCGGATCGCGTGCCGAGGCCAGCCAGAACAGCCCCGCGGTGACCAGCAGCGCCACCGCATAGACGCGCGGCACGGCGCGCCAGCCGTAGGCCTGCTGCAGCGCCGGCGTGACGAACAGGTTCACCGCCGCGCCGACCGTGCCGGCGCCGAAGAAGCCCATCGCGAAGCCGCGCTTCTCGGCCGGGAAGAAGCGCGCCACATAGGGCGTGCCCACCGCGAACGACGCCCCGACGCAGCCGAGGAACAGCCCGATCAGCAGGAACTGCCACAGCGCGGTGGCATAGCTGACCGCGAACACCGGCAGCGCGCAGACCGCCAGCAGCACCGTCATCACCATGCGGCCGCCGAAGCGGTCGGTCCACGCGCCCAGCGGCAGCCGCATCAGCGCGCCGGTCAGCACCGGCGTCGACGTCAGCAGGCCGAACTGCGTGCTGTTCAGGCCCAGCTCGTCGCGCAGCGGCACGCCGATGACACCGAACATCATCCAGACCACGAAGCAGACCATGAAGGCCAGCGTGCTGGCGATCAGCACCGACCATGCCTGCGCCGACACCCTGGTGCCGTTGCCGACCGCCGCCACGTTCGCCGTCGAACTCATGTCGTTCTCCTCGGGGAGCATCAGGATCGATGTTCTGCCGCCGCGCTACTGCACCAGCGGGCCGTTGGTCTCGCCCAGCTCCACGCCGACGATGCTGGCCTGCGCGGCCAGGATCGCGATGTATTGCTGGATTGCCTTGTGCCGCACGCGCTCGCCGAGAAAGCGCGCGATCCCGGCCCGGGCCTCGTCGAACGGCACCGTCTCGCCGGGCACGCGGCGCTCGACCCGCACGATATGGAAGCCGAAGCGCGTCTTGACCAGCCCCGGCAGTACGCCCAGCGCCTGGCTGTCGAACAGCGCCTGCTCGAACTCCGGCACGCTGTCGCCGCGCAGCAGCTGACCGAGGCTGCCACCGACGCCGGCCGACGGGCAGTTCGACATCTCGCGCGCGGTCGCTTCGAAGACCTCGGGCTGCGCCAGCAGCCGCCGCAGCGTCTGCTCGGCCTGGTGCCGGACCGGGGCCAGCGCACCGCCGCCGGTCACCGCAAACAGGATATGGCTCGCGTAGACGATCTCGTTGCGCCGGAAGCGCGCCGGATGGCCGTCGTAATAGCGCCGGCAATCCGCTTCCGTCGGCGCGGGCACGCTGACCTCGCGCGCAATCAGATCGTCGACCGCGGCGTCGTCGAGTTCCGCCCCGGCACCGACAATGCCCAGCGCCGCCGCGCGTTGCCGCAGCAGTTCGCGGATCGCCAGCGCGCGCCGGGCGCTGGCGATCGCGTCAGGGTCTTCGGGGTAAAGCAGGCTCTCCGCGTGGATCGCGTCGGCGCCGATCGCAACGCCATTGACGCTGGCCGGGGCGATGGCCGCCATGGTGGGTTCGTTCATCACGATGTCTCCATCACCGCAGGGTCAGCGCTTGCGCACCAGCTGGAACGGCCGCACCAGATAGGCGACCGTGCCCATGCCGCTCCAGATATGGATCATCCGCGTGAACGGCGACACCAGGAACAGCGTGAAGCCGAGCAGGATATGCAGCTGGTAGGTCAGCGGCACGCCGCGCAGCATGTCGGCGGCGGCGGGCTGGAAAGTCACGATGCCCTTGACGTAGCTGGTCAGCGATTCGAACAGCACGCCGTCCATATGCCGCATCGAGAGCACCACGGTCCACAGCCCCAGGGCCAGCTGCACCCACAGCATCAGCACGATCACGATGTCCGAGACGCGGCTGTTGCGGCGGATCCGCGCATCGAACAGGCGCCGCCAGATCAGGATCGACAGGCCAATGATCGCGACCACGCCGGCCGCGCCGCCGCCGACCATGGCGAGCAGCTGATGGCCCGACGCCGACAGGAACGGCGACACCAGCCAGTGCGGCGCAAGAAAGCCGACGAAATGGCCGATCACGACCACCAGGATGCCCCAGTGGAACAGATTGCTGCCGATCTGCAGCGAGCGATGCCGCAGCAGCTGCGAGGTGTCGCTCTTCCACGTGTACTGCTCGCGGTCGAAGCGGATCAGGCTGCCGAGCAGCAGCACCACCAGGCAGATATAGGGGTAGATGCCAAACAGGAACGTATGCAGGTAGTGCGTCATGGCGGCCCTCCGTTCGAATCGGATATGCGGGTATTCGGTACTCGGTGCTCGGTGCTCGGTATTCGTATTCGATATCAGCGCGTGGGCCGCTTGTCGTAGAAGCGGACCGGCTCTGCCGCGGGCTGACCGGCGCCGACAAAGCGGACCGGCTCGTCGGCGTAGGCCGCGTCGAGTTCGCGATAGTCGGCCGCACTCGGCACGCGCGCGGCGTCGTCCGCGTCCGCCGCCGCGAGGTCGGGCAGCGTGACAGCCGGCGCTCGCTCGCCGATCATCCGCAGCAGCGTGCCGAGCAGCAGCGCGTAGTGGCTGCGCCGCTGCGCCAGCTGGCTCGCGATCGACTGCAGGATCTCGCCGGTCTCCGCCAGCAGCGCCAGCGCATCGGGCCCCGGCAGCCGCGACAGGTGTTCGAGGAAGACCGGCAGGTAGTCGGGCAGATGCCCGGGCTGCAGCCGCAGGCCGTTGCGCTCGTACATCTGCAGCAGATCGACCATCGCCTGTCCGCGATCGCGCGATTCGCCATGCACGTGTTCGAACAGATGCAGCGAGGTCGCGCGGCCGCGATCGAACAGCGCGACATAGTTCTCCTGCAGCGTCAGGGCGTCGCGCGCGGCCAGATAGTCGAGAAAGCGTGCGATGTCGGCGCGGCTGTCGCGCGGCAGCGAGCGGTCGCCGCCCACGCGCCGGCGGGCCTCGAGCACCGCGTCGAGCAGCGCGGGCTCGGGATAGTCGAGCAGCGCCGACAACAGCGAGAAAGTCGCCGGCGATGGGTCGGCGTTACGCGAGAAGACGTCGGCGAACATGTCAGAACTCCTGGCGGATCGGGATCTTGCGATTGCCCTTCCTGGTGCTGAACAGGCCGGTCTCCGAGCGTCCATCCGAGCAGCCGTTGCCGAACGAGAAACCGCACGAGGAGCGCAGGTCGAAGGCATCCTCGGCGTATTCGCGGTGCGAGGTCGGGATGACGAAGCGGTCTTCGTAGTTCGCGATCGCCAGGTAGCGGTACATGTCCTCGACCTGCGCGACGTTCAGCCCCGCCTGCGCCAGCACGCCGCGCGCGTCGATGCCGTCGACATGCCGCGCACGCATATAGGCGCGCATCGCCAGCAGCCGCTCCAGCGCCAGCTTGACCGGCGCCTCGTCGCCCGCTGTCAGCAGATTGGCCAGGTAGCGCAGCGGAATGCGCAGCGCGCCGACGTCGGGCAGATAGCCGTTGATGCCGAGGTCGCCGCTGTTGGCCGCGGCGTTGATCGGCGATAGCGGCGGCACGTACCAGACCATCGGCAGCGTGCGGTACTCCGGATGCAGCGGAAAGGCGATCTTCCAGTCGATCGCCATCTTGTAGACCGGCGACCGGCGCGCGCCCTCGATCCAGCTGGCCGGCACGCCGTCGCGCTCGGCCTGCGCCGCCACCTCGGGATCGTTGGGGTCGAGGAACAGCGACAGCTGTGCCTCGTACAGGTCCTGCTCGGACTCGACGCTGGCCGCCAGTTCGATGCGGTCCGCGTCGTACAGCAGCACGCCCAGATAGCGGATGCGGCCGACGCAGGTCTCGGAGCAGACGGTCGGTTCGCCGGCCTCGATGCGCGGATAGCAGAAGATGCATTTCTCCGCCTTGCCGCTATGCCAGTTGAAATAGATCTTCTTGTAGGGGCAGCCCGACACGCACATGCGCCAGCCGCGGCATTTGTCCTGGTCGACCAGCACGATGCCGTCTTCCTCGCGCTTGTAGATCGAGCCCGACGGACACGCGGCCACGCAGGCGGGATTCAGGCAGTGCTCGCACAGGCGCGGCAGATACATCATGAAGGTGTTCTCGAACTGCCCGTAGATGTCCTTCTGCACCTGTTCGAAGTTGTAGTCCTGCGAGCGCTTCGCGAATTCGCCGCCGAGGATCTCTTCCCAGTTGGGGCCCCATTCGATCTTCTCGAGCCGCTCGCCGCTGATCAGCGAGCGCGGCCGCGCCACCGGCATCGCGCGGCTGTCGCCGGCCTCCTGCAGATGCGCGTAGTCGAAGGTGAACGGCTCGTAGTAGTCGTCGATCTCGGGCAGGCGCGGATTGGCGAAGATCTGCGCCAGGATCCGCCATTTGCTGCCCAGGCGCGGCTCCAGCCGGCCGTCGGCCTTGCGGGTCCAGCCGCCGCGCCAGCGCTGCTGGTTCTCCCAGTCCTTCGGGTAGCCGATGCCGGGCTTGGTCTCGACGTTGTTGAACCAGGCGTACTCCATGCCCTCGCGGCTGGTCCAGACGTTCTTGCAGGTCACCGAACAGGTATGGCAGCCGATGCATTTGTCCAGGTTCATCACCATGGCGATCTGGGCGCGCACTTTCATCGGGCCTCTCCCTCGCGGAGCTTGTGTTCGGTGGCCGGGTTGACCGGATCGGGCTGCGCATCGTCGAGCCAGTCGACGCGCCGCATCTTGCGCACGATCAGGAATTCGTCGCGATTGGCGCCGACCGTGCCGTAGTAGTTGAAGCCGTACGACAGCTGCGCGTAGCCGCCGATCATGTGGGTCGGTTTGAGCGAGACCCGCGTGACCGAGTTGTGGATGCCGCCGCGCCCGCCGGTGATCTCGGACCCCGGCGTGTTCACGATCTTCTCCTGGGCGTGGTACATCATCACCATGCCGCGCGGCACGCGCTGGCTGACCACGGCGCGCGCGCACAGCGCGCCGTTGGCGTTGTAGCACTCGATCCAGTCGTTATCGACGATGCCGACCTGCTTCGCGTCGTCCTCGGCGATCCACACGATCGGTCCGCCGCGCGACAGCGTCAGCATCAGCAGGTTGTCGGTGTAGGTACTGTGGATGCCCCACTTCTGGTGCGGCGTGATGAAGTTCAGCACGATCTCGGGATTGCCGTTCGAGCGCGTGCCGACCATGCCCGCGTAGCTGCCGGTGTCGATCGGCGGCTTGTAGACGCACAGCGACTCGCCGAACGCGCGCATCCACGCGTGGTCCTGGTACAGCTGCTGACGCCCGGTCAGCGTGCGCCAGGGAATCAGCTCGTGCACGTTGGTGTAGCCCGCGTTGTACGACACGTGTTCGGATTCGATGCCGCTCCAGGTCGGCGACGAGATGATCTTGCGCGGCTGTGCCTGGATGTCGCGGAAGCGAATGCGTTCGTCCGCGCGCGCCTGCGCCAGATGCGTGTGGTCGGTGCCGGTCAGCGCGGACAGCGCCTGCCATGCCTTGACCGCGACCGCGCCATTGGTCTCGGGCGCCAGCGACAGAATCACCTCGGCCGCGTCGATCGCCGAATCGATGCGCGGCCTCGGGCCCACGCTGTCGACATCGTCCCCATCCCGCGTGCGCTGGTTCAGCTCGCCCAGCCACCGGACCTCGTCCTCGGTATTCCAGCCGATGCCCTTGCCGCCGTTGCCCAGCTTGTCCATCAGCGGTCCCAGCGAGGTGAAGCGGCGATAGGTGGCGGGGTAGTTGCGCTCGACCACGGTCACCGACGGCATCGTGCGGCCGGGCTGCGGCTCGCATTCGCCGCGCTTCCAGTCGCGGACGTCGAAGGGCTGGGCCAGCTCGGCCGGTGTGTCCTTGCCGATCGGCGACAGCACCACGTCGCGCTCGACGCCGAGATGGCCCTCCGCGAGTTCGGAGAAACGCTTCGCGATGCCCTTGAAGATGTCCCAGTCGCTCTTCGACTGCCAGGCCGGATCGACCGCCGCCGACAGCGGATGGATGAACGGGTGCATGTCGGAGGTGTTCATGTCGTCCTTCTCGTACCACGTCGCCGTTGGCAGCACGACGTCGGAGTACATGCAGGTGGTCGACATGCGAAAGTCCAGCGTCACCAGCAGGTCCAGCTTGCCCTCGGGCGCGCGCTCGTGCCAGGCCACCTCTTCGGGGCGTGGCACCTCGCCATGACGGCCCTCGCCGATCTGCTCTCCCTGCACGCCATGCGTGGTGCCCAGCAGATGCTTGAGGAAGTATTCGTGTCCCTTGCCCGACGAGCCCAGCAGGTTCGAGCGCCAGACGAACAGATTGCGCGGAAAGGCTCGCGGATCGTCGGGGTCCTCGCAGGCCATGCGCAGCGCGCCGGACTGCAGGCCGTCGGCGATCACGCGGCCGGCCGCGGCCGGATCGGCGAGCTGACTGCCCAGCTTGCGGCCCAGCTCCAGCGGGTTCTGCAGCAGCTGCGGCGCGGACGGCAGCCATCCCATCCGTTCGGCGCGCACGTTGTAGTCGATCGGCGCGCCATGGAATTGCGACTTGTCGGCCAGCGGCGACAGCAGTGCACCGGGGTCCATCGGGTCGTAGCGCCACTGGTCGGTATGGGCGTAGAAGAACGAGGTCGCGTTCATCTGCCGGGGCGGGCGGTACCAGTCCAGGCCGAACGTGAGCGGCGTCCAGCCGGTCTGCGGGCGCAGCTTTTCCTGGCCGACATAGTGCGACCAGCCGCCGCCCGACTTGCCGACGCAGCCGCACATGATCAGCAGATTGATGATGGCGCGGTACGACATGTCCATGTGGAACCAGTGGTTCAGCCCCGCGCCGAGAATCACCATCGACCTGCCTTCGGTCTTGTGCGCATTCTCGGCGAACTGCCGCGCCACCGCGATCACGTCAGCGCGTTTGACGCCGGTGATCGCCTCCTGCCATGCCGGCGTGTACGGCACGTCGTCGTCGTACGAGGCCGCGATGTCGCGGCCGCCCAGCCCCTGGTCCAGCCCGTAGTTGGCGATGAACAGGTCGTAGACCGTCGCGACCAGCATGTCGCCGTTGCGCGTGGCAATGCGGCGCGCGCCGATCCGGCGCGACAGCACCGAGGCATGGCCGGTATTCGGAAAGTGCGGATGCGGGACGTTGCCGAAATAGGGAAACTGCACGTCGACGATCTCGTCGTGCGCCTGCGCCAGCGACAGACGCGGCACGATCGGCGTGCCGTCGGCGCTTTCCATGCGCAGATTCCACTTGCCGGCGTCTTCTCCGGGCCTGCCGTCCTGCCGCTGACCCCAGCGGAAACCGGCCGAGCCGAGCGGGACCACGATGCGATCGGAGGTCTCGTCGATCATCACGGTCTTCCACTCGGGCCGATTGCTCTGCCCGAGCGCGTCGTCGAAATCGGCGGCACGCACCAGCCGCTCGGGCACATAGCCGTCGACATGCGGCACCAGCCGGACCAGGCAGGGCATGTCGGTATAGCGGCGGCAGTAATCGAGGAAGTAATCGCTGCGGCCGGCCGCCAGATGGAATTCCTTCAGCACCACGTGGCCCATCGCCAGCGCCAGGGCCGCGTCGGTGCCTTGTTTCGGATGCAGCCAGATGTCGCCGAACTTCGCGCCTTCCGAATAATCGGGAAAGATCGATACCACCTTGGTGCCGCGATAGCGGACCTCGGTCATGAAATGCGCATCGGGCGTGCGGGTCTGCGGCACGTTCGAGCCCCACATCACGATGAAGGTCGAGTTGTACCAGTCGGCCGATTCGGGCACGTCGGTCTGTTCGCCCCAGGTCTGCGGCGAGGCCGGCGGCAGATCGCAATACCAGTCGTAGAAGCTCAGGCAGACGCCGCCCAGCAGCGACAGATAGCGCGCGCCGGCGGCGTACGACACCATCGACATCGCCGGAATCGGCGAGAAGCCGACCACGCGGTCCGGGCCGTGCCGGGCGATGGTATGGACGTTCGCGGCGGCGACGATCTCGTTGACCTCGTCCCAGCTCGAGCGGACGAAGCCGCCCAGCCCTCGGCGCGACTGGTAGCCGCGCCGCGCCTGCTCGTCGTCGACGATCGAGGCCCAGGCCTCGACCGGCCCCATCGACTGGCGCCGCTCGCGCCACAGCTTGACCAATGCGCTGCGCACCAGCGGATATTTGAGCCGGTTGGCGCTGTAGAGATACCAGGAATAGGAAGCGCCGCGCGAGCAGCCGCGCGGTTCGTGATTGGGGAGATCGGGACGGGTACGCGGATAGTCGGTCTGCTGGGTTTCCCATGTCACGATGCCGCCTTTGACATAGATTTTCCAGGAACAGGAACCGGTGCAATTGACGCCATGCGTGGAGCGCACGATTTTGTCATGCTGCCAGCGCTGGCGATAACCGTCCTCCCATTTTCTGTCTTCGTCGGTGACGGCACCGTGACCATTGGAGAATGCGATGCGCTCCGTCGAAAAGTAACGCAAGCGGTCGAGAAAATGGCTCATGACGGCTCCGATCGTGCTCGCGTGTCGGCGATGCGGAAAACGGCGGCAACAGCCATCCCGCACGTGCATGCGCACGCGCACCGACGAGGCGATTTATGGGGCGGCTTTTGATATTAGTGGGCGAACGCGAAATTGCAAATTCGCGTTCGAGCCACATTAACATGCCATATCGATCGGTAAAAACGGAACGAAAAGTTTCTTTGATCTGAATCAAAATTGGCGAATGACGCAATGGCAGGCGTTCCATTCGCATGATTTACAAATCGCGTTTCAGTTATGTACCGAAATGCCGGTGATCGCGGCGACACGGATGCGGGGGGAGGCCCGTGGCGGCGATCCTTTAGAATGCGGGATTGCCGTGCGTTCCCTGCCAGCACAAAAAGCAAGCGCCGCAGGAGTCCACTCCCTGCGGCGCTTGCTTTTGGCCGGCTGTCCGTTGGCGCGCGGGCGCCGGGCGCTACGGTCCCGTGCGGATGCCCGTGCTTTCGATCCATCCCATCCAGTAAGAGAACAGGATGAACAGGAACAGCGCGATCGACAGGCCGACTCGTACCGTCAGCGAGCGGACCATATGCGCGCTCGACTTGCCACGGTCGCGCATCATGAAGAACAGGGCGGAAGCCAGGCTGGAGACGATCAGGATGAAGGCAATGACGATGACGATGCGCATGGCGGCGGTCGGGGCAATGGTGCGCCATTATCGCACCGCGTCTCCGGGGCGGTTCCCGCGATGAAACTGCTGCGCGCGCTCAGCCCGGTGCCCACGGTGGCCGCTCTGGTGGTCATCGCGGTGACCTGTGCGCTGGGCAACTGGCAGCTTGGCCGCGCCCACGACAAGATCGCGCGCGCCGAGCGCTTGCGGGCGCTGGCCGATGCCCCGCCGCTGCAGGTCGGCACGGCGCTGCCCCCGCTGCCCGCGGCCGAACTGGTCTCGCGCAACGTGGTCGTGCGCGGCCGATTCGATCCGGCCCACACCGTGCTGCTGGAAAATCGACCGCACGGCAACGGGCAGGACAGCCGCTCCGGCTTTCTGGTGCTGACGCCGCTGCTGCCCGAAAATGCCGGGAGCGCCGGCCCGACCGGCACAGGCGCCGCCCCCGCCACCGCCACCGCCACCGCCATGGAACGCCCCCGCGCCGTGCTGGTGCTGCGCGGCTGGCTGCCGCGCGATGCGCAGGACCGAACCCGCATTGCTCCATTTCCGACACCCGCGGGCACCGTGACCGTACAGGGGGTGGCACTGGCCGACGTGCCGAAGGTCTATCAACTGGGCGCTCCCGACTCCCAGCGCGGCGAGCGCATCCGGCAGAACCTGGATCTCGACGCCTTCGCCGCCGAACTGGGTACGCCCCTGCAGCCGTTCGTGCTGCAGCAGCGCAGCGACAGCGGCGATGGCCTGGCGCGCGACTGGGCGAGCGCTGACCTCGGCGTCGAGCGCCACTACGGCTATGCGTTTCAGTGGTATGGTCTGGCCGCGCTGACGCTTGTATTGCTGGTAGTGCTGACCTGGCGGCGTGCCCGCCGCCGCGCCACACCGGCGGATGAAGGCCGGGCCACGGCCACGGCGCCCGCGGGCGGTGCCAGCCACGACGATTAATCACTCCGACGACTATCCATGCCTTCCGATCCCGCCACGGCCAAGCCGGCCGCGCCGCAAGACTCCCGCAGCGATCCGCGCATCGATGCCCGCACGCGCCGCGGACGGATCCAGATGCTGTTGCTGCTGCTGGTCTGCGCCTCGCCGGTCATCGCCTCGTATCTGACGTACTACGTGTTCCGGCCGGCCGGCGGGCAGACCAACTACGGCACGCTGATCGAACCGCAGCGCCCGGCGCCGGCCGTGCGCGTGACGGACGAGCGCGGCCAGGCGGTGCCCCTGCAGGACTTCAAGGGCAAATGGCTGCTGGTGTCGACCGACAGCGCCGCTTGCGACGAGGCCTGTGCGAAGAAGCTGTTCACGATTCGCCAGATCCGGGCCGGACAGGGCAAGGAGCGCGAGCGCATCGTGCCGGTCTGGCTGATCGGCGACGATGGCCCGATCGATCCGCGCCTGAGCGCCGCCTACAACGAGCCCTATGCCGGCGTGCGCTTCCTGCGCATGAACCGCGAGCAGATCCGCGGCTGGCTGCCGCCCGCCGAGGGACAGCCGGCCGAGGCCACGCTGTACCTGGTCGATCCGCTGGGCAATCTGATGATGCGGTTCCCCAAGGACCCGGACCCGAAAAAGGTGCATTCGGACCTCAGCCGCCTGCTCAAGTACAACCGCATCGGCTGATGGAGGGCCCATGCTGACTCAACTCGCCCTGATCGGCCTGCTGCTGGCCCTGCTGCCGCTCAGCTATGTGCTGGCCCGCGGCAGCCGCGACAAATACCGCAAGCTGGTCTGGATCACCGCCTTCCTGACGCTGGACCTGATCATGTTCGGCAGCTTCACGCGGCTGACCGACTCGGGCCTGGGCTGCCCGGACTGGCCCGGGTGCTACGGCCATTCGAACCCCTATGCGGCGGTCGAGCATATCCGCGCGGCCGAGACCGCGCTGCCCAGCGGGCCGGTGACGTGGGCAAAGGCCTGGATCGAGATGCTGCACCGGTACTTTGCGATGGCGGTCGGCGTGCTGATCATCGCGCTGGTGGTGCTGGCCTGGAGCAAGCGTCGCGAACTGAAGCAATCGCCGTGGTTCGCCACCGGCGTGCTGCTGCTGGTCTGCGTGCAGGGCGCGTTCGGCGCCTTCACGGTCACGATGAAGCTGCAGCCGATCATTGTCGTGACCCATTTGCTGCTCGGCATGGCGCTGCTGGCCGCGCTGATCTGGCTGGGTTCGCGCAGCGACCCGCCGCGCGCGATCGCGCCGTCGGCCGTCCGCTTGCGCTGGCCGGGACGGATCGCGCTGGCGCTGCTGGTGATCCAGATCTTCCTCGGCGGCTGGGTCAGCACCAATTACGCGGTGCTAGCCTGCACCGATTTCCCGCTGTGCAACGGGCAATGGATCCCCGAGATGGACTTCCGCCATGGCTTCACGCTGTGGCGCCCGCTGGGCATGACGGCCGATGGCGACTACATCCCGCATTCGGCGCTGGTGGCGATCCATTGGGTGCACCGGGGGTTTGCCGTGGTGGTGCTGGGCTATCTCGCCTGGTTCGCGTTGCGCACCCGCCATTTCGCGCCGCTGGCGCGCGCTTCTCATTGGCTGCTGGCGGTGCTGGTGTTGCAGTTGGCGACCGGTTTGTCGAATATCGTGCTTGATTGGCCGCTTTTGCCGGCAGTCGCCCACAATGGCGGCGCGGCGGTGCTGCTGATGCTGTTGGTCAGGCTCAATTACAATATTGGGCTTGCGACCCGTGCCGCCACTGCCGCGGCCCCCGGTTCATTCGATCGCACCGCCGCTGCCGACCGGGTTGCCGATGCTGCCCCGGCTCCCGATGCCGCCGGCGCAAATCGCCCGGCCGACACCGCGCGCGCCTCATGAAAGACAAGACTTCCGTGGCCACCACCGCTACCCAGACCCAGCAACCGCCCAGCCGGCTGCGCCACCTCGCCCGCCAGTACGCCGCGCTGACCAAGCCGCGCGTGACGCAACTGGCGGTCTTCTGCGCCATCATCGGCATGTTCCTGGCCACGCCCGGCATGGTGCCGTGGCGAGTGCTGATCGGCGGCGCCGCCGGCATCTGGCTGCTGGCCGCCGGCGCGTTCGCGATCAACTGCCTGGTCGAACAGAAGGTCGACGCGCTGATGCGCCGCACCGCGTGGCGGCCGTCGGCGACCGGAGAGATCGGCACCAGCCAGATCCTGGTGTTCTCGCTGGTGCTGGGCGGCGCCGGCATGTGGCTGCTGCACGCGTTCACCAACGATCTGACGATGTGGCTGACGTTCGCCACCTTCGTCGGCTACGCGGTGGTCTACACGATCCTGCTCAAGCCCGCCACGCCGCAGAACATCGTGATCGGCGGCCTGTCGGGCGCGATGCCGCCCGCATTGGGCTGGGCCGCCGTGGCCGGCGACGTGCCGGCCGAGGCCTGGTTCCTGGTGCTGATCATCTTCACCTGGACGCCGCCGCATTTCTGGGCGCTGGCGCTGTACCGCCGTGCCGACTATGCGAAGTCGGGCCTGCCGATGCTGCCGATCACGCACGGCGAGCGCTTCACGCTGCTGCACATCCTGCTGTACACGCTGGTGATGATCGCGGCCACGCTGCTGCCCTTCGTCTATGGCATGAGCGGCTACATCTATCTGGTGGCGGCGCTGGTGCTGGGCGGCATCTTCCTGGCCTATGCGTGGAAACTGTACCGGCAGTACTCGGATGCGCTGGCGCAGCGCACCTTCCGCTTCTCGATCCTCTATCTGTCGCTGCTGTTCGCCGCGCTGCTGATCGACCACTACTTCAAGTTCGTGCCGCAGCCGTGATGGCGTGATGGCACGAGGGCCGTGATGGCCGCGACAAGATGTCGCGGCGGCGGCCCGCTGCGCCGCGATCGGCGATACTAGCCGCTGCCGCCAGCGCGCCTGCCGCGCCACCTCGGGCTCCATATGCCGACACGCTGACAAGCCGATAACCGAACCGACACCATGCGCACTGCCTTGTTTTCCTCGCCCGCTTTCCCGTCCCTGATCAATCTGCCGCGCTTTCTGCGGATCGCGCTGCTGGCGCTCGCGCTGGCGGGACTGGCCGCCTGCGGCCAGCAGAAGCCGACCTTCCAGAATATCGACGTGACCGGCGGCAGCGAATTCGGCAAGGACTTCAAGCTGATGGACCACACCGGCAAGGAGCGCACGCTGGCCGACTTCAAGGGCAAGGCGGTGGTGATGTTCTTCGGCTATACCCATTGCCCGGACGTCTGCCCGACCACGATGGTCGAGTGGAAGAACGTGATGGAACAGCTCGGCCCCGACGCCGATCGCGTCCAGGTGCTGTTCATCACCGTCGATCCGGAGCGCGACACGCAGCAACTGCTGGCCCAGTACGTGCCCGCCTTCGATCCGCGCTTCCTCGGCATGCGGCCCGCCGACGAAGCGGCGTTGCGCCAGCTCACCAAGGACTTCAAGGTGTTCTACGCCAAGGTGCCCGGCAGCGCCCCGGGCAACTACACGGTCGACCATTCGGCCGGCAGCTATGTGTTCGACCCGGAAGGGCGCCTGCGGCTGTTCATCCGCCATGGCCAGGGCACCGAGCCGATCGTCAAGGACATGAAGCAGCTGCTGTCCTGATTGTGCCGGTTATGCCGATTGTGCCGATTGTGCCGATTGTGCCGAATGGCCCCGGCCACGCCCGGTTCAGCCCTTGTTGAAGATGCTGTAGAAGTCCGGAGCGCCGACCTCGGTCACGGTCAGGTCCAGCGACCCCTCGATATGCTCCAGATGCTCGCGCATCAGCGCGCGAGCCGCGCTCTCGTCGCGCTTCTCGATCGCCGCGATCAGGTCGCGGTGCTCATGCTCGGGGCAGGCCGGCGCGCCCGGCCGGTCGTACAGCGTGATGATCAGGCAGGTCAGCGAGACCATCTCGCGGATGACCTTCTCCAGAATGGCGTTGCCGGCCATTTCCGCCAACAGGATGTGAAATTCCCCAGATAGCCGGATCACCGCGGCGCGGTCGCCGCGTGCGCGCGCCGCGTCCTCCTCCTGCACGTGCCGCTGCAGGCTGCGGACCTTGGCGGGCGTGGCGTGGCGAGCCAGCGTGGCCGCCAGTTCGGGTTCGATGACCTGACGAGTCTGGAAGACCTGATGCGCCTCCTCGACCGTCGGGCTGGCGATGAAGGCGCCACGGTTCGGCACCAGCGTGACCAGCTTCTCGTGCGCCAGGCGCGCGAAGACCTGGCGGATGCGCGCGCGGCTCGCCCCGGTGACCTCGCACAGCCGTTCCTCGACCAGCTTGGTGCCGGCCAGCAGCCGGTGTTCCATGATCGCGGACAGCAGGCTCAGATAGATCGCCTCGGTGGCCGAGGCTTCCGCGGTGCCGCTTTCCGGGGTCTCGGTTGCGCTTGCGGCTGCGCTGGCAGTTGCATTCGCAGCTGAGTCGGTCGCAGCGTTGACTGCCTCGGCGGTCATGGTCTGCGCGTCCTCAGCCGGCGACGAGGCGGTGCGGGACGCCGTCTTGCGGACTACAGATTTGCCGGCGGCGGTCTTGCGCGCGGCCGGCGTGGGCGCCGAGGCGGCGGCCGTCTTGCCGCCGTTCGACTTGCGAAGTGATGACATTGTGACGATGCGCGGTGGACTTTGTCACCGCGATTGGCGACGAACGATCCGCATATCGTACACAAAGCGGGCGGCACCGGCCCGAAACGTCGCCACAGAGGTGAATCGATCCCGGTAGCGCGCCCCGTGCCGCGACACCGCGCGCGGGGCGGCATCTCGCCATTGTGCCGATCCGTCAGAGCGCCAGCGACAGATCGCCCTGCACGGCGGTCAGCGTCGAGTGGCGGGTGGGTCCGGCATACGGATGCGTCTCGATCCAGTGCCGCGCGATATCGATGCGGCGCGCGATCCAGACCTTGTCGTGCGACTGCACGTAGTCGAGAAAACGCTGCAGCGCGCGGAAGCGGCCGGGGCGGCCGAGCAGCCGGCAATGCATGCCGATCGACAGCATCTTCGGCTGGTTCAGCCCTTGCGGATCGCCCTCGGCGTAGAGCACGTCAAACGCGTCCTTCAGATACTGGAAGAACTGCTCGCCGGTATTGAAGCCCTGCGGCGTGGCAAAGCGCAT
>NZ_JABTYE010000032.1 GCF_013314895.1 Cupriavidus gilardii | reverse complement strand
AGCCCCTCCCTCCCGTGTCCCGCTCCCCCATCGGCATCTTCGATTCCGGCCTCGGCGGCCTGTCCGTGCTGCGCGAGATTCGTGCGCTGCTGCCGCACGAAACCCTGCTCTATCTGGCCGACTCGCGCTATGCGCCCTATGGCGACAAGCCGCAGGCGTTCGTGCAGGCGCGCACGCTGCAGGCCTGCGAATGGCTGGCGGCGCAGGGCTGCAAGGCCCTGGTGGTAGCCTGCAACACGGCCACCGCGCACGGCATCCAGACGCTGCGCGAACGGCTGGCGTTGCCGATCGTCGGCGTGGAACCGGGATTGAAGCCGGCGGTGGCAGCGAGCCGCAGCAAGGTGGTCGGCGTGCTGGCCACAGCCAATACGCTGGCCAGCGACAAGTTCGCGCGGCTGCTGCATTCGCTCGAGGACCAGTGCCGCTTCGTCTGCCAGCCCGGCGGCGGACTGGTGGCGCGTATCGAGCAAGGCGATGTCGACGGGCCGCTGGTCCGCGAACGGCTGCAGGCCTGCCTGGCGCCGATGCTCGGGGCCGGCGCCGATACGCTGGTGCTGGGCTGCACCCACTATCCGTTTCTGAGCGAGACGATCCGCGACCTGATCGGCGAGCGGATGACGCTGATCGACACCGGCGTGGCCGTCGCGCGGCAGTTGCAGCGCAAGCTCGGCGAACATGGGCTGGCCGCCGATGCCGACTCCGGCGTGGATGCCGACGCCAATCCCATCGCGGTGGCGCGCTACTGCACCACCAGCGACGCCGAACATCTGCGCCGGATGGCGCGCGCGTTGCTGCACGTCGATGCCGCGGCGGAAACAGTGGTCATCGAACCGGCGCCGATCGCGCCCTGACTTCCGTTCCGCTGCACTGCCGCCTCAGCGCACGAAGCCCAGCGGACGACGCTCTCTGACCTCCGGCTTGACCGCATGCTCCTGGCGCAGTTGCGCGAGGAATTCGTCGGGCATCAGCGCTTCGCCGAGCAGCGCGCATTGACGCTTGACGGTGGCGAAGTCGCCCGGCGTCAGGCCATCGAGCGAAGCCAGTTCGCGCCGCATTGCGTCGTCGAGCGCGGACGCATCGCCGTCGAGCGCCTCGTCGACAAACATCGATTCGCGCTGCACCGGCAGCAGCGGCATGAAGCGGATCTTGAACGAGAAGCGGCGCAAGGCGGCCTCGTCGAGCCGGTCGAACAGATTGGTGGTGCAGACAAAGATGCCGTTGAAACGCTCCATCCCCTGCAGCATCTCGTTGACCTCGGACACCTCGTAATTGCGCACCGCCTGCTGGCGGCTCTGCATGAAGCTGTCGGCCTCGTCGAGCAGCAGCACGGCGCCGTCCTCCTCTGCGCGCGCGAACATCGCCGCAATCTGCTGCTCGGTTTCGCCGACGTACTTGCTCATCAGGTCCGAGGCGCGCCGGATCATCAGCGGCAGCTCCAGCGCCGCGGCGATATGCTCGGCCAGCGCCGTCTTGCCGGTACCCGGCGGACCGTAGAAGCACAGCGTGCCGCGGCGCCGCGCCTGCAGCGCCTGAATGATGCGCTCGACACGATAGCGGGTTTCCAGATTGAGCCGATCGAGCCGGTAGTGCGTGACCACCGGTCGTGTCTCGGCTTCAGGCCGCAAGCCCATCGCGCGATCGGCGTGTTCGAGCTGGCGCAGGATCAGCGTCTCCACCGGCTCGCCGATACCCGGTTGAGCGAGCTGCACGAAGCGCGCGGCCGACTGCACCTGCGCCGGCGTCAGCGTGCGGCGCGCCGCCAGCGACGCGATGAAAGCATCGCTGACCGCCAGCCCGCCCAGATGCTTGCGGATGATGTTCTCACGCACCTGCGGCGGCGGAATACGCAACTCCAGATGGAACTGGAAGCGGCGCAGATAGGCCGGATCGATCTGCCGGATCGAGTTGGAGATCCAGATCACCGGCACGGGATTGCGCTCCAGTGTCTGGTTGACCCACGCCTTGCCGTTGACCGAGCCGCGCGTGTCCTCCTGGCCGAACAGGCTCATCAGCTCGCGCGCCGAGCCGGGGAACACGTCCTCGACCTCGTCGAACAGCAGCGCGGTATTGGCACGGCCGCGCAGAAAGGCCTGCGAGACCTGCAGCGAACGATAGCGGTCCTTGCCCGACAGGCTGTTGCCGTCGCGGTCCAGGCAATCGACCTCGTACAGCTCGCAGCCCGCCTCGCGCGCGAGCAGCCGCGCGAACTCGGTCTTGCCGGTGCCCGGCGGCCCGTAGATCAGCACATTGACGCCCTCGGCATGCTGGCGCGTCGCGTTGGCCAGCAGCGCGGTCAGATAGCGCGCATCGCTCTCCACATGGGGATAGTCGGTGCTCGACAGCGTCGGCGGCGCGGCCGGCCGCGTGAACACCGCCATCATCTCGGCCTCGTCGGCGTAGTTGCCGAGCAGCACGTGCAGCAGCCGATCGGACAGCCGCATCAGATCGCCGAGATCGGTCACGCTGTTCTCGGGCAGCGGCTGTTCGATCAGATTCAGCGTCTCGAGCCGCGAGCCCGGCCGCAGCGACGCGGCTACCTGCGCCGCGGTGGCGCCGGTCAGCCCGGCCAGGATCTGGAAGGCCTCCTGGCTGTGCGCGACCTTGCAATCGACCATCACCGCGCGCAGATCGCGCTTGTACTTGGCCAGCGCGGCGAACAGCAGCAGCTTGCGCTCGTGGTCGGGCAGGTCCAGCACGTGGCTGAGCATGTCGATATTGCGCACCAGCAGCACGCGCTCGCCGTCGAGGCGCGCGGCCAGCGCGGCGGCCGATACCTCGAACACGGTGAACATGTCCTTGGCATGGTGCTTGACGTACTCGTCCAGGTAATAGAACAGCGCCCCCTCGTCGAAGGCGCTGTTCCACTGGCCGTGCCGCTCGAGAAATTCCTCGGGGCTGAGCCGCCCCGCGCCACGCCAGGCCGGCATGTCGGCGCAGCGCGCGGCGAGGAACCGCTGCACGCGCATCACCACGCCATAGGGCCAGACCAGCTCCTGCGCGCTGACCGTCAACACGTCGTTGATATTGCTGCGCAGATTGAAACGCGGTCCGAGCGCGCAAACCACGCGCAGCGCGAACTGGGCGCACATCCAGTCGAGCGCCGTGGTGGCGCCCGCCCCGGGGGCCGCGCGCAACAGCGCCGGCCGGTCCTCTTCGATGCTGCGGGTGAAATCCATGGGCAAGGCTCCTCGTCCCGGACGAGCGACGGGAGGACCGTCGCCGCCGCTTCCTTCGCCGTTTTTTCGCTTGGTTCTTGGCCTGCTTTGCCGCTGTTCCTGCCGCGTGCTCTTTTGCTGACCGCTATCGCCTGCTGTCCCGCCTGCTTTTACCGTTTGTCGCGCCGGCTGCCTGCCGGTTCACCGGGTCTTTTTCGTATGCTAGCTCGCTTTGCCGGGTGCAGTTAGTCGGGACGACCCCGCAGCGCGTCCTGCCAGCCGGGCCGCAGGCTGACCCGCCCTGCAGCAGGGTCATGTGGCGAGAAGGCCGACAAATAGGAATCATTATCGTTTATACTCTCGCGCTGACACGCTGCCAGAGAGTGGCGCTCCCCCGGGGCTTTGACTTTGAAGGAGCGTTTATCATGGAACTGCTGATTAGCCTGCTGGTTGGTTGCGGTATTTCGCTGGTGCTGTTTCGCCGTAAATAGATCGCCATAGATCGCTGTAGATCGCTGGAACGGCTGCAGACCAGCCGAATCGCATACCCGATGCCGCCGTTGGGCGGCAGGCCGCGCCTGCAACGCCGATTAGCCGAAATTTGTTGTCTCACATGTTCGATCAACGTTTCCTGAAGATCACGCTTGCCGTTCTGCTGTTCCACGCCGGCCTGCTGTATCTGATCCAGAGTGGGCTCGCGCGCAAGATGACCGAAGCGGTGATCGCGCCGGAAATCATCGCCCGGATCATTCCGCTGGAGCCACCGCAACAGCCGGCGCCGGAGCCGCCCAAGCCGCAGCCGAAGCCGGAAACGCCGCCCAAGCAGGTCAAGGTCACCAAGCCGGCACCGCAGCCCAAGCCGCAGCCGAAGCCGGAGCCGCGGATCGAACCGACACCGGCGCTGCCGCCGACGCCGACCGCCGTGGAAGCGCCGCCTGCACCGCCGGCCCCGCCCGCGCCGCCGCCGCCGCCCGAGCCGGCACCGGTCGCCACCGGTCCGCGCGCCGTCGGCATCGGCGAGATCCAGTGCACGCCGCCGCAGCCGACCTACCCGTCGCAATCGCGGCGAATGGGCGAGACCGGCAAGACCGTGGTGCGTCTGACCACCGACGACACCGGCAAGGTGGTCAAGACGGCGGTGGTCAGCTCCAGCGGTTCGTCGCGTCTGGACCAGGCCGCGATCGATGCGGTGCAGCGGATGCGCTGCAAGCCTTATGTCGAGAACGGTCGGGCGATTGCGGTCACCGCGCAGCAGCCGATCGCTTTCGAGCTGAACTGATTTGAACTGAACCTTCCATACGATTTACGACTTACCAGGAACCATCATGCAGGACCTCGGACTCAGCCATCTGTGGGCGCAAGGCGATTTCGTCATGCGTGCGACCGCCATCATTCTGCTCGTCATGTCGCTGGCGTCATGGATCGTGATTCTCACCAAGGCGTGGGATCTGGTCCGCCTGAAGAAAATGGCGCAGGGCGCGGAAAAGCGCTTCTGGCATTCGGACGATTTCGACCATGCGCTGGAAACGCTCGGCAGCAGCGAATCGAATCCGTTCCGCACGCTGGCGCTGACCGGCAAGGAAGCCGCCCAGCACCATCGCGCCAGCCAGCCGCAACTGCATGACGTGATGGACATTTCGGACTGGCTCACGCGTTCGCTCAAGAGCGCGATCGACGAAGCCGTGTCGCGCATGCAGTCGGGCCTGGCGATCCTCGCCTCGGTGGGCTCGACCGCGCCGTTCGTCGGCCTGTTCGGCACCGTGTGGGGCATCTACCACGCGCTGATCGGTATCGGCGCATCGGGCGTGCCGACCATCGACAAGGTCGCCGGCCCGGTCGGCGAAGCGCTGATCATGACCGCCTTCGGCCTGGCCGTGGCGATCCCTGCGGTGCTCGGCTACAACGCGCTGACGCGCGGCAACAAGGCGGTGATCTCGAAGCTGAACCGCTTCGCCCACGACCTGCACGCCTACTTCGTGACCGGCGCCCGCGTGCGCCCGACCGGCGCGCGCCCCGCGGACGACAACGCGGTGCGCCTCGCGGTCAAGAACTGAACTGACGCGGACCGCCCTCCGCCCGAAAGGAAGTCATCATGGCATTCGGTACCCTCGACGATGACGATGACGCAGTCATGAGCGAGATCAACATGACGCCGCTGGTCGACGTCATGCTCGTGCTGCTGATCATCTTCATCATCACCATCCCGGTGATCAATCACGCGGTCAAGATCGACCTGCCGCGTGCGACCAATCAGCCCAACGATCCCAAGCCGCAGAGCATCAACCTGTCGATCGATGCGGCCGGCAAGGTGTTCTGGAACCAGCAGGAGATCGACGACGCGACGCTGCAGAACAATATCGCGCTGGCGGCGCAGCAACAGCCGCAGCCCGAACTGCATCTGCGCGCCGACCGCGACGTGCGCTACGAGCGCGTGGCCGAGGTGATGGCCGCCGCCCAGCACGGCGGTCTCGGCAAGATCGGCTTCATCACGGAGCCGAAACAATAAGACCCCCAGCGGCGCGCAGTGCCGCGCCGCTTTCCCCAAGCCCCACCCCTCCGGTGGGGCTTTTTCTTTTTTGTTTCGAATGAAACCAAATGCGTTTTTTGGCAGCGCTGCCCTCGGCCGCCCGATATCATGGACAGAGTCGTTGTAATGATAACGATTCTCATTTAATATGAACGGCACGACGGCAGCCGACCCCACCCCTGGCGCCGTGAAACCGACCATCCCCCGAACAGGAGCCCCATCGATGAGCACCCTTGCCTTGCCGCTGACGCAACCGCGCGAAGTCACCCGCCGCCGCCTGTCGCTGCGCCGCGTGGTGGTGAACCAGAATCCGGCGCCTGACGCGCGCCGCGAGGCCGCGGCGCCGTCGGCGATGGCGACGGTCAAGTCGGCGGTGGCCCGCCTGGAAGCGCTGGTGCGCGACAATCGCAGCGCGAACGCTGCCGCCCAGGCGGCGCCGGCGCAGGCCGCCGAGGCGGTGCCGCTGGAAGCCCTGATGCGCGGCGCGACTACCCTGCCGATCCTGCATAACGGCGAGGTGTACACGCTGCGCAAGACGCGCTACGGAAAACTGATTCTGACGAAGTAAGCCGCCCGCCGTGGCATGCCGCATCGCGCGGCATCCCGGCCTCGGGCTACCCGCTCCAGGACGGAGCGGGCCCGGCCATCGCAACCGACGACGGCCGATGAAGCGAATCGGGCCATCAGGCCCGATGGTGCCAAGGTTCGATCAGACGCCCAGCGCCGCAATGCCGGCACGGCCGATCTGCGCATCCTCGCTGGACTTCACGCCCGACACGCCCACGGCGCCGACCACCTGGTCGCCGACGGTGATGGGCACGCCGCCCTCCAGCATGCCTTGCAGCACCGGCGCCGTCATGAACGAGTTGCGGCCGTTGTTGATCATGTCTTCGTAGATCTTCGATTCGCGGCGCCCCAGCGCCGAGGTGCGGGCCTTTTCGGTGGCGATATAAGCGGAGATCGGCGCAGCGCCGTCGAGCCGCTGCAGGGCCAGCAGATGGCCGCCGTCATCGACGATGGCGATCGAGACGGCCCAGTGATGGGCCTTGGCCTCGGCTTCGGCTGCGGCCATCACCTTCTTCACATCTTCCGCAGTCAGCACGGACTTTTGCTGCATACCACTCTCCTGAAAATCGATAACAATGAGCCGGCAGTATAGCGCCGGCACCACTTCGGTGACCATGAACCGGCCACCATGACAGGGCAAAACAGCCGTGCCAAAAAAGCAAAGGGCCCCGCAGGGCCCTTTGTGATTCTGTTCGTTCGGTTCGCCGACTCAGTGGCGGTGATGGCGATGTCCATGTCCACCATGCCAGTGACCATGCCGGCCACCATGATAGTGCCGGCCCGGGTGACCGTAATAGCGCGGCGGGCCATAGTAGTGCGCCGGCGGCGGGCCGTAATAGCGCGGCGGCGGGCCGTAGTAGCCGTAACCGGGCCGCACTACCACCGGCGGTGGACCGTAATAGACCGGTGCGGGCGCAACGACCACGGGCGGCGGGGGATAGTAGGCCGGACCGCCGACCACGACGCCCGGCACGCCGATCACCACGCCGACGTCGACGCGGGCCATCGCGGCGCCTGAGGCCATCGCAGCCAGCACGCCAAGCCCTGCGAGCAACCAACGTTTCATGATCTTGCTCCTCGCAAGGTTGATCTTGATACCCGTATTCTAGGCCTACGCCCAATCACAGGTGCAACGGCGAGTTCTACATTGTTACCGCCAGTAACATCCTGGCCGGCAAGGGTACGGGAGCGATCATGCGGCGCTTGCGTCCCGGGCGGCGACCGCCCACAATACCGGGCTTGCCGTGCGGCCGTGGAGAAATTGGTAGACTCAGCAGACTTAAAATCTGCCGCCTTTCCGGGCTTACGGGTTCGAGTCCCGTCGGCCGCACCAGCCACGCCGCAAGCCCCGCCGCTTATCCCTTCCCCCGCCCCCTCACGCTTCGTTCAGACGAGCGCGGCGCACACCAGCGCACCGGCACCAACCAGAAACACGAACAGCAGCGCGGCCAGCAGCATCGGCCTGCGGCCGGCGCGCAGCAGGTCGCCGATCCGCGTATGCAGGCCGATCGCCAGCATCGCGCAGGCCAGCAGCCAGTTGTCGAACGCGACCAGACCCGGCTTCCATTCGCTTGGGACCATGCCGAAGGAGTTGATCGCGAGCACGGCGACAAAGCCCAGCGCGAACCACGGCACCGCCGCACGGATCCTTGCCCAGTCGATGCCTCGGCGGCCGGCGTTTGCCCCTTGCGCGCGGTCTTCGGCGCGCGGCCACAGCGCCAGGATCAGCAGCAGCGGACCAAGCGCCAGTACGCGGACCATCTTGGCCAGCACGGCAGCGTCGCCGGCTGTCTCGCCGACCGCCTTGCCGGCGACGATGACCTGGGCCACCTCGTGCAGCGTCGCGCCGGTATAGATGCCGAAGGCGCGCTCGCCGACTTGCCAGTGCCAGACATTGGTCACCAGCTCGTACAGATACGGATACAGCAGCATGCCGACGGTGCCGAACAACACCACCGTCGCCACGGCGACCGCGGTCTGCCGGTCGTCGGTGCGCGCAATCGAGGCCACGGCAATCGCGGCCGCCGCCCCGCACACGGCGCTCCCCGCGCTGACCACCACGGCTTCGCGGCGCGTCAGGCCGAGCCACCGGGTGCCGACCCAGACGCCGACGCAAAGCGTCGCCGCCAGCATCAGCAACGGCGCCACCATCCCGCCGACACCCAGCGCCTCGATCGAGCCGAAGGTCAGCCGCAGACCGTACAGCGCCACGCCCAGCCGCAGCAGCGTCTGTCTGGCCAGCTGCATGCCCGGGGCCAACGGCGCGAGCCAGTGCCGCGGCAAGGTGTTGCAGGCCACCATGCCGGCGCACATGGCCAGCATCAGCGGGCTGACGCCCAGTTGCGACAGCGCCGGCAGCCCGGACAGGACCAGTGCGAGCCAGGCGGTGGCGCCCAACGGCGCCAGCGTCAGCAGTCGATAACGCCAGGAAATGGCGGTGGCGGGGGCGGCGGCAGGAATGGAGGTGGTCGGCATGGCGTGGTGGCGACACGGGCGGCTAAGAATGACGCCAGCGTAACGACCCACCTTTCATCTGTAAAACAGGTAATATCGTTATTTCTTACCGGATATATAGATATGCAACATCGCCCGTTGCGGCTGACGCTGCGCCAGCTCGCCGTGTTTGTGGCCGTGGTCCAGCACGGCAGCACGACCGCCGCCGCCGAGGCGCTCGCGATGTCGCAGTCCGCCGTCAGCGCCGCGCTGGCCGATCTGGAGCGTGCGCTGGACCGGCGCCTGTTCGACCGCGTTGCCAAACGGCTCACCATCAACGAGACCGGGCGGCAATTCTTCCCGCGCGCGCTGTCGCTGCTGGACCAGGCGCATGAACTGGAGCGCTTCGCCGCCGACGCCGGCGTACAACTGCGCATCGCGGCCAGCAATACGATCGGCAGCTACCTGCTGCCCGCGCTGCTGACCGGGTTCCGACAGGCCCAACGCCAACCCTGCGCCCTGGACCTCAGCATCGGCAACACCCATGACGTGTTGCAGCAGCTGTTGCGCCTGGAAGCGGATATCGGGCTGATCGAAGGCACCTGCCACGAACGCGAGCTGACCAGCGTGCACTGGTGCGACGACGAGATGGTGGTGGTCGTGGGCGCCGGCCATCCGCTGGCGCGGGCCGATGGCGATCTGGCCGCGCTGCGCGAGGCGGACTGGCTGGTACGGGAGCGCGGCTCCGGCACGCGCGAGATCGTCGAACAGCGGCTGGCCCCGCTGCTCGGCCCGCTACGCTTTGCGCTCGAACTCGGCAATGCCGAAGCGATCAAGCGCGCGGTGATGAGCGGCTTCGGCGTCAGCTGCCTGTCTCTGCATGTGGTGCGCGACGAGCTGGAGCGCGGCGCGCTGGTAGCGCTGCGCCGCGGTCTGCCGCGGCTGGTGCGGCCGTGGCATCTGGTCGTGCATCAGGACAAGTATCCGACCCAGGGCCTGCTGGCCTTTACCGAATACCTGCGCAAGACCGCGCCGCAGCTGGAACTGGAAGAACCGGAAGAACCGGAAGAACCGAAGGGGTCGAAAAGCCGACCGGGGCCGGACACGGCCCCGTCGCATTGATCAGGCCGCCTGCGCCTCGCCCGCCTCGTTCCGACGCGCCACGTAGCGGTCGAGCCAGCGAAACAGCAGCGGATTGAGCACGATCGACAGCAATGCGCCCGCCAGGATCAGGCTTTGCGCCCGCTCCGGCAGAATCTGCAGAAACACGCCGAGGCTGGCGAGAATGAACGAGAACTCGCCGATCTGCGCAAGGCTTGCGGCAATCGTCATGCCGGTCCGGTTCGAATAGCCGAACATCCGCACGATACCGAGGGCCGCCACCGATTTGCCGACGACGATGATCGATACGGTCGCGAGCACGCCCCACGGGTCGCGTACCAGCACCATCGGGTCGAACAGCATGCCGACCGAGACAAAGAACAGCACGGCAAAAGCGTCCCGCAGCGGCAGCGATTCCTCGGCGGCGCGATGGCTGAATTCGGACTCGGCCAGCACCATGCCGGCGAAGAAGGCGCCGAGCGCGAACGAAACACCGAACAGCGAATAGGCGCCGAAGGCCACGCCCAGCGCCGTCGCCAGCACGCCGAGGCGGAACAACTCGCGGCTGCCGGTCCAGACGATGCGCTCGAGCATCCATGGGATGAAGCGGCGGCCGATCACCAGCATCACGGCAACGAAGGCCGCGACCTTGCCGAGCGTCAGCGATACCGTCAGCAGGATGTCCGTCACGCTGGCCGCCTCGGCCTCGCCGCCGGTGCCGGCCGGCACCAGCAGGCCCGAGAGCGCGGGCAGCAGCACCAGCGCGAGCACCATCGCCAGATCCTCGACCACCAACCAACCCACCGCGATGCGGCCCTGCTCGCTATCGACCAGATCGCGATCCTGCAATGCCTTGAGCAGCACCACGGTACTGGCCACCGACAGCGCCAGACCATAGACCAGCCCCTGCCCCCAGCTCCAGCCGAAGCCCCAGGCGACGCCCATGCCAAGCAGCGTGGCGATGCCGATCTGCGCCACCGCGCCCGGGATCGCGATCTTGCGCACCGCCATCAGGTCGCGGATCGAGAAATGCAGCCCCACGCCGAACATCAGCAGGATCACGCCCAGCTCGGCCAGCTCCGGGGCCAGCGCCTGGTCGGCGGTGTATCCCGGCGTATGCGGTCCGACCACGACGCCCGCGCACAGGTAGCCGATCAACGGCGGCAACCGTAAGCGCCCCGCCAACGCACCGAGGACAAAGGCCAGGACGATGCCGCCGACGATGGTGCTGATGAGCGGAGTAGCGTGATGCATGCGTGGTGGTTTCCTTCTGGTGGCCGGCGTGGCGCCGGGTAGTCGAACGGCGATCCGGTCCCGATCGACGCGGACACGCGGCCGTCGACGGGGCCAGTTGCGGGGCGCCGCCCGGGCGGACAGTCTGCGGAAATGAAACCGAATGGGAGTCGTCGCCACCGGCAGCGGCGCCCGCGGCGCGAGGCCTGGGCACCTTGCCAGCGTGGTCCAGCAACGGCGACGACTAGTGCGATAGACGTAATGTATCACGCGCGCCACGCGGTAAAGCCGCGAAAAGGCGCAAGAAATACATCGTGCAGGGAAAGAACCGGCAGCAAGACCGCGAACCGGTGGCTACAGCAAGGGGGGCGATCGATGGAGGCGGGGGTCGGAATCGAACCGGCGTACACGGCTTTGCAGGCCGCTGCATAACCACTCTGCCACCCCGCCGGGTGACCTGGATGCTGGATTGTAGCCGCAGTGGCTTCCGGACGCCGGAGGCCGATGCGGCAGCATCGCAAACTAAAAAGGGAAGCGCTGCTTCCCTTTCGGACTGGAGCGGGAGACGAGTCTCGAACTCGCGACCTCAACCTTGGCAAGGTTGCGCTCTACCAACTGAGCTACTCCCGCAGTGTCCTGCGTACTGCACATGCAGTAAAACGGTGCTAAATCACTGCATATTGACCGCTTCTTGCTGCATCTCGCTTCGTTCGTTTTGTTTCGTCAGAAGCGAGAACGAAATTATGCAAACATCCGACAATGAAGTCAAGCATATTTTTGCAGTGATCCTCACTTTTGCGCGGCGGCCCGGGCAGCGGCCGCGCTGCGCTCACGGATCTGCGGCCAGGCGAGCTTCATGTAGTAGAACATCGACCAAAGGGTCAGTACGGCGGCCACATAGATCAGCCAGCCGCCCAGCATGCCGGCGTCGATGCCGAACAGCGGCGCGTCGAACAGCAGCAGCGGGATCGCGATCATCTGGAACGTGGTCTTGAGCTTGCCGAGGAAATTGACGGCGACGCTTTTCGAGGCGCCGATTTGCGCCATCCACTCGCGCAGCGCCGAAATGGTGATTTCGCGGCCGATGATCACCAGCGCGATCAGGTCGCTGACGCGGTCCAGCGCGAGCAGCGACAGCAGCGCGGCAGCGACCATCAGCTTGTCGGCGACCGGGTCGAGGAAGGCGCCGAACGACGAGGTCTGGTTCCAGCGCCGCGCGAGGAATCCGTCCAGCCAGTCCGTGGCCGCCGCGACGATGAAGAACACGGCCGCCGTCAGGTTCTTGTTGGGCATCGACAGCCAGGCATCGGGCAGATAGAAGACGCCGACCACGAGCGGGATCATGGCGACGCGCAGCCAGGTCAGCAGGATCGGAATATTCAGCGGCATAGGCGGATCGGCAGGGTCGAGGACGGGACAATCACGCGATTGTCGCCGATTCCGACATCAATTGAGCATTTCTCGAAGCGAACCGGCGCCGGGTCAATGCAACTGCCGGTAAATTTCCTCGGCCAGCGTGCGCGAAATCCCGTCGACGCTGGCGAGCTCGTCGACGCTGGCCGCCATCACGCCGCGGATGCCGCCGAAGCGGGTCAGCAGTTTCTGCCGGCGGCGCGCGCCGATCCCTTCGATCTCTTCCAGCCGCGAGGTGGTGCGCGTCTTCGCGCGGCGCGCGCGCATGCCGGTGATGGCAAAGCGGTGCGCCTCGTCGCGGATCTGCGCGACCAGCATCAGCGCGGCGCTGCCCTGCCCCAGCTCCAGCGCGGGCCGGCCGTCGGCGAACACCAGCGTCTCGAGTCCGACCTTGCGGCCCTCGCCCTTGGCCACGCCGACCAGCAGCCCGATATCGAGCCCCAGCTCCTCGAAGACCTGACGCGCGACCTCGACCTGGCCCTTGCCGCCATCGATCAGCACGATATGCGGCATCGCGGCGCTGTCCTCCTGGCCGCGTTCGACCAGCTTCTGATAGCGGCGCGTCAGCACCTGCCGCATCGCCGCATAGTCGTCGCCGGGCGTGATGCCGTCGATGTTGTAGCGGCGGTATTCGCTGTTCTGCATCGCATGGTGATGGAACACCACGCACGATGCCTGGGTCGCCTCGCCGGCGGTATGGCTGATGTCGAAGCATTCGACGCGCAGCGCGCCCAGATCGTCGAGCTCGATGCCGATGGTTTCGGCCAGTGCCCGCGTGCGGGCCTCCTGGCTGCCCTGCTCGGCCAGACGCCGCGCCAGCGCCAGCGCGGCGCCCTGCTGCGCCATCTCGAGCCACGCCCGCCGCTGGCCCTGCGGCTGGCGGATCAGCGTGATGCGGCGGCCGGCCTGCATCGTCAGCGCCTCCATCAGCGCGCCATCGGCGGGCGCGTGGCTGACCACCAGGATCGGCGGCACCGGCTGGTCGAGGTAGTGCTGTGCCATGAACGCGGCCAGCACGTTGGCGGCGACACGGTCGGCCGTCGCGGCGCCGGACTCTGCCGCCTCGGCCGGTCCAGCCGGTGCGCCCGGTTCGCCCGGTTCGGCCCCCGCGGCCGTGGCAACCAGGTCCTCGCCCTCCTCGTCGACGATCATCGCCGCCTCTTCGACATGCGCGGGGAAATACGCCTTGTCGCCCAGATGCCGGCCGCCGCGGACCATCGCCAGATTGACGCAGGCGCGTCCGCCCTGCACCGCGACGGCCAGGATATCGATGTCGCTGCTTTGGCCGACTTCCTCCACGGCCTGGCGCTTGAGCACCGTCGACAGCGCGCCGATCTGGTCGCGCACGGCCGCGGCCTGCTCGAACTCGAGCCGCTCGGCATGCTGCTCCATCTTCTGCTGCAGCCCCTCCAGCACCTCCTTCTGACGGCCCTGCAGGAAACGGGCAGCGTTGCCTACGTCGCGCGCGTAATCCTCTTCGCTGATCGCGCCGACGCAGGGCGCTGTGCAGCGATGGATCTGATGCAGCAGGCACGGCCGGGTGCGGTTGTTGAAGACCGTGTCTTCGCAGGTCCGCAACTGGAACACCTTCTGCAGGATCTGCATGCTTTCGCGCACGGCATGCGCGCTCGGGAACGGGCCGAAATACTGGTGACGCCGATCGGTCGCGCCGCGGTAGTACGCCATGCGCGGATAGCGGTGCGCCGACAGCTTCAGCAGCGGGTACGACTTGTCGTCGCGGAACAGGATGTTGTAGCGCGGCGTCAGCGCCTTGATCAGATTGTTTTCGAGCAGCAGCGCCTCGGCCTCGCTGCGGACCACCGTGGTGTCGATGCGGGCGATGCGCGACACCATCATCGCGATGCGCGGCGACAGCTGGGTCTTGTTGAAATAGCTCGAGACGCGCTTCTTCAGGTCGCGGGCCTTGCCGACGTAGAGCACCGCGCCGGCCGCGTCGTAATAGCGGTAGACGCCGGGAAGGCCCGGCAGCGCGGCGATCACCGGGCGGGGATCGAAGCTGGTTTCCAGTTCCGGCTGCGGCTCCTGCGGCGGCGCGCCTGCCTCGGCAGGCACAGCCAAAACGTCGCCGGACGCTGCACCGGCTTCGGGCAGCGCCGGCTCGGGCGTATCGATGCGCGACTCGGCCTCGGCAGGCGTGTCGATGCGCGGCTCGGCCTCGGCGGGCGTGCCAGTGGGTTGCGGATCCGGACGTGACATCGGGGAAGGCGGCAGGGACATGCGATGGGCCGCCGCGAACGTGGAACGCTGCACGCGCGAAGGCTCGCGGGGCTCTAAAATCGCAAGTTTAGAGCAATTCCGCCGCCTTCCCGCCAAACCGGCGGCCCGCCTCGCCTCCGCGCCCTCGCCCCCCACCTATGACCATCCGCTCCTGGGACATCTTCTGCACCGTGATCGACAACTTCGGCGACATCGGTGTCTGCTGGCGGCTGGCCCGCCAACTGGCGCAGGAGCATGGCCACGCGGTTCGGCTGTGGGTCGACGATCTGGCGAGCTTTTCCCGCCTGGCGCCGGCGATCGATCCCGCCGCCAGCCGCCAGCGCCTGGCCGGCGTCGAGGTGCGCCGCTGGATCGCAGGCAGCGACGAGGGCCAGGGCGGGCCAGAGGGCGAGATCGCGCCGCACGACGCGGTGATCGAGGCCTTCGCCTGCGAACTGCCGCCGGGCTTCGTCGCCCGCATGGCCCAGGCCCCGCGCAAGCCGGTCTGGGTCAATCTCGAATACCTGAGCGCCGAGCCATGGGTGCGCGAGCACCATGGCATGGCCTCGCCGCATCCGCGCCTGCCGCTGACCAAGTACTTCTTCTTCCCCGGCTTCGAGCCGGGCACCGGCGGCGTGCTGCGCGAATCGCTGCTCGGCATGCAGCGGCGCCACTTCACCGGCTCGCCCGCGGCGCAGGCGCGGCTGTGGCACCGGCTCGGCGTGACGCCGATCGACGGGGCGCGGCGCATCAGCCTGTTCACCTATCCGAATCCCGCGCTGCCGGCGCTGCTGGCCCGCTGGCGCGACGGCGACGAGCCGGTGCAATGCCTGATGCCATCCGGCCCGGCCGCGCAGCAGGCATTTGCGTGGGCCGGCGTGGACACCGCCGCGACTGCATCGCCCGGCGCCGCCGTTACGCTGGGCGGCCTGCATCTGCAGCAGGTGCCGTTCCTGCCGCAGGAGCAGTTCGACGAGCTGCTATGGGCCTGCGATATCAACTTCGTGCGCGGCGAGGACTCGTTCGTCCGCGCGCAGTGGGCCGCGCGCCCCTTCGTCTGGCATATCTACCCGCAGGCCGACGACGCCCACCGCGTCAAGCTGGACGCCTTTCTGGCGCTCTACCGGCAGCAGATCGGCGAACCCGCCGACGCTGAGGCGCTGACGCGCTTCTGGCATGGATGGAACGGCGCCGCAGCGCCCGCCGAGGTGGCACTCGCATGGGACGGCCTGCGCGACGCGCTGCCCGGACTGGCCCGCACGGCGCAGCGCTGGCAGCACAGCCTGGCCGGGCTCGGCGATCTCGCAGCGAACCTCGTAGCCTTTTGCGAAAGTCGGGTAAAATAGCGGGTTGATTTGATGGCGGCCGGGCTGGACATCCTGGGTTGCCCGCACGGCGCCCTTCCGGCGTCCGAGCCTGCGGGCCCCGCGCGGGAACTGAGCACGGATCGCGAACGCGCCGCCGCGGCGCGCCCTCGCCACGCCGAACTCCCAGACATTCTTAATTCAGGAAGATTAGTTCAGATGAAAACCGCACAGGAACTCCGCGTCGGTAACGTATTCATGATCGGTTCCGACCCGATGGTCGTGCAGAAGACCGAGTACAACAAGTCGGGCCGCAACGCCGCGGTCGTCAAGATGAAGTACAAGAACCTGCTGACCGACGCGCCGGGCGAGGCCGTGTTCAAGGCCGACGACAAGTTCGAAGTGGTCGTGCTCGATCGCAAGGAGTGCACCTACTCGTACTTCGCCGATCCGATGTACGTGTTCATGGACGCCGACTACAACCAGTACGAAGTCGAAAGCGACAACATGGGCGACGCCCTGCACTACCTCGAAGACGGCATGAACGTCGAAGTGGTGTTCTACAACGACAAGGCCATCTCGGTCGAAATGCCGACCACGCTGGTGCGCGAGATCGTCTACACCGAGCCGGCCGTCAAGGGCGACACCTCGTCGGGCAAGGTGCTGAAGAACGCCAAGATCAATACCGGCTTCGAACTGCAGGTGCCGCTGTTCTGCAACATCGGCGACAAGATCGAAATCGACACCCGCACCGGCGAATACCGCAGCCGCGCCAACTAAGGCGAGGCGGACGGACCCGCGCGGTCCGTGCCGATACGAAAAAAGGGCAGCCAGACCGGCTGCCCTTTTTCATTGCGCAGCGCTCATTGCGGCGTGCGCTACGCGCTGCGGCTTCAGCCGATCAGCGCCTCGTCGCGCAGCTGCCGCAGCGCGCTGCGATAGCCCGCATCCTGCTCCAGCTTGTTCCAGTCCATCGCCTTGCCCCGCGCGAACAACCGGCGCACGCGGCGCTGCGAGGTCTTGTCGATCGACACGTCGAGCTCGGCCAGCAGCTGGTCGGCGCGCTCGGGATGATTGCAGATCAGCACCATGTCGCAGCCGGCGTCAAGCGCGGCGCGCGCGCCCTGCGTGACGGTGCCCGCGACGCTGGCGCCTTCCATGCTGAGGTCGTCGCTGAAGATCACGCCCTCGAAGCCCAGCTGGCCGCGCAGGATGTCCTGCAGCCAGTAGCGCGAGAAGCCGGCGGGATTCGGGTCGACCTTCGGGTAGATCACGTGAGCCGGCATCACCGACGCGAGCGTCATGCCCATCCACTGATACGGCCGCACGTCCTGTTCGAGGATCTCGTCCAGCGTCCGCTCGTCGACGGGCACCGCGACGTGCGAATCCGCTTCGACGTGGCCGTGTCCCGGGAAATGCTTGCCGCAGTTGGCCATGCCGGCCAGCAGCAGGCCATGGGTCAGATGGTTGGCGAGCATCGCCACCACGCGCGGATCCGCGTGGAAGGCGCGATCGCCGATCACGCCGCTGCGGCCATAGTCGAGATCGAGCACCGGCGTGAACGACAGGTCGATATCGCAGGCGCGCAGCTCGGCGGCCAGCACATAGCCGCAGGCCACCGCGGCGCGGGTTGCGGCCAGCACGTCGCGATCCCACAGCTCGCCCAGTTTGGCCATCGCCGGCAGATGGGTGAAGCCGTCGGTCTTGCAGCGCTGCACGCGGCCGCCTTCATGGTCGATGCAGATCAGCACGTCGTCGCGCAGCGCGCGGATCTCGCGCGTCAGCGACACCAGCTGCGCGCGCGACTCGAAGTTGCGCGCGAACAGGATCACGCCGCCGGTCAGCGGATGCGAAATGCGGCGCGCATCGTCGGCGTCCAGCTGCTTGCCCTTGACATCCAGCACGACCGGGCCTGGTCGCTTGCCTGCGTTCTTCTTGGTCATCGGTGAAAGGAGAAGGAGTTATCTGGGTAAGGACACGCCCGATGCGCCGGCCGGCCCCGTCCGTTCCGCGATCGCGAAGGCGACCGCATAGTCGTGTTCGTCGCTGACGCTGACGCGCACCGTCAGGCCGCGTTCGTTCAGCCATTGCGCGAGCTCGCCGTGGCAATGCGCATAGGGCTCGCCCGACGGCAGGTTCAACAGCTCCATCGCACGCCAGGTCATCGGCCAGTGCATGCCCAGCCCGATCGCCTTGGAGAAGGCCTCCTTGGCGGCGAAGCGCGTGGCCAGGAAGGCCAGGCCACGCTTCTCGACGCGGCTGCGGCGCCGATGATAGACGGCAAGTTCCTGCGGCCCCAGCACCTTCTCGGCGAAGCGTCCGCCGGTGCGGGCCATCACGCCGCGCACGCGCTCGATCTGGATGATGTCGGTGCCGACGCCGTAGATCACGCCGGAGCCTTCGGCGCGGGATAGCGCGTGCCGAGCCGGGCGGCGACCATGATCGCCTTCATCTCGCGCACCGCGTTCTGCCAGCCGGCGAACACCGCGTGAGCGACGATGGCATGGCCGATATTGAGTTCGGCGATGCCCGGCAGCGCGGCGATCGGCTGCACATTGGTGTAGTGCAGGCCGTGGCCGGCGTTGACCACCAGCCCCTGCTTCAGGCCGGTCTCGACGCCGTCGGCGATGCGGCGGAATTCCAGCGCCTGCGCATCGGGGGTCTCGGCATCGGCATAGCGGCCGGTATGCAGCTCGATCACCGGCGCGCCGCTGGCGGCGGCGGCCTCGATCTGCTCGGGCTGCGCATCGATGAACAGCGACACGCGGATGCCCGCATCGGCCAGCTGGCGGCACGCCGCCTTGACTTGCTCGAAGCGGCCGGCGACGTCGAGGCCGCCTTCGGTGGTCACTTCCTCGCGGCGCTCGGGCACCAGGCAGACGTCCTGCGGACGGATCTCGCAGGCGATGTCCAGCATCTCCTGCGTCAGCGCGCATTCGAGGTTCATCCGCGTGGCCAGCTGCGGCCGCAGCGCGCGCACATCGGCGTCGCGGATATGGCGGCGATCCTCGCGCAGATGCAGCGTGATCAGGTCCGCGCCGGCCTCCTCGGCCTGCAGCGCGGCCTGGATCGGATCCGGATAGACGGTGCCGCGCGCGTTGCGCAGCGTCGCCACGTGGTCGATGTTGACGCCGAGCGCGATGAAGCTCGAATTCGCGCCGGGATGAGCGTGGAAAATCATAGGGTGATCACAGGGCTTGCAGGTCGATCAGGATCTGGCGCGTCTTCAGCGGCACGCCTTGCAGATGATAATGCAGAAGAAAGCGCATCAGCGCGCGGCTCTGCGTGACGGTCTGCGGCCGGCTGTAGTCGTCGCTCGACATGTCGAGCAGGGTCTGCCCCGACACCACCGGCCACGACGACGGATCGCTGGCATGCGCACGCCGCACGCCGCGCTCGGGCTGGTACACGTAGTCCAGCCCCGGCTGCACCGCCTCGCCGGTCGAGGTGCAGCGATCGAACGCCACCGCAAAGCCGGTCTCCTGCAGCAGCACCCGTTCGAAGCTGCGCAGCACCAGCCCGGCCGGCTCGCCTTGCCCCAGCCGCGTCAGCGTCGCCATGTAATGGCGGAACAGCGCTTCGTGCGCATCCTCGCGCGGGCAGAAGCGCAGCAGCAGTTCGTTCAGATAGAAACCGGACAGCAGCGCCTCGCCGGCCAGCGGCGGCATGCCGCCGATCCATTCGGCCTTGGTCAGCGTCTTGACCTCGCCGCGCCCGCTCCACGACAGCGATATCGGCAGGAAATGCTGCAGCACCGCGCGCAGCGCCGAGTGCGGGCGCTTGGCGCCCTTGGCGACCAGCGCCATGCGGCCGTGATCGCGCGTGAAGACATCGACGATCAGGCTGGTTTCGCGATACGGCCAGGCATGCAGCACGAAACCTGGCTGATTGACCACGCGCAGCTCGGTGCGGGCCGGTACGATCCGCATCGCGCGATCCATCATCGCGCGCGCGCTGGCGAGCTCGGCGCCGACGCTGTCGAGCACTTCGGCGGCTTCCTCGGCCACCGGGTCCGCGCGGCGCGCGGAGGCGGTCCCGCGCCGCGCAGGCGCCGGGACCGCCGGGCGGTCACTCATATCCGTAGGCACGCAGTCCGGCTTCGTTGTCGGCCCAGCCGCTCTTGACCTTGATCCACAGCTCCAGGTAGACCTTGCCGTCGAACAGCTTCTCCATGTCCAGGCGCGCCTCGGTGGAGATCTGCTTGAGCTTGGCGCCCTTGCTGCCGATCACCATCGCCTTGTGCGCATCGCGCTCGACCAGGATGGTGGCGAACACGCGCCGCAGCCGCCCTTCGGTCTCGAACTTGTCGATGATGACGGTGCTGGTGTACGGCAGCTCGTCGCCGGTCCAGCGGAACACCTTCTCGCGGATGATCTCCGAGGCGAGGAAGCGCTCGCTGCGGTCGGTCATCGCATCGGCGTCGTACATCGGCTCGCCCTCCGGCAGATAGGGCCGGATGATGCCGAGCAGGCGTTCGACATGGTCGCGCGTCTTGGCCGACATCGGCACCACCTCGCGGAACGGAAACTGCTGCCCCATCTTCTCGAGGAAGGGGAACATGATTTCCGAACGCCGCTCGCCGGGGACGCGATCGATCTTGTTGACGACCAGCAGCACCGGCGTATTGCGCGGCAGCAGCGTCAGCACCTTCTCGTCGTCCGGGCCGTATTGGCCGGCTTCGACCACGAACAGCACCAGATCCACCGACGACAGCGTCGACGTGACGGCGCGATTGAGCGAGCGGTTCAGTGCACTGGCATGCCGGGTCTGAAAGCCGGGCGTGTCGACGAACACGTATTGGGTGTCGTCGGTGGTCTGAATGCCGACCAGCCGGTGGCGCGTGGTCTGGGCCTTGCGGGACGTGATGCTGATTTTCTGGCCGACCAGCGCATTGACCAGGGTCGACTTGCCGACGTTGGGCCGCCCGACGATGGCCACGGTGCCGCAGCGGAATGCCGCGGGCGGGTTAGCCGCGGCGGAGTCCGAGGACTGCGGCTGCGGGCGATTCGATTCGGTCATTCCTTCAACCTGAGAGACAACTGGGGATCCGGGGGAACGGGCTGCTTGCGGGTCTTGCCGGTGCGTTCTGCGCGGCTGCGCTTGAGCAGCTGGGGCACCAGCCGCTGCACCTCTTCCAGCGCCAGCTTGGCGGCCGCCTGTTCGGCGGCGCGGCGCGAGGCCCCGGTGCCGAATACCTGTACCTCCAGTTTAGGCACGATGCATTCGACTTCAAACTGCTGGTTATGGGCGGCGCCGTGGGTCGCGATCACGTTGTACTGGGGCAGCGCGATCTTGTGGCCCTGCAGGTATTCCTGCAGCAGCGTCTTGGCGTCCTTGCCGAGCGTGCGGGGGTCGACCTGCTCGAGGATCGGGATATAGAGCTTGCGGATCAGGCTGCGGGCGGCCTCGAAACCGGCGTCGAGGAATACCGCGCCGACGATGGCTTCGAGGGCGTCCGCCAGGATCGAGGGACGGCGGAAACCGCCGCTTTTCAGCTCGCCCTCGCCCAACCGCAGCGACTCGGAAAGCTGCAGCATCTGCGCGATCTCGTACAGCGCCTGCTGCTTGACCAGATTGGCCCGCACCCGCGACAGATCGCCCTCGTCGAGCTTGCCGAACATGCCGTACAGCATGTCTGCCACGGCGCAGTTCAGCACCGAGTCGCCGAGGAACTCCAGGCGCTCGTTGTGCTGCGCGCTATGGCTGCGGTGCGTCAGCGCCTGCTGCAGCAATTCGGGCTTGCTGAAACGGTAGCCGAGTCGTTGCTGCAAGGCGTCGAGGTTCATGTCAGTACTGCGTTCCCGAAGAGGTAGTCGAATGGCGCGCTCCGGCCGGCGGCCGCCCTTTATTGGAACGACCCCACCCGGCCCAGGTTGCCGAGATTCATCCAGATCAGGAATGCCTTGCCGACGATGTTCTCGTCGGGCACGAAGCCCCAATAGCGCGAATCCAGGCTGTTGTCCCGGTTATCCCCCATGACGAAATAGTGACCCGACGGCACCTTGCAAGTCACGCCCTGCTGATTGTAAGTGCAGTTTTCGCGGAACGGGAAATCCGGGTCGGCGCCCGCCACGAAGGCCGGACGGTCGGCGTCGTTCAGGATGCCATGCGGCGCGCCGCCCGGCAGGGTCTCGCGGTAATGCTTCGAGTACGACAGCCGTTCCTCGTCCAGATACTCGGGCAGCGCGTCGTATTGGGCCGGCTTGCCGTTGACGGTCAGCCGCTTGTTTTCATAGCTGACGACATCGCCGGGCACGCCGATCACGCGCTTGATGTAATCGAGCGACGGGTCCTTCGGATAGCGGAACACCATCACGTCGCCACGCTGCGGCTCGCCCAGCGAGACGATCTTCTTGTTGATCACGGGCAGGCGCAGGCCGTACTCGTACTTGTTGACCAGGATGAAGTCGCCGATCAGCAGCGTCGGGATCATCGAGCCGGACGGGATCTTGAACGGCTCGACCACGAACGAACGCAGCACGAACACCGCCAGGATCACCGGGAAGAAACTGGCCGAATATTCGAGCCACCACGGCTGGCGCAGCTTCTCCTCGGCCAGGCGGCTGCGCGAGGTCTCGATTTCGGTGCCGGCGCCATGGCCGGGCATCGCGGCGCGGCGCGCATCGAACTCGGCCAGTGCGGCCTGCGCCGATACGCGGCGCTGTTTCTGGAACACCAGCTTGTCGGCCACCCAGGCAATACCGGTGATGACCACCAGCACAAAAAGGATCAGTGCAAAATTCATGACGGCTAGATCGTTGGCGAAATCTTATTGGTGCGGGCCGGAGGGCATGTAGGCTGGACCGGCGCTGCGCCGATTCGCCACGCTTGCCGTCCGGCGCGTCATTTCTCTTCGACCTGCAGGATGGCCAGGAACGCTTCCTGCGGAATTTCGACCGTGCCGACCTGCTTCATGCGCTTCTTGCCGGCCTTCTGCTTTTCCAGCAGTTTCTTCTTGCGCGAGATATCGCCGCCATAGCATTTGGCCAGCACGTTCTTGCGCAGCGCCTTGACGTTTTCGCGCGCGATGATGTTCGAGCCGATCGCCGCCTGAATGGCGACGTCGTACATCTGGCGCGGAATGATTTCACGCATCTTGGCGGCAACCTCGCGGCCCCGGTATTGCGAATTGGAGCGGTGCACGATGATCGAGAGCGCGTCGACCTTGTCGCCGTTGATCAGGATATCGACCTTGACCACATCGGAAACGCGGTACTCCTTGAACTCGTAATCCATCGACGCATAGCCGCGCGATACCGATTTGAGCCGGTCGAAGAAATCGAGCACGATCTCGGCCATCGGAATCTCGTAGGTCAGCTGCACCTGCTTGCCGTGGTAGCTCATGTTGACCTGCGTGCCCCGCTTCTGCGTGCACAGCGTGATCACCGAGCCGACGTAATCCTGCGGCATGTACAGGTTGACCGTGACGATCGGTTCCAGGATCGCGTCGATCTTGCTGGGGTCCGGCATCTTGGCCGGGTTCTCGACCTGGGCCATGGTGCCGTCGCGCATCTGCACTTGATACACCACCGTCGGCGCGGTAGTGATCAGATCCATGTCGAACTCGCGCTCGAGCCGCTCCTGCACGATTTCCATGTGCAGCAGGCCGAGGAAACCGCAGCGGAAGCCGAAGCCCAGCGCCTGCGAGACTTCGGGCTCGAACTGCAGCGAGGCATCGTTCAGGCGCAGCTTCTCCAGCGATTCGCGCAGCGCCTCGTACTGGTTGGCCTCGACCGGATAGAGACCGGCGAACACCTGCGGCTTGACTTCCTTGAAGCCCGGCAGCGGGGCCTCGGCCTTGCGCGCCACCGTGGTGATGGTGTCGCCGACCTTGGCCGCCTTCAGTTCCTTGATGCCGGCGATCACAAAGCCGACCTGCCCTGCCGACAGCGACTCGCGCGGGATCGACTTGGGCGAGAAGATGCCGACCTGCTCGACCAGATGCTGCGAGCCGTTGGCCATCAGCAGCACCTTGTCCTTGGGACGCAGCGTGCCGTTGACCACGCGCACCAGCATCACCACGCCGACGTAGTTGTCGAACCACGAATCGATGATCAGCGCCTGCAGCGGCGCGTCCGGGTCGCCCTTGGGCGGCGGCACCTTGGCGATCATCGCCTCGATCACGTCCTCGACGCCCTGGCCGGTCTTGGCCGAGCACGGCGTCGCGTCGTGCGCGTCGATGCCGATCACGTCCTCGATTTCCTGGATCGCGTTGTCGGGGTCAGCCTGCGGCAGGTCGATCTTGTTGAGCACGGGCACCACTTCGACGCCGAGCTCGATCGCGGTATAGCAATTGGCCACGGTCTGGGCCTCGACGCCCTGCGAGGCGTCGACCACCAGCAGCGCGCCTTCGCAGGCGGACAGCGAGCGGCTGACTTCGTAGCTGAAGTCGACGTGTCCCGGCGTGTCGATCAGATTCAGGTTGTAGACCTTGCCGTCGCGCGCCTTGTAGCTGAGCGCCGCGGTCTGGGCCTTGATCGTGATGCCCCGCTCCTTTTCGATATCCATCGAATCCAGGACCTGGGCCTCCATTTCGCGGTCGGAAAGGCCCCCGCACAGCTGGATGATGCGATCGGCCAGGGTCGATTTCCCGTGGTCGATATGGGCAATGATCGAAAAGTTACGGATATGGTCCATCGGTTGGTCAGGGGAGCGCCGCGGCAGCGCATTGGCAACGGGCGATGGCGAGGTACGCGCATCCGGCCGCGGCACAGCATGTCATGGGCGGAGGGACGGGCGGCCCGCCGGGCGCGCCTGGGTCCGGCCGCAGGTTGGTGGCGCGCTTCGGCCCGACCGATTTACCGGGTCGGCGGCTTTCGCGCCAGACCGCGATTTTACCGGATTTTCAAGGGGGTCCCGCAGCTCAATCTCACAGCGGGACGGGAAAATGCCGTGGCAAGGAAGGCGGCATCGATATCGCCCTCGTCCGGACCCGCGCGGGGAGCCGGAGCCGGCTGCGATGTCCGACCCGAGAGACGCCGGCGCCCCGCTTTCGCGGGGACGTCCGTAGCGCATATTCCGGGTCGGTTTGCCTCAGCGCGCGCCGCCGTTCGGCCGCAGCGTCAGCACCTGGGTGGCGTCGCCGCGCCGCACGAAGATCGCCGCCATCCGGCTCTTGTCCAGGCCGCGCACCAGCTCGTTGAACTGACGGGCGCTGGTCACGTCGGTGTCGCCCAGACGCAGGATCACGTCGCCCGGGCGGATGCCGGCGCGCGCCGCGACCCCTTCGGCGGCCTGGACCTCGACCCCCGACTTGATCTTCAGCTCGCGCAGCCGGGCCTCGGACAGGTCGCCGACCACCAGCCCCAGCGCATTGGGCTTGGCGCCAGCCGCACCGTCGTCGCCCGGCGTCGTACCGGCGCGCGGACGCGGCTTGGCATCCGGCTCCAGCTCGGCCACGGTGATGGTGACCTCGCGCGTCCCGCCCTTGCGCCACAGCTGCATCGGCACACGCGTGCCCGGCTTGGTCTCGCCGACCAGGCGCGGGAGGTCCGAGGCGCGTTCGATATCGCGGCCGTTGAACTTCAGGATGATGTCGCCCGGCTCGATGCCGGCCTTCTCGGCGGGACCGCCCGGCTCGACGCTGCCGACCAGCGCGCCGCGCGCGCGGCCCAGGCCCAGCGAATCGGCGACTTCCTTGGTGACATCGCCGATCGCCACCGCGATGCGCCCGCGCGTGACCTTGCCGGTCGCCTTCAGCTGCTCGCTGACGCGCAGCGCCTCGTCGATCGGGATCGCGAACGAGATGCCCATGTAGCCGCCGCTGCGGCTGTAGATCTGCGAATTGATGCCGACCACCTCGCCGCGCAGATTGATCAGCGGTCCGCCCGAGTTGCCGGGGTTGACCGCCACGTCGGTCTGGATGAAGGGCAGATAGTCGCCGGTGTCGCGGCCCTTGGCCGAGACGATGCCGGCGGTCACGCTATTGTCCAGGCCGAACGGCGAGCCGATCGCCAGCACCCATTCGCCGACGCGGATCTTGTTCGAATCGCCCATCTGCAGGCGCGGCAGGCCATTGGCATCGACCTTCAGCAGCGCGACGTCGGTGCGCCGGTCGGTGCCGATCAGCCTGGCCTTGAACTCGCGCTTGTCGGGCAGCGTGACGTAGATGGTCTCGGCGTCGGCCACCACGTGGGCGTTGGTCATCACGTAGCCGTCCGCACTGATGATGAAGCCCGAGCCGACCCCGCGGCTCTGCTCCTCGCCCTGCGGCGGCTGGCCGCGGCGCGGCGTCCCCGGCGGCGTGGGCGCGCCCGGCATCGGGATGCCGAAGAAGCGCCGGAAGAACTCGGCCATCTCCTCGTCTTCGGGCGTCATGCCGCGCGAACGCACGCGCTCGGTGGTGCGGATATTGACCACGGCGGGGCTGACGCGCTCGACCAGATCGGTGAAGTCGGGCAGGCTGTAATTGGAAGCGGTGGCCTGCGCATGGACCGGCGTGGCCAACATGGGACCCGCCGCCAGCACGGCGGCCAATGCCATGGTCCTTGCCACGGCGTAATAGTTTGACGACATGGTCGACTCCCGCGAGTTCAGCGTAACAGGGTAAGCAAGCCGGGGCGTCCGGTCCAGTCAGGGCCAGCCCGGAGGGTATCCACGGAAACATCCGGAGAACGTCCGGAGAACGTCCGGAAAATGCGCCCGGCGAGTGCAGGCCGGCGCGCCGGCGCGCGCCGCATCCCGGCTCAGCGCGGCTTGGGCGCGCGGTATTCCACCGCGGCCGCGAACTGCTTGACCGTGGCCGCCGGCACCTCGCCGACGACGGTGATCCAGAAATCGGCGACCTTGCGCACCACCACCTGGGTCGCGCCCAGCGAGGCAACGCCCTCGCGGCGCACCCGCTGATCCGATACCGGCTCGATGAAGACGGACAGCCCGGTCAGGCCATCGCTGTAGACGACCTGCAGCACCTCGAACACCTGCTCGCGGCCGCTGCCTTGCGCGCTGCGCAGGTCGCCCAGCGGGCGACGCACCTCGCGAATCTTCTGGAAGCCCTTGACCGGCACCGTGATCAGCCAGCCTTCTTCCGCGATATTGGCCGGCTGGTAGTTGATCTCGTAGCGCTGCCAATTGCCGGCGCTCTTGATCGCGCCGAGGATCTTCTGTTTCTCCGATGGCACGCCGATCTCGATCTGCGAGAACGCGACCTGCTCGAGCACCTTGCCGCCCTCGCCGATGGTCTGCGCACGCATCAGCAGGCCCGAGTGCTTCTCGGCCCAGAGGCGGACCGCATAGCGGGCGCCGTCGTGCGGCACCAGCGAGAAGACCTCGCACTCCATGCCTGCCACGCGCTCGGGCGACAGCCGCCGCATCTCGTAGAGATCGAGCACATCGCTCTTGTTGGTCGCCAGCAGTGCCGGGAAACGGTCCTTGGCGTCCTGGCGCTCGACCACTACCAGCTTGGCCTCGGGGATCAGGCTATGAACGATGTCGTTCTGGCGCAGGACCTCGCGCGGCTTGCCGTCGAGCGTCTCGAGGCGCTCGTACTCGTTGTGCACCAGATCGCTGAAATGCTGGATGCGCGAGGCATGCATGACGCTGCCACGCTGGTAGATCAGAGTACCGACGTAGTTTTCGCGCTGCGCGGCGCGGTGAATCTTGCCAAGCCAGGCCGCGGCATCGCGGCGCGCCAGCGTGGGTTCGGGCGTTTGCGCCGTCGCCACCGCGGCCGTCAGGCACAAGGCGAGAAAAAAGGACCTCCTCAGGGCCCTTATTCCTTGTGCGCCCGCTGCTTGGGCGGGCGCCCATCCTTTTTGCATGTCCGGCATTATTCCTGCGTGTTGTCCTGAGAGAAGCTTGCACTATTGGCGACGTTGCGCATGGTCGGCACCATGGCATTGGTCGTCACGGACACCCGGTGAGCCCGCAGGTACTCATCCAGGCGCGGATCGCGAATCATCTGGCCGGCATCGGCGGCGACGGTCAGCACGCCGGCGGTCTTCGGCGCAGCGGGAACCCCTTCGCTGGTGCTGGCGACGATGGCGCCGGGCGCGGCCGGATCGGCATCGCGCATTTGCGGCACCACCACCCAACTGACCGCGGCGACGGCGGCCGCGATGGCGGTGCCCGGCATCACGCGGCGCACCCACGACGGGCGCAGCAGCAGCCGATGGCGGCGTACCGGCGCATCGGCCAGCGCAGCGGGCGCCAGCAGGTGCGGTTCGTCTTCAAGACGGCTGGCGAAGCGGGACACGAAGGCCGCGGTCGAACCGGCATGGGCCAGTTCTTCGGAACGCAGCGTGTCGCCGATCAACTGGAAGACCGACCATTGCTCCTGGCCCGGCTCGCTCTTGGCGAGCGCCAGCACGGCCTCGAATTCATGCGGCGCCAGTTCGCCGTCGATCAATGCGGAAATCTGCTCCGCTGCCTCGGGCGCATGAACCGATTGCCTGTGAGCCTGACCCATTTCCAACCCCTCGATAACCATCGAACACCGAACAATCCCGTCACAATACTGTCGCTTCTCGATGCAGGAGCAGGCTGCAACGCTGGCCGCACGACATATTTTTGACTTCTACCACCGCTTGCCCTCTGCCGTTCCCAGCAGCGGGCGTAGTTTTTCCGCAATCGCTTCGCGTGCCCGGAAAATGCGCGATCTGACCGTACCGATCGGACACCCCATCGCTTCGGCGATTTCCTCGTAGCTGAGGCCTTCGATCTCGCGCAGCGTGATGGCGGTTCGCAATTCCTCCGGCAGGGCTTCCATGGCGCGATTGACGGTGTCCGCCACCTGGCGCGTATGGAGCATCGACTCCGGCGTATTGATATCCCTTAGTTGCTCACCATCCGCAAAAGTTTCAGCCTCTTCTGCATCGATATCGCTGGACGCCTCGGGACGCCTGCCTTGCGTGGCCAGATAGTTTTTGGCCGTGTTGACAGCGATCCGGTACAACCAGGTGTAGAACGCCGATTCCCCGCGGAATTGGGGCAAGGCGCGATATGCCTTGATAAAGGCATCTTGCGCCACATCCTCCACTTCGGCGGGGTCCCTGACCAGACGCGAGATCAACCGGATGATCTTGCGGTGGTATTTGGCCACCAGCAGTTCAAATGCCCGCTTGTCGCCCTGCTGGACGCGTTCAACAAGGAGCTGGTCGGCTTCGCGTTCGCTCACGAATAGTTCACCTGCAGTGTATCTCTTGGTATCGCTGTCAAAACAAACGTTGTATTTTACCTACGCCGCACCCCGCGAAACCGCCGCGGAGCGAAAAGCGTATTGACAGCCGGGGCGAATGCCACAGGGCGTCAGTATGCATTAAGCGGCACCGGTTGGGCCGTCCGATTGTATTCAAAGCGATGCGGAGGACGCATGCAGCGCGCGCAGTATCGCCCGCTGCGGCGCACCGGCCGCCTTGTCGGGCTCGCCGGCAAGGCGACATCCACCGATAACCAGCGCCCCGGGCACGGCGCCGTGCCCGTCTTGCGCGGGCGTCAGCCGCAGCACCGCAGCGAGGCCGCCCAGCTGCCAGCACGCCACCACACGGGCTCGCACGTGGCCGCCGTCCGGCACCGCAACGACAATTTCCCTCTTCGCATCGCCTGGCGTGATGCCGACCAGGCGGCATGCCGCCGCCCGCCAGGCACCTCGCCAGGCGCGGCCACCCGACAGCGCGGCCGCGACCGCCAGGGCCGCCCACCACAGCGGCGCCCGTTCACCCGCGACCCACCCTTGCCCGGCCCGCCACAGCAACCACAGCAGCGCGGCAAGCTCGCAGCCCAGGAACGCCGCCAGCAGCCAACGCTGCGGATGACGTCCCGGGGACAGGAAGCTGGGGAGCGGCCGGCGGGCGCCGGCTTCAGGCACGACGGAAGACGAGCGTGCCGTTGGTACCGCCGAAGCCGAAGTTGTTCTTGACGGCCACGTCGATCTTCATTTCACGCGCGGTGTTCGGCACGTAATCGAGATCGCACTCGGGGTCCTGATTGAAGATGTTGATCGTCGGCGGCGCGACCTGGTGATGCAGCGCCAGCACCGTGAAGACCGACTCCAGGCCGCCCGCGCCGCCCAGCAAATGGCCGGTCATCGACTTGGTGGAGTTCACCGCGATCTTGTACGCGTGCTCGCCGAAGGCCAGCTTGATCGCCTCGGACTCGTTCTTGTCGCCCAGCGGCGTCGAGGTGCCGTGCGCGTTCAGGTACTGGACCTCGTCCGGGTTGACGCCGGCATTCTTCAGCGCATTGATCATGCACCGGCGCGGACCGTCGGTGCTGGGCGCCGTCATGTGGAAGGCGTCGCCGCTCATGCCGAATCCGGCCAGCTCGGCGTAGATCTTCGCGCCGCGCGCCTTGGCCGACTCGTACTCCTCGAGCATCATCACGCCGGCGCCTTCGCCCAGCACGAAGCCGTCGCGGTCGATATCCCACGGACGCGAGGCGGCCGCCGGATCGTCGTTGCGGGTCGACAGCGCCCGCGCCGCGGCGAAACCGCCGATACCCAGCGGCGACACGGTCGATTCCGCACCGCCGGCGAGCATGGCGTCGGCGTCGCCGGCCTCGATCAGGCGCGCGGCCAGGCCGATGCTGTGCAGCCCGGTGGTGCAGGCGGTCACGGCGGCCAGGTTCGGGCCCTTCAGGTTGTGGTTGATCGACAGGTGGCCGGAGATCATGTTGATGATCGACCCCGGCACGAAGAACGGCGAAATCCGGCGCGGACCGCGATTGGTCAGCTCCGCGTGCGTATCCTCGATCATGGGCAGGCCGCCGATGCCCGAACCGACCAGCACGCCGATGCGATCGGCGTTGGCCTCGGTCACTTCCAGGCCGCTGTCGCGCAGGGCCTGGGTGCCGGCCGCGATGCCATAGTGGATGAAGGTATCCATATGGCGGGCTTCCTTGGCCGGGATGTAGTCCTCGACATTGAAGCCCTTCACCTCGCCGGCGAAGTGCACGGCCAGCGCGGAGTGATCGAATTTGGTGATGGTGGCAATGCCGGACTTGCCGGCAACCAGATTGGCCCAGCCTTCGGCAACCGTGTTTCCGACCGGAGACACAAGGCCGAGCCCGGTGACGACGACGCGACGACGGCTCACTATGATTTCCTACGGGTGGGTGAGGCAACGCGGAACGGGCGGTCGGCCGCGGCGCCGGGACGGCGCCATGGCGATTCCGCCGCGCCGGCACGCCGGCGCACCGGCCAACATGCCGGCCAGACGGGCGGCGCAAAGATCGGCCGGCAGTCTGACGGCACGATGGCCGACGATGGAGCCGGCTTGGGCTCCATCACAACTCCGCTTGCTCGAACAAACGAAAGCCACAGAAAACGGCACAACGGGATCTGCCGACCCCTCTGCCCGTTTTCTGTGGCCCGGAATCCAGATCCGACAGGCTTACGCCTTGACGTGCGCGGACGCGTAGTCGATGGCCTGCTGCACGGTCGTGATCTTCTCGGCTTCCTCATCGGGAATTTCCATGCCGAATTCATCTTCCAACGCCATCACGAGTTCGACCGTGTCGAGCGAGTCGGCGCCGAGGTCGTTCACGAACGAGGATTCGTTCTTGATGTCGGCTTCGGCGACGCCGAGTTGCTCTGCCACGATCTTCTTGACGCGTTGTTCGATATTGTCCATTTAGCCCTCCAGGGAAGTTCGACAAAAAAGTGGGCGCATTTTAGCAGGTTTGGCCCGTGAAAATGCCGTCCGCAGACTTTCGCAAGAAATGCGCCCGTTCTTCTAAAAAAGGGGGTGACGCCAAGGCGTCGCGCCCCTCAGTTCATATACATGCCACCGTTGACATGCAGCGTGGTGCCGGTCACATAAGCCGCCTGCGGACCGGCCAGGAAGGCCACCGCGTTGGCGATGTCCTCCGGCTGACCGAGCCTGCCGAGCGGAATCTGGGTCTTGAGCGCGGCATGCTGCTCTTCCGACAGCACCTTGGTCATATCGGTATCGATAAAACCCGGTGCGACGCAGTTGACGGTGATGTTGCGGCTGCCGATTTCGCGTGCCAGCGCCCGCGTCATGCCTTCGACGCCCGCCTTGGCCGCAGCATAGTTCATCTGGCCCGGGTTGCCGGTCGAACCGACCACCGAGGTGATGTTGATGATGCGTCCGCCGCGGGCCTTCATCATCGGCCGCAGCACACCGCGCGACAGGCGGAAGACCGCCGTCAGATTGGTGTCGATCACCGCGCTCCAGTCCTCGTCCTTCATCCGCATCGCCAGCTGGTCCTGCGTGATGCCGGCATTGTTGACCAGGATATGGATGCCGCCGTGATTCTTGACGATCTCGTCGATCAGCGCCTCGCAGCGCGCCGGATCGTTGACGTCCAGCACCGCGCCGGCGCCCTTGAGCTGCTCGGCGGCCAGATATTCGCCGATCGCGGCGGCGCCCTTCTCGCTGGTGGCCGTGCCGATCACCAGTGCGCCCTGCCGGGCCAGTTCCAGCGCGATCGCGCGGCCGATGCCGCGCGAGGCGCCCGTCACCAGCGCGACCTGATTGTCCAGGGTCTTGCTCATCCCGTTATTTCTCCTTGTTCGCCTGACCTTGCGCGGATCAGCCGCGCACCAGCGCCAGCGTTTCCTGCAGCGAGGCCGGATCGACGATCGCGCCGCCGACCAGATTGCCGTCGATGCGCTTGGTCAGGCCGGCCAGCACCTTGCCCGGACCGCATTCGAACACATGCGTGACGCCGTCGGCTGCCATCTTCTGCACCGACTCGACCCAGCGCACCGGCGCCGCGGCCTGCCGCACCAGCGCGTCCTTGATTGCCTCGGGATCGTTGACGATCGCCACGTCGACGTTGTTGATCAGCGGAATCGACGGCGCCAAAAAGGTGAGGCCCGCCATGCGTTCGCGCAGGCGGTCCGAGGCGGGCTTGAGCAGCGAGGAATGGAACGGCGCGGACACCGGCAACGGCAGCGCGCGCTTGGCGCCCTTGGCCTTGGCGATGTCGCAGGCTTTGTCCACGGCCGCCTTGGCGCCGGCGATCACCACCTGCGCCGGAGCGTTGAAGTTGACGGCTTCGACCACGCCGGCCGCCGAGGCTTCGGCACAGGCGGCGCGCACGTCGTCGTCCGACAAGCCGAGGATCGCGGCCATGCCGCCCTCGCCTACCGGCACCGCTTCCTGCATCGCCTGCGCGCGGAAGCGCACCAGCGGCACCGCGTCGGCAAAGGGGATCACACCGGCGGCGACCAGCGCCGAATACTCGCCCAGGCTATGGCCGGCCACCAGCGACGGCGCCGGGCCGCCGGCCTCCAGCCACGCACGGTAGATCGCGACCGCTGCGGTCAGCATCACCGGCTGGGTGTTGGTGGTCAGGTTCAGTTCTTCGGCCGGGCCTTCGGCGATCAGACGCGCGAGGTCCTGGCCGAGCGCGTCGGACGCTTCCTGCAGCGTCGCGCGCACCACCGGGTTGTCGGCGAAGGCATTGAGCATTCCGACCGACTGCGAGCCTTGGCCGGGGAAGACGAATGAGAATTTCATCGGTTTCCGATCGGTTTGAAAATTGAGTCGCCGGTGCGCGATCGCGCATCGTGCCGCACGCGCATTCTGCGGCGCGCGCCGATGCCGGCACCGGCCTGCGAATTACATGCGCAGCAGCACCGCGCCCCAGGTGAAGCCGCCGCCCACGCCTTCCATCATCACGTGGTGGCCGGGACGGATACGCCCGTCGCGCACCGCCACGTCGAGCGCCAGCGGGATCGACGCGGCCGAGGTGTTGCCGTGTTCGTGCACGGTCGCGATCATCCGCTCGAGCGGCAGGCCCAGCTTCTTCGCGGTGCCCTGCATGATGCGGATATTGGCCTGGTGGGGAATCAGCCAGTCGAGCTTCTCGGCGGGGAAATCGGCCGCGGCCAGCGTTTCGCGCGCGACCTTGTCGAGCACGCTGACAGCGAGCTTGAACACCGCCTGGCCGTCCATATGCAGGAAGGGATTGCCGGTGATATTGCCTGCCGCGACATTGCCCGGCACGCACAGGATATCGACGTGGTTGCCGTCGGCGTGCATCGCGGAGGCCATCACGCCCGGCTCGTCCGACGCGGTCAGCACCACCGCGCCGGCCCCGTCGCCGAACAGCACGCAGGTGGTGCGATCGTTGAAGTCGAGAATGCGCGAGAACACTTCGGCGCCGATCAGCAGCACGTTGCGATGCGAGCCGCTGCGGATGAACTTGTCGGCGGTGGCCAGCGCATAGGCGAAGCCCGAGCAGACGGCCTGTAGGTCGAACGCCGCGCAATGGTTGGTGATACCAAGCTTCTGCTGCACCAGGCAGGCGGTGCTCGGGAACACGTAGTCGGGCGTGGAGGTGGCGACGATGATCAGGTCGATCTGCTGGCGGTCGATGCCGGCCGCTTCGAGCGCGCGCTCGGCGGCCTTGACCGCCAGATCGCTGCTGGTGACATCGGGCTCGGCCCAGTGGCGCGCCGAGATGCCGCTGCGCGAGACGATCCACTCGTCGCTGGTCTCGATGCCCTTCTCGGCGAGCTGCGCCGCGAGCTCGTGATTGGTGACGCGCCGCGGAGGCAGGTAGCTCCCCGTGCCGATGATTTTTGCGTAGCTTGTCATGTGGTGTCGGATCGTATTGCCGGGGCTCAGCGCGAACCCGGCGCGGCGGCATGCCGGCCTGGCCGGTGCTGGCGCGCGAGGCGTGGGACCAGGGGCACCGGCGTCGCCGCTGCCTCAGTGATGCAGGGCAGGATCATGCGGCGTGTGCGCTGCGACCCGCGTCCGGCGGGTCCGTCTCCTGGCCCGCGGTGCTCGTCTTGTTGGCGAACGCCTGCGAAATACGGGCGATGACGCCATTCCTGGCCGCATCATACCCGCGTTTGATAGCCCACTCAAAAGAGTGGGCATCGGCCGAACCGTGGCTCTTGATTACCAGACCGCGCAGCCCGAGCAGCGAGGCGCCGTTGTAGCGGGCGGGATCGAGCCGCCGCGCCAGCCGCGTCAGCACCGGCATCGCGATGCCGGCCAGCAGCTTGGTGAACCAGGAGCGGGTGAATTCCTCCTTGATCATGCTGCCGATCATCTTGGCCAGGCCCTCGGTGCTCTTGAGCGCCACGTTGCCGACGAAGCCGTCGCAGACGACGATGTCGGTCGTACCCTTGAAGATGTCGTTGCCCTCCACGTTGCCGTAGAAGTTCAGCTCCGAGGCACGCAGCAGTTCGCCGGCGCGCTTGACCACCTCGTTGCCCTTGATCACTTCCTCGCCGATATTCAGCAGGCCGACCGTCGGGTGTTCCTTGTGATCGACCACCGCGACCATGGCCTCGGCCATGCGGGCAAATTGCAGCAGATGTTCGGGTTCGCAGTCGGCATTGGCGCCGAGGTCCAGCACCGTGGTGCCCCAGCCCTGCTCGTTCGGGATGGTGGTGGCGATGGCCGGGCGCTCGATGCCCTCGAGGGTCTTGAGCACATAGCGCGATACCGCCATCAGCGCGCCGGTATTGCCGGCCGAGATGCAGGCGTCGGCACGGCCTTCCTTGACCTGGGTCACCGCGACGCGCATCGACGAATCCTTCTTCTTGCGCAGCGCGACCTCGACCGGGTCGTCCATCGTGATCACTTCGGTGGCGGCCACCACGGTCACGCGCGGATGGTTCAGCGCGTGCAGCTTCCTGAGCTGCGGCTCGATGGCATCCGGCCGCCCCACGAGCACCATCTCGGCATCCTCGTGGGCGGCAAGAAAACTGATCGCCGCCGGCACCGTCACGGACACGCCGTGATCGCCGCCCATGCAGTCGATAGCGAGTTTGATCGTCATTGTTTGCTGATGCGCGAGGCGTCGAATCCGCGCTGCGGCAGCCTCGCAGGGAAGGCGACGCCAGCGTCCACGCTTGCCGCGCCCAACAAAAAAGCGGCAAGGAGTTTGCCGCTTCTTTGTATGTCTTCTACCTGCAAGCGCGTGCGGGACGCAGCGTCACGCCGAGCGAATGCTTCAGTCGTTCTTGGTCTTGACGACCTTGCGGCCACGGTAGTAGCCGTTCGGGCTGACGTGGTGGCGCAGGTGCGTCTCACCCGTGGTCGGCTCGACTGCCAGCGGCGCGACGGACAGGTGATCGTGCGAACGATGCATGCCGCGCTTGGACGGCGACTTCTTGTTCTGTTGAACAGCCATGATGACTCCTTGGAGAATTTGCGGATATTAACACACGCATCCCGCACGAGGCGTAGCCGGGCCCGGCCGGATGCTGATTCGGGGTACGACGTTTTTACTGCAGAAGCGCGCCGCTGCGGACAGTGTCCCAGCGTCAGTGCTTCGTCTTCAGACTGGCCAGCGCCGCGAAGGGCGATGGCCGCTTTTCTTCCTGCTCGTCCTCGGGTTCCGGCTCGACGCTGCCGTCGGCTCCGGTGACCAGACTCTCGTGCACCGCGGGGCAGACCTCGTGCTTCGGCGCCACCGGCAGCGACAGCAGGATCTCGTCCTCGATCAGCGCCAGCAGATCGAACCGACGCGAACCGGCGATGACATCGATCTCGTCGTCGTCCATCGGCGCGGCGTCGGCCTCGGCTTCGCTGGCCACCACCTCGAACCGCGTCGCGGTCGAGATCGGCTCGGCGTAGACCGCCAGGCAACGCTGACAGTTCAGCCACATGCTGCCCTGCACCGCCAGATCGAGAAACAGGCGCCGGCGCGCCGGCTTGCCGGGCTCGGCCGCTTCGTCGCGAACGGAACCGCTCATGGTGTAGCCGAACACTTCGTCCGCGGCCAGTGCTGGCGCTTCGGCGGAGGTCTCGGCTATGATGCGCGGCAATTCACGCGCCGCGATCTCGCCGGCCGCCGAGCCCGAGGACCGGCAGAACTCGAAGAGATCGAACGCTTGCAAGTCGATGGGCTGAGTCATGTCGCTGAGTGCGCCGGTACCGGATGGCGCTGGCAATGCTGCTGAAAGCTGGTCCTGCCGCCGCAGTGGCCACTGTGTGACGAGGCCGCCGCATAACGCCGCATCGGGCACCTGCAGGACACCACGCGGCAGATGCCTGCGCGGTAAAACGCGTGATTATACGTTGATTTTTCCGCCACAGTCAAAGCCGCAAGCGCTTTCGCTGTTGCGCATTCCTCTTTCGCTTCAATCACTTATATGTCATCCGCCGTGACACCCGCTGTGCCAGCCCCGGCGGCGCCCGCCGCGCTTCCCAGACTGATTCTCGGCTCCAGCTCCCGCTATCGCCGCGAGCTGCTGGAACGCCTGCGCATTCCCTTCGACATCGACGTGCCCGACATCGACGAGACGCCGCTGCCCGGCGAGTCGCCCGAGGCCACCGCGCTGCGGCTGTCGCGCCGCAAGGCGGAAGCGATCGCGGCTCGCCATCCCGGCGCGCTGGTGATCGGCTCGGACCAGGTCGCCACGCTGGACGGCGCCCAGGTCGGCAAGCCGGGCTCGCACGAGCGGGCACTGGCGCAATTACGCTGGATGCGCGGGCGCACCGTGACGTTCCATTCGGCGCTCTGCCTGCTGGACGGCCGCAGCGGCGAGGTCCAGCTGGAGGATGTACGTACCGAGGCGACGTTTCGCGAGCTGGACGACGCCGAGCTGGAGGCGTACTTGCGGCTGGAGCGGCCGTATGACGTGGCCGGCAGCGCCAAATCGGAGGGACTCGGCATTGCGCTGCTGTCGCGCGTCGAGTCCGACGATCCGACCGCGCTGATCGGGCTGCCGCTGATCGCGCTGACCGGCATGCTGCGCCGCGTCGGCTATCCGTTCTTCACCGCCTGATTCCACGGGCCCTTCCCCTTTCCGCTGTCGAGGAAATCCGCCCATGAGCGGCACGCTATACCTGATTCCCAACACGCTGGGCAAACGCGACGAGGCCGATCCGCTGCCCGCCGTGATTCCGGCCGACGTGCAGCAGATCGCCGCGCGCCTGGACTACCTGGTCGCGGAAAACGCCAAGACCGCGCGCGCCTATCTGAAGAAGCTGGCAGAGACCTGCCCGCTGGTGCGGCCGATCCAGCAGATCGAGATCCGCGAACTGAACGTCAACACACCCGAGGCGGCGCTGGCGGAACTGCTGGCGCCGGTGCTGACCGGCCGCGACGCCGGGCTGCTGTCGGAGGCGGGGGTGCCGGCGGTGGCCGACCCGGGTGCGAACCTGGTCCGGCTGGCGCATGCGCGTGGCGTGCGGGTGCGGCCGCTGGTCGGGCCCAGTTCTATCCTGCTGGCGGTGATGGGCTCGGGGCTGAACGGCCAGAGCTTTGCCTTCAACGGCTATCTGCCGGTCGATCCGGCCGAGCGCACGCAGCGCCTGCGCGAACTGGAGCAATGGTCGCGCAAGCACCGGCAAACGCAGGTCTGGATCGAGACGCCGTATCGCAACGACGCGCTGCTGGCCGCGCTGAAGGCGAGCTGCGCCGGCACCACGCTGCTGTCGGTCGCGGTGGACCTGACATTGCCCACCGAGACCATCGTCACGCAGCCGCTGTCGGCCTGGCAGCCGGGCCGGCTGGAACTGCACAAGCGGCCGGCGATCTTTTCGATCCTCGCAGCCTGAGCGCCGCGGATCGGCGGTGCCGGGCCCGGCAGCCGGCGGTCCGCGGTCCGCAATCCGCGGTCCGCGTTCAGTACAGCGACTGCACCCGCGAGCTCCACATCAGCGTCCTGGCCGCCGCAGTACCCACCGCGGCGCCGAAGCGCTTGGCCACGCGCTCGGCGATGTTCTCCTTGACCGTGTAATCGACGATGTTCTCGGCCTTGAGCACGTCGCGCGCCACCGATTCGGCGCTGCCCAGGCCGTCGGCCAGCCCGAGCTCGATGCTGCGCTCGCCCGACCAGAACAGGCCGGAGAACAACGCGGGATCGTCCTTCAGGCGGTTGCCGCGTCCTTCCTTGACCACCGCGATGAACTGCTCGTGGATCTGGCGCAGCATCTGCTCGGCAAAGGCCTTCTGCTGCGGCGATTCCGGCGAGAACGGGTCGAGCATGCCCTTGTTGGCGCCCGAGGTGTACAGCCGGCGCTCGACGCCCAGCTTGTCCATCAGCCCGGTGAAGCCGAAGCCGTCCATCAGCACGCCGATCGAGCCGACGATGCTGGCCTTGTCGACATAGATCTTGTCGGCCGCGGCGGCCACGTAGTAACCGCCCGACGCGCAGATTTCCTCGACCACGACGTACAGCGGCTTGGACGGATGCAGCGAGCGCAGCCGCTGGATCTCGTCGTTGATGATGCCGGCCTGCACCGGCGAACCGCCCGGGGAGTTGATCTTCAGAATCACGCCGGCGGCGTTGGCATCGGCAAAGGCGGCCTGCAGCGAGGCGTTGATCGACTCGGCGCTGGCCGGCGTGCCGGCGGCGATCTCGCCCTCCAGCGTGACCATCGCGGTATGCCGGCCGCTGGTGATGGCGCCGTCTGGCTTGAAGTCGAACAGCGAGAACAGCACCAGCGCGAGCAGCGCAAAGCCGGCGAGGCGGAAGAAGATCTTCCAGCGGCGCGCCGCGCGTTGTTCGCGCAAGGTCGCCATCAGCACGCGTTCCAGCACGTCGCGCTCCCAGCCGGCGCCGGTCTTGACCGGCCCGGCCGACTCTCCCTTGAGCCGCGCCTTGCGCTCGACCGACTCGCGGCGCGCGGCCGCCTCTGCGTCGCGGACCTCCGCTTCCAGCGGGTAGTCGGCGTGGCGCGCGGTTTCGAGCCGCTCGCTGTCCTCGAGCCTGTCCTCGTGTCCGCGCTCGCGCTCGTCCTGGCGATCCCGACGGTCCGCCTCGTTATCGGGCTCGTTCGGGTTCGCCGTCGGTTTGTTCTGGTCTGTCATGCAAATACTCTCGAACGGGCACCGCTGCGCAGACGTTGCGGACGTTGCGGGGGCGGCCCCGATGGTTTCCCGGTGAAAACGTGGCTCATGCGCGGTCGCGGCGTCCGCTGCTCACGGTCCAGCAGACGGCGACGGTGGCGAAGGCGGATCGTCGTACGGCGATTCCGGTATCCAGTAGACGGCGCCGTCGCGCTCCTCGACGCGCAGTTTGGCGAGCGAGGCGCCGCGGCACGGTCCGCCGACGCACAGTCCGCTGTCAGGCACATAGACCGCGCCATGTGTGGCGCACATCAAGTATAGGCCCGACGACTCGAAAAAGTGCCCTTCCTGCCAGTCGAGCTCCATCGGCACATGGGCGCACTGGTTCAGATAGCCATGGACCGCGCCCTCGTAGCGGACCACGAAGGCGCCGATCTCCCGGCCCCCGATCCCCACGGTAAAGCGCACGCCGACGCCGCCCTCGACCAGATCGTCGCCCGCGCACAGTCGGCGGGCGCCGTCCGGCAAGGCGGGGGCGCCCGCCGTCGCATCGGGACGAGGCTCGGGGCCGGAATCAGCCATGGGTATGCAGCCAGTCGTGCAGATCGGCGATCGAGCTGGCACAGTGCAGCGGCGTCATCGCCCGCAGCGAGTCGGCCGGATGGGCACCATAGCAGACCCCGATGCCATGCGCGCCGGCGTTGACCGCCATCTGCAGGTCGTGGGTGGTGTCGCCGATCATCACGGTACGCCCCATCTCCTGGCCGAGCTCGCGCGTCAGTTCGTGCAGCATCGCCGGATGCGGCTTGGAAAACGTCTCGTCCGCGCAGCGGGTGGCGTCGAACAGCGCCGTCAGGCCGGTGGCCGCCAGCGCCCGCTGCAGTCCGACACGGGTCTTGCCGGTGGCGACGCCGAGGAAATAGTGCTGCTCGCGCAACGCCTCCAGCATCTCGCGCACGCCATCGAACAGCACCAGCTCGGCATCGCGGGTCAGGAAGTGGTAGCGGTAGCGCTCGGCCAGCCGCGGATAGTCGACCGGGTCCAGCGTCGGAATCGCATATTCGAGCGCGTCCTTCAGCCCGAGTCCGATCACGTGGCGGGCGGCGTCCTCGTCGGGCACCGGCAGGCCGAGATCGCGGCTGGCCAGCTGGATGCATTTGGCGATGGTCGGGGTGGAATCCATCAGGGTTCCATCCCAGTCGAAGACGATCAGGTCGAAGCGTTGCCGGGCCATGGGGGTTCTCGGTCGAAAAATTGGACTGTCGAGCGGGGCGACTGTGTCATCCGGCTACAGGGAATGGGACGCGGATGCCCCGCCCGCCTGCCCCATCTGCTTGAGCTGGCGCAGGAAGGCCTCGCACTCCTCCGGCAGCGGCGCGCTGAGCGTCAGGGGCTGGCCGGTGCCCGGATGCACGAACGTCAGCCGGTGCGCATGCAGGAACATCCGCTTCAAACCCGGCCTGGCGCCGGCGCGCGCCAGCGCCTTGTTCAGCGAGAAGTCGCCGTACTTGTCGTCGCCGACGATCGGCAAGCCCAACTGTGCCAGGTGCACGCGGATCTGGTGCGTGCGGCCGGTCTTGAGCTCGGCCTCCAGCAGCGTGTAGCCGGGGAAGGAGGCGACGCGGTTGAAGACCGTGTGCGAGGGCTGACCGTCGGCCTGCACCCGCACGCGGCGCTCGCCGTCCGCCGTCGTGTACTTGAACAGCGGGAAGCGGGCGTGCTGCCGGTTGTGGCCGAATTCGCCGGCGACGCAGGCGAAATAGCGCTTGTCCATCGCGTTGTCGCGGATCTGCTGGTGCAGGTGCACCAGCGCGGCCCGCTTCTTGGCCAGCAGCAGGATGCCCGAGGTTTCGCGGTCGAGCCGGTGCACCAGCTCCAGAAAGCGCGCCTCGGGCCGGGCCTGGCGCAGCTGTTCGATCACGCCGAAGGCCACGCCGGAGCCGCCGTGTACAGCCACGCCGGCCGGCTTGTCGATCACCAGCAGGTGGGCATCCTCGAACAGCACCGGGAACGAGGCCGCCGGCACGTAGGTGTCCGCGGCGGCCGCTGCCGCCACTCGAAGTGGCGGGATACGCACAACATCGCCGAGCTTCAGGCGGTAGGTCGCGTCGACCCGGCCCTTGTTCACCCGCACCTCGCCGGACCGCAGGATGCGGTAGACGTGGCTTTTGGGCACGCCCTTGGCGACGCGCAGCAGGTAGTTGTCGATGCGCTGACCGTCGGCGTCTTCCCCGATGGTCACATACGCCACCTGGGGCGCATCCGTGCCGGATCGCACCTCTTTTTCAATTCGATGGCGTAACTCATTCATTTTCAAATATAATTTCCGCGCTACCCCGGCCATAGCCGGCAGCGCAAGCGGTGTAAGCGAATTGTCGCATTTTACACTTCGGGTCACCGCCGGCCCGGCTCAGTCCCCCGCCATCGCGTAACCCGCAGGCGCCGGACGGGCAAATGGCGGTACCGGCCGACAGCCCCGCTGGCAGCCAGATAGCAGTCAATAACGTAACAAGCAGCACGCACGGTGCCGGCTGCGCGCAGGAAAACCGCCCAAAGGCGGGTTCGGCGCGGACTCGGTCACGTGGGAGCAGAGTGTTCAGGTAGAACAGAATTTGATGGCGGATGCCGATACGGCATTCGCTTCGGTGAGAGAAAGTCCCGCCGCACCGGAAATCGGTGCCGGCCGGTTGCCTGGCCCCTCGCCTGATCGACGACATGGTGACAATCGCGGCGCCCGGTCGCAGAACTCCAACAAGCAGCAGGTGCGCCTGCCTTGTCGGTCGCTCAGGTCGTGGTGGCATGCCGCCGCGTCCGACAACCTTGCTCTTTGACGCGTCCTGGCCGTTCGTGGCCGGCCCCGGTGCGAGCCGAAGCGCAAGCGGCATCCTGTCGTCGCTGCCCTCCCCCGCACCCCGGCCTCCGTCCGATATCGCCGCCTGACCCTGCGCGCAGCTCGCGCATGGCCGGCATGGCGGTCCGAACCCCGCGCAGCGCGCCGACGTCTCTCTCTTTCACCCGTGCCCAGCCGGCGGCTTGCATTCGCCCCGGCGCCTTCGGCAATTCTCACGCCACCTCTCGCTTCCTCGCGTGCATTTGAAACGCCGCGCGGCACCACCGGTGCCGGCCGCGGCATTGGAACGAGGGTTTGCGATGAAACGCATGCTGTTCAATGCGACGCAGCAGGAGGAATTGCGCGTCGCCATCGTCGACGGTCAGAAGCTGATCGACATCGACATCGAAACCGCCGGGCGCGAGCAGCGCAAGGGCAACATCTACAAGGGCGTCATCACCCGCATCGAGCCGTCGCTCGAAGCCTGTTTCGTCAATTACGGCGAAGAGCGCCACGGCTTCCTGCCGTTCAAGGAAGTGGCCCGGGCCTATTTCAAGGAAGGCGTCGACGTGCGCAACGCGCGCATCCAGGACGCCCTGCACGAAGGCCAGGAACTGATCGTCCAGGTCGAGAAGGAAGAGCGCGGCAACAAGGGCGCGGCCCTGACCACCTTCATCTCGCTGGCCGGCCGCTATCTGGTGCTGATGCCGAACAACCCGCGCGGCGGCGGCGTGTCGCGCCGGATCGAGGGCGAGGACCGCCAGGAACTGCGCGAGACCATGGGTCAGCTGGCCGTGCCCGACGGCATGAGCATCATCGCCCGCACCGCCGGCATCGGCCGCTCGGCCGAAGAACTGCAGTGGGACCTGAACTACCTGCTGCAGCTGTGGAAGGCCATCGACGGCGCCGCCGGGGACAACAAGGCGCCGCTGCTGATCTATCTCGAATCGAGCCTGGTGATCCGCGCGATCCGCGATTACTTCCAGCCCGACATCGGCGAGATCCTGATCGACACCGACGACATCTACGAGCAGGCCCGCGCCTTCATGAGCGTGGTGATGCCCGACAACATGAACCGCGTGAAGAAGTACCGGGACGACGTGCCCCTCTTCTCGCGCTTCCAGATCGAACACCAGATCGAATCGGCCTATTCCCGCATGGTGATGCTGCCGTCGGGCGGCGCCATCGTGATCGACCACACCGAGGCGCTGGTCTCGGTCGACGTCAACTCGGCGCGCGCCACCAAGGGCGCCGACATCGAGGAAACCGCGCTGCGCACCAACCTGGAAGCGGCCGACGAGATCGCCCGCCAGCTGCGCCTGCGCGACCTGGGCGGCCTGATCGTCATCGACTTCATCGACATGGAGTCGAACAAGGCGCAGAAGGACGTCGAGACGCGCCTGAAGGACGCGCTGCGCCATGACCGCGCGCGCGTGCAGATGGGCAAGATCAGCCGCTTCGGCCTGATGGAGCTGTCGCGCCAGCGCCTGCGTCCGTCGCTGTCCGAGGGCTCGCATATCACCTGCCCGCGCTGCAACGGCACCGGCCACATCCGCGATACCGAATCGTCCGCCCTGCAGGTGCTGCGCATCATCCAGGAAGAGGCGATGAAGGAAAACACCGCCGCGATCCACTGCCAGGTCCCGGTCGAGGTCGCCGCCTTCCTGCTCAACGAGAAGCGCCAGGACATCAACCTGATCGAGCTGCGCTTCAAGGTCAACGTGCTGCTGATCCCGAACAAGCATCTGGAAACGCCGCACTACAAGCTCGAACGCCTGCGCCACGACGATCCGCGCCTGGAAGAGAGCACCGCCAGCTACCGCATGGCCGAGGCCGCCGCCAAGGAACTGGAAGCGGACACCAGCTACAGCAGCCGCAAGAAGGAAGACGCCAAGCCGCGCCAGGAAGCGGCGGTCAAGGGCATCACCCCCGAGCAGCCCGCCCCCGTCTCGGTGCCGCGCCCCGAGCGCGCCCCGCGCCAGGAAGCCCCGGCGGCCAAGCCGGCGGCTCCCGCTGCGGCCACGCAGCCGATCGGCAGCGGCGGCTTCATCGCCTGGCTCAAGGGCCTGTTCGGCGCCCGTCCGGCACCGGCCCCGGTGCAGCCGGCCAAGCCCGCCGCGGCGGAAGGCCGCACCGGCGGCAATGGCGCCAATGGCGCTGAGGGCGGCCGGCGCGAGCGCGGCCAGCGTGGCGATCGCGGCCAGCGCGGCGAGCGTGCCGAACGTGGTGACCGTGCGGAGCGCGGCGAGCGCGCCGAACGTGGCGAGCGTCAGGCTGGCCGCGGCCAGCGTGCGGACCGGGGCGAGCGCGCCGAACGCGGCGAGCGTACCGACCGTGCCGAACGCACCGACCGTGCCGAACGCACCGAACGTGGCGAGCGTACCGAACGCGCGCAACGCCAGCCCCGCCAGCAGGAAGCGCAACTGGTGCAGGCCGAGGCCCGCCAGCCGGAAGCCGGGCAAGGCGACCGTGGCGAGCGCACCGAGCGCACCGAGAACCGTCGCGAGCGCAATCAGGAACGCCGCGAGCGCCAGCGCGAGCGGCAACGCGAGCGCAGCGAGGCCCGCGCCGCCGACGCCGATCTGGCCGACGTGGAAGCCGGCGTGCCGACCCAGCCGGTGCCGGTTGCCGCGCTGACCGACGAGGCTGGTGCCGTCCGCGCCGACCTGCCGGAAACCGCGGACACCGCTGAAAACGGCGAAGGCGAAGAGCGCCGCCGCCGCAATCGCCGCGGCCGCAACCGCTATCGTCGCGAACGCGAGGAAGGCGCCACCACGGAAACCACCGAGGCCGCCGACGCGGACGGTGGCGAGGCGCTGACCGACAACGCCATGCCGGCCACCGGCCAGGCCCTGGCCGAAGCCGGCGAAGCCGCCGACGTGACGCCGGTGCCGGTCGCCACGGTTGCCGCCGCGGAAGCGGAAACCGCCGGCGTCGCGCCGACCGGGGCGATGCCGACCCAGGCCCTGCCGGCCGAGCCGGCCCCCGCTCCGGTGATCGCCGCCGAACTGGCGCCGGGCAGCTCCGCCGCGACCCAGGTGTCGCCGGCCGAAGCAGTCGACCCGACCGCCGTCGCACCGCAAGTGCCCGCCACGGCAGCCGCCGAGGCAGTGCCTTTGCAAGCGGCCGCGGAAGCGACGGCCGATGTGACGACCGACGTGACGGCCGATGTGACACGCGATGTCACCGCGGAAACGGCCCCGGCCGCAGCCGCCGAGCCTGTCCGCGAACCGGCCGAGCAAGTGGTCGCCGAGCCGGCCCCCGCAGCGGTCCGCGCGCCGGCCGAGCAGCAGCCGCAAGCTGCACCGGTCCCCGCACCCGTGGCCGCCCCGGCAGCCGCAGCCGCCCCGCTGTCGGCCGAAGCGCTCGAGCCGATGCTGAACGCGGCCGGTCTGCAGTGGGTGCACACCGACACTGCCAAGTACCGCGCGGCTCAGGAAGCCGCGGCCAGCCTCGTGCCCGCCCCGCGCGTGCCGCGCGAGCGCAAGCCGCTGCCGCCGTTGCCGCAGGGCCCGATGGTGCTGGTCGAGACCGGAGGCCGTGAGGTCACCATGGATGCGCAGCAGTCCGCCGCGCAGCAATAACGCGCCACGGACAGGCGTCACAACCGGCGCCACGACGCAACGAAAGGGGACGGCCACGCCGTCCCCTTTTTT
>NZ_JABTYE010000031.1 GCF_013314895.1 Cupriavidus gilardii | reverse complement strand
GGGTGGCGGAGGCGGTGGGGGGGAACGGGTAGGCTGTGCGATTGCGGAGGCTGCCCTCTCCCCGGCCCTCTCCCGCAAGCGGGAGAGGGAGAACACCCACTGAGTCCCAACATACCGGCGGTTTGCTCCCTCTCCCGCGTGGAGAGGGAACACCCACTGAATCGCAACACGCCGGCGGTTTGCTACGTCTGCTGCGTGCGGAGAGGGAACACCCACTGAATCGCAACATGCCGGCGGTTTGCTACGTCTGCCGCGTGCGGAGAGGGGGGACGCCCACTGAATCACAACACGCCGGCGGTTTGCTCCCCTCTCCCGCTTGCGGGAGAGGGGTCGGGGGAGAGGGCAGCGCCGCGCCCGACGTCACCCCGCGCTCTGCACCTTCCCCTCGAACCGCCCATCGCGGAAATCGCTCAGCGCCTGGTGAATTTCCGCCTCGCTGTTCATCACGAACGGTCCGTACTGCACGATCGGCTCGCCCAGCGGCTTGCCGGCGATCAGCAGGAAGCGCGCGTCCTGCGTGGCCTTGACGATCACGCCGTCGGCATCCGCCTCGTTGGCCAGCACGCCCATCCGCTGCGCGTCGAGCGCGGCCAGCGCGTCGCCCTCGCCGATGCTGACTTCGCCCCGATAAACGTAGACGAACGCGTTATGCCCGGCGGGCACGGCCTGCGCGAACGATTGGCCGGCCGGCAGCGCCACGTCGAGATACAGCGGCTCGGTGACGGGCCGCGTCATCGCGCCCGGCACGCCGTGCGAGGCGCCCGCCAGCACGCGCACCACCGCGCCATTGGGCAGCGCGACGGTGGGGATGGCCGCGGCCGGCAGGTCGCGATACCACGGCGCCGTCATCTTGTCGCTGGCCGGCAGGTTCAGCCACAACTGGAAGCCCTCCATGCGGCCGTCCTGCTGTTCCGGCATCTCCGAATGCACCACACCGGCACCGGCCACCATCCACTGCGCGCCGCCGTTCTCCAGCAGGCCCTCGTTGCCGGCGCTGTCGCGATGGCGCATGCGGCCGGCCAGCATGTAGGTGATGGTCTCGAAGCCGCGATGCGGGTGGGCCGGAAAGCCGCCGATGTAGTCGTCGGCCCGGTCGGTGCCGAACGCGTCGAGCATCAGGAACGGGTCCAGCCGGCGCTGCAGGTTCTGCGTCAGCACGCGGGTCAGCTTGACGCCGGCGCCGTCGGAGGTGGCGATGCCGCGCACCACGCGATCGATGCTGCGGGTGCGATGCACCGATTCCTCGGCGGTGGCCGGGACGGTGGCGATGGTGTCGTCGGTACGGATGGCGTCCATGTCGATCTCCTGTGTCCTGTTGAGCGGCAACTCGCGCCGCGGTACCCCCTCAATGTAAGGGTTTGCCAGGAAAGCGGTAGCCGGGGGCAGGGCAAAAGAGCGTTCTATCGGTGGAATGATGAAGGCGCTTTTGTGAACGCAAGTGGAACGCAGCGGGCGGCCTTGCCGGGTGCCTGGTGCTCCCTTTGGGGCGGCCCCGGAACCGGCAAAAAGACGCCAAAAGACGGCCGGTTGACAGGCGGGGTGACAAGATCGATGAAGTTCGTTAGAATAGCGACCTCTTTGCCATCCGTTGTTGCAAATTAGCCGCTTGAGCTTCGCGCTCGCCGCGGCGGATTCCGCGACCACGGCCGATTGATCCGGCGGCGCGTCGGAACCTTCAATTTTGCGCTGCCACTGGCCTGCGAGGTCATGACGACCGTCTGAGACCGTCTTGACGGACCGTCTGAGACCGTCCGCGCGTTGCCCGGCTGACGCCGGCACCGCGCCGACCCGCAGCGCCGCGCCAGGGCCGCTGGCGTCCGCCCGTTCCGGGCGGCCCTGCGGTCCGTCACCGGGCCCCCATCTGCCTCGCCTTCATGCGGCAATGGGCGCCTACCGTCCGTCCGCCGGCATCCCGCCGGTCATGGCGGACAGCACCAATCTAGCCTGGACCCGGCCGGGTCCGTCGCCATGGCGCCATGCCCCGCTCGGGTCTCGCCATCGCGCTGGTCCGTTGCCGCCGTCCGTTCATGGACCGCCGTCGCGGCCGATGCGCCTTGCCGCGCCGCTCCGGCGGTCGCGTCGCGGCTTGCATCGCCGTTGCCCGGCGCGAGGAAAGGGGAGGAAAGATGTCTTTGCGAATCTGGCGTGGACTCGGCTGGGCCGGCTTCGTCGTGCTGGCCGTGGCCGGCCTGCTGGCCTGGGTAGGCGTCGACACGATCGCCCAGCACCGCGAACGCCTGCTTTACGACGTGGCCGATCACCTTCGCCTGGTGGCGTGGTCGATGACGCTGGCGCTGGTCACCGGCGTGCCGGCCGGCATCCTGCTGTCGCGGCCGGCGCTGCGGCGCTGGGCCGACCGCCTGATGCAGATCTTCAATATCGGCAACACGGTGCCGTCGCTGGCGGTGCTGGCGCTGTCGCTGGCCGTGCTCGGCATCGGCGAGCGGCCCGCGGTGCTGGCGCTGTGGCTGGCCTCGCTGCTGCCGATCGTGCGCAATACCTGCGAGGGGCTGCGCGGCCTGCCGCCCGCGCTGCTGGAAGCGGCCAAGGGCATCGGCATGACGCCGCGCCAGCGCCTGCTGCGGGTCGAGCTGCCCAACGCGATGCCGGTGATCCTGGCCGGCGTGCGCACCAGCCTGGTGATCAATGTCGGCACCGTGCCGCTGTCGTTCCTGATCGGCGCCAACAGCCTCGGCGAAATGATTTTCCCCGGCATCTACCTGAACAACCCGTCGCTGCTGCTGCTCGGGGCCGCAGCCACCGCGCTGCTGGCGCTGGCGCTCGATGCGCTGTTCGCCGCGGGCGGACGCTTCTATCTGCGCCGGCGAGGACTGGCGGCATGAAGCGGAACATCAAGGAGAACACCATGACGCTGATGCGATCGCTTCGTCCGCGCACGTGGCTGGCCGCGCTGCTCGGTGCCGCCGCGCTGCTGACGAACGCCCCTTCGATGGCAGCCGATCCCGCACCGGTGCGCGTCGGCGGCAAGAATTTCACCGAGCAGCTGATCCTGTCGTCGATGACCTCGCAGTATCTGCGCGCCAAGGGCTTCACCACCGAGCTGACCGCCGGGCTGGGCAGCACGCTGATGCGGCAGGCGATGGAGAGCGGCCAGCTCGATGTCGTGTGGGATTACACCGGTACCGCGCTGATCGTCTTCAACCGTGTCGACGAAAAGCTCGATGCCGAGCAGAGCTACGCCCGCGTTAAGTCGCTCGATGCGGCCAAGGGCCTGGTGTGGCTGCAGCCTTCGACGATCAACAACACCTATGCGCTGGCGATGCCGCGCCAGCGCGCCGAGGCGGCCGGCGTCACCTCGCTGTCCGAGCTGGCGGACAAGATCCGCGCCGGCGGCGAGGACAAGCGTCATACCTTTGCGGTCGACATGGAATTCGCCGCGCGGCCGGATGGCCTCGAGCCGCTGAAGGCGGCCTACGGGCTGCCGTGGACGCGGCGCGACGTGATCCAGCTCGACCCGGGCCTGGTCTACACCGCGCTGCGCAACGATCAGGTCGAGACCGGCCTGGTCTACGCCACCGATGGCCGCGTCAAGGGCTTCGACCTGGTGCTGCTGCGCGACGACAAGGGCTTCTTCCCGGCCTACCAGGCGGTGCCGGTGGTGCGCAAGGCGGTGCTCGACGCGCATCCGCAACTGGCCGAGCTGCTGAACGCGCTGGCCGCGGCGCTCGACAACGCGTCGATGACGGAGATGAACTACCGCGTCGACATCGAACAGAAACCGGTCGATGCCGTCGCGGCCGACTTCCTGCGCCAGCACGGGCTGATCTGACGCCTGCGCCGGGATAACCAAGGACAACCAAGGGCAAGCACGGACAATCCATGGACCTGATTTCCTATCTGCAACACAGCTGGCCCACGCTGCTGAAGATGACCGGCGAGCATCTCGCGCTGGTCGGCGCGGCGGTCGGGCTGGCGATCCTGATCGGCGTGCCGCTGGGCATCCGGGCCACGCGCTGGCGCTGGCTGGCCACGCCGATGATGACGCTGGCCACGGTGGTGCTGACGATCCCGTCGATCGCGCTGTTCGGGCTCATGATCCCGGTGTTCGCGCGCTTCGGCCACGCGCTCGGCTATCTGCCGGCCGTCACCGCGGTGTTCCTGTATTCGCTGCTGCCGATCCTGCGCAACACCTACGTGGCGCTGGCCGGCATCGACAGCGGCATCCAGGAGGCCGGGCGCGGCATCGGCATGACCACCTGGCAACGGATGCGGCTGGTCGACCTGCCGCTGGCGGTGCCGGTGATCCTCGGCGGTGTGCGCACCGCGGTCGTGATGAACATCGGCGTGGCGACCATCGCCGCGCTGATCGGCGCCGGCGGTCTCGGTGTGCTGATCCTGCAAGCGATCAGCCAGAGCAATATGAGCAAACTCGCGGTGGGCGCCGTCCTGGTCAGCCTGCTCGCCATCGTGGCGGACGTGTGCCTGCAATGGTTGCAGCGCGTGCTGACGCCCAAAGGAATCCGTACATGATCGAACTGGACCAACTGAGCAAATCGTTCACGCAGAAGGACGGCGCGCTGGTGCGCGCGGTCGACTCGGTGTCGCTGACAGTGCCGCGCGGCGAGATCTGCGTGTTCCTCGGCCCGTCGGGCTGCGGCAAGACCACCACGCTGAAGATGATCAACCGGCTGATCCCGCCGACCTCGGGCCGCGTGCGCATCGAGGGCGAGGACACCGCGGGCATCGACGAGGTCGCGCTGCGCCGCAAGATCGGCTACGTGATCCAGCAGATCGGCCTGTTCCCCAACATGACGATCGAGCAGAACATCACGGTGGTGCCGCGCCTGCTGGGCTGGGACAAGCAGCGCTGCCGCGAACGCGCGCGCGAGCTGATGGCGATGGTGCAGCTCGATCCGAACCGGATGCTGACGCGCTATCCGCGCGAACTGTCGGGCGGTCAGCAGCAGCGCATCGGCGTGATTCGCGCGCTCGCTGCCGACGCGCCGGTGCTGCTGATGGACGAGCCGTTCGGCGCCGTCGATCCGATCAACCGCGAGAGCATCCAGAATGAATTCCTGCAGATGCAGCGGCAACTGGGCAAGACCGTGATCATGGTCTCGCACGACATCGACGAGGCGATCAAGCTGGCCGACAAGGTCGCGGTGTTCCGCGCCGGCAAACTGGTCCAGTTCGATCATCCGGACGCGCTGCTGGCGCATCCGGCCGACGAGTTCGTACAGGCGTTCGTGGGCCACGACAACACGCTCAAGCGCCTGCTGCTGGTGCGCGCGGGCGATGCCGCCACCATGGGCGCGACCGCCACGCCGCAGATGCCGCTGGCGCAGGCGCTGGCGCTGATGGACGATGCCGACGTCCGTTATCTGCCAGTGCTCGACCCGGGCCAGCGCGCGCTGGGCTATGTGGCGCGCCGTGACGCGCGCAATCCGGCCGCCGGCAAGCAGGTCTGCGGCGACGTGCTGCGTCCGTTCGCCGCGACCGCGGCGTTCGACGAGCATCTGCGCATCGTGCTGTCGCGCATGTACCAGCACAACACCAGCTGGCTGCCGGTGGTCGATGGCGACGGCGTCTATCTGGGCGAGGTCACGCAGGAATCGATCGCGGGGTATCTGAGCTCGGGACGCTCGCGCAGCGGCGCGATGGCGATGACGGGCGCGAGCGGCGCTGCTGGCGCGCAGGCCACGCAGGCCGCACCGCTGCGCGCGGCGGCCTGACCGAGGCCGTTTGCCGCCCGGTGCCCGGACTTCGGCACCGGGTGTCGAGCCTCAGCGCAGCTTGCCGGGATGCTGCATCGACCCGGCCCACCACTTCTTGACCGCGTCGATCGCCGATTCCAGCTGCTCCCGGCAGTGCAGGTAGTCGGCGGTCTCGCGCACCCGCCACATCACCTCCTTGCGCAGATGGCCGAACCGCGTCTTGTGATAGGTGTGCTCGGTGAAATCGGCGTTGATCATCGCCGGATTGATATAGAGCCGATGCCCTTGCGCACGCAGGTCCGCGTGAAACGACACGTGCTCGTTGATCTCCTGGCCATCGGCGTCCAGGCCGATATAGCGTCCCTTGACGAAGGCATCGCGCCGGTAGACCGCGAAGCCGCCGAACGCGGATTCAACCTCGATCGGCGCGGCATTGGCCGGCACGCGGATCTGCTTGGAGGCGACGCACAGCTCCAGCGCCTGGCGGTGGCCCACCACATCGACGATGTCGCGATAGGCCGCCCAGCAATCGACCGGCGACCAGGCCGGATGGCGCAAGGCCCAGATGTCGTAGTAGCCCAGCCGCTGATTGGCCGTCATGCCGGCCCAGTCGACCTCGCTGCGCCAGCAGCTGAGCACCGCCTCGGCGCTCAGGCCATGGTTGATGTCGTCGAGGTCGGCGGCGATCACGTAGTCGACATGCGCGTAGCGCGGGTCGCTGGCCAGGCGTTCGACATAGACGTTGCGGCAGATCGCGATGCGCTCGCACCGGGTCGGATGGCGGTCGCGCAGCGTGCCCATCGATTCGAAGGCAAAGCCCGGCACCTGCGCGGCGAGCTGCCGCAGCTGCTGCACCGAATCGTCGCTCGAGTCGCTCTCGACCAGCAGGAAGCTGACAGAGGCGAAGCGGGAAAGTACCTGCCGCAGGTGTGCCACTTCGCGCGCGATCGTCGCGGCGCAATTTCGCACCGGCCCGACCACCACGACATGGGCGGATTCGGGCGGGATGCGCAGGGCACGCGGCGGGGTGGTCATGATGGCGATCCTCGGTCGCAGGCGGGCGACGCGTTACGGTGACGATGTCACTGTACGGGCGTCGCCCTGCACCGACTGTGGGATGGATCACACAGTCGCGCCCACCCGGGCCAGCGGTCAGGCCCGGCCCAGTTCTCCGTCCCGCAGCCGCCACAGTCCCAGCGGATTGTCGTCCCGCAACGCCGGCGGCAGCAGTTCGGCCGGCACGTTCTGATAGCAGACCGGGCGCAGGAAGCGCGCGATTGCCGCGGCGCCGACCGAGGTCGTGCGGGCGTCGGAGGTGGCCGGGAAGGGGCCGCCGTGGACCATCGCGTACGAGACCTCGACACCGGTCGGATAGCCGTTGAACAGCACGCGGCCGACCTTGCGCTCGAGCGTCGGCAGCAGCTGGCGGGCCGCCGCGTAGTCGTCGGCATCGGCGTGCACGGTGGCCGTCAGCTGTCCCTCCAGACTGCGCGTCAGCGCGGTCATCTCATCGATGTCCCGGCAGATCACCAGCACCGAAGACGGACCGAACACCTCGGCCTGCATCCGATGGTCGGCGATGAACTGCGCGGCGCTGGTCTCGAACATCGCGGCGCAGGCCTGGTTTGGGCCGCTGCCGGCCAGGCCCGTGCCGATGCGCTGCAGCCCGTTGATCTCGCCGAGCTTCGCCACGCCTTGCTGATAGGCCTGATGGATGCCCGGCGTCAGCATCGTGCCGGCGGGTTTGCCGCCCAGCGCCTGCACCGCGGCGGCGCGGAAGGCGGCCAGCGCCGGGCTGTCGATGGCGATCACCAGGCCCGGGTTGGTGCAGAACTGGCCGACCCCCATCACCAGCGAGTCGATCAGCTCGGCGGCGATACGTTCGCCGCGCGCGGCCAGTGCCGCGGGCATCAGAAAGACCGGATTGATGCTGCTCATCTCGGCATAGACCGGGATCGGCTGCGGACGCTGCTGCGCGACGCGCGCCAACGCCAGGCCGCCGCCGCGCGAGCCGGTGAAGCCCACCGCCTGGATCGCCGGGTGCGCGACCAGCGCGGTGCCGATCTCGTTGCCGGCGCCCAGCACCAGCGAGAACACGCCTTCGGGCAGGCCGGCATCGGCCACGGCCTGCTGAATCACGCGGCCGACCAGCTCCGAGGTGCCCAGATGGGCGGGATGGGATTTGGCGACCACGGGGCAGCCCGCGGCCAGCGCCGACGCGGTATCGCCGCCGGCCACCGAGAACGCGAGCGGGAAGTTGCTGGCGCCGAACACCGCCACCGGGCCCAGCGCGATGTTCTGCATGCGCAGATCCGGCCGCGGCGGGGTGCGCTCGGGCAGCGCGCTGTCCCAGGTGGCCTGCTGCCAGCGGCCGTCGCGCAGCACGCGTGCGAACAGACGCAGCTGATTGGCGGTGCGGCCGCGCTCGCTCTGCAGGCGTGCCAGCGGCAGGCCGCTTTCGCGATGGGCGCGCTCGATCAGCGTGTCGCCGAGCGCTTCGATGCCATCGGCGATGCGCTCCAGAAAGGCGGCGCGCTGTTCCGGCAGCGTGTCGCGGAATGCGTCGAAGGCTTGTTCGGCCAGCACGCAGGCGCGGTCGACCTCGGCCGCGCCGCCGCCATGAAAGTCGGGGCCCAGCGTCGCGCCGGTGGCAGGATCGATCGCCTGCAGCACGGCGTCCTGGCCGCGCACGGCGCTGGCGCATATCAGCATTTCTCCGGTGATCTTCATTGGCTTCTCCTGAAAACGTCGATGGCGCATCGGCTGCCGCGGTTCAACACCTGGGCAGCCGATGCGCCGTGGGGCATCAAGGCGCGCGCCGCGCCGGCCTTGGCCGGGCGCAGCGCGCGCACGAACGGCATTACTGGCCGCCGACCTTGTCGATCAGCTGCTGAAGCATCGCGCATTCCTCTTCGCTCAGATCGGTCAGCGGGGCGCGCACCGGGCCGGCGTCGTGGCCCACGAGGCGGGCGCCCGCCTTGATGATGCTGACCGCGTAGCCCTGCTTGCGGTTGCGGATGTCGAGGTAGGGCAGGAAGAAGGTATCGATCAGGCGGCCGACGGTCTCGTGATCCTCGGCGGCGATGGCGCGATAGAAGTCCATCGCGGTCTTCGGGATGAAGTTGAACACCGCCGACGAGTAGACCGGCACGCCCAGCGCGCGATAGGCGGCCGCATAGACCTCGGCGGTCGGCAGCCCGCCCAGATAGGCGAAGCGCTCGCCCAGCCGGCGGCGGATCGACACCATCAGTTCGATGTCGCCCAGGCCGTCCTTGTAGCCAATCAGGTTCGGGCAACGCTCGGCCAGCCGTTCCAGCTGCACCGCGTTCAGGCGGCACACCGCGCGGTTGTAGACGATCACGCCGCACGACACCGAGCGGCAGACCGCTTCCACATGGTTGGCGATGCCTTCGGGGCTGGCCTCGGTCAGGTAGTGGGGCAGCAGCAGCACGCCATGGGCGCCCAGACGCTCGGCTTCCTGCGCATAGGCGATGGCCACGCGCGTCGGGCCGCCGGCGCCGGCGATGATCGGCACCTTGCCGCGGCAGGTGTCTACCGCGGTGCGGATGATGTCGCTGTACTCGTTCGGGGCCAGCGAGAAGAACTCGCCGGTGCCGCCGGCGGCGAACAGCGCGCTGGCGCCGTACGGGGCCAGCCATTCGAGGCGCCTGGCGTAGGAGGCCGCGGCGAAGTCGCCGTTGGCGTCGAAATCGGTCACCGGGAACGACAGCAGGCCGGCGCTGATGATCTGTTTGAGGTCTTGGGGGTTCAGGGACATGGTGGTTTCCGATGAAAAGGCCGGGCGTCCTGCCCGAATGCGCAACGTTGGACGAGGGCGGCGGCGCCTGCATGGCGAAGTGCCGTTCGATGATCGATATCGTAAGACATCATACAACTACAGCGCAAGAGGATCGGCTCAGGGGTTAACCCTCGGCAGGCATATCGACGTGTCGGCGTATCGGCGTTTTGGCGTATCGGCGTATCGGCGTATCGGCGTATCGGCGTCTTGGCGTTTTGGCGTTTTGGCGTGCGTGGAGTTCAGCTCGGCGTGCTGGCGGCGGCGGCCGACGCCTTGCGCAGGCGCTCGCGGCTGTTGGTCAGATGCATGCGCATCGCCGCCTTGGCGCCATCGGGATCGCGGCGCTCGATCGCATCGTAGATGCTGTCGTGCTCGAAATTGACCCGCTCCAGATACTGCTCCCTATCGCCGGGCGTCACGTGCAGACGGCCGCGCGGAATCACCGAAGTGCCCAGGTGGCCCAGCATCTCGCTGAAGTAGCGGTTGCCGGTGGCGCGCGCCACGGCCAGGTGGAAGGCGAAGTCCGACGCCACCGAATCGCCGCCCGAGGCGGCGGTGCGCTTGAGTTCGTCCAGCGCGCGCCGCATCTCGGCCAGATCGCCGTCGCTGCGTCGCACGGCCGCCAGACCGGCCGCTTCGGCCTCGATGCTGACGCGAAATTCCAGCATCGCCAGCACGTCCATCGCAGTGACCATCGCCGACGGATCGATGCGGAAAGGGGAGGCCGATTCAGCGGGAGGGGGCGTCAGCACGAAGGTGCCGATGCCGTGGCGGGTCTCGACCAGGCCGCTCGCCTGCAGCCTCGACAGCGCTTCTCGCACCACCGTGCGGCTGACGCCGAGCGTGGCCATGATTTCCGATTCGGTGGGCAGCTTGTCGCCGGGGCGCAGCGTGCCCTGGCGAATGCTGTCGGTCAGGCTGGCGACCGCTTCTTCGGCCAGCGTGCGGCCGCGGCGACGAAGCGGATTGGGGGCCAAGGTCGAGGCTTTCATAGGGTAAGTACGGTGCTTGACCGGTTCTGGAACGGCTCATTATACTGCGTCGTAAGTTATACGACGACTGATAACCGACGTTGCTTATTCCTATCTCGTCCCGCTCATGCCGCCGTCCGGCGCGCCGTTGAGACGCGGATGACGACGCCATCCGAGACAGCATTCCGAGACGCCTCATGACAGACCAATCGATCTCCGCCGCGGGCGCCACGCCCGTCGTCACCGAACTGACCGTGATCCCGGTCGCCGGCCACGACAGCATGCTGATGAACCTGTCCGGCGCCCATGGCCCGTTCTTCACGCGCAATGTGGTGCTGCTCAAGGACAGCGCGGGCCGCACCGGCGTCGGCGAAGTGCCGGGGGGCGAGGGCATCCGTCAAACGCTGGAGGACGCGCGCCCGTTGGTGGTCGGGCAGCCGATCGGCGCCTGGCAGGCGGTGCTCAACCGCGTGCGCCAGGCCTTCGCCAGCCGCGATGCCGGCGGTCGCGGCCTGCAGACCTTCGATCTGCGCATCACGATCCATGCGGTCACCGCGCTGGAAGCGGCGCTGCTCGATCTGCTGGGCAAGCATCTGGAGGTACCGGTCGCCGCGCTGCTCGGCGAAGGGCAGCAGCGCGACGCCGTCGAGATGCTCGGCTATCTGTTCTATATCGGCGATCGCAAGCGCACCACGCTGCCATATCGCGAGGAGCCCGATGCCGACGACGCCTGGTTCCGGCTGCGCAATGAAGAGGCGATGACGCCAGAGGCGGTGGTGCGCCTGGCCGAGGCGGCCTACCAGCGCTACGGCTTCAACGATTTCAAGCTCAAGGGCGGGGTGCTGCGCGGCGACGAAGAGATGGAAGCGATCGTCGCGTTGGCCGAGCGCTTTCCCAAGGCGCGCATCACGCTCGATCCGAACGGCGCCTGGTCGCTGGCCGAGGCGATCCGGCTGTGCCGCGACAAGCATGGCGTGCTGGCCTATGCCGAGGATCCGTGCGGCGCCGAGGACGGCTATTCGGGCCGCGAGATCATGGCCGAATTCCGCACCGCCACCGGGCTGCCGACCGCAACCAACATGATTGCCACCGACTGGCGGCAGATGGGCCATGCGGTGCGCCTGCAGTCGGTCGACATCCCGCTGGCCGATCCGCACTTCTGGACCATGCAGGGCTCCGTGCGCGTCGCGCAGATGTGCGCGGAGTGGGGTCTCACATGGGGCTCGCATTCGAACAACCACTTCGACATCTCGCTGGCGATGTTCACCCATGTGGCCGCGGCCGCGCCGGGACGGATCACCGCGATCGACACGCACTGGATCTGGCAGGACGGCCAGCGGCTGACGAAAGAGCCGTTGAAGATCGAAGGCGGCATGGTGCAGGTGCCCACGCGGCCGGGCCTTGGCGTCGAGATCGACATGGCCGAGCTGGAGAAGGCCCATCAGTGCTATCGCAGCATGGGACTGGGCGCGCGCGACGACGCGGTGGCGATGCAGTTCCTGATCCCCGGCTGGAAATTCGACAACAAGGCGCCGTGCATGGTGCGGTAGCCGGTGCCGGCGATCCCTTCGACAACGAACAGAGATTCAGGAGACAACATGAGCAAGTCCTTCATCACCTGTGTGCGCCGCCTGCCGCGGCTGATGCTGTCCGCGGGCGTGCTGGCCGGCGCGTTCGCCGGCGGCCTGCTGGCCAGCGGTACCGTGGCCGCGCAGGACTGGCCGCAGAAACCGGTGTCGGTCGTGGTGCCGTTCCCGCCCGGCGGATCGACCGACACCATTGCACGCATGCTGGCGCAGCCGCTGAACGAAAAGCTGGGCCAGCCCTTCGTGATCGAGAACCGCCCGGGCGCGACCGGCGCGATCGGCGCCGCGATGGTCAAGCGCGCGCCGCCCGATGGCTACACCATCATGATCGCGTCGATCGGCGTCTATGCGGTCAACCCCTTCCTGCAGAAGAACCTGCCGTATGACCCGGTCAAGGACTTCGACCTGCTGACGGTCGCGGTGCGTGCGCCCAACGTGCTGGTCGCCAATCCGTCGGTCGCCGCGCGCAGCGTGCAGGACCTGGTGGCCCATATGAAGAAGAACCCCGGCAAGGTCAGCTTCGCCTCGTCCGGTGCCGGCTCTTCCGATCACCTGACTGCGGCGCTGTTCTGGCAGAAGACCGGCACCACCGGCCTGCACGTGCCTTACAAGGGCGGCGGCCCGGCGATCCAGGATCTGCTGGCCGGCCAGGTCGAGGTCTCGTTCCAGAACATCAACGCGGTGATCCAGCACATCAAGGCCGGCAAGCTGAAGGCGCTGGCGATTACCTCGGACAAGCGCTCGCCGCTGCTGCCGGACGTGCCGACGCTGGCCGAAGCGGGCGTCAAGGATGTCGAGGTCTACTCGTGGCAGGCCGTCGCCGCGCCGCGCGGACTGCCCGCCAACGTCAAGTCGCGCCTGCATGGCGCGCTGGTCAGCTCGCTGACCGATCCGAAGATGCGCGCCAAGCTGGCCGAGACGGGCTTCGAAGTCGTCGCCAATACGCCGGAACAGTTCGCGCAGTTCGAGAATCAGGAACTGCAGCGCTGGAAGAACGTGATCGAGGCCGGCAAGATCACCATCGATTGATGGCAAGCAGACCGATCGCAGGCCGATCGCAGGCCGATCGCTCCACGACATGTCGTTGCCCCGCCTTGCGCGGGGCTTTTTTATGGGATGGCGGAGACGGTGAGATTCGAACTCACGGATGGGTCACCCCATCGGCAGTTTTCAAGACTGCTGCCTTAAACCACTCGGCCACGTCTCCGGTCTCCATGGCGGGCCGGCCTTGCGCCGGCCGCGCATTATAGCAAGGCGGGTCCGGCGCGGGAAACGCGGGGCCGGGAAACGCCTCGTTACACATCTTGCATGGCGGGAAGACAAGAAACGCCCGCTGTCGGCGTTCGTCCGACATCGCGGAACCTTGTCTGGATGTATACCTCCTAGGGCAGGAGGGAGCGGCGCCGCGCCGCGCCGCATCCCGTCTCTTCTCGTCCCTTCTCGTCCAAGTCAGGAGAACATTAAATGAATGGCAAGACTTTGTTTGGCATGGCTGCGCTGGCCGCCGCAATCGGTACCGCGGGCTGCGCGGCGCCCGGTGGCGGTTATGGCTACGGCGCCCCGGCCAATGCCGGCTACCAGACCGGCCAGGGCGCCTACCAGGCGCCCGCCGGCTCGGTGTTCTACGGTCGCGTGGAAGCGATCGAGCCGATCCAGCAGCCGCGCGGTGCCAGCTCGGGCCTGCTCGGCACGGTGATCGGCGGTCTGGCCGGCGGCCTGCTGGGCCACCAGATCGGCGGCGGCCGCGGCCAGACCATCGCGACCATCGGCGGTGCGGTGGCGGGCGGCGTGGCCGGCAACCAGATCGAGCAGCGCGCCACCGGCGGCATGGAGACCGTCTATCGCGTTCATGTGCGTCTCGACGATGGCCGCATGGCCACCGTGACGCAGCGCCAGGCCAACAATCTGCAGGTTGGTCAGCGCGTGCAGGTCGCCAACGACATGGCGTCGCCGATCTGACGCGAGGTCGTCGCTGCGCTCGCAGCGTGGAATGGAAAAAGGCCGCGAATGGAACGCGGCCTTTTTCCTTGGTGCGGCAGGTTCTGCCGCTGCGCCTTACGACTTCAGGAAGATCTCCTGCAGATCGTTCAGAAAGCGCCGTCCCAGTTCGGTCGGACGGATCACGGTCGGGTCCGGATCGAGCAGTCCCTTGTCCGTCGCCAACGCCAGCTCGCGCCGGATCGCATGCAGCGGCAGGCCGGTATGGTCGTGGAACAGGCTCGCCGGCACGCCGTCGGTCAGCCGCAGCGCGTTCAGCATGAATTCGAACGGCAGTTCGGCGGCATCGACGTCACGCGCTTCCTGCACCGCGTTGCCGGCCATCGCCTGCGTCATGTAGGTGGCCGGATGCTTGTAGCGCATCTGGCGCAGCACGCGATGCGGGAACGACAGCTTGCCGTGCGCGCCCGCGCCGATGCCGAGGTAGTCGCCGAAGCGCCAGTAGTTCAGGTTGTGGCGCGCCTCGCGATGGGGCTGCGCATAGGCCGAGGTCTCGTAATGCCGATACCCGGCCTCGGCGGTGCGCGCCTCGATCCAGTCCTGCATCTCGTAGGCGGTGTCGTCGTCGGGCAGCGCCGGCGGGAAGCGCGCGAACAGCGTGTTCGGCTCCAGCGTCAGATGGTAGAGCGACAGATGCGAGGTGCGGTACGACAGCGCCGTCTCGACGTCCTGCCGGCACTGCGCCAATGTTTGCTGCGGCAGCGCATACATCAGGTCCAGGTTGACGTTGTCGAAGTGGCGCAGCGCGATGTCGATCGCCGTGCGCGCTTCGGCGCCGCCGTGGATGCGGCCCAGCGCCTGCAGGTGTTCGTCATTGAAGCTCTGGATGCCGATCGACAGCCGGTTGATGCCGCTGGCCCGATAGCTGGCGAAGCGCTCGGCCTCGAAGGTGCCGGGGTTGGCCTCCATCGTGATCTCGGCATCGGCGTCCAGCGGCAGCAGGGCGCGGATGTCGGACAGCAGCCGGTCCATGCCGGCGGCCGACAACAGGCTCGGCGTGCCGCCGCCGATAAAGACCGTATGCACGGGGCGTCCCCACACCAGCGGCAGCGACTGCTCGAGGTCCGCGCGCAGCGCGTCCAGATACGCCGCTTCGGGAATCTCGCTGCCGTCGGGTGCCGCGTGCGAATTGAAGTCGCAATACGGGCATTTGCGCACGCACCAGGGCACATGCACATACAGCGACAGCGGCGGCGAGGCGGGCAGCGAGATCTGTCCGGGCTTGAGCCACAGGCCGACGTTGTCGCCGCCCGAAGGAGCGGGGGCGGGCGTGGCGCCGGAGATGGGGACGATGGGAATCATGACTGTCCGTCCGCGGCCGGGTAGGCGGTGGCATCCCGGCGCAGCCGCTCGCACAGCGCCTGCAATGCGAGCGCGCGATGGCTGACGCGGTTCTTCTCGTCCGGCGACAGTTCGGCGGCGGTCTTGCCCAGCGCCGGCAGCAGGAAATACGGGTCGTAGCCGAAGCCGCCTTCGCCGCGCGGGGTGTCGACCACCTCGCCGTCCCAGCGGCCCTCCGCGATGATCGGGCAGGGATCGTCGGCATGGCGCACCAGCACCAGCACGCAGTAGTAATGCGCGCTGCGATCGGCCTGGCCCGCCAGTGCGGCGATCAGATGCGCGTTGTTGGCGGCGTCGCTCTTTTCCTTGCCGGCCATCTGCGCATAGCGCGCCGAGTAGACGCCGGGCGCGCCGCCCAGCGCATCGACGCTGATGCCGGAATCGTCGGCCAGCGCGGGCAGGCCGGACAGGCGGCTGGCATGGCGCGCCTTGGCGAGCGCGTTCTCGACGAAGGTCACGTGCGGTTCCTCGGCCTCGGGGATGCCGAGCTCGCGCTGCGGCACCACGTCGAAGCCCAGTGGCGCGAGCAGGGCGCCGAACTCGCGCAGCTTGCCGGCGTTGTTCGAGGCCAGCACCAGGCGTTGCGATGCGCGCATGGCGATGTCTGCCGTCATGCCCGCGCTCATGCCTGATTCAGCGCCTGGCGCTGCAACAGGATCAGCTCGGCGATGCCGCGCTCGGCCAGCCGCGTCATGGCGTCGAGCTGAGCGCGGGAGAACGGCACGCCCTCGGCGGTGCCCTGGATCTCGACGAAGCCGCCGCTGCCCGTCATCACGACGTTCATGTCGGTGTCGCAGGCGCTGTCCTCGGCGTAGTCCAGATCGAGCACCGGCACGCCGTCGACCATGCCGACCGACACCGCGGCGACGAAGTCGCGGATCGGGCTTTCGGCGATCAGGCCGTCGCGCAGCATCATCGAGACGGCGTCGTGCGCGGCGACGAAGGCGCCGGTGATGGCGGCGGTACGCGTGCCGCCATCGGCCTGCAGCACATCGCAATCGAGCTGCAGCGTGTATTCGCCCAGCCGCGACAGATCGAACACCGAGCGCAGCGCGCGGCCGATCAGGCGCTGGATCTCCTGCGTGCGGCCCGACTGCTTGCCGCGCGCGGCCTCGCGGTCCGAGCGGGTATGGGTGGCGCGCGGCAGCATGCCGTATTCGGCGGTCACCCAGCCTTCGCCGCTGCCCTTCTTGTGCGGCGGCACCTTGGCCAGCACGCTGGCGGTGCACAGCACCTTGGTATCGCCGAAGGCGGTCAGTACCGCACCTTCGGCATGCCGGGTGTAGTGACGGGTCAGGGTGATCGGGCGCAGCGCATCGGCCGCGCGTCCACTGGGTCGCATGGAAGCTCTCTTGGAAGGGAAATCGGGAACAGGCGCGATTTTAACGCCGCGCGGCGGGCGACGCTGGCGGCGGGCGTCTGGCGCGGGGGCAGGGCGGACCGGAACCGGCACCGGCAATGCGGCACCGGCATGAGGCACGGGCAGGGGACCAAACCGGGCCCGTGGGGCAAAGTTCTTTACAATACAGTGTTCAATACAGTGTTGGTCAGCCCACCTGCCGGGCCGGCAGCCTTCGCCGCGCCGTGCGGCCCGCGCCGCCAGCCCCTTCAAGAGACGAATCCATGATCCATAGCATGACCGGATATGGCCTGGCGACGCGCCAGGCACCGCTGACCGACGCGCATGGCGCGCCGAGCGGCCGGACCGCGGCCGTGTCGGTCGAATTCCGCACCGTCAATTCGCGCTTCCTCGATCTGCTGTTTCGCGCGCCGGAGGAATGCCGCGCCTTCGAGCCGGCCTTGCGCGAGATGCTGACGAACAAGCTGGCGCGCGGCAAGCTCGAGTGCCGCATCAATCTGCAGCGCACCGATGCGGGCGGCGCAGCGCTCGCGCTCAATACCGGCCTGCTGGCGCAGCTGCGCGAGCTGGAGGCCACGGTGGCCAAGACCTTCGATCAGGCCGGCACGCTGCGCATGGGCGAGATCCTGCGCTGGCCCGGCGTGCTGATCGAGCCCGAACTGTCGCAGGACGCGCTGCGCGAAGCGGTGCTTGGCGCCGCCAAGGACGCGCTGGCGCAGCTGCTGGAAGCGCGCCGCCGCGAAGGCGACGCGCTCAAGGCCACGCTGGTCGACCGCATCGACGCGATGCTGGCGATCGTGCGGCGCCTGGCGCCCGCGGTGCCCGAACTGATCGCCCAGCACCAGGAGAAGCTGACCGAGCGCCTGCAGGAGGCTTTCAACCTGGTCGCGCCGAACGGCATGCCGTCGATGTCGCGCGACGAGATCGGCGAACGCATCCGCCAGGAAGCGACCGTCTACGGCATCCGCATCGATATCGCCGAGGAGCTGTCCCGGCTCGAGGCGCATCTGAACGAGACCCGGCATATCCTCGACAAGGGCGGCCAGGTCGGCAAGCGGCTGGACTTCATGATGCAGGAGCTGAACCGCGAGGCCAACACGCTCGGTTCGAAGGCCGCGGCCAAGGAGCTGGCCGATGCTTCGATGGAGCTCAAGCTGCTGATCGAGCAGATGCGCGAACAGATTCAAAATCTCGAATGACGAACATGAGCGAACCGACTCAGTCCAATCCGCCGGCGCAATCGCATACCGCGATCGACACCGTCTATCCCGGCAACCTGTTCATGGTGGTGGCCCCGTCCGGCGCCGGCAAGTCGACGCTGGTCAATGCGCTGCTCGCGCAGGACTCGTCGATCCGCCTGTCGATCTCGCACACCACGCGGCCGCCGCGTCCGGGCGAGCAGGATGGGCGCGAGTACCACTTCACCACGATCGAGGCCTTCCGCGAGGCGCGCGATCGCGGCGACTTCCTCGAATGGGCCGAGGTCCATGGCAACTACTACGCGACCTCGCGCGTCTGGATCGAGCAGCAGATGGCGCATGGCCATGACGTGCTGCTGGAAATCGACTGGCAGGGAGCGCAGCAGGTGCACAAGCGCTTCTCCAACGCGGTCGAGATCTTCATCCTGCCGCCGTCGCTGACCGCGCTCGAAGAGCGTCTGCGCAAGCGCGGACAGGACGAGCCCAACGTGATCGTGCGGCGTCTGCTCGCAGCGGGCAGCGAGATGGCGCATGCCTCCGAAGCCGACTACGTGATCATCAACGACGTGTTCGACGAAGCGCTGGAAAAGCTGCGCTGCGTGGTGCGTGCCACGCGCCTGCGTTTCTCCTCGCAGAAGGCGCGACACGCCGATCTGTTCATCGAACTCGGCATCCACTGAATGCGGGGCCGCGGGGCCGCGGGCTACCTGCGGTAAAATGGCGGCCATCGCATAGGTTCTGTCTCAAGGTAGATTTGATATGGCGCGTATTACCGTCGAAGATTGTCTGAAACACATCCCGAACCGCTTCGAGCTCGCGCTCGCTGCGACCTACCGCGCGCGCCAGCTGGTGCAGGGGCACACGCCGAAGGTCGAGGCCAAGGACAAGCCGACCGTGGTGGCACTGCGCGAGATCGCGTCGGGCCAGGTCGGCATCGAAATGCTGAAGAAGGTGCCGACCTGATCGGCCGGCGGCCCGGTTTTTCAACGGCATTGCGAACGCCTCCGGAATTCCGCCCGATCGTCGCCCTGGTCGACCGGATTACCCTGATCGCACTCGTTGCCCACGTCTGAACCACAGGCCGCCATCATGCCTTCGTCGCCGCGCTCTTCCTCGCGATCGTCGCCCAAACCGGGCAGCACGGGGGAGGCGCGCGCCGCGGCGCGCACCGGCGCGCCGAACATGCCCGATCCATTGGGCGATGACGTGGTCGGCGAGCGTGCCGTAGCCCCGGCGATGGCATCCGCCAAGAGCCGCGCGGCCGGCGGCCAGGCCGCGCAGCCGCGCGCCGCCGACAGCGGCGTCGCGGTGGCCGCACCGGCCGGCCAGGCTGGCCAGGCCACGGAAGGCCTCTTCATCGACGCGGTCCTCGCGCAGACGTACCGGCATTTCTTCGGTCCGACCTCGCAGCCCGCGGTGCCGCCGCGGCAGCAGGTGATCTCCATCGCCGGTCTGATGGAGAAGCTCAATTACCTGAAGCCGGCCGACCAGGCCCTCGTCCGAGAGGCCTTCCAGTTTTCCGACGAGGCCCACCTGGGCCAGTACCGGCAGAGCGGCGAGCCGTACATCACGCATCCGGTCGCGGTCGCCGAGCTGTGCGCCGAGTGGAAGCTCGATGCGCAGTCGATCATGGCGGCGCTGCTGCACGACGTGATCGAAGACCAGGGCATCACCAAGAGCGAGCTGGCCGAGAAGTTCGGCCCCAAGGTCGCCGAACTGGTCGATGGCCTGACCAAGCTGGACAAGCTCGAATTCCAGAGCCGCGAGCAGGCGCAGGCCGAGAGCTTCCGCAAGATGCTGCTGGCAATGGCGCGCGACGTGCGGGTGATCCTCGTCAAGCTGGCGGACCGCACGCACAACATGCGGACGCTGGACTTCGTGCCATCGGAGAAGCGCCGGCGCATCGCGCTGGAGACGATGGAGATCTATGCGCCGATCGCGCATCGGCTCGGTCTGAACAGCACGTATCGCGAGCTGCAGGAACTGTCGTTCAAGGTCGGCTCGCCGTTCCGCTACGCCACGCTGGAGAAGGCCGTCAAGGCGGCGCGCGGCAATCGCCGCGAGGTGGTCTCGCGCATCCTCGAGGCGGCGCAGAGTGCGCTGGCCAACGCCGGCATCGTCGCCGAGCTGTCGGGCCGCGAGAAGACGCTGTACAGCATCTATCGCAAGATGCACGACAAGCAGCTGTCGTTCTCGCAGGTGCTCGACGTGTACGGCTTCCGGGTCGTGGTCGAGACGCAGATGCACTGCTACATGGCGCTCGGCGCGCTGCATGGGCTGTACAAGCCGATGCCGGGCAAGTTCAAGGACTACATCGCGATCCCGAAGATCAACGGCTACCAGTCGCTGCATACGACGCTGGTCGGCCCCTTCGGCACGCCGGTCGAATTCCAGATCCGCACGCGCGAGATGCACCAGATCGCCGAGGCCGGCGTCGCCGCGCACTGGATGTACAAGCATCACGCCGACCAGATCAACGATATCCAGCAGCAGGCGCACCAGTGGCTGCAGTCGCTGCTCGACATCCAGAGTCAGACCGGCGATTCGCAGGAATTCCTCGAGCACGTCAAGATCGACCTGTTCCCGGACGCGGTCTATGTTTTTACGCCAAAGGGCCATATCCGCGCGCTGCCGCGCGGGGCGACGGCGCTGGACTTTGCCTACGCCGTGCACAGCGATCTCGGCAACCAGTGCGTCGCGGTCAAGATCAACAACGAACTGCTGCCGCTGCGCACCGAGCTCAAGAGCGGCGATATCGTCGAGGTCATCACCGCGCCGTACTCCAAGCCCAATCCCGCCTGGCTGTCGTTCGTGCGTACCGGCAAGGCGCGCGCGGCGATCCGCCACTATCTGAAGACGACCAGGCTCGATGAGGCGATTCAGCTCGGCGAGCGCCTGCTCGAGCAGGCCGCGCGCCAGTTGGGCATCGACCTGAAGGCCGTGCCGCAGCCGGTGTGGGAACGGATGATCCAGTGGACTGGCAACAAGCAGCGCGACGACATCTTCGCCGACCTGGCGCTGGGCCGGCGCGTGCCGGCGGTGGTCGCCAAGCGCATGGAGATTCTGCTGCAGGAGCTGTCGGGCGACTTCGATACGGCGCTGATGGCCGCGGTGCAGACCTTCGCCGGCGAGGAAGCGCCTGCGGTGCCGATCACCGGCGACGAAGGCATGTCGATGATCTTCTCGGCTTGCTGCCGACCGATTCCGGGCGATTCGATCGTCGGCTATCTCGGCAAGGGCGAAGGCCTGCAGATCCATGTCCAGGATTGCAAGGTGGCCAAGCGGCTGCACAGCAAGGACCCCGAACACTGGATCGAGGTCATGTGGGCCAACAAGACCACGCGCGCTTTCGATGTCTCGATCAAGGTGCTGGTGCGCAACGTCAAGGGCATCGTCGCGCGGGTGGCGGCGGACCTGACCGCCGCCGACGCCAACGTCGCGCACGTCGCGATGGAGCACCAAGACAACGGGCGGCAGGAAGCGACCTATATGCAGTTCGTGATCCAGGTCCACGACCGCCTGCATCTGGCGAACGTGATGCGGGCCCTGCGCCGCAACACCGACGTCATCCGCATCTTCCGCGACCGCAACGACGGCTGAGGCGCCGTCGTTCTCCCGCCAGGCCCAGACTCGGGGCTCAGGCCTCGCCGCGCTTCGGATACCGGACTTCCAGAATATCGATCTGTTCGATGCCGCTTGGCGTGCGCAGCGGCACGGTATCGCCTTCGCGTGCCTTGATCAGCGCCTTGGCGATTGGCGAGATCCAGCTGACCCGGTGCGCGTCGAGATCGACCTCGTCCATGCCGACGATCGTGATGGTGTTTTCTTCGCCGGCCTGGTTCGCGTAGGTCACCGTCGCGCCGAAGAAGATCTGATCGTTGTCGCCCTGCAGCGAGGGGTCGACCACCTCGGCCTTGTCGAGCCGCCGGGTCAGAAAGCGGATGCGGCGGTCGATCTCGCGCAGACGTTTCTTGCCGTAGAGATAATCGCCGTTCTCGGAACGATCGCCGTTCGACGCGGCCCACGAGACGATCTGCACGATCTCGGGACGCTCGACATCGATCAGATGCATCAACTCGTCGCGCAGCCGCTGGTAGCCCTGCGCGGTGATGTAGTTCTTGGTCCCGGCCGGCAGCGGGGTCGCGCCTTCCGGGAGGTCGTCGTCTTCGTCGTCCGACGGTTCTTTGACAAATGCCTTGCTCATGGTACGGATCACTTCTTGGCAGGCAGACATTATAGGAACTGCGGGTCCCGGGGGCGACGCGGAAAAAGATAGGGCAGGGGGCTTCCCAAAAACAAAAAACGCGATATAATCTCTTTCTCGCGTGCGGCTGTAGCTCAGTTGGATAGAGTACTTGGCTACGAACCAAGGGGTCGTGGGTTCGAATCCTGCCAGCCGCGCCACCTACACGCAGTACGAACGGCTTGGAGAGTTGCTCTCCAAGCCGTTTTTGTTTTGGCGTCGCGGTTGAGGTGGCTTGCCGGTATTGCCCCGGCCGCCTGGTGGCCTCAGTGGCCTCAGTGGCTTCAGTGGCAATCCCGCGTCCCGACGATCGATTACAGCGCGGCCGGATTCTCGCTGTTCGCGGCCGCGCTCGGGCGGCTGCTGTCGACGTTGACGCCGGCCTTCAATCCCGCGTATGCCGCGAAGCCGAGTGCGGCGACCGAGATGGCGAGCGTGGCCACCCATTTGTAGATGTCGGTATGCGCGCGCTCGACTGAGGCACGGATATCGCCCAGGTCGAGCTTGGCGTCGAGCCGCGTCAGCGTGGTCTGGATGCCCGCGACGCTGGTGGTCAGGTTGGCGACATCGGTCTTCAGCAGTGACACATCGGTCTTCAGCGACGACACGTCGGTCTTCAGCAGTGACACGTCGGTCTTTAGCGACGACACGTCGGTCTTCAGGGACGAGACGTCGGTCTTCAGCGTCGAGACGTCGCCCTCGAGTCGGGCCACCGATTGTTCCAGTCGATCGATTCGGTCCATCTTGCGATCATCCATGATGCAATCACGTTGGTGCGGGTTCTCGCCGGTTCGTGCGGCGCGCCCGGTAAGGCAGGACGACTGACGCAGGATCGGCAATGGCGATGATGATGGCACGAACTGCACCGGCTCACTGTCAATTTGCGTTTCGACTGCGCCGTTCTCCGACAACCGCGTCAGCCTTCGCCGCCTTGCGCCTGCACCGCACGGTGCCTAGCCTGAAGGGTGTGTACCAGTCCAATGCAGGAGGCGCGATGCATGACGATGATTGGCGTGTCGAGGACTATCGCGGCATGGATGTCTATGTGCTGGTGTCCGAGCGCAAGGGCGGCGGACCGCCGGGCTGGGCCTATGAGGTCCGCATCGGTCAGGAGGGCGCCGATCCGAGCGATGCCGGCGATATCGAAATGATCGCCAGTGGCGAGCAGGTCTTCGCGACTCGCCACGCCGCAGAGGTCGCGGCCTTCAGTGCGGGCTATGCGCGCGTGGATCGCATCCTTGGGCCGGAGCAGTGAGCCGCGTGCCTGCATTCGAGGCTGCGGCATCCGTTCATGTCATGTCATGTCATGTCATGTCGTGATGTATTGACCCGTGGCGCCCGGCCTTCGGGCCGATAATAACGCTTGCAATCGACGCGCGATTGCATCATAATGCTGTTCTTCCAGACGCGGGGTGGAGCAGTCTGGCAGCTCGTCGGGCTCATAACCCGAAGGTCGCAGGTTCAAATCCTGCCCCCGCAACCAGTTCCAGCAAAAAGGGCGCTCGCAATGAGCGCCCTTTTTGTTCTGGCTTCCCGATTCGCGAATCGGTGCGATCACACCAGATTGCAGTATCCCGCCCGCCTGGCCTCGCCAACTGCCCTGACGCAGAAGGCCACCGGACCGCGATGCCGCCGCAGGCGTGCCATCGACGGCCCCATGCCATCGTTTTGAACAGAGGGCGTCTGCATTGCGCCTCGGAGGTCAGCTGCAACGCGAGCGTGCCGGTCGGCGTCATCGCGCGCGGGTTGGCGTGTGGTTGAAACCCGTTACGCTATACGCTCGCGCCGGCCAGTCTTGCGCGCTTCCGAGGAAGCTTTGCAAACCGCGCGGCCCCCACGCGTTCCTGGGTGTTGCTAGCTCGGCGAGCCGCCAGCCAGCGCGATCGCCTGTTCGAAGGTTTCCCGCACCGCGGGTTGATCCTCGCGCTCGGCGGCTGCCGCGCGTTCGCGCAGCCGAGCGACCAGCACCTGCAGGTTGTTGCCGACGGGAGCGGCTTTGCTGGCGTCGCATTCGCTGACCGCCTCGGTCATCAGTTGCTGCAGCTCCTCACCAACATCGGCGCCGTCGAACGCGCTGACCGACAGCGCCGAGATGCGGTCGAGGTAAAGGTTGACCAGCGCTTCGTCGTGTACCGGTTCGGGCATGTCCATCTCGGCCTCCATGTTGGGTTGGCGGTGTGATGTCCATTCTAGTGGCGGCCCCCATCGGCCTGCTGTCGGGACGTGGCCTACAGCGCGCCTGCCTGCATGGTCATATATCGCGCTAATCCTCGGGCCGGTCGCGCGCCGGAAACACCGGCAACGCGATGCGGCGGCGCGCGGTCTTCAGCGCGCGCGTGGGCCACAGCACGTAGTTGGTGTGCGGGTCCAGTGGCTTGCCGAAATAGGACACCCACACCTGTATGCCGTGCTCGGTCTCGGCGATGATCGCGGCCACCGCCCGCGCGGCGACCGAAGGGGATTTCAGCAGTTCGGCCAGCGCTTCGACGCCCTGGACGACGTGGTGCTTGACTCCCTGGAACCACGCATACTGGCGCATGGCGGACAACAAACGCTTAGTCATGTTCGGCCTGTCTTCGTCAGAAATGAGAATGAGAACCAGGTGTCTGACCGCGGTGCCTGTGCTTCGTTCAGCCCGAATGCGAGGCGGTTTTCTATCGCTGGCCGGGATCGATTCGTTGGCCAGCCCAAGGGCCGCAGCACCGCCGCGAATTGACAGCCCGGCTTGCTTTGCCGTAGTTTCGGTCGCATGGGCGGCGCGGGCGACGCCATCGCCGCCGGGTCCCCCAGGGGTGACCCTCATCATCCCGCAAGGAGCTGCCGATGACCGAGGACATGCTGATGCAGTTGATGGTGGAGGTCGAGAAGGAAGACCCGATCGACTATGCCAATCTGCCGTTCGACGACGGTGCGTTGCGCGCCCTGGTCTGCCGCCTGGTGGCCGAGCGCTCGCAGGCGATGGAAGCGGCCGGCATGCCGGTCGACGCGGTACTGGCCACCATGTGGGCATCGACAGCCAAGCTGGTGCTCGAAAACATGGTGCTGAACGCGCGCCTGCTGACCTTGCAGGGCGCTCCCGACGACGCGCGCGCGCTGATCGAGCGCATCGCCCGCCAATCGCGCGGCAACAGTTGATCCGACTCCCTGCGCGCCGCTTGCCGATTAGGTAAACTACGGACCTTCGTTCCTTATGGTGTGCCTTCGCCCGCACTGCGGCAGGCCGGCACAAGGCAGCTCAGGGAGAGTTTGAAGTGATCAAGTGGATCATCGTGGCCGGGTACCTGGGCGCGATTCTGTATGTGCATTTCCGCGGCAAGGTACGCCTGCGCATCTGGCGGCAATTGATGGACCATTCGGCGCTGGTGGCGCCGGTCAATTGCTTCATGTACGCCTTCTCCGGCGTCCCTCGCACCCCGTTCATTCCGGTGGAGCGCTTTCCCGAACTCGAGAAGCTGCGTGCCGCCTGGCCCGAGATTCGGGACGAAGGGCTGGCGCTGGCCGCGATGCGCAAGATCAAGGCGGCCGAGAAGAACGACGACGCCGGCTTCAATTCCTTCTTCAAATACGGCTGGAAGCGCTTCTACCTGAAGTGGTACGAGGCGCATCATCCGTCAGCCGAGCAACTGTGCCCGCGCACGGTCGCGCTGCTGCGCGAGCTGCCGTTCGTCAAGGCCGCGATGTTCGCCGAGCTGCCGCCGGGCGGCAAGCTCAATCCCCACCGCGATCCGTTTGCCGGCTCGCTGCGCTACCACCTTGGCCTGGCGACGCCGAACGACGACCGCTGCTTCATCGAGGTCGACGGCGAGCGGCACAGCTGGCGCGACGGGCAGGGTGTGGTGTTCGACGAGACCTATCTGCACTGGGCCGAGAACCGCAGCGACAAGAATCGGCTGATCCTGTTCTGCGATATCGAGCGGCCGATGCGTTATGGCTGGGCCGGCAAGGTCAACCGCTGGCTGGGCCGCAAGGTGATGAGCGCGGCCAGTTCGCCGAACGACGAGACCGACCAGACCGGCATGATCAACAAGCTGTTCCGGATCGTCTGGCTGGGCGGCCAGTACCGCCGCCGCCTCAAGGCATGGAACCGCCAGGTCTACTACGTGGTCAAGTTCGGCCTGATTGCAGCCGGCGTCGCCCTGATCGTCTTCCTGTAAGGCTGACCGCCGCACGGCGCGGTGCCGCGGCACCGCGCTCCTCTCTCCGCTACCCTGGCGCCAGCCGCGCCACCACACCCGCCAGTTTCCGATACGCCTGTTCCAGCGCGGTCGAGCGCGGCGCGCCGATATTGATCCGCAGGCAATGGTCAAAGCGGTTCGAGTTGGAAAAGACCACGCCGGGCATCACCCGCACGCCGGCCTCCAGCGCCTGCTCGAACACCGCCTCCGACGACAGCCGGTCCGGCAACTCGACCCACAGATGCATGCCGCCCTGCGGCGCCGATAGCCGCGTGCCGGGCGGGAACAGCGCGGCGATGGTTTCCGCTGCCCAATGCCGCTGGTGGCGCAGCCGGGCGCGCAGCCGGCGCAAATGCCGATCGACATCGCCCGAAGCCATCAGCTCGGCCACGGCGATCTGCGACAGCAGTTCGTTGGGCCGCGACTGGCTGAACTTGAGCATCTCGACCCGCGCCTGCCACTTGCCGGCGGCGATCCAGCCGAGCCGCATGCCGGGTGCCAGATTCTTGTGCAGCGACGCGCAGTAGATCACGTTGCCGCTGCGGTCCCACGCCTTGGCGGCGGCCAGCGGCGTGTCGTCGTCGGCCAGCGTGGAGAAGCAGTCGTCCTCGATCAGCGCGATGCCGCGCGCCTCGCACCATTGCACCAGCCGGGCCTTGTTCGCGTCCGGCATGATGCTGCCCTGCGGATTCTGCAGGTTCGGCACCGCCACGACCGCGCGAATGTTGTCGTAGGTCTGTGCGGCCAGTTCCAGCGCTTCCAGCGACAGTCCCGTCTGTGGGCTGCATGGCACCTCGAGCGCGCGCATCCCCAGGCTCTCGAGGATCTGCAGCAGCCCGTAGTAGGTCGGCGACTCGACGGCGATGACATCGCCCGGGCCCGCGACCGCGCGCAAGGCCAGGTTCAGCGCTTCGGTGCAGCCATGCGTGATGGCGATCTGCTCCGGCGCCAGCGTCATGCGGGCCTGCAGCGCCTGGCGTGCGAGCGCGGCGCGCAGGGCGGGATGTCCCTCAGGCTCGACCGCGCTGCCCAGCAGCCTGGGATGGCGGCGCAGCGCGCGGCCGGTGGCCTGGCGCAGCGATTCGACCGGATAGAGCTCGGGCGGCGCGCAAGCGCCCGCCAGATTGATGGCATTGGGATACAGGCGGCCGCGCGCGATGATCGCCGAAATGCGGGCGTGGATTCCGACGTATTGCGCGGGATCGGGCAGGGACGCCGACGGTTCGGCGATCGGCGTGGCTTGCGGCGCAGGAGGCCTGACGAAATAGCCGGAGCGGGGACGCGCCTCGAGCAGGCCTTGCGCCTCCATCTCGCGGCACGCCTGCAGGGCGGTCGACAGGCTGACGCCGTGGCGCTCCATCAGGGCCCGCACGGACGGCATCCGCTCGCCCGGCAGCAGCGTGCCGGCGGCGATGGCCTGCCGGTAGTGGCCGGCGAGTTGGCGGTATAGCGGGGCGGAGTCCATGCGGCATGTTGGCGCATCCGGCCGATGCGCAACAGATACAGAAAAGTTTCCGCCATATCGTAACAGAGCGAAGGATGGGTCTCTGTTCTGCTGTCCGTTCCGGCGCGGTGTGCCTGCCGCGCCGCGACGGCGGCCGGTACGCTGCGTTCTGTCGATTGCGACTCGCACCGTGGTACCGACCGTACCGGCCATACGGACCATACCGGCCGGCTTGCTTCTGTCCCCCCGTTGCAGGCAATCGCAGCCGACCCTTCGCGAGGCCATCATGCCGATCCCGCCCATTCTGTCCCTGCTGCCGCATCCGACCTACGTCCACCGCACGCTGACGCTGCACGCCGGCCAAGCGGTCCGCTTCCACGCCAGGGCCGGCACCGAAGTCCATGTTTCCGATGGCGACGTGGAGCTGATCGAGCCGCCGCTGCTGCTGGCCGAGACGCTGCACTGGCCGCGACGGCACCTGGCCCCGGGCAGCGTCGTCGCGCTCCCCCGCTCGGGCTGGTTTGTCCTGCGCGCGCAGTGCGATACCGCCCTGCGGCTGCGCCAACGCGCTTGGGTATTCTCGCGGGCCCGTATCGCGCGCATACTTTCCGGCTGGCGCCGTCGGCGCCTCGCCCATTGAAGCCGGCGCGCGATGCCGGTCCCCCTTCGATCCGCGTACCTCTTCCCCTGCAAGGAGTGCTGTCCCATGACGCAACTGGCCATCTCGTTCACCGATGTCGTGGAGGCGCATCGCCGCATCAGCGGCGTCGCGCACCATACGCCGGTGCTCACTTCGGCCACCGCCGACGCGCAAACCGGCGCGCGGCTGTTCTTCAAATGCGAGAACCTGCAGCGCATGGGCGCCTTCAAATTCCGCGGGGGCTACAACGCGATCGCGCAGTTGTCGCCCGAGCAGCGCGCCGCCGGCGTCGCAGCGTTTTCGTCGGGTAACCACGCACAGGCCATTGCGCTGTCGGCGCGGCTGTTCGGCACGCGCGCGGTGATCGTGATGCCCAAGGACGCCCCCGCGGCGAAGATCGCCGCGACGCGCGGCTACGGCGGCGAGGTGGTGCTGTACGACCGCTATACCGAGGACCGCCAGGAGATCAGCCAGCGGCTGGCGCGCGAGCAGGGCCTGACGCTGATCCCGCCGTTCGACCATCCGCACGTGATGGCCGGGCAGGGCACCGCCGTCAAGGAGCTGTTCGAGCAGACCGGTCCGCTCGACGTGCTGCTGGTACCGCTGGGCGGCGGCGGTCTGCTGTCGGGCAGCGCGGTGGCCGCGCGGGCCATGCATCCCGGCTGCAAGATCATCGGCGTCGAGCCGGAAGCGGGCAACGACGGCCAGCAAAGCCTGCGCGCCGGGCGCATCGTCGAGATCGGCACGCCGGACACGATTGCCGACGGCGCACAGACCCAGCATCTGGGGCAATACACCTTCCCGGTGTTGCAGCAGCTGGTCGACGATATCGTCACCGTCAGCGACGCGCAGCTGGTCGAAGCGATGCGCTTCTTTGCCGGCCGCATGAAACTAGTGGTCGAACCGACGGGCTGCCTGGGTGCGGCGGCGGCATTCGCCGCCAAGGTGCCGATCGCCGGCAAGCGCGTCGGCATCGTGCTGTCCGGAGGGAATGTCGACATGGCGCGCTACGCGGGACTGCTGGGGCAAGTGCCGGCGCAGGATTGATGATCGCCGGGGCCGGCTGCCACGGCCACGGCGAGGGGCCGGCGCGGCCGAAAGGCTTTAGAATTGCGGTCCGGCCATCGGACCCGCCGTTCGGCCGCCGAATACTTTGCCCCCCATGCTACGCCTCAGTGAACTCAAGCTCCCCCTCGACCATTCGGAAAGTGACCTGGAGGCCGCTGTCCGCGCGCGGCTGGCCGAGATCGGCGTCAAGGGCGACGGCATGGTGTCCTTCACCGTTTTTCGCCGCGCCCACGATGCGCGCAAGCGCTCCGATATCAAGCTGACCTACATCGTCGATATCGCGCTGAAGGAGAAGGACGAGGAGGCGGCCCGAAAGCGGATCGCCGGCAAGCCGAACTGGAGCGTGACGCCGGACATGACGTATCGCTTCGTCGCGCAGGCGCCCCAGCATGCCGCGACGCCCCGTCCGGTGGTGATCGGCATGGGCCCGTGCGGCTTGCTGGCCGGGCTGATTCTCGCGCAGATGGGCTTTCGGCCGATCATTCTCGAACGCGGCAAGGAAGTGCGCGAACGCACCCGGGATACCTTCGGTCTGTGGCGCAAGAGCGTGCTCAATCCCGAGTCGAACGTCCAGTTCGGCGAGGGCGGGGCGGGGACCTTCTCGGACGGCAAGCTTTATAGCCAGATCAAGGATCCGAAGCACTACGGCCGCAAGGTGCTGCACGAATTCGTCAAGGCCGGCGCGCCCGAGGACATCCTGTTCAAGGCTCGGCCGCATATCGGCACGTTCCGGCTGGTCAAGATGGTGGAGAACATCCGCGCCGAGATCTTCGCGCTCGGTGGCGAAGTCCGCTTCGGCATGCGCGTGGACGATATCGACATCGAAGGCGGGCGCGTGCGCGGACTGCAACTGTCCAATGGCGACTATCTGCCGTGCGAGCAGGTCATTCTTGCCGTGGGCCACAGCGCCCGCGACACCTTCGAGATGCTGTACCGCCGCGGCGTCTTCATGGAAGCCAAGCCGTTCTCGCTGGGCTTTCGCATCGAACATCCGCAGGGCATGATCAACCGCAGCCGCTTCGGCAAGTTCGCCGGCAACAAGCTGCTGGGCGCGGCCGACTACAAGATCGTGCACCACTGCAGCAACGGGCGTTCGGTGTACAGCTTCTGCATGTGCCCGGGCGGCACCGTGGTCGCGGCTGCGTCGGAGCCGGGGCGCGTCGTCACCAACGGCATGAGCCAGTACAAGCGCGCCGAGCGCAACGCCAATGCCGGCATCGTCGTCGGCATCACGCCCGACGACTACCCGGGCGGGCCGCTGGCCGGCATCGACTTCCAGCGTCATTGGGAAGAGCGCGCCTTCGAACTCGGCGGGCGCAACTACTGCGCGCCGGGCCAGCTGGTCGGCGACTTCCTGGCGCGGCGGCCGTCCACCGCGCTGGGCACGGTCGAGCCGTCGTACAAGCCGGGCGTGACGCCGACCGATCTGAGCACCGCGCTGCCCGACTACGTGATCGAGGCGATTCGCGAGGCGCTGCCGGCGTTCGAACGACAGGTGCCCGGCTTCGCGATGGACGACGCCGTGCTGACCGGCGTCGAAACGCGGACGTCGTCGCCGCTGCGCATCCGGCGCAAGGACGACTACCAGAGCGTCAATGTCGCCGGCCTCTATCCGGCCGGCGAGGGCGCCGGCTACGCGGGGGGCATCTATTCCGCGGCGATCGACGGCATCGAGGTCGCCGAGGCGGTGGCGCTCGATATCGTCGGCCGGGTCGGCAAGGCGGCCTGAGCGATGTCGCCGTCGGAGCGGCAGACGATTCTGGAGGCCACGCGTCACTGGCTGACGCGCGCGGTGATCGGGCTCAATCTGTGCCCGTTCGCCAAGAGCGTGTACGTCAAGGAACAAATCCGCTACGTGGTCTGCGACGCGACCGATGCCGAGGCGCTGCTCGACACGCTGGAGACCGAGCTGAAGGGGCTGGCGCAGGCCGATCCCGCGCGCATCGACACCACGCTGCTGATCGTCCCCCGGATGCTGGCGGACTTCGCCGACTACAACGATTTCCTCTATCTGGCCGAGCGCCTGCTCGACAGCCTCGGCCTGTCCGGCGTGCTGCAGATCGCCAGCTTCCATCCGCAATACCAGTTCGCCGGCACCGACGCGGACGATATCGAGAACTACACCAACCGCGCGCCGTATCCGATCCTGCATCTGCTGCGCGAAGACAGCATCGAGCGCGCGGTCGAAGCCTTTCCCGATGCGGCGGATATCTACGAGCGCAACGAGGAGACGATGCGCCGGCTCGGCCATGAAGGCTGGCGGCGCTGGATGGCGGGCGACGAACCGCAGTAAGCGCGGGTGAACGCGCGCCGCCGCTGGCGCTGCCGAAACTCAGGCCGGCGTGAAAAACCGCTCGCGCATTTCCTCCAGCCCCAGCGTCTCCAGCACGTGAGCCAGCCGCTCGGCCGGTCGCCGGCGCGGCAGGTCCTTGTACTGCGCGACGATCAGCTCGTTCTTCATCGAGTGTTCCCAACCGACCAGCTCGGTCACGGTGACCTGATAGCCGTGCGCTTCCAACTGCAGGCAGCGCAGCACGTTGGTGACCTGGCTGCCGAATTCGCGCGTATGCAGCGGATGGCGCCAGATTTCGGTCAGCGGATTGCCGAGCGTCTTCGACTTGTTCCTGCGCAGCACGGCGGCCACCTCGGCCTGGCAGCAGGGCACCACGACGATGTATTTGGCGCGCTTGGTCAGGGCGAAGCGGATCGCGTCGTCGGTCGCGGTATTGCAGGCATGCAGCGCGGTGACCATGTCCACCGTGGGGGGCAGCCGCTCCGAGGTGATCGATTCCGCCACCGACAGATTCAGGAACGACATGCCCGGAAAACCGAGCCGCTCGGCGAGCGCGGTCGACGAGCGCACCAGTTCCTCGCGCGTCTCGATGCCATAGATGTGAGAGCGGTCCTGCTGCGTCTTGAAGAACAGATCGTAGAGGATGAAGCCGAGATACGACTTGCCCGCGCCATGGTCGACCAGCGTCAGGTCGGCATGGTCGCGCTTGAGGTCCTGCAACAGCGGCTCGATGAACTGATAGAGGTGGTAGACCTGCTTGAGCTTGCGGCGGCTGTCCTGATTCATCTTGCCGTCGCGGGTCAGGATATGGAGTTCCTTGAGCAGTTCGATCGACTGGCCGGGACGAATTTCGTGGGTGTTCGACATGGGATACGGCGGGGTTGGCCCGGTGCTGACGCGCCGCGTCTGGCGGCGCCGCGCGCTCGGGCAGGCAGGGCGACAGTTTACCGGAAGGCGTCCAGAAAAAATTTGCCTAAAGTTTTGCCGAAATCCGCCGTAGGTGACGGACAGGCGGCATGCCGACTCGGCGCCGCCTTCAACAACAACGATAAATCAAAGGCACACGGCTGGAGGACGCGATGGGTGACGCAGCAGCTTCGCTTGTACGGGTGTGGGTGGAGAACACGGACAAGACGGTCCGGGCGCGGTACGAGGTACCGGCGGAGGCCGAGGGTCCCAGCCCCGGCGGGCCGCCAGACCGCGCTGCCCTGATGGCTGCCCTCGATGCACAGGGCTGGGCGCACGCCAGGCTCGACGAGCACGCCATCGCGGCATTCTTGCTGGCCTGCCATCGCGACGGGCCACCGGCCGAAGCCGTAGTCGGCGAGCTGGTCGATGGCTATTTCGAGATCGATATCGACGCCGATTCGCTGACGGTGCGCCTGACGCTATGGCCGCCGGAAGGCGGCCGCGCCGTGCAGCCCAACGATGTGCGTATCGTGCTGGCCGGCCGCGGCATCAAGCTGCCGGTCGACGAGGCGGCGCTGTCCGAGGCCTTTGCCGCGGGACGTTGCGATGACCTTGCCATCGTGCACGGCACGGCACCGACGCGCGGCACGCCGGCGCGCTTTGTCAATCTGCTCGAACCGCGTCGCGGCGGCACCGAGGACGACCACGCCCGCATCGATCTGCGCGAGCTTGGCAACCTGTTGCTGGTCCAGCCCGGCACGCATCTGATGCGGCGTATCCCGGCCGTGCCGGGCACCGCCGGGCAGGACGTGTTTGGCCGCGTGTTGCCGGCCCCGGAGGTCGCCGACACGCCGTTCGCCGAACGCCTGACAGGCGTTGATCATGATCAGAAGGATCCCAATCTGCTGGTGGCGACGGTGGCGGGCGTGCCTTCGGTGCGCGCGCGCGGCGTCAGCGTCAACCCGGTGGTCGCGGTGGACGCGGTCGACATGCACTCCGGCAATATCGCGTTCGAGGGCACGCTGCGCGTCAGCGGCGATATCAAGACCGGCATGTCGGTGCGCGTGGCGGGCGACGTGATCGTGGGCGGCACCATCGAGGCCGCTCATGTCGAGGCCGGCGGCAATGTGGTCGTCAGCGGCGGCATCATCGGCAAATCCGAGGGGCCGCACGACCCGGCCAGCGCCGTTGCACGGATCCAGTGCAAGGGGTCGGTGCACGCTCGCTTCATCGAAAACGCGGTGGTCGAAGCGGGCACGACCGTCACCGTCGACAGCGGCATTCGCCAGAGCGATGTCGCGGCGGGCGAGACCGTCACCGCAGGCGACCCTGCCGTCGGCAGCGGCAATATCACCGGCGGGCGCTGCCGCGCCTGGCATGCGGTCCGTGCCGGGACGCTGGGCGCGCCGGCCGGTACCGCTACCGCCATCCATGTCGGCCTGAACCCCTATGCCGACGCCGAGAAGGCCGCGCTCGAGGCGGAAAAGCGCCGGCAGGAACAGGAGCAGGGCAAGATCCAGCAGCTACTGGCCTTCTTCGCCAAGAATCCCGAGCGGGCCACGCCGGAACTGCGCGAGAAGGCGCGCGCCACCCTGTTCAAGTACACGCGCGACATGCTCGACACCGACGCGCATCTGGCCAGGCTGACCGAGCAGCTGCACCCGCGCCCGGATGCCGCCGTGGTGGTCGGCAAGCGCGTGCACGGCGGCGTCAGCGTGACGATCGGCCAGAAGAGCATGCGCGTGATGGAAGATATGCCGAAGGTGGAGCTGCGGCTGGTCGGCGATGGGATCGGGGTGGTGCGGGAATGAAGAAGCGGCGCCAGGGCGCCGCTTCTTTCCTTGCTCGCGAGTCGCGCGCAGGCGCCCCTCTTATTGCAGGGACAGCGCGGTCTGCGTGTAGTGACGGTAATAGTCCGCCGGCGCGATGCCGACATAGCTGTAGTCGAACTCGCACTTGACTGCACGACCCAGCTCGGTGGCCCACCAGCAGCGGTAGTCCATCCGGTAGGCGGCATTGCCGGTCACGCCGTTGGCCAGTTTGCCATCGTTCGAATTGGTGAAGGCCACGCCATACTTGATGCGCAGCGTATCGAATGTTTCGCTGCCGACGGCGACGCGTTCGAACGCTTCCACATTAGCTTCGAGCGCGGCGGTTTCGTGATACGCGCCGCATTGATACTGCCAGCCCGACTGCCAGGTCTTGCCGACGAACATCGGGTATTGGAAATGCTCGCGCTTCGGCGTGAAGGTGCAGGTCTGGGTCGGATTGTCTGCGCGGATGCGCGCCGTGCGGTTGCGGTCGGCATTATTGAGGAAGGTATCGGTCAGCGTGCCGCTGACGTTATAGCGGTTCATTGTGAAGCCGCCCTGGGCGTCGACCGCCTCGGTTGTGTCGCGATAGGTGCGGTCGAAGGGCGACCCGTCGACATTCGTCCCCTGCTCGCGCCACAACGTCGTTTCTCCCACCTTGGTCGCTACGCGCGCATAGCGGTGCGGCGGTACCTCGATACGGATCGTCGCCAGCTTGCTCGCATCGGCGGCGGACTTGGCCACCAGCGTGACCGTGCCGCCTTCCGGGCTGATCAGCACGGCGTCCCACACCGCACTGTTCTGGCTCTTTGGCTGGACCGTGGTCTTCTCCATGCTGGCTGTCCACGTCACGCCGTTGCTGGCGGTCAGTCGTACTTCCTGCCCGGACGCGATATTGAGCGTCGTGGTGCCGCCGTCCTTCAGCGCAAAGCCGGTGATCGGCGTGCCATCGAGGCTGGCTGACAGCTGGAAGCCCGTGTCGTTGCTGCCGCCTTCATCACCACCACCACCGCCGCACCCGCTCAGTGCCGCGAGTGCCAACGCGGCCGCGGTAAATCCCGTCCAATTTCTCATCTCTTTTCCTTGTTATTCACCCTTGTTTTTGTCGGCCGAAGCCGCGCGGGATATTAGCAAGGCGCTCCCCAAAAGTGGGGGCCGAAAAGTGGGGTTGACCGGGGTGGGGGTCATGCGATAGAGCCGGCCAAGTTCGACCGAGCTGTCCTTCTGCGTCGGGCATGTTCGCCATTCGCTCAGACCATCCGGCGCCAAGGCGCACCGCGGCTTGCGGAGCGGCAACCGCTATCGTTCAAAGCCGCAACAGCGCGGCGCAGCCATCGCGCCTCATCCAGCGTCACCGGATAGCGCTGCTCCACATCGTCGATCGATCCGAGATCGAAATAGCTGCGGAGTGTTTCGCCGTGGATCGTGATGCGCCAGTTATCCATTTGACGAAGGTCGGCGAGGCGCACGATGACAAAGGCATTGGGATCGTCCGAGCCGGCGTTGGCTATGGCCTGGTCCAGCCGCGTTGCAAGGGCCCGCACTTCGGTGCAATGCGGTGGGGCGTTGTGCGTGCCGACGGCGGGCTGTTCAGACATGGCGTCAACATTCGGCGCAGGAGTGGTTGCGAACAAGGAGGCGTTGCCAGTGGCGTAGGCGTGCTGGGGCGGTGGGATCGGATTCATGGGGAGCTCGAGCGGGTGGAGGAGGTTCGAGCTTATCCGTCGCCGGCGCGCATGGCGTTGGGCGGATTCTGAAAGAGATGGTCGGGAGGGAAGGGACGTCGGTCCCCCAGCGCAAAACAGGGACGCCTCAAAGCAAAATGCCCTTGGAATGATCCAAGGGCATCTCAATGAAACCTGGTGCCGAAGAGAGGAATCGAACCCCCGACCTTCTCATTACGAATGAGCTGCTCTACCGACTGAGCTACTTCGGCAACACTACCGGTTGGGAACCGGATAGAGCCCGCAATAATAGCAGCGGATCAGGCGGCTGTGAAGCCCCTCGGCGCACTTTTTTCACGGTTCCCGCGGGCGGCGGTCAGCCGAAGGTGCGGCCGGTGGGCGAGGCGGGATGGGCAGGCATGGGCTCGTCCGGCCGCGCCAAGGCGGTCAGCAGGCCGTCGATCGCAGCGATGAATTCGCGCAGACGAACCAGCGTGACCGGAAACACCGGGTCCGATGCGTCGATGGTCCACGGATAGAAGTACAGCTCGCGTTCCTGCTCGCTGATCGGCACGCCCCAGTTGGCCAGCTGGCGCAGATCGCAGACGTGGATATCGATGCCGTCGCTGAGGCCGTAATGCAGCGCAACGTCCAGCGCTTCGTTCAGTCTGATGGCCAGAGCCTGCACCGCGGGGCGTTCGATCGGGGATTCACCGCAGGGCGGGTTTGCCGGTGTGATGGCGGTGGCGGGCGGGTCGATCGGTGGGGTGATGGCGTAGCGGGCGCCGATATCGGAGAGGGGGGCCATCGGTGTTTCCTTGCTGCCTGTCTGGATGGAGAAAACAGCAGGGTAGTGGCCAGGCAGGATGGGGGAAATGAGCGGATTCTGATTTCCGCTGCGGAAACAAAAAGGGCCGCCGGCAATGCCGGTCGGCCCCTCTGGCGGGCCGGCCCATGCAGGGCCGGCCGCCGCGCCAACGGACGACTTAGCTGCCCGTCTGCGCTTCCTGATGGTAGCGCGTCACGCGCTCGACCTCGTTCTTCGAGCCGAGGATCACCGACACGCGCTGGTGCAGCTTTTCCGGCTGGACCTCGAGGATGCGCTGATGGCCGTTGGTGGCCGCGCCGCCGGCCTGTTCGACCAGCATCGCCATCGGGTTGGCCTCGTACATCAGGCGCAGCTTGCCGGGCTTCTCCGGCTCGCGCTTGTCCCACGGGTACATGAAGATGCCGCCGCGCGTCAGGATGCGGTGCACGTCGGCGACCATCGAGGCGATCCAGCGCATGTTGAAGTTCTTGCCGCGCGGGCCTTCTTCGCCTGCCAGGCATTCGTCGATGTAGCGGCGCACCGGCGGGGCCCAATGCCGCATGTTCGACATGTTGATCGCGAACTCCTTGGTGTCCTCGGGGATCTTCACGTCCGACTGCGTCAGCACGAAGCTGCCCGCCTCGCGGTCCAGCGTGAACATATGGACGCCATTGCCGACGGTCAGCACCAGCGTGGTCTGGGGGCCGTACACCGCGTAGCCGGCCGCGACCTGATGCGTGCCCGGCTGCAGGAAGTCGCTCTCGGTGACGGTCTGCCCCGGCTTGGGCATATGCAGCACCGAGAAGATGGTGCCGATCGACACGTTGACGTCGATGTTCGACGAGCCGTCGAGCGGATCGAACAGCAGCAGGTATTCGCCCTTCGGATAGCGGTTCGGGATCTCGTAGAACGAGTCCATTTCTTCCGACGCCATCGCGGCCAGATGGCCGCCCCATTCGTTGGCGTCGAGCAGCACTTCGTTGGCGATCACGTCGAGCTTCTGCTGGGTTTCGCCCTGCACGTTGCCGGTGCCGGCCGAGCCCAGCACGCCGGCGAGGGCGCCCTTGCTGACGGCATTGGAGATGGCCTTGCAAGCGCGCGCAACCACCTCGATCAGCAGCCGCAATTCCGGCTCGATGGTGTTGTGCTTGCGTTGTTCCTCGACCAGATAGCGGGTCAGGCTGATGCGAGTCATGGGGTTTCCTCCTTGAATGGCCGCCATTCTACAGGCCGTGGCGGGCGCCCCACCGATGTCGGGGGGGCCTGGCCGGCGATCGGTGGTGGGCTATCGCACCGAATCGGCACCAAGCGGCGCGAACCCGCACGAGGCAAGCCGCCTCACGTCGACAGCGCCTTGCCCACGATCTCGCGCACGTCGCGCGACAGCTTGTCGGCGGCCGCCACCCGCTCCAGCGCGGCGCGCATCTTGTCGCGCAGCGGCATCGTGTATTTCTGCCAGCGGTCGAGCGCGCGCGCCAGGCGCGCGGCCACCTGCGGATTGATCGCGTCGAGCGCCAGCACCTGTTCGGCCCAGAACTCGTAGCCCGAACCGTCCTCGGCATGGAATTGCGCGGGGTTGCCCGAGCAGAAGCTGAAAATCAGCGCGCGGGCGCGGTTGGGGTTGCGCAGCGTGAAGGCGGGATGCTGCATCAGCGCCCGCACCGTGTCGATGGTGCGCTTGCCCGCGTGCGGGCCGACTTCGCCGCGCTGCATCCCCTGCAGCGAGAACCACTTGTCGACCACCAGCGGATCGTTCTCGAAGCGTTGATAGAAGTCCGCCAGCGCGGCCTCGCGTCCGGGCGCGAAGCTGTTGACCAGCGCCGTCAGCGCGGCAAAGCGGTCCGTCATGTTGTCGGCCTGCTGATACTGCTGGCCGGCCAGCGCATACATCGCATCGTCGCCGACTTCGACCAGATAGCTCAGTGCAAGATTGCGCAGCGCGCGCTTGCCGGCCGACTCCGGGTCGGGACGATACGGACCCGTGGTGGCGCTGGTCTCGTAGGCCCCCAGCCAGTCGCTCTGCAGGGTGCGGGCCAGACCGGCGCGCATGAACTGCCGCGCGCGATGGATGGCCGCGGGATCCGCCACGCCCATGCGCTCGGCCAGATAGGCCTCGGCCGGCAGCATCAGCGCCTGCTCGCGGAAGGCCGGGCTCAGCGAGGTATCGGTCAGCACCGAGCGGAACGCGCCGATCAGCGCGGGGTCCAGCTCCAGTTCGCGCCCGGCCTGCACGTCGGCGACGAGCTTGAGCAGCGCGCGCGTCGCCAGCCGCTGGCCCGCTTCCCAGCGGTTGAACGGATCGCTGTCGTGCGCCAGCAGGAAGGTCAGCTCGTCGTCGCTGTAGTCGACATCGACGATTACCGGCGCCGAGAAATTGCGCAGCAGCGAAGGCAGCGGCGGACGCGGGCCCTTGGGCAGATTGACGAAGCGGAAGGTCTGCCGCGCCTCGGTGAAGTTCAGCACGCGCGTGGTGTCGCCGGCGGCGGCTTCGCCGTCGAGCTGCAGCGGCAGGTCCTTGCCGTCCGCGCCGATCAGCCCGAGCGCGAAGGGGATATGGAAGGGCAGCTTTTCCGGCGTGCCGGGCTGGGTCTCGATGCCGACCTTGGGGCATTGCTGCGACAGCGTCAGCGTGAGGCGGCCCTGATCGGCATCCCATTCGGTGTGCACGCCGACCACGGGCGTGCCGGCCTGGCTGTACCAGCGGCCGAACTGGCTCAGATCGCGGCCGTTGGCGTCGGCCATCGCGGCGAGGAAGTCGTCGCAGGTCACCGCCTGGCCGTCGTGCCGCTGAAAATACAGGTCCATGCCCTTGCGGAAGCCCTCGCGGCCCAGCAGGGTCTGGTACATGCGCACGACCTCGGCGCCTTTCTCGTACACCGTCACGGTGTAGAAGTTGTTGATCTCCTCGTAGCTGTCGGGACGCACCGGATGCGCCATCGGGCCGGCATCCTCGGGAAACTGCACCTGGCGCAGCACGCGCACGTCCTCGATGCGCTTGACCGCGCGCGCCGAGCCGTCGTCGGCCCCTTGCTGGGCCATCATGTCAGCGGAGAATTCCTGGTCGCGGAACACCGTCAGCCCTTCCTTCAGCGACAGCTGGAACCAATCGCGGCAAGTCACGCGGTTGCCGGTCCAGTTGTGGAAATACTCGTGGCCGACCACCGATTCGATATTGAAGAAGTCGGTGTCCGTCGCGGTGGCCGCATTGGCCAGCACGTACTTGGTGTTGAAGATGTTCAGGCCCTTGTTCTCCATCGCGCCCATGTTGAAGTCGCCGACGGCGACAATCATGAAGCGGTCCAGATCGAGTTCCAGCCCGAAGCGCTGCTCGTCCCAGCGGATAGCGTGAATCAGCGAGTCCATCGCGTGCTGCGTCTTGTCGAGGTCCTGCGGTTCGACCCAGACCTGCAGCAGCTTTTCCTTGCCCGAGCCCGTGGTGATCCGTTGCTCGATGCATTGGAGCTTGCCGGCGACGATGGCGAACAGATACGACGGCTTGGGGAAGGGGTCTTCCCACACGGCCTCGTGGCGGCCGCCGTCGAGCTGCTGTTCGCCGATCAGGTTGCCGTTGGACAGCAGCACCGGGTAGGCCGCCTTGTCGGCGCGCAACGTGACCCGGTAGGTCGCCATCACGTCGGGGCGGTCGAGGAAATACGTAATGCGGCGAAAGCCTTCGGCCTCGCACTGCGTGAAGAAGTTGCCGTTGGAGACGTACAGGCCCGACAGCGTGGTGTTGGCTTCGGGCTGGCAGGCGCTGACGATCTCCAGCGTGCCTTGCTCGGGCAGCCCGTTCAGCGTCAGGCTGCCGTCATCCTGGCGATAGTCGGCGAGCGGCTGGCCGTCGAGCCGCACGCTCAGCAGCTCCAGCGCCTCGCCGGCCAGCATCAGCGGCGCGCCTGGCTGGCGGCGGGCGAAGCGCAGCGTGCTGGTCACGACGGTGCGCTGCGGATCGAGCTCGAACACCAGGTCGACATGTTCGATCGCGAAGGCGGGCGGGGTATAGTCCTTGCGGTGGACGGTGACGGGGGTATCGGTGCGCAGCATGGATGGTCCTGTCCTGGAAGGCGGTGAGTCGGGGGCGCCGGACGCCGGGTAATCCATTGTAGCCAAGCACGGCATGGCCGCACGGCGCCAAGGGAATTCCGGTGCACGCCGCCGGTCTGATGCAACGAGAGGGCGGCCCGCCGACCGCCCCGTAAGCCATCGGCATACGGTCCGGTGGAGCCTTGTCGGCGGGACCATGAACAGAAGGAAGAACATCATGTGGCAATGGCGAAAGGCCTGCGCACGGGCGGGCCGATGGCTGGGCGCCGTGGGCGGCCGCGGTGAGGGAATGGCGCAGGCCGGCGACGCCGGCTCGTCGGCACGCTCGCCCGCGCGATGGTGGACCGGATGGGCCGGTGCCGCGATGCTCGGGGCCCTGCTGCTGTCGGGCTGTGCGAGCACCGTGACCACCGACGTGACGGCGTTCCGGCAGCCCGGCTGGCAGAACGATCCGCCGCGCACCTACGCGTTCGAGGCCGAGAAGGGGCAGGGGCAGCCGGAGCAGCAGGCCCAGCTGGATCGCGCCACCTATCAGAACTGGATCGCCGACGCGCTGGCAGGTCACGGCTTCACGCAGGTGCCCCGGTCGCAGGCACGCTATCTGGTCAGCTTCGATTTCGATGCCGATCCGCGCCTGGTGCGCGTGCACGAGACCTACTATCCCGACCCTTGGTATCCCTGGGGTCCCTACTGGGGCCCGTACGGCTACTACCGCCCGTGGGGGCCGTGGGGCTGGGGGCCGGGCTACTGGCCGCCGCAGACCGTGATCCGCGACGTGCCTGCCACGTTGGCGAGTCTGCGCGTCTTTATCCGTGAGGCCGCCGGCAACAAGCGGGTCTACCAGGTCACCGCGCAGAACCTGAGCGAAGGCAGCACGATGCCCGGGCTGATGCCGTATCTGGTGCGCAGTGCGTTCGCCGAATTTCCGATGGAAAGCGGCCGGCCGCGGCGCGTGACGCTGGAGGTCGACAAGAACAGGAGGTAGCGCAACACGACGTTCCCCGCTGCGCGACATCGACGCCGGCCATGCATTCCCCAAGGATGCATGCCGGCGTCTTGTTTTACCGGTGGATCGCCGAAAGCGCATTCGCCATTGGCGCTATTCCGGTAAAAGCTCTTTAACCGCAAAATCGCCGCGTTTGCGGCCATTGGCGGCGTCATCGGCGCGACTCCCGCGCGGTGCCTGGGCTAGAATAGCTCCTCGATTTTTTCGGCCCTGGCTGTTCGACCGGTATCGCCGGCATCGACCAGCGCCATGTTGGGCCTCTTTCCGGACGAGCGACATGAGCAGCAAGACCAGCGGTGACGCACCGCAACACGCCCCCAACAGTCCTGAAGCGCAACTGCGCCTCGCCGCGCTGGAATATCACCGCAGCCCGACCAAGGGCAAGATCCAGGTGAACGCGACCAAGGCGCTGTCGAACCAGCGCGATCTGTCGCTGGCCTACTCGCCGGGCGTGGCCTATGCCTGCGAGGAGATCGCCAAGGACCCGGCCATGGCGGCCGAGTACACCTCGCGCGGCAACCTGGTGGCGGTGGTCACCAACGGCACCGCGGTGCTGGGCCTGGGCGATATCGGCCCGCTGGCCGGCAAGCCGGTGATGGAAGGCAAGGGCTGCCTGTTCAAGAAGTTCGCCGGTATCGACGTGTTCGACATCGAGCTCGATGCGCGGGATCCGGACCAGATCGTCGAGATCGTCGCGGCGCTCGAGCCCACGCTGGGCGGCGTCAATCTCGAAGACATCAAGGCGCCCGAGTGCTTCTACATCGAGAAGAAGCTGCGCGAGCGGATGAACATTCCGGTCTTTCACGACGACCAGCACGGCACCGCGATCATCTCGGCGGCGGCGTTGCTCAATGGCCTGAAGGTGGTCGGCAAGGACATCGGCAGCGTCAGGATGGCGGTGTCGGGCGCGGGCGCCGCGGCGATCGCGTGCCTGGACACGATGGTCAGCCTGGGCGTCAAGCGCGAGAACATCTACGTGGTCGATTCGAAGGGCGTGATCTTCGTCGGCCGCGACGCCAACATGGAGGCCAACAAGGCGCGCTATGCGCAGGACACTTCGGCCCGCACGCTGGCCGATATCGTCGAAGGCGCCGACGTGTTCCTCGGCTGCTCGACCGCCGGCGTGCTGACCGCCGAGATGGTCAAGACGATGGCCGACAAGCCCATCATCCTGGCGCTGGCCAATCCCGAGCCCGAGATCCGTCCGGAAGTGGCCAAGGCCGCGCGTCCCGACTGCATCATCGCGACCGGCCGTTCGGACTATCCGAACCAGGTCAATAACGTCCTCTGCTTCCCGTACATCTTCCGCGGCGCGCTCGATTGCGGCGCGACCAAGATTACCGAGGAAATGAAGCTGGCCTGCGTCAAGGCGATCGCCGAACTGGCCGAGGCCGAGACCAATGACGCGGTGGCCGCCGCCTACGCCGGCAAGGAACTGAAGTTCGGCCCCGACTACATCATCCCGACGCCGTTCGACCAGCGCCTGATCGAGAAGATCGCGCCGGCCGTCGCGCGCGCGGCGCAGGAGTCGGGCGTGGCCACGCGCCCGATCCAGGACCTCGAGGCCTATCGCCAGCAGCTGACGCAGTACGTCTACCACACCGGCCTGATCATGAAGCCGGTGTTCTCGGCCGCCAAGGCCGCACCCAAGCGCGTTGCCTACGCCGAGGGCGAGGAAGAGCGCGTGCTGCGCGCGGTGCAGACGGTGGTCGACGAAGGTCTGGCGCGTCCGATCCTGATCGGCCGTCCACACGTGATCCAGATGCGCATCGACAAGGCCGGCCTGCGCCTGAAGCCCGGCGTCGATTTCGAGCTGGTCAATCCCGAGGACGATCCGCGCTATCGCGCCTACCACGAGGCCTATCACGCGCTGCGTGGCCGCGATGGCGTGACGCCCGACATGGCCAAGGTCGCGCTGCGCCGCTCCAATACGCTGATCGGCACCATGCTGATGCATATGGGCGATGCCGATGCACTGCTGTGCGGCACGGTGGGCCGCTTCGAGGCGCATCTGGAGCATGTGCGCGACGTGATCGGCCTGAAGCCCGGCGCCAAGGTGCTGGCGGCGATGAACGCGCTGATGCTGGAGAAGTACACGCTGTTCATCACCGACACTTTCGTCAACGAAGACCCGACCGCCGACGAACTGGCCGCGATCACGCAGCTGGCCGCGGAGGAAATCCGCCGCTTCGGCCTGACGCCGAAGGTCGCGCTGCTGTCGCACTCGATGTTCGGCTCGTCGAACCGCGCCTCGGCGCGCAAGATGCGCGCCGCGCAGGAGCTGCTGAGCCAGATCGCGCCCGAGCTCGAGGTCGAGGGCGAGATGCAGGGCGATGCCGCGCTGGTTGAGGATGTCCGCCGTCATTTCCTGCCGGGCACCAAGCTCGCCGGTTCGGCCAACCTGCTCGTGATGCCGACGCTGGACGCGGCCAATATTGCGTTCAATCTGCTGAAGATCACCGGCGGCCAGGGCGTGACGGTGGGCCCGATCCTGCTGGGCGCGGCCAAGCCGGTGCATATCCTGAATCCGCAGGCGACCACTCGCCGTATCGTCAATATGACGGCGGTAGCGGTAGCGGAGTCGGGCGCGCTGCGCTGAGCGGTCGCTGTCGACTGTCGGACCCAAAATAAAAGCCGGGCTGTGTGCCCGGCTTTCTTCATTGCGACATTCGGTCGCGTTCTGCGCTCGTCGTTTTTGCTCGATGTTTGGTGCTCGTTATTTCATGCTGCGGTGCTCTGCTGCGGAGCAGCGTATGGGCTGAAGGCAACGCTATTGCAATACGTTGTACTGCTGGCGCATGTCGACAATGATCGACTTCGCTGCGCGTAATTGCATCGACACGCTGTCTTCGGCCGCACGGGGGAAGTCCACCTCGGCGCTCCAATTGCATCCCGTATGGTCGGGCTGGTGCACGCGTACCGCATGCAATTCGCACTCGCCGCATTCCGGATTGTTATCGAGGCACTGGTTGAGGATAGCCATCAACTCCGACCGGGTCTTTGCGTATCGCCGCATGAGTCACCTCTCTCGTTTGGCTAATCGTGGTCTGGACGTTCAATGTAGGCATTCGTCCTGGGGCGTGCCAATTGAATGAGTCTATGAGGTGATGTCGTTCATTCCCGCCGCGGGAGCAGGGGAAAGGTGTTGCGATGCAGCGGGGAAGGGATGAAAGGAGGCGATGCTGCGGCATTGCGCCGCAGCGAGAGAGGCGCCGTTGCCCTCTCCCCCAAGCCCTCTCCCGCAAGCGGGAGAGGGACGGGGAGAGGGTGCCTTCGGGCCGTTCAGGCCCGAAGGCAATCACGATCAGAACTTGTGGCGAATGCCCACACCGAACGAATCGCCGTGCTCGGCGCCGGTGATCTTGTCGTAGAAGTAGGCGGCATACACGTCGGTGCGCTTCGACAGGTTGTAGTCGTAGGCGATCGCGAAGGTATTGCGCTTGAAGTCGTCGACATTGTTCTCGGCCTTCGCATAGCCATACGAAGCGAGCAGGCTGCCGGCGCCGATGGGCACCGAGGCGCCGATCTGGCCGCTGGTGTGCTTGATGTCGCCGGTGGTATTGGACACGTCGCTCTTGATGTACTGACCCTGGGCGAACAGCTTGACCACCTTGAAGTCGTACGACAGGCCGGCCAGCACCGCGTTCTGCTTGTCGAAGCCCGACAGCGCGGCGGGCGAGGTGACATCGCCCGGCACGTTGTTGAACTTGACCTGCTGGAAGGCCACGGTCGCGGCCAGCGGGCCGTTGAAGTACATCAGGTTGCCGCCCCACTTGTTGCGGCCGGTGGAGCCCGCCTGTTCGCCGAACGAATAGATCAGGTTGGCGGTCAGGCCGCCGAAGGTCGGCGTCGAATAGACCAGCGAATTGCTCCAGCCCGAATCGCCGATGATGCCCGGATCGAACACGGTGCCGTTGGTGGCCGTGAAGTAGGTGTGGAAGATCGCCGGCGAGAACACGTACGAGTCGACCAGCGGGTTGAACAGGATGGTCGAGATGAAATACGGCGTGGTGTTGCGCCCGAGCTTGAGCGTACCGGCGCGGTCGCTCTGCAGCCCGACATAGGCATTGCGGCTGAACATCGCATCGCCGTCGAAGCGGCCCGTGCGGCCGTTATCGGTGCGATAGAAACCGTTCAGGTCGAAGATCGCCTTCAGGCCGCCGCCCAGATCCTCGTTGCCCTTGATGCCCCAGTACGACGTTTGCATGCCACCGGAATTGGCGACCCAGGCGCGCTCGCCGGTGCCCGGGTTCTTGACCGCGCCGACGAACATGTCGACCTGGCCGTAGAGCGTGACGCTCGATTGCGCCATGGCCGCGCCGCTGAAAAGGGCCGCGGCCAGTGCCGCCCACTTGAACTGCTTCTGCATGAAAGACCTCCGTGGTTTGATCCTGTTGGAACGTTGTGTACTGGGTCCCTGACGGGTTCTCTTTTTGGTATGCACCGCCGGCATCGGTGGCGAGGGTGCCGGCAGCGGACGGCGCTGGCTTCGGGCGCCGTTCATCGTGGCATCGGGCAGGGCATCGGCGGTCCAATGCCGAGGCCTTGCCCGATGCGCGGTCTTGCTCCATGCATGGATTCCATGCGGGCGGAATTTCGACTCAGCCGGATACTAAGTCGTCGAGGCGGAACTGGGCAATCCGATGGATCTGGTTGATGCATGTTTGCAACTCATCGGCCGGCGAATTCTCGATGCGTCTTGCGAACTCGTCGATGATGCCGGCGCGATCGTAGCCGCGTACCGCGAGAATGAACGGGAAGCCGAATTTCTCGTTGTAGCGGGCATTCAATGCCTGCAGCCGTTCGAATTCCTCGGGCGTGCATAGATTGAGCCCGGCACCGCTCTGTTCGCGCGTCGATTCCTCGGTCAGCTCGCCGCGCACCGCGGCCTTGCCGGCCAGTTCCGGGTGGGCGCGCACCAGCTTGAGCTGGGCCGCTTCGCCGGCCTGGTCGACGGCGGCGCGCATCGCCGCGGCCAGCGCCTGGCGATCGGCGAAGGGACGCTGCTCGGCGGCGCTGGCCGCGACCCAGGGCGAGTGTTCATAGATGCCGCCGAGCGCCTGCACGAATTCGGCGGACGGCATCGCGTTCAGTTGGGAGAGGGTGTAGGTCACGTCGGGACTCGGATGTTGGCGTTGAGTTCGGGTTAGGAGGAGAGGGGCATTGCCGTGGCGCACTACCGTGGCGCACTACCGTGGCGCTTTGGCCGTGTACGGATGCGTCTCGATCCAGTGCCGCGCGATATCGATCCGGCGCGCGATCCAGACCTTGTCATGCGACTGCACGTAGTCGAGAAAACGCTGCAGCGCGCGGAAGCGGCCGGGGCGTCCGAGCAGCCGGCAATGCATGCCGATCGACAGCATCTTCGGCTGGTTCAGCCCTTGCGGATCGCCCTCGGCGTACAGCACGTCAAACGCGTCCTTCAGATACTGGAAGAACTGCTCGCCGGTATTGAAGCCCTGCGGCGTGGCAAAGCGCAT
>NZ_JABTYE010000030.1 GCF_013314895.1 Cupriavidus gilardii | reverse complement strand
TAGCCGGACGGGTGGGTTGGGTCGGGCTGGATATGGCCCTCCAGCACGATCTCGGCAGAGGCCGGCACGCTCAGCTCGGACAGCGTCGGCGTCAGGCATCCGGCCAGCGCGGTACGACTGCCGCGCAGCAGGCCGGCGAACTGGTATTCGGACAGCGTATCGGGCACCGGCGTGACCGCGCCAAGCATCGTGGCCGGATCGGCGCCGAGCGCGACCGCGATCGGAAACGGCTTGCCCGGATGTGCGAGCGCATGCTCGCGGAAATCCAGCGCGCCGCCGCGGTGGGCGAGCCAGCGCATGATGACCTGATTGCGGCCGATCACCTGCTGACGGTAGATGCCCAGGTTCTGCCGCTTCTTGTGCGGGCCTTTGGTTACCACCAGCCCCCAGGTGATCAGTGGCGCGGCGTCGCCGGGCCAGCAGGTCTGGATCGGCAGGCGCGTCAGATCGACGTCATGGCCTTCCCAGACGATCTCCTGGCAGGCGGGGCTGGAGACCTTCTTCGGCGCCATGTCCCAGACCGACTTGACCAGCGTGAACAGCTTGCCGGCCTCGCGCAGTCCGCGCGGCGGCTCGGGTTCCTTCAGCGCCGACAGCACGCGCCCGATGTCGCGCAGATCGGCCAGCGATTCCGCGCCCATGCCCAATGCGACCCTGCGTGGGGTGCCGAACAGATTGGCCAGCACCGGCGTGTCGAAAATCGCCCCAGGAGCTGCCGTGGTGTCGCCTGCGGTCGCGGTCCGTGTGGGCCTCTCGAACAGCACCGCCGGACCTTCGGCCCGCAGCAGCCGATCGCAGATCTCGGTCATTTCGAGGTCCGGCGACACTGGCGTCGCAATGCGCCGCAACTCGCCTTGCTGTTCGAGTTGACCGATGAAATCGCGCAAGTCTTTGTATTGCATCAGGAATTTGTCGTTTGGCGAGGGGCGGGGCGATGGCGCCACGCTCGTCGGAGAGCGGATTGGAGTGCAGTACGGTCCCTGTTCGACCGCGCCGCGAGAAAAATTTTGCGCTACAGCGTACCGGCAAATTGTAAGTTTTTTTCAAAGGCAGGCGGACGGGCCGGGCCCGACAACCTAGGCCAGCACTGCGATTGCGACCGGTCGAGTGATTCCTTGACCCCACGATAGCGGGGTTTCGTTATAACGGAAAGGAATGATTTTTCGTTCCTTAATTCTTGACTCGATATAAAACGGTTTTTACAATCGCGTCTGCTCAAAGGTGTGCTGCGTTGCAACAACGAACTTCTCGATCCTGTCAAGGGGTGTAACGCAGATCACCATGTTGGATCAACCAGAGCGGACCGCTACAAGGGAGGTCCCTCCGATCACCGCCGGCACTGACCGGCGCGTCTTGAGTCTTCGCAGCAGGGCAGGCTACCCCAAGAGCCTCCTCTGCTAATCGCTGGGCGCTTGGGGAGCGCCCACCAACAACAGATGCCGGTCGCCCCTGCAAGGCGGTGCGGTGTCCTTACTTGACTACGTTGCCAGAGGACGGTGATGCGTGGGCGAATGCCCTGCAGGACCGGGAGACGGCGGCGCATGGAGGTAAGCATGAGTGGTTGGAAAACCCTTCATCTTCCCGGTGTCGGGCGGGCGTTGCAGGTCCGCTTCAGGCAACCGGTTCCCGGTGTGCGGCGTGCCCTGCAGGTTCGTCTCGCGCATCCGGTCGCAGGCCGCGCGTTGCGCAGCGGTCGTGCAACCTTGAAGTACGCGCTGAACAGCGCCGGTCTGATCGCAGTGGTGGCCGGTATTTCGCTGTCGGTCAGCCAGGAATGGCGCACCGCGCTGGCCGGCATGCTGGCCGGCGACGAAGCGCCTGCGATTCTGCTGCAGGCGGCGACCGCGTCGGCGCCGGCGCATGCCAGCACGGCCGACGTGGCAGCAGCCAAGCTGCTGCCGGCGGTCAAGGTGCCGGCCGGCGGCGCCGCTGCCTCGCCGGTAGCGACGGCCGCCACGGCCGGCCTGCCGACCGTCTCGGGCGTTGGCGAGTGGGCCAATGCCAGCCAGTCGAAGGTGCCGTCGGTCGCCCATCTGGCGGCCCGTATTCCGGCCCAGCGCGTGGCCCTGGACGCGCGATACAGCAGCACGCTGGCCAGCGCCCGCGAACAGGCCGCCGTGGCCGAGTACATCGCGCGCAAGTACCGCGTGGCCGCACAGGCGACCGCGCAGCTGGTCAAGGCCGCGTATCTGACCGGCCGCGAGGTTGGCATCGATCCGCTGCTGATCCTGGGCGTGATCGCGATCGAGTCCAGCTTCAATCCGTACGCGGAGAGCGGCGTGGGCGCGCAGGGCCTGATGCAGGTGATGACCAAGGTCCACCAGGACAAGTACGAGCACGTCGGCGGCGTCGCGGCCGCGCTCAATCCGTACGCCAACATCAAGATCGGTGCGCTGGTGCTGAAGGATTGCATCGCCCGCGCCGGTTCGATCGAAGGGGGCCTGAAGTACTACGTCGGGGCCACCACGGCGACCGATGGCGGTTATGGCGCCAAGGTGCTGGCCGAGCGCGCACGGCTGCGCCAGGTGCTGGGCGTCCGCGGCAACGCGCCGGCGGCCAAGCCGGACGTGATCGAGTCACTGCCGGGGCCGTCGTCGACCAAGACGCAGGCCGAGCATACGCCGGAGCCGCAGGACAGCCTCGAGCTCGAGGCGGCGCAGACGCCTCGCAAGGCCTGATCCCGGTCGGATTCCTAGGACGGATTCCTCGGTTGGATTCCCGCGCGGCTTGTCCGCGCAGCGCGAAAAGAAAAGCGGCGCAGCCTGATTGGCTGCGCCGCTTTCGTTTTGGTGGGCCGCGGCGATGGCCGCCGATTGCGCTATCGCGATCTCTATTGCCCGAACAGCTTGCCCAGCCGCCGCATCGCCTCGTCGATGTGGGCCATCGACGTGGCGTACGAGATGCGGATGTACTCGCGCGCGGTATGCGGGCCGAAATCGAGCCCGGGCACGAGCACCACGCCGGCCTCGTGCAGCATCGCCTGCGTCAGCCGGTCCGAATCGCCGGCGGCCGGGTGCTGCACGCCCCGGCAATCGGCGTAGACATAGAAGGCGCCATCGGGTTTGACCGGTACGCGGAAACCCAGCGCTTCGAGGGCCGGCACGATGGCGTCGCGGCGGCGCTGGAACTCGGCCTTGCGCCCGTCGTAGATCGCCAGCGCCTCGGGCGTGAAGCAGGCCAGCGCGGCGTGCTGCGCCACCGCGGAGGCGCAGATGAACAGGTTCTGCGCGACCTTCTCGAAGTCGGCGACCAGCGCGTCCGGCACCACCAGCCAGCCCAGCCGCCAGCCCGTCATGTTGAAGTATTTGGAGAAGCTGTTGACGGTGACGGCATTGTCGTCCAGCGACAGCGCCGATACGGGCGCGCCGTCGTACGACAGCCCCTGATAGATCTCGTCGACGATGGCGAAACCCCGGCGCCGGCGCACCTCGGCGAGGATGCCCGCCAGCTCGTCCGGCAGGATCGACGTGCCGGTCGGGTTCGACGGCGAGGCCAGCAGCACGCCGCGGGTTTGATCGCCCCAATGTTCGCGCACCTGGTCGGCGGTCAGCTGGAAGCGCGCCTGCGGGCCGCTGGGGATCATCCGGGCGACGCCGTCGAAGGCCGCGACGAAATGCCGGTTGCACGGATAGCTCGGGTCGGGCATCAGCACCTCGGCACCGATCTCCACCAGCACCGCGCAGGCCAGCAGCAGCGCGCCCGAGGCGCCGGCGGTGACGATCACGCGCCGGGCCGGGATATCGAGCCCGTAGGCAGTCTTGTAATAGCCGGCGATGGCCTCGCGCAGCGCGTGGATGCCCAGCGCGCCGGTGTATTGGGTCACGCCACGACGCATCGCCGCTTCCGCCGCGCGTACCACCGGCTCGGCCGCGGTGAAGTCGGGCTCGCCGATGCCCATATGGATGATGTTCCGGCCGGCGCGTTCGAGTTCGGCCGCCTGCTTGGCGAGCTCCATCACGTGGAAGGCGCGGATATTGGCGAGGCGGGAGGCGGTGGCGAGGCGCTGTGGGTCCATGGCGGGAAAGAGGATTCGGAGTCGTTGTTGTCGATGTCGGGGGAAAACGGCGCGCGGCAAACGGCGCGGCAATCAGCGCGGCAAACGGCGCGGCAAACGGCGCGGCACACGGCGCGGTACGCGATCATCGCCCGAAATGAAAACACCCGCCTGGGCGGGTGTCGGTCCGGCGCGTGCCGCGGGGCAGGGCGCCGGTCAGCGTCGGGCCGCGACCTCGGTGGCGCGCACCTGGGCGGCGACCTTGTCGAGCACGCCGTTGACGTACTTGTAGCCCTCGACGCCGCCGAAGGTCTTGGTCAGCTCGACGGCCTCGTTGATGACGACCTTGTACGGGATATCGATGCAGTGCACCAGCTCATAGCTGCCGATCAGCAGCGCGGCCCGCTCGACCGGCGACAGCTCCTCGACGGTGCGGTCCAGGAACGGCGAGAAGGCGGCGGTCAGCCGTTCTTCCTCGCGCACGGCACCATTGAGCAGCGCGTCGAAATGCTCGCGGTCGGCCTTGTTGAAGCCCTGGGCGTCGTGCAGATGGGCCTGGATCGCGCCGATGTCGTTGCGGTTCAGCAGCCACTGATACAGGCCCTGCAGCGCCAGTTCGCGCGAACGGCGGCGCGCGCTCTTGGGCGGCGCCTTGGCGTCGGAGCGGCCGGACTTGGCGGCAGGCTTGCCGCCCTGTGCTGCATCACTCATCGTCGTCCTCGTCCTCGTCGTCCTGGCCGCGCAGCGAATCGAGCGCTGCCACCAGGTTGGCCATCTCCACCGCGGCACGGGCGCAGTCGCGGCCCTTCTCACGGGTGCGGGCATGGGCTTGCGCGTCCGTATCGACGGTCAGGATGCCGTTGGCGATCGGCAGGTTGAAGTCCAGGCCGACGCGCGTGATGCCCGCGCCCGACTCGTTCGACACCAGCTCGAAGTGGTAGGTCTCGCCGCGCACCACGGCGCCCAGCGCGATCAGCGCATCGAACTGGCCGCTCTCGGCCATCTTTTGCAGCGCCAGCGGAACTTCCAGTGCGCCGGGCACCGTCACCACCAGGGTGTCTTCGCCTTCGATGCCGAGCTTTTCCAGCTCGGCCAGGCAGGCTTCGCGCAGTTCGTCGCAGACCGGCTCGTTGAACCGCGCCTGCACGATGCCGATGCGCAGGCCTTCGCCGTCGAGGTTGCTCGGGTAGAAACCGTGATCCATATCGTTCTCCAGGGTTCGGTGGGGGGCCGCGCCAGGGTGGGGCGGCCCCCGGTATCGGGTAGTGTCAGGGGCGCTTAGTCGTCGTCGCCGTTCATCGGCTGGTAGCCGGTCACTTCGAGATCGTAGCCGGTCATGCTGGGCATCTTGCGCGGCGAGGCCAGCACGCGCATCTTGCCGACGCCGACATCGCGCAGGATCTGCGCGCCGATGCCGTAGGTGCGCAGGTCCGGCTTGCGCGGGGCGCGGGTCTGCGGTTCGTCCAGCGCGCTGAATTGCGCGAACAGCCGCTCGGCGCTGTCGCCGCAGTTCAGCAGCACCATCACGCCGCTGTCGGCCGCGCCGATCGCCTCCAGCGAGGCCGGCACGGTCCACGAGTGGGTGGTGCGGGAGACTTCGAGCAGGTCCAGCACCGACAGCGGCTCGTGCACGCGCACCAGCGTTTCCCGGTCGCGCTGCGGCTCGCCCTTGATCAGCGCCAGATGGGCCTGGCCGCTCGGCGTGTCGCGGTAGGCGATGCTGCGGAAGGTGCCGTACGGCGTCTGCATGGTGCGCTCGCCGACGCGGTCGACGATGCATTCGGTGCGGCTGCGGTAGTGAATCAGGTCCGCGATGGTGCCGATCTTCAGGCCGTGCAGCTCGGCGAATTCGATCAGGTCCGGCAACCGCGCCATGGTGCCGTCGTCCTTCATGATTTCGCAGATCACCGCGGCCGGTGTCACGCCGGCCAGCGCGGCCAGGTCGCAGCCCGCTTCCGTGTGTCCGGCGCGCATCAGCACGCCGCCGGGCTGGGCGGTCAGCGGAAAGATGTGGCCGGGCTGGACCAGATCGCTGGGCTTGGCGTCGCGGGCAACGGCGGCCTGCACGGTACGGGCGCGGTCGGCCGCCGAAATGCCGGTGGTGACGCCCTCGGCCGCCTCGATCGACACGGTGAACGCGGTGCCGTGCGGGGTGCCGTTGCGGCTCACCATCGGATGCAGGTCCAGCTGGCGGCAGCGTTCCGGCGTCAGCGTCAGGCAGATCAGGCCGCGGCCGTACTTGGCCATGAAGTTGATGGCCTCGGGCGTGACGAAATCGGCCGCCAGCACCAGATCGCCCTCGTTCTCGCGGTCTTCCTCGTCGACCAGGATGACCATGCGGCCGGCACGGATCTCGGCAATGATGTCTTCGGTTGGGGCGATCGTCATGAGGTAGGCAAAGGAAAGTCTGGCGGGGGCGGCCCCGGGGCGATGCCCGTGAGGCGACTGCGGCGCGCCGGGGCGGCGCGCGGTTTAACCCGGCATTGTACGCGATGCGGGCCGGGGGCAAGGGGCGCCCGGGGGCTGCTTGGCCGAGCCGCACGGTGGGGATGGACGCGGGGATGGATCCGGGGATGGATCCGGGGATCGAGCCCGGGGATCGAGCCCGGGGATCGAGCCGGGGGATGGACCCGGAGGCTGGACCCGGAGGCTGGACCGGGTCGAATCCGGGTCCGGCGGGCCTGTGCGGGCCCGCCGACGGGTTTCAGCCCGCCTTGCCCTCGGCGCTCAGCATCCGTTCCACGTAGCGCGCGATCAGGTCGATCTCCAGATTGACCTTCGCGCCGGGACGCAGGTCCTGCAGCGTGGTCACCTCGATCGTATGGGGAATCAGGTTGATCGAGAATTCGCAGCCGTCCGCCTGGTCGGCCACGCGGTTGACGGTCAGCGAGACGCCGTTGACCACCACCGAGCCCTTGTACGCCAGATAGCGCGCCAGCTCCCGCGGCGCCCGGATGCGCAACTCGTGCGATTCGCCGACCGGGGCGAAATGGGTGACCTCGCCGAGACCGTCGACATGGCCGGACACCAGATGGCCGCCCAGCCGGTCCGCGAGCCGCAGCGCCTTCTCCAGATTGACGCGGCCGGGCTGCGCCAGGCCGGTGGTCTTGTCCAGCGACTCGCGCGAAACCTCGACGTCGAAACGACCGGGCCGCAGCGCCACCACGGTCATGCAGGCGCCCTGGATCGCGATGCTGTCGCCGATCTGGACGTCGGACAGATCGAGGCCGCCGGCGTCGATTTGCAGGCGGACGCCGGCGTTCTCGGTGTTCTGGTCGCCCAGCGGCGTCACGGAGTCGATGCGGCCGACGGCCGCCACAATGCCAGTAAACATGGTCTGGTCAGCAGAGAAGGAAATCGAAGGGGTAGAGGAAAGCGGCATGCGGGCAGTCCGGTGCGAGGGCCGTGCCGATCAGCCGGCCGGATGGCGCCGCGCGATCAGCCGCAGGTCGTCGCCGATCTGCCGCACATCGTGCCAGCGGAAGGCCGGCGCATCCTGCAGGCGGGCCAGCGGCGGCAGGTTGAACATGCCCTGCGCGTCGCCGAGCAGCCGGGGCGCCAGATAGACCAGCAGTTCGTCGGCGCAGCCTTCGCGGATCAGCGAGCCGTTGAGCTTGAAGCCGGCTTCGACGTGCAGCTCGTTGATGCCGCGCCGGCCCAGCTCTTCCAGCATGCGGCGCAGCTCGACCTTGCCGTAGGCGTTCGGCAGCACCACCACTTCGGCGCCGCGCGCCTCCAGCGCGGTGCGGCGCGCGCGATCGTCGATCGCGCAGAACACCAGCACGGGTTTGGCGAACTCGCCGGTGTCCGGCGTCAGCATGCGGGCATCGAGCGGGACCTCGAGGCGCGAGTCGATCAGCACGCGCTGGGGCTGGCGCGGCGTGTCGATGGCGCGCACGGTCAGCTGGGGGTCGTCGTCGCGCACCGTGCCGATGCCGGTCAGGATCGCGCAGGCGCGGGCCCGCCAGGCATGGCCGTCGTCGCGCGCGGCCTGGCCGGTGATCCACTGGCTGGTGCCGTCGTGCAGCGCGGTGCCGCCATCGAGCGATGCCGCGACCTTGACGCGGACCCAGGGCAGGCCGCGCGTCATGCGCGAGACGAAGCCGATATTCAGGTCGCGCGCCTCCTTTTCCAGCAGGCCGCAGCGCACGTCGATGCCGGCATCGCGCAGCCGCTGCAGGCCCCGTCCCGATACCGCGGGATTCGGATCCTCCATCGCCGCGACCACGCGCTTGACGCCGGCACGCACCAGCGCATCGGCGCACGGCGGCGTGCGGCCGAAATGGCTGCATGGTTCGAGCGTGACGTAGGCGGTGGCGCCGGCGGGATCGATGCCGCGCGCCGCGGCGTTCTTCAGCGCCTGGATCTCCGCATGGTCCTGGCCCGCGGGCTGCGTATAGCCTTCCCCGATCACCTTGCCGCCCTTGGTCAGCACACAGCCCACGCGCGGATTCGGCGTGGTGATGAACATGCCCCGCGCGGCGAGCGCGAGGGCCTGCTGCATGGCGGCGTGATCGGTATCGGAGAACATGAGTGGGCGGTTTCCTGCCGGTTGTCTTGACTGGCGTGGCGGGCCGGGTAATTCGATCGAACGTGCCGGGCCGCAGTCCGTGGCCGGTTCAGCTCAGGCCCGGCTCAGGGCTCGGCGCCGGGCCGGCTGTCGCAGTCGGCGTCCTGTTCGGGCGTACAGATGCGCAAGCGGCCCAGCGCGCCGAGCCTGACCTGACGTTGGGCGCGGCCGCAGCGCAGGGTAAAGGTGGCGGCATAGAAGCCGCCACGTTCCGACCGAGAGTATCCCACAGGAGCCAGACGCAGCGCGCGGCTGCCATCGGTGGCGCGCAGCGCGACGCGCAGGCAGGCGGCGCCGAGGCCCACCGCAGATAGCGGCGGCGCGTCGTCGGCCTCGCTTGCGACGATGCGCCAGCCGCGCGAGAAGTCCGCCGCGCCGGACGGCGGCGCCAGCAGGACGGTGCTGCGCCTGGCCAGCGCGAATTCGCGCGCCGCTTCGATCGATGCCGCCAGCAGATCGGCCGCCAGGCGGACCTGCTGGCGCTCCAGCGCGTCGCGATAGGACGGGTAGCCGGAGGCGGCCAGCGTCGCCGTGATCGCCATCGCGGCGAGCCATTCGATCAGCGAGGCGCCCGCCATGTTCTCGCGGCGCGGTCGGGCAGCACCGCAGGGCGCCTTCAACAGCCGTCCGGCCATGGTGCCGGGCCGGCCGTGTCCGTCGATTCCACCAGCCACGCTCCGCTGCTGCGCAGGATCAGCGTGCCGCAAGCGGGGTCGGGCCATTGGGGCACGGCGTGCAGTTCGATGCAACGGCCGATGTCCGCGTCGCGCTGGCCGGCATCGGTGCAGGGCAGCGCCGCAAGCCGGTAGTGCGGACGCGCTGGCGGCGCAGGCACCCACTGTGGCCAGCGTCCGGCCGGACGGTTGCCGCTGTCGTCGGCGAAGCTGCCGCGAGCCATCGCGTGGCGCTGCAATTCGAGCATCGCCGCGATCATCGCGGTGCGTGCTTGCGCCCGCCAGCTGCGTTGCACGTGGCGATGCCAGCTGGTGGCCGCGATGCCGGCGACGATGGCGGCGATGACGATCGCGATCAGGAGCTCGATCAGCGTGAAGGCGGCGCGGTTGGCGCTCATGTTCAAAATGGCGGGACGAGCTCGCGCCAGCTCACGCGACCGACTCGGCCGCGTCCGGGCTGGCTCGGCGCTGCAGGGCGTGGCGACGGATCGATCCATTCGGTCTGCAACACGACCCGGGTGGCGGGATCGCGGCCCTGACCGAGTGCGGTGATGCGATAGCGCTGCGGGGGCGCACCAGCGGGGGAACCAGCGGGCGATGACCCGCCGACGGTCGGCAGTGGCAGGCGTTCGATCAGATAGCGCGGCACGATGGTCGTCCCCGCCATCTCCGGTGGAATCGGCGGCAAGGTGGCGCCGGTCACGCTGCCGATCGGTATGCCGATGTCGTTGGCAAACAGGACGCCGTCCATCCAGGCGCGCCACGGCGGCGGCTGGCCCGCCGCCGGGCTGCACAGGCCGCGCTGCGCCTGCGTGCCGCAATGCCCGGGCGCAGGCCATGAGGCGAAGCGGCCGGTGGAAGCGGTCGATGCCGCGCCGGTGCCGGACGCCGCCGTGGCACGCGACAGATCGCGCTCGCCATCGAATAGCGCGGTTTCGGCGCCGCGGAACGCGATCTCGCGTTCGAGCCGCTGTCCGATCGCCTGATGTCCCGCGAGCAGCAGCACGAACAGCGCGCCTGCCAGCGCCAGGGTCAGCGTCGACATCACCACCACGGAGATCAGCGTAATGGCACCGCCAGCACGATGCGGCGGCATCGCCCCGTCAATGGTTGTCAGCATGATGACTCTGCGCAGAACGGCGCATTGCGCAGCCATACCGTGGTGGCGAAGACGCGCCGCAAAGCGGCAGGCCGCGTGCGCGGCACGAACGCGATGTCGTCGCCTTGCTCGCCCGCCGTGCGCGCCGGCAGCAGGGCAAGCGGCGAGGCTGGCGAGCCGCCCACGCCGGCCCCGGTGCGCAGCACCAGTGCGATCTGTACCGCCAACACCTTGCGCCAGGCAGCCGGCCCGTCGACGTTCAGCTCGCTGGCGCGCATCACGGAGTCGACGCGGCCGTCGCCATCGCGATCGACGCCGTAGCGCAGCTGCAGCGTCTCGACACCGCGGGCCAGCGCGCCCGTGCTCCACGTGTTGTACCCGGTACCGCCGTCGCTGCGACCGGGGTAGCGACACAGCAATTGCGGCTCGCCGTCCGCGCCGTCGGCGACGTACAACAAATTGGCGCTCAGATAGCGCGGCGCCTGCGGCGACGAGGCTGGCGCCGTTGCGGCAGCGGGCACCGTGATCGCGACGGGATATCCGCTGCAATCGGCCAGGTAGCGGTCGGGCATCGCCGGATCGCCGAACGGATGGTCACCGCCGAAGCGGATCCACAGCGCATCGCTGCCGGCGATGCCGGGTTTGCCGCAGTTCAGCGCGTCTCCGAGAGCCGGTTGTCCGCAGTCGTCGCGGCCGATGAGCGGCGGGGGCAGCGCGGCGGTGGGCGCCGGATGCCAACCCGCATGGCGCAGCAGCGTGGCGACGGTTTCCAGCAAGGCGCCGCCGCGCTGCTCCAGTTCGCGTTGCTCGGCGGCGATGACATAGGCCGTGCGCATGGTGTGGAACGTGGTTACCGCAGCCCCGGTCGCCAGCATTCCGAGCAGCAAGCCGACCATCACCTCGACCAGCGACGACCCGGCCGGTGCGGCGCAGCGCCACGTCCGGTCCGCGCTGACGATGACGGTCGATGCGATGGCGCGCGGCGCCATGACCATCGCGATCGTTACGATCGACGCCATCATGGCCGCAACCGCAGCGCGATGGCGCGTAACGCGGTCCGAGGTTGGGCGTCCCCAGCTTCTAAGCGTATGCCAGGTGTGGAAGGCAACGGGCCGACCACGACGACGCGCTGGCCGGCGGGACAGCTCGACTGGGCCGCGTCGGCCGGCACCGTCGCGCACCAGCGTGGCGATGGCAGGCCTGGACGCTGCGCCAGCGCCGGCAAGCGGGCGGGATCGGGTACGGCTTCATGTCCCGCGAGCCCTGCCAGCTCCGCGAGTTCGGCGCCCTCGGCGGCGAGCCGCAGTGCCTGGCCAATCAACAAGGGCTCTCGCCACCATTGCAGGGCGGTGGGGCCGAGCCAGGCCAGCGGCAACAGGCCGATGCCGAGCAAGGCCAGCGCTACCAGCGATTCGAGCAGCAGATATCCGCGGAGGCGTATCCAGGGGCGGTTGGACAAGCACAGGGGAGGGCAGGCGCGAAAAACCGTGCGCCATGGAAGGGCGCCGGTGTTCGAGGCGCCGGAAGGCGCCGAAGCGGTCGACAGCCCGGAAGCCGCCGAAGGGATTGCATCCATCGCTCTGGTCCTGTGCGTGACAAGCGGGGACCAGATTAATCGTCAGCGAGCGCGAATAAGGTTTCCGACCGTGGAGGATGCGACAAGGATTGCAACAGCGGCGATCGTGTTCAGCGCTCAGCGCTTGCCGTTGGGCGAGCTGACTTCGGCGAGCACGTCGGAGAACTCCGACACGTCCTCGAAGCTGCGATAGACCGAAGCGAAACGGATATAGGCGATCTTGTCGAGCTTGCGCAGCTCGCGCATCACCAGTTCGCCGACCTGGCTGCTCGGAATTTCCTTCTGCCCCAGCGCCAGCAGCTTTTCCTCGATGCGCGCGATCGCCTCGTCGATGGCCTCGGCCGACACCGGCCGCTTGCGCAAGGCCAGCCGCATCGAATCCTTCAGCTTGCTGCGCGCGTAATCGACGCGGCTGCCGTTCTTCTTGACGATGGCCGGGAAGAACAGCTCGATGCGCTCATAGGTGGTGAAGCGCCGGTCGCAGGCCTCGCAACGGCGGCGCCGACGCACGGTATCGCCTTCCTCGGACATGCGGGTGTCGAGCACCTGGGTATTGGAGTGACCGCAGAAGGGACATTTCATCGGACCACCTGGGGGCGGAGTTGGACTGCCGCGCGCCCCCGGCGAACCGGGGGCGCGCGGCGACGGCCGATCAGCCGTAGACCGGGAAGCGCTTGGTCAGCGCCGCGACCTGCTCGCGCACGCGCGCGATGTTGTCGGCATCGTGCGGGTTGTCCAGCACGTCGGCGATCAGGTTGGCGACCTGGCGCGCTTCCTCTTCCTTGAAGCCGCGCGTGGTCATCGCCGGCGAACCCAGGCGGATGCCCGAGGTCACGAACGGCTTTTCCGGATCGTTGGGGATCGCGTTCTTGTTGACCGTGATATGCGCGTCGCCCAGGATCTTCTCGGCTTCCTTGCCGGTGATCTGCTTGGCGCGCAGGTCGACCAGCATCACATGGCTCTCGGTGCGGCCCGAGACGATGCGCAGGCCGCGCGCGATCAGCGTTTCGGCCAGCGCCTGGGCGTTCTTGACGACCTGCTGCTGATACGCCTTGAACTCGGGCGACAGCGCTTCCTTGAAGGCGACCGCCTTGCCGGCGATCACGTGCATCAGCGGGCCGCCCTGGATGCCGGGGAAGATCGCCGAATTGATGGCCTTCTCGTGCTCGGCCTTCATCAGGATCACGCCGCCGCGCGGGCCGCGCAGGCTCTTGTGCGTGGTGGTGGTGACGAAGTCCGCGTGCGGGACCGGATTCGGGTAGACGCCCGCGGCGATCAGGCCCGCGTAGTGCGCCATGTCGACCATGAAATAGGCGCCGACCGACTTGGCGACGGCGGCGATGCGCTCGAAGTCGATGCGCAGCGAGAAGGCCGATGCGCCGGCGATGATCAGCTTCGGCTTCTTCTCCTGGGCCAGCTTTTCCAGCGCGCCGTAGTCGATGTCCTCGTCGGCGTTCAGGCCGTAGCTGACCACGTTGAACCACTTGCCGCTCATGTTCAGCGCCATGCCGTGGGTCAGGTGACCGCCTTCGGCCAGGCTCATGCCCATGATGGTGTCGCCCGGCTTGAGCACGGCGAAGAACACGCCCTGGTTGGCCTGCGAGCCCGAGTTCGGCTGCACGTTGGCGGCTTCGGCGCCGAACAGCTGCTTGACGCGGTCGATCGCCAGCTGCTCGACGATGTCGACATATTCGCAGCCGCCGTAATAGCGCTTGCCGGGATAGCCCTCGGCGTACTTGTTGGTCAGCTGCGAGCCCTGGGCGGCCATCACGGCCGGCGAGGTGTAGTTCTCGGAGGCGATCAGCTCGATATGGTCTTCCTGGCGCTGATTTTCCTGCTGGATGGCGGACCAGAGTTCGGGATCGATCTGGTCGATCGTGTAGCGGCTGCGTTCGAACATGGCGAAACTCGTCTGTAGATGGATCGGTGAAATACGTCGGCGGTTGACGCGAATGACGCGATTACGGCGGATTACCGAAGGATACGGGAACGGTACGACGGTAGGGCGCGCGGGGAAGACGCATGCGAACCGCGTCGCCGGCGTGGGCACGAGGCCCGGAGCTGGCGGCGCAGGGCGCACCCTGCTTCCCATTCGCTGGCCCAGGCGAGCGGCAGGCGCGGCGGCTATCGCAAGGGACCGAGGCCGGGCGCGGCGCGCTGGCTTCGGACCGCTTCCGGTGGCTTGGCGCCAGAGATCTTGCGCTTCCTCGTGGTAGTACCCACTGACTTCGCCAGTCGCGCAAGGTGGAATGGTTGGCCGGAGTTTACGCGAGGCCCCGGCTTGCCGCAAGCCGGCGGGGCCGCTTGTGGCGGGGCCTGGCGGGCTGGAAGGGGGCTGCTCGTCTGTAGGATGCGCCGGCGTTGCGTTGTCGGACGCCGTGTGACACCGAAGCCGCGCCTGCGTCCGTTACAATCGCGGCCATGACGAATTTCGTATGGCCCCTGCGCGTCTACTGGGAAGACACGGACGCCGGCGGGGTGGTGTTCTACGCGAACTACCTCAAGTTTTTCGAACGAGCGCGCACCGAATGGCTGCGCGCGCTCGGTATCGAGCAGCAGGCCCTCGCCGACGAATCCGGCGTGGTCTTTGTCGTGCGCAGCACGGCGGTGGAATACAATGCGCCCGCCCGGCTGGACGATCTGCTGGAGATCCGCACCCGTATTGAACGGGTCGGGCCGGCCTCGGTCCAATTCGCCCAGGAAGCGTGGCGCGGGCCGCAGATGCTGGCCGCGGGCACGATCCGGGTGGGATGCGTGGACCGCGACAGCTTCCGCCCGGCCCCGATTCCCGCACCCGTCCTCGCAACCATCAAGACCGCTCGATGAATCCCGTGACCGTCACGCAAGACATGTCGATCCTTACGCTGGTGCTGCACGCCAGCTTCCTGGCGCAGGCCGTGATGGCCTTGCTGGTCGTCATGTCCCTGTTTTCCTGGACCTATATTTTCCGCAAGCACATGGCGCTGCGCGCCGCGCGCACCCAGACCGAAGGCTTCGAGCGCGATTTCTGGGCGGGCGGCGATCTGCAGGCGCTGTATCACAGCGCGGCCAACAACCGGCACAGCACCGGCGCGCTCGAGCGGATCTTCGAATCGGGCATGGGCGAATACCTGAAGGCGCGCGAGCGCAGCAACGACGCCGGCGCGCTGCTCGACGCGGCCCGCCGCGCGATGCGGGCGGCCTACCAGCGCGAGATGGACGTGCTCGAATCCCACCTGCCGTTCCTCGCCTCGGTCGGCTCGGTCAGCCCCTACATCGGTCTGTTCGGCACGGTCTGGGGGATCATGAACGCCTTCCGCGGCCTGTCCAACGTCCAGCAGGCGACGCTGGCCTCGGTCGCCCCCGGCATTGCCGAAGCGCTGGTGGCCACCGCGATCGGTCTGTTCGCCGCGATTCCGGCGGTGATCGCGTACAACCGCTACGCGACCGAGATCGACCGTCTGGCGATCCGCTTCGAGAGCTTCATGGAAGAATTCCTCAACATCCTGCAGCGGCAGACCCGCTGAAGGCCAGGCCAAGGAGAAGCGCAGCATGGCAGCCATTCAGCGCCGCGGCGGCTCGCGCCGCCGGGCCAGCGCCGACATCAACGTCGTGCCGTACATCGACGTGATGCTGGTTCTGCTCGTCATCTTCATGGTGGCGGCGCCGATCGTCAGCCCCGCCGTGGTGGACCTGCCGACCGTGGCCGACGCCACGCCGCAGCAGAAGACGCCGCCCATCGTCGTCACCGTGCACGAGGACGGCACGTTGACCGCGCGCGGCAAGAGTCCCGAGGGCGCCTCGTTCGAGCGCAAGCTCGACACCAAGGGCCTGCTGGATTTCGTGCACCAGCGCCAGAACGAGAATCCGGACCAGCCGGTGGTGATCGCCGCCGCCCGTGCGGTCAAGTACGAGGCGGTGCTCGACGTGATGTCCGAACTGAAGGCCGATGGCGTCAAGCGCGTCGGCCTGATGGTCAAGTCCAAGTAACCGCTGGATGACGACCGGATGTCGCCCGGAACCTTGCCGTTAGCCTTTCCCATGAAGACCGCCGACTCCTATCCGTATCAGCCGGTCAAGGAACGCGGCACGCTGCGCTCCTTCCTGCTGGCGCTCTTCATGCATCTGCTGCTGGCCATCGTGCTGTACTACGGTGTCAATTGGCAGATCAGCACCCCGGCCGGCGTCGAAGCCGAACTGTGGGAGGAAGTCCCCGATACCCCGGCCCCGGAGCCCGCGCCGCGCCCGCAGCCGCAGCCGACCCCGGCGCCGCCTGCGCCCGTGGCGCAGCCCAGGCCCGAAGAGGACGCCGACATCGCGCTCGAGCGCCAGAAGCGCCGCGAAGCCGAACAGCGGGAGGCCGCGCGCAAGCAGGCCGAGCTGAAGGCGCGCCAGGAGCGCGAGGAACGCGAAGCGGCCGAGCGCCGCGAGGCGCAGCGCAAGGAAGAACAACGCAAGGAAGCCCTGCGCAAGGAAGAGCAGCGCAAGGAAGAGCAGCGCAAGGAAGAACAGCGGAAAGAAGCTCAGCGCAAGGAAGAGCAGCAGCGCGCCGAGGAGCAGAAGCGCAAGGAGCAGGCCGAGCGCAAGGAAGAGCAGGCGAAGAAGGCCAAGGCCGACGCCGAGGCCAAGGCAAAAGCGAAGGCCGATGCGGAAGCCAGGGCCAAGCGCGAGGCCGCCGCCAACGCGCAGCGCCAGGCCGAACTGGCCCGCCTGAAGGCGCTGGCCGGCGGCAGCGGCTCGGGCGGCGGCACGTCGGAGAACGCCGGTTCGGGCGGCCGCGCCTCGCCGGGCTACGCCGACAAGGTGCGCCGCCGGGTCAAGCCGAACATCGTGTTCACCGAGGACGTGCAGGGCAATCCGACCGCCGTGGTGTCGGTGTCGCTGGCGCCGGACGGCTCGCTGCTGTCGGCCCGCCTGTCCAAGTCCAGCGGCAATTCGGCCTGGGACAACGCCGTGCTGCGCGCGGTCGAGCGTTCCGACCCGCTGCCGCGGGACGACAACGGCAAGGCGCCGTCGAGCTTCACGATCACTTTCCGGCCCAAGGACTGAGGCGGGGAAGCGTATGATTTGCAACATAGTGCAACCGGGATCGCTGGCTGCCGGGCGGCTGGCTACCATCCACGGTTGCCTGACGCGGCCCGGCGGCGCCTCGCTCCGCGCGCCGTTGCCGACGCGTCCGATGCATCGATTGACGATCTCGATCTAGATAGAGGAGCAGCATGCGATCGCTTTTGGCCCCGCTTTTGGCTCATTTGGCCCGTCCGGCCCATGGGGGCTTCGCCTGCCGGGCGACCGACGCCCGCCGCGGCACCCCGGCCACGACCCTCCCCAACCGGCGCACCGGCCGTTCGGCCGTGCTGGCCTGGATCACCATGGCGCTGGCCATGATGCTGACGATGGGCACGGCCCACGCCCAGCTGAACGTCGAAATTTCGGGCGTCGGCTCCAGCCAGTTCCCGATCGCCGTCGCCAACTTCCAGAATGAAGGCGCGGCGCCGACCAATCTGACGGCGATCATCCGCGCCGACCTGCAGCGCAGCGGGCGCTTCCGCAATGTCGACGTGGCCGGCGCGACCGTGGCCGAGACCGCCAACGTCGACCTGGCCGGCTGGAAGACCCGCGGCGCCGACGCCTTCGTCGCCGGCAGCGTGACGCCGGCCGGCGGCGGGCGCTACGAGGTCCGCTTCCGTCTGTACGACACCGTCAAGGGCGCCAGCCTGGGCGGCCTCGCCTTTACCGTCGGCCAGGACCAGTTGCGCGTGACCGCGCACAAGATCGCCGACTATATCTACGAGAAGCTGCTGGGCGAGCGCGGCGTGTTCGCCACCCGGCTGTCCTACGTCTCGCGCGTCGGCAACCGCTTCCAGCTGTTGATCTCCGACTCCGACGGCCAGAATTCGCGCGTCGCGCTGACCAGCAACGAGCCGATCATCTCGCCGTCGTGGTCGCCGGACGGCGCCAAGGTGGCCTACGTCTCGTTCGAGGCGAAGAAGCCGGTGGTCTATGTGCATGACCTGGCCACGGGCCGCCGCACGCTGGTGTCGAACCAGAAGGGCAACAACAGCGCCCCGGCATGGTCGCCCGACGGCCGCCATCTGGCACTGGCGCTGTCGCGCGACGGCAATACGCAGATCTATCAGGTCAATGCCGACGGTTCGGGGCTGCGCCGCCTGAGCCGCAGCAGCGCGATCGATACGGAGCCGCAGTATTCGCCGGACGGCCGCCATATCTACTTCACCAGCGACCGCGGCGGCGCGCCGCAGATCTACCGCATGCCGGCCGCCGGCGAAGAGTCGGGCGCCGCTCAGCGCGTGACCTTCAAGGGCAACTACAACGTCAGCCCGCGGATCTCGCCGGACGGCAAGCAGCTGGCGTACATTAGCCGCGGCGGCGGTTTCAAGCTGCAACTGATGGACCTGGGCAGCGGCGATGTCACCGCGCTGACCGATACGGCCAACGACGAGGCGCCGAGCTTCGCGGCCAACGGCAAGTACATTCTCTACGCCACTCGCGTCGGCGGTCGCGCGGTGCTGGCGGCGGTGTCGACCGATGGACGTACCAAGCAGGTTTTGTCGCTCCAGTCCGGCGAGGTTCGCGAGCCGTCCTGGGGACCCTTCATGCAATAACAGAAACAGGAGCCTCCTACCATGTCCAACATGATCACCAAGTCTCTCGCCATCGCCGTTCTGCTGACCCTCGGCGCCTGCTCGTCGGGCGTCAAGCTCGACGACTCCGCCAAGGCCGGTGCCGGCACCGGCGGCACCTCGACCACCGATCCGCGCGCCGTCGCGCCGGTGGACGTCTCGCGTGACCCGCTGAACGACCCGAACAGCCCGCTGGCCCGCCGCAGCGTCTACTTCGACTTCGACAGCTACAGCGTCAAGCCGGAATACCAGGGCATGCTGAACGAGCACGCCAAGTACCTGCAGGGCAACCGCAGCCGCCGCATCCTGATCCAGGGCAACACCGACGAGCGCGGTACCAGCGAGTACAACCTGGCGCTGGGCCAGAAGCGTGCCGAGGCGGTGCGCCGTTCGCTGGCGACCATGGGCGTGCCCGAGAGCCAGATGGAAGCGGTCAGCCTGGGCAAGGAAAAGCCCAAGGCGCTGGGTCATGACGAAGCGTCGTGGGCCGAGAACCGCCGCGCCGATATCGTCTATTGATACCCGTCTGGATTCGTTTCGATCCATTGATTCCGCGCTGAAGAAAGTCGATCCATGAAAGCAAGCGTCTCTACTCTGTCGTGGCTAGTCGCCGCAGTTTGTGCCGGCCTGTTGCCGGTCGCCCAGGCGCAGGCCGGTGTCTTCGACGATGACGAGGCGCGTCGCGCCATCATCACGCTGCGAGAGCAGTTCAATGGCTTCCAGGCCACTGCCTCGCAGCGGATCGACCAGAACAGCCGCGCCCAGATCGATATCCAGAACCAGCTCGAAGGGCTGCGCCAGGAAGTGGCGCGGCTGCGGGGCCAGAACGAGGTGCTGCAGAACGAGGTTGCCAATCTGCAGCGCCAGCAGAAGGACTACTACGCGGACCTGGACGCGCGGCTCAAGAAGTTCGAGCCGCAGCAGGTCACCGTGGAGGGCCAGCAGGGCCTGGCCCAGCCGGGCGAGAAGACCGAGTACGACGCCGCGCTCAAGCAGTTCCAGACCGGGGACTTCAAGGGCGCCGGCGCCAATTTCTCGGCCTTCATCAAGAAGTATCCGCAGAGCCCGTATCTGCCGCTGGCGCAGTACTGGCTGGGCAATTCGCTGTACGCCCAGCGCGACTACCGCGGCTCGATCACGGTGCTGCAGAACATGGTCCAGGCCAGCCCGACGCACCCCAAGGTGCCCGACGCGATGATTGCGATCGCCAACAACCAGCTGGAATCGAACCAGAAGGCGGCGGCGCGCAAGACGCTGGAGCAGGTGGTGGCCAAGTACCCCGGCACCGAAGGTGCGCAGGCGGCCAGCAACCGGTTGAAGACGCTGAAGTAACGTCCCCGTCGTCCCGGGTTCGCGGGGCGACGTGTGGAAAGATGCCGAAGGCCCGCGCAAGCGGGCCTTTTTTCGTGGTCGCGCTAAAATAACGGGTTACCCGATTTACCGCGAAGGCCGGCTGGCGCTTCGCGCGCTACCCGGCATGCGCCACCCCGAGATGACCCAACGCGCAATCGTCCTGCTTTCCGGCGGTCTGGACTCCGCCACCGTGCTCGCCATGGCCAATGCCCAGGGCTTCGAAACCTATGCGCTGTCGATGCGCTATGGCCAGCGGCATTCGTCCGAACTGGAGGCGGCCAAGCGGGTCGCCGCCGCGCTCGGCGCGAAGCGGCACGAGATCGTCGATCTGGATCTGCGCCGCTTCGGCGGCTCGGCGCTGACCGACGACGCGCTGGACGTGCCGACCGATGGCGCGGCCGGCGGCATCCCTGTCACCTACGTGCCCGCACGCAACACCATCATGCTGTCGCTGGCCCTTGGCTGGGCCGAGGCGATCGGTGGCCGCGACCTGTTCTTCGGCGCCAATGCGGTCGATTATTCGGGCTATCCCGATTGCCGTCCGGAATATGTGCAGGCCTACGAGGCGCTGGCCAACCTGGCCACCAAGGCCGGTGTCGAGGGCGAGCGCATCCGCGTCCACGCACCGATCATCGACATGACCAAGGCCGAGATCATCCAGGCGGGCGTCCGGCTCGGCGTCGACTACGGCATGACCGTGTCGTGCTACCAGGCGGACGAGCAGGGCCGCGCCTGCGGCGTCTGCGATTCCTGCCGGATTCGCCGGGCGGGCTTCGACGCCGCTGGCGTGCCGGACCCGACCCGCTACCAGAACGTCGCGTCATCCTGATGGCTCTGGTGCGGCTATTCCGCTTGTTCCTTATCGTTCTGCCACCGGCAATCCGCCATGCCTGAAATCGACGTCCCCGCGCTGACGCGCACCGTGCTGGTCTGCACCTTCGCCCTGACCTTCCTGTTCGGCGCGGTGCTGCAACGTACGCACTTCTGCACCATGGGCGCCGTCTCCGACATCGTCAACATGGGCGACTGGACCCGCATGCGCATGTGGGTGCTGGCGATCGGCGTCGCCATGATCGGCACCGGCGTGCTGGCGTGGACCGGCCAGATCGATCCTGCCCGGACCATCTACGCCGCCGACAAGCTGGCCTGGCTGTCGGCGCTGGTCGGCGGGCTGCTGTTCGGCTTCGGCATGGTGCTGGCGTCGGGCTGCGGCAGCAAGACGCTGGTGCGGATCGGCGCCGGCAACCTGAAGTCGCTGGTGGTGTTCGTGTTCCTGGGCCTGTCGGCCTATATGACGCTGCGCGGCCTGTTCGGCGTGATCCGCGTCAATACCGTCGACGCGGTGGCGGTGCAGCTGCCGACCTCGCAGGACCTGCCGTCGCTGTTGGCGCAGACGGGCCTGTCGCGCGGCACGCTGCAACTGGTGCTGGGCCTGCTGCTCGGCGGCGTGCTGTCGCTGTGGGCGCTGGCCGGCAAGGGCTTTCGCACCTTCGACAATCTGCTCGGCGGCATCGCGGTCGGCCTGATCATCGTGGCGATGTGGTACGTGTCGGGCCATCTCGGCTTTGTGCCCGAGGATCCGAACACGCTGGAAGAGGTATTCGTGGCCACCAACAGCGGCCGCATGGAAAGCCTGAGCTTCGTCGCGCCGTATGCCTATACGCTGGATTGGCTGATGATGTTCAGCGACAAGAGCAAGGTGCTGACCGTGGGCATCGTCAGCGTGATCGGCGTGATCGCGGGTGCGGCAGCCTATGCGCTGGCCTCGCGCACCTTCCGCTGGGAAGGCTTCGGCAATGCCGAGGACGTCGCCAACCATATCGTCGGCGGCATCCTGATGGGCGCGGGCGGCGTGACCGCGCTCGGCTGCACGATCGGGCAGGGACTGTCGGGCGTGTCGACGCTGGCGATCGGTTCGTTCATCGCGCTGGCCGGGATTTTGCTCGGCGCAGTGCTGGCGTTCCGCTATCAGATGTGGCGTCTGGAACGGATGGTCTGAGCGGCGCGGTCAGAGCGCGAAGATCGGTCCGCCAAGGGCAGCGCCGTTGACATGATTAGTCAAAGCTGACTATAATCGCGGCTTCGGTTTTTTCGGGTCGTTAGCTCAGCCGGTAGAGCAGCGGACTTTTAATCCGTTGGTCGCAGGTTCGAATCCTGCACGACCCACCAGGTATTGAAGAAGGGCCTGTGGCGCAAGTCACAGGCCCTTTTTGTCTTGCATGGCGCCCGCCCCGGGGCGGGGTCGCCGCGAGCGCAGATTCAGCGCCCCGGGGCTGGCGGTTGCGTAGGCGGAGCAGGGGGCGTGGGCTGCGTCGGCGGGACCTTCGGCGTCGTGTTCGACTCCGTTTCCCGCATCGATACGAACAGATCCCAGCTGGCGATGAACAGCGCGGCGATCAGCGGTCCGATCACGAAGCCGTTGATGCCGAACAGCGCCATCCCGCCCAGCGTGGAGATCAGAATCACCCAGTCGGGCATCTTGGTGTCCTTGCCGACCAGAATGGGGCGCAGCACGTTGTCGACGGCGCCGATCACCAGCGCGCCGAACGCGATCACGGTGATGCCCTTCCAGATCACGCCGGTCAGCAGGAAATAGATCGCGACCGGCCCCCAGATCAGGCCCGCGCCGACCGCCGGCAGCAGCGACAGCACCGCCATCACCACGCCCCACAGCACCGCGCCCTGGATGCCCAGCACCGCGAACAGCAGGCCGCCCAGCAGGCCCTGCAGCGCGGCCACGGCGAGATTGCCCTTGATGGTGGCGCGGATCACGCCGGTGAACTTGAGCAGCAGCATCTGCTTGTGTTCTTCGCTGAGCGGCAGCGCCAGCCGGATCCTGCGCGTCAGCTTGGCGCCGTCGCGCAGCAGGAAGAACAACAGATAGAGCATCACGCCGAAGCTGATGACGAACTGGAACGTGTTCTGGCCGATGCTGAGCGCTTGTGTTGCCAGGTATTGGCTGATCTGGCCGGCGGCGGTCGCGAGCTTTTCCTGGATCGAGGCGACGTCGTTCAACTCGAGGCGCGTCAGCGCCGAATTGAGCGTCGATGGCAGCGCGGCCACGGCCTGCTCGAAGTACGCGGTGAAATTGATATGGCCGGAGCGGATCTGGTGCACCACCGCGGTGGTTTCATTGAGCAGCGAGGCGGTGACCAGGAACATCGGCAGCACCACCACCAGCAGGCACAGCAGCAGCGTGATCAGCGCCGCGAGGTTCGGATGGCCGCGCATCTTGCGCGTCAGCAGATTGTTCAGCGGGGTAAAGATGATCGCCAGGATCACGCCCCAGAATACCGCGCCGAAAAACGGCTGAAGCACCCAGAAGAAGGCGATGGTGACGATGGCCAACAACAGGTAGAAGGCCTTCTGGTGCATGGCGGTTCAGTGTCGAGGTGTCGAGGACACGCGATAAATGGCGATGGATCGGCGATGGGCTGGTCAGCCGGCGGCCCGTGCGGATGCCAGTGGAATCTGGTGTCCTGCGGCGTGGCGCGACGGCTCAGCGTACCAGCGGATCGTGAAAACCGGTATCGGTGCGCGCGGTGGCGTCGCCGCGGGCCGGGCGCGGTGCGGGGACATCGCCTTCGGGCGTCTGCGCGCGCGCCTGCTGCCAGGTCCGGTAGGCCCAATATCCGGCGCCCGCTACCGCGCCCAGCTTGGACAGCTTCCAGCCCCAGCGCAGTACCGGCACGCGCCGCATCAGCGGCAGCGCCAGGGACAGCGCCGAACTCATGACCGGATAGTCTTTTGCCATGCCGAGCAGCTTCCACATCGATTGCGGCCGCGCCATGCGCGGCAGCCAGGCGCCGATGCGGCCGATGTTGCGGACGCTCGCGCGCACGTCGGCGAGCGATTGCGCGGCGTCGTAACGTTCGAGGGCCGCGCGCGTGATCAGCAATTCCTTGCGGACCGCCAGCGGCAGTCGCACTTCGCGGGGAGTGCGCCGGCGCGCCGGCGGCTCGGCTCGCGCGGTTCGCGCGCCCACGCCGGTCGGCGGCATCGGCGGCATTCCGGCCTCATCCAGTGCTGCGGCCGATGGCGCGGCGTAGGCATCGGCGGACGATGCCGTGGACGGGCCGGGCGTCGGCGTCGGGACCGGCGTCGGGACCGGCGTAGAGGTCGGAACAGGGGCCGAAGTCGCCGACGGGGTAGCGGACGGCGTAGCGGAAGGAGTCGGAGCGGGGGTCGGTGTCATTGGCGCAGGCTCTCCCGGTCCTTGTCGATTTCGGCCAGCGTGGCTTCGAACATCGGCGGCGAATTGCGGATGATGTTGCGTGCGGCAAGCAGGCAAATCCCGCTGAGCAGCAGATAGACCACGACCACTGCGCCCAGCGCCTGCACCCGGTAATTGTCCCAGAACAGCAGCACGATCAGGCCGGTCAACGCGAACAGCGAGAGCCCGAAGAAGATCAGGCCGACCAGCGCCAGCAGCGCCATGCGCAACAGCCGGGATTTTTCCTCGGACAGTTCGACGCTGGCCAGTTCCAGTCGGGTCTGCACCATCGCCGCCACCGAGCTGCCCAGCGCGCGCAGCGAGTCCAGTAACTTGGGTGAGGAGGTGTCGGTCATGCGGTTCCGCTGATTGGAGTGTCGTCATGCGCCGCGTCGCGGCACCCGGCAGGAGGCGGCCCGCGTCGTCGGTGCGCCAGGGGCGCCCGCGAACGGGGCCCGGATGCGCGTCGGCGCGCAGGCCGGCAGGTCGCGGTCGGGCCGCAGGACCGGATTGGTCCCGTACGCCCGACCGGCTGGCATTACTTGCGGTTCAGCAGCAGCCCGATCAGCAGACCGGCACCGGCCGCGATACCGACCGCGCGCCAGGGATGGTCGTGTACGTAGTCGTCGGTGGCGCGGGCCGCGGCCTTGCTCTTGGTGACGACGGCGTCCTGCAGGTCCTGCGCTTTTTCCTTGGCTTGCTTCAGCAGGCCCATGCCACGCTCGCGCAGTTCGGCGGCCTTCTCGCCGGTGGTCGAGGCGGCTTGTTTGAGCAGCTCCTCGGCATCGGACAGGACGGTTTTGACATCGCTCATCAGTTTCTCCTGGTTGCGGGCGGTAGTTTCGGATAGTTGCATGTTGGCCTTCCTCGCTCTCGTAGGGTGTCTTCGCCTTGCTGCGGTCCAAGCATTTCCTAGGATATGCGGCGCTCAGCAATGGTTTCAAGACAGCGAGTCCTACAAGTCATGTAGGACATCGGCGCGGCGCGATGCAAACCTTAGCGTTTTGATCGGCCGGCGCGTCGTCAGGCGTCGCGCACCCGTCGGGCGCGCCCCCCGGATCGCGAGTTGGCGGCGGGTTTCGGCGTCACGCAAATGCCTTCGGCGATCCATGGTGCAAATGACTTCGCGTGATGTTGTAGTGACTTTATATTTGTTTGTGTCTCACCGCAATCGGAATAGACTGGTCTGAGTCCGGGTGCTGGCTGGCCCGGAGGCAAGCATCATTGGATAAACACTGACGATCGACAGGCAAGGAGGCAACCATGGCACTCAGGCTAGGCGACATTGCGCCGGACTTCGAACAGGATTCCAGCGAAGGCCGCATCCGCTTTCACGAATGGCTGGGCAACAGCTGGGGCGTGCTGTTCTCCCATCCGGCGGACTTCACCCCGGTCTGCACCACCGAACTGGGGCTGACGGCCAAGCTCAAGGACGAGTTCGCCAAGCGCAATGTCAAGGCGATCGCGCTGTCGGTGGACCCGGTCGAGTCGCACCTGGGCTGGATCCAGGACATCAACGAGACGCAGGGCTGCCAGGTCAATTTCCCGATCCTGGCCGACGCCGACCGCAAGGTGTCCGAGCTCTACGACATGATCCATCCGAACGCCAACGAGACGCTGACGGTGCGCTCGCTGTTCGTGATCGATCCGAACAAGAAGGTGCGGCTGATCATCACCTATCCGGCCAGCACCGGCCGCAACTTCAACGAGATCCTGCGCGTCATCGACTCGCTGCAGCTGACTGACAAGCACAGCGTGGCGACGCCGGGCAACTGGCAGCAGGGCGAGGACGTGGTGATCGTGCCGTCGTTGAAGGACGAAGAGGTGATCAAGCAGAAGTTCCCGAAGGGGTACAAGGCGATTCGCCCGTACCTGCGGATGACCCCGCAGCCGGACAAGCAGCAATAGCGTCGCAAGAAACAGAAACGCCGCCCGCGGCCCGCATCGTGCGCATGGCGCAAGCGGGGCCGGGGCGGCGGCAACGGTGTCGTACCGACGGGTTCGCCCGTCGTCTCCTTGGTAGTGTGCTTTGGCCCGGCGACAGCCGGGCCTTTTTATTGGCCGCGGGTGGTGCGGGCCCCGATCAGAAAAAGGCCTGAATGCCGGTCTGCGCGCGGCCGAGGATCAGCGCGTGGATGTCGTGCGTGCCCTCGTAGGTGTTGACCACCTCGAGGTTGACCACATGGCGGATCACGCCGAATTCGTCCGAGATGCCGTTGCCGCCCAGCATGTCGCGCGCCACGCGCGCGATGTCGAGCGACTTGCCGCAGGAATTGCGCTTCATGATCGAGGTGATCTCGACCGCCGCGGTGCCCTCGTCCTTCATCCGGCCCAGGCGCAGGCAGCCCTGCAGGCCCAGCGTGATTTCGGTCTGCATGTCGGCCAGCTTCTTCTGCACCAGCTGCGTCGCGGCCAGCGGGCGGCCGAACTGCTTGCGGTCCAGCGTGTACTGGCGCGCGGTATGCCAGCAGAATTCGGCGGCGCCCAGCGCGCCCCAGGCGATGCCGTAGCGCGCCGAGTTCAGGCAGGTGAACGGACCCTTCAGGCCGCTGACGCCCGGCATCAGGTTCTCTTCCGGCACGAACACCTGGTCCATGACGATTTCGCCCGTGATCGAGGTACGCAGGCCGACCTTGCCGTGGATCGCCGGCGCGCTCAGGCCCTTCCAGCCCTTTTCGAGGATGAAGCCGCGGATGGCTTCCTTGCCGTCCTCGCCCATCAGCTTGGCCCACACCACGAACACGTCGGCGATCGGCGAATTGGTGATCCACATCTTGGCGCCGCTGAGCTCGTAGCCGCCGTCGACCTTCTTCGCGCGCGTGACCATCGAGCCGGGGTCGGAGCCGTGGTTCGGCTCGGTCAGGCCGAAGCAGCCGATCCATTCGCCGGTGGCCAGCTTGGGCAGGTACTTCTGCTTTTGCGCCTCGCTGCCGAATTCATAGATCGGCACCATCACCAGCGACGACTGCACGCTCATCATCGAGCGAAAGCCCGAATCGACGCGCTCGACTTCGCGCGCGATCAGGCCGTAGCTGACGTAGTTCAGTCCCGGGCCGCCGTACTGCTCCGGAATGGTCGGACCGAGCAGGCCGAGTTCGCCCATCTCGCGAAAGATCGTGGCGTCGGTCTTTTCATGCCGGAAGGACTCCAGCACGCGCGGCATCAGCTTGTCCTGGCAATAGGCCGCGGCGGCGTCGCGCACCATGCGCTCGTCGGCGGTCAGTTGCTGGTCGAGCAGCAGGGGGTCGGCCCAGTGGAATTCGGCGTTGGCGGCCATCGAGGTCTCCTTCGGTAGAACGGTGAACGCGGGTCAGCGTGATTGGACTTGGAATCGGGTCGGCGAAGCGTCGGCAAGGACGACCGCCGCAGCTTGTTGGCGGACGGCTTTCGAAGTTCCGCATTGCGGAACCATGTTCCGATGCGTTAGTATAGCGCAAAGCGTCCGGACGGCAACAGCCCGGCCAGCGCGTTCCGTCTTCCGTTATCTGTCTTTCCCTTGAACCGCCATTCGACTCAGGAGCCTGCCGTGGCCAACTCCGACGTGCTTTCCCCCGCGGGCATCTCCGCCGACGCCGGCCCCGCTGCCGACGAGGCCAGGCCGGAACGCGCGGTGCGCGAGAGCGATCCGAACTTCGTCACCGCGCTGGCCCGCGGCCTCGAGTTGCTGCGCTGCTTCCGCACCGGCGAGTCGATGCTCGGCAACCAGGACTTCGTGCGGCGCACCGGCCTGCCGAAGGCAACCGTCAGCCGCCTCGCCGGCACGCTGGTGCAACTGGGGTATCTGCGTTACGACGACAGCCTCGGCAAGTACGCGCTCGACGCCGGCGTGCTGGCGCTGGGCTTCGCCTATCTGTCGGCCTCCGACGTGGTGGCGCTGGCGCGGCCGCATATGCTGGCGTTCGCGCAGACGCATGGCGTGTCGGTGTCGCTCGGCAAGCGCGAGCGGCTGGAGGTCATCTATCTGGAATCGATCCGCAACGATGCCGGCTCGATGCTGGGGCTCGGCGTCGGATCGCGGCTGTCGCTGGTGTCGAGCTCGATGGGGAGGGCGTACCTGGCGGCGCTGCCCGGGCCGAAACGCGAACGGCTGCTGGCCGAGTTCGCCCAGGCCTACCCCGAGCAATGGAAGGCGCAGGAGGCGCCGATGCGGGCGGCCGTGGCCGAGGCGGAGCAGCGCGGCTACGCGGCGTCGTTCCGCGATTGGCACCCGGCCATTCACGCCGTCGCGGTGGCGTTCCGCCCGATCGGCGAGAAGGACGTCCACATGCTCAGTTGCAGCGCGTCGTATGGCAGCGTCGACGAGACGGCCTTCCACGACACGCTGGCGCCGGCGCTGCGCGCGCTGGCGGCGCGGCTGGCGGAAGGAGCGGCAGGGACGGCAGGGACGGCAGGGACGGCAGGGGCCGCCCGCTGAGCAGGGCGGCCCCGCCGTTTCAGGCGGACCTCACAGGTCGGTGCGCAGCTTCCACAGTTCCGGGAACAGCACGATGTCGAGCATCTTGCGCAGATAGCTGACCCCCTCGGTACCGCCGGTGCCGCGCTTGAAGCCGATCACGCGCTCGACCGTGGTGACATGGCGGAAGCGCCATTGGCGGAAGGCGTCCTCGAGATCGACGAACTTCTCGCCGAGCTCGTACAGCTCCCAGTGCGCCTCCGGCTGGCGATAGACCTCCAGCCACGCCGCCTCGACCGAGGCGTTATAGCCGGCCGGCTCGGTCCAGTCGCGCTCCAGGCACGCCGCGTCGATCGGAAAGCCGCGCCGCGCCATCAGCCGGATCGCTTCGTCGTACAGCGACGGCGTGCGCAGCGCCTCCTCGACCAGCGCATGGTGCTCGGGACGATGCGCATGCGGGCGCAGCATCGCGGGGTTCTTGTTGCCGAGGATGAATTCGATTTCGCGGTACTGGAACGACTGAAAGCCCGACGACATCCCCAGATAGGGCCGCATCGCGGAATACTCTGGCGGCGTCATCGTCGCCAGCACGTTCCACGCCTGCACCAGCTGATCCATGATGCGCGACACCCGCGTCAGCATCTTGAATGCCGGCGGCAGATCGTCGCGCCGCACCGCGTCGCGCGCGGCGCGCAACTCATGCAGCATCAGCTTCATCCACAGCTCGGTGGTCTGATGCTGGACGATGAACAGCATCTCGTTGTGGTCCGGCGACAGCGGATGCTGCGCGTTGAGAATCTGGTCGAGCGCCAGATAGTCGCCGTAGCTCATCTGCTGGCGCATGTCGAGCTGGGCGCCGTGCCAATCGCCCTCGCCGGAAGCCTCGCCGTGACGGGCCGCCGCGCCGGACATCGGGCAGCCACCGTGCCCGGCCTTGGTGTTATCGGATTGCATGGTCATCTCGTTCGCTCGCCGCTCAGGTCACCGCCGTGCGCGTCTGGAAGCGCGCCGCTTCGTAGGCGCCGCTGTCCAGCACGTCGCGAAGCACTTCCACCGCATCCCAGACGTCCGCAAAACCAGTGTAGAGCGGCGTGAAGCCGAAGCGGATGATCTGCGGCTCGCGGTAGTCGCCGATCACGCCGCGCTCGATCAGCGCCTGCATCACCGCATAGCCCTGCGGATGGGCGAAGCTGACCTGGCTGCCGCGGCGCGTGTGCTCGCGCGGCGTGACCAGCGTCAGCGGATGATGGCCGCAGCGGCTTTCCACCAGCGCGATGAACAGGTCGGTCAGCTGCAGCGATTTGGCGCGCAGCGCCTGCATGTCGGTGTGTCCGAAAATCTCCAGCCCGCATTCGACCATCGCCAGCGAGGTCATCGGCTGCGTGCCGCACAGGAAGCGTGCGACGCCGCTGCGCGGACGATAGTCGGGCTCCATCGCGAACGGCGCGGCATGGCCCCACCAGCCCGACAGCGGCTGCCAGAAGGCGTCGCGCAGCGCCGGCGCGACCCACAGGAAGGCCGGCGAACCGGGACCGCCGTTCAGATATTTGTAGGTGCAGCCGACCGCGTAGTCCGCGCCGGACTCGCGCAGGGCCACCGGCACCGCGCCCGCCGAATGCGCCAGATCCCAGACCGTCAGCGCGCCGCGCGCATGCGCGAGCTCGGTCAGCGCGGCCATGTCCAGCATCTCGCCGGTCTTGTAGTTGACGTGGGTCAGCATCAGCACGGCGGTATCGTCGCGCACCGCGGCGTCGATTTCGTCGGGGCTGTCGACCAGGCGCAGCGAATATCCCTGCTGCAGCAGATCGGCCAGGCCCTGGGCGATATACAGATCGGTGGGGAAGTTGCTGCGCTCGGAGACGATCACCTTGCGCGCCGCAGCGCGCACGCCCTGCACGCGCAGCGCGGCGGCCAGCACCTTGAACAGATTGACCGAGGTGGTGTCGGTGACGACGACCTCGTCGGGGCCGGCCCCAATCAGCGGCGCCAGCAGGTTGCCCAGGCGCTGCGGCAGTTCGAACCAGCCGGCGCTGTTCCAGCTGCGGATCAGGCCTTCGCCCCATTCCTGCTCGACCACCTGGGCGGCGCGTGCAGCGGCCGCATGCGGGCGGGCGCCCAGCGAATTGCCGTCCAGATAGATCACGCCCTCGGGCAGCGCGAACGCGTCGCGCAGCGGGCGCAAGGGGTCTTGCCGGTCCAGCGACAGGCATTGCTCGCGGGTACTTGCGGTCATGGATTCCTTGGGTGTCTGAGGGTGACTGAGGATCGCCGCAGGGCGATCGTTGATCGTTGTCGAATACGCGAATACGGCAGGCCGGAACGGCGGCGCTCAGGCCAGGCTGCGCAGCACCGCGCGCACCGGGCTGGCGTCCAGCTGCGCAAGGCGCAGCGGCAGCGCAATCAGTTCGTAGTCGCCCGGCGCGACCGCGTCGAGCACCAGCCCTTCGAGAATCGCCATCCGGTGCCGGCGCACCATGCGATGCGCGTCCATGGTCTTGGACTGCTGCGGATCCAGCGACGGCGTGTCGATGCCGATCAGCCGTACGCCGTGCTCGGCCAGCAGCGCGATGGTTTCCGGCGCCACCGCGCAGAAATCCGGGTCCCAAGCGGCGAGCGGCGCGCTGCGGTAGGTGCGCAACAGCACGCGCGGCGGCACGCCTCCCGGTGCGCCCCCCAGCGCGCCCGCGACCTGCTCCGGCCGCACCAGCGGCGCGGCGCCGATGCAATGGATCACGCGGCACGGGCCCAGATACGGGTCCAGATCCACCTCGCCGATCGGCGCGCCATCGGCCGCGTAGTGCAGCGGCGCATCCGCATGGGCGCCGGTGTGCGGCGACAGCGTGATGCGGCCGACGTTGACCGGACAGTGCTCGTCCATCTGCCACGCGCTCTGCTGCTGGAACGGCGTGTCGCCTGGCCACACTGGTGTCGCGGGCGACAGCGGCGGGCTGATGTCCCACAGCGTGCGCGCCGTGGACGGAGAAGCGGAAAAGGCGTCGGACATGGGGCGCTTGTCGTGATGTGTTCGCGCTTTGCCGCGGTTCGTGATGATGGCCGCGGCGGGCGGCGGTGGTGCCGATCCCGGCATGATAGTCAAGATTTCGGGAAAGAGGCTTGCTATTTCGACGGCTGGCACCGCCAAAATTCGCATAGAATTCGATAAACAAACGTCACCACGAAATAATCTTCGACATGACCCTCGACCCCATCGATCTGCGCATCCTGACCTGCCTGCAGCAGAACGGCCGCATCAGCAACCAGGACCTGGCCGAGCGCGTGGCGCTGTCGCCGTCGGCCTGCCTGCGGCGCGTGCGGCTGCTAGAGGAAAGTGGCGTGATCGGCGGCTATCGCGCCTGGTTCGATGCCGAGCGGCTGGGGCTGGAGCTGGAGGCGATCGTCCAGGTGTCGATGCGGCCCGCGGTCGAGGGTTGGCACGACACCTTCAACGCGGCGGTGCAGTCATGGCCCGAGGTGCTGTCGGCCTATGTGATCACCGGCGACAGCAATTACATCCTGCGCGTGCAGGCGCGCAATCTGAAGCACTACTCCGACTTCATCGTGAACCGGCTCTATCGCACGCCGGGGGTGATGGACATCCGCTCGAACATCGTGTTGCAGCGGATCAAGACGGAAGGGTCGCCCTTGGCGCTGGTGCAGGCGCGCGGCCAGGGCTAGCCCGCAGTCTTGGGGGAAACCGCGCGCTTACCGCCGCGCGTGCAGCGCGATCAGCCGGCGCAGCGTCTCCTTCAGCTGGTCGCCCTGGCTGGCGCCGAACGCGGCCAGCACCTGGGCCTCGTGTTCGGCCGCCTGGACCAGCAGCGGGCGGGCCCGTTCGCGCCCGCGCTCGGTGATCGACACCAGCGCCTGGCGGCGATCCGGCGCGCCGTCGCGGCGGCGCTCGACCAGGCCGTCGGCGGTCATGCGATCGAGCAGCTTGGTCAGCGTCGGCTGCTTGGTCAGCGTGATATCGGCCAGCGTGCCGACCGTGCAGTCGTCGCGGTCCGCCAGCGTCGCCAGCACGCGCCATTCGGGCACGCTTAGGCCGGCCGCCTCGACCTTGCGGTGAAACTCTCCCGACACCAGATGGCTGGCGCGCGCCAGCAGATAGGGCAGATATCCGTCGACGAAGGGCATGGTCGGGTGCGGCCGATGCGGCGGGCGAAGGGGGAGGCGCGGCGCGTTCAGTCGCGCAGCGGGCAGGTGGTGGAGAACGCCCCGCCCTGGAACACCAGCGGCAGGCCGCCGCTGGTGTGGATGCCGCAACGTTCCACCTCGCCGACGAAGATCACGTGATCCCCCTCGTCGTAGCGGCTGCGGTTGTGGCATTCGAACCAGGCCAGCGCATTGGCCAGAATCGGCAGGCCGGTGGCCGACAGGCGGTAGTCGACGCCGGCGAAGCGGTCCCCCTTGAGCGTGGCGAAGCGCTGGCACAGGTCCAGCTGGGTCGCGGCCAGCACGTTGATGATGTAGTGCGAGCCGCCGCGGAACATCGGCAGACTGTTGGCGCGGCTCGCCATGCTCCACAGCACCAGCGGCGGATCGAGCGAGACCGAATTGAACGAGCTGGCGGTGATGCCGACGAAGGGCGGATCGGCCGGCGATTCGCGCATCGCGCGCGTGGTGATGACCGTGACGCCGGTGGCGAACTGCGACAGCGCGCGGCGGAAATGCAGCGCGTCGAAGTCCGGCGCGGCGGCTTGGCCGTGCGGCATCAGGTTCCCGTCAGGCGGGTTGGCGTCGGGAAATCCCATAGGTCGGGTACCGCTGATTTCCATGAAATTTCATATATTATTTGCCGCAGAACGCAGAATCACAAGCTGGAAACGCAAGCGAGGAACGCAGGCGCGGGATCGCAAACGGCAAGGCGGGGCTTTGCTGCGATGCCGCGGAGCGCACCGAGGGCGGGGCCCGGCCCCGAATGAGCAGCAGAGCAGCAGCAGAGGAGAAGTGTCATGCTCGTCGAGCAGATCGAACACCGCTGGCTGGCGGCCTTTCGCCGAACGCTGGAGCTGTGCGCGCTTTCCGCGGGTGAAGTTGTCGGCATTGTAGCGGAGTCGCAATCCCGACAAGTCATCGTGGACTTGGCCGAACTGGCGGTGCAGGCGCTGGGCGCGACGCCGATCCGCGTGCGCGTGCCGACCCCCGCGCTGCAGGCGCCGGCGCCGGTGCGCTCGACCGGCGCCAGCGATGCGCTGCAGCAGCTCGAGCCCGTGATTGCCGCGCTGTCGCGCTGCCATCTGGTGCTGGACTGCACCGTCGAAGGCCTGCTGCACGCGCCGGAACTGCCGCGGATCCTGCAGGGCGCCGACGGCGTCGTGCCGCGGCTGCTGATGATCAGCAACGAACATCCCGAAATCCTGGAACGCTGCGTGCCCGACCCCGCGCTGGAGACCGGCGTGCGCGCGGCGATGCGGCGGCTGCGCGGTGCCGCGCAGATGCGCGTGACCTCCGGCGCCGGCACCGATCTGCGCATCGGACTGGCCGGCGCGCGTGTCGGTGGCGTCTGGGGCTATTGCAACAAGCCGGGCCAGGTCGCGCACTGGCCGGGCGGGCTGTGCCTGGCGTTCCCCGCCACCGGGCAGGTCAACGGCACGCTGGTGCTGGCGCCGGGCGACGTCAATCTGACCTTCAAGACCTATCTGCGCGACACCGTCGTCTGCCATGTCGACAACGACTACATCGTCGGCATCGAGGGCAGCGGCGTCGATGCCGACATGATGCGCGGCTACTACGCGGCCTGGGCCGACAAGGAAGGCACGCGCGACGCCTACGCGGTCTCGCATGTCGGCTGGGGCATGAACCCGCAGGCGCGCTGGGACGCGCTGACGTTCTACGACAGGCGCGATTGCAACGGCACCGAACTGCGCGCGTTTGCCGGCAATTTCCTCTATTCGACCGGCGCCAACGAAGTGGCCGGCCGCCATACGCTGGGCCATTTCGATCTGCCGCTGCGCGGCTGCACGGTGACGCTGGACGGCGTGGCCGAGGTGGAGCAGGGCCGGCTGGCCGATATGCCGCGCTGACGCGCCGACACGCCGACACGCCGACACGCCGACACGCCGAGGCGCCGATACCCCCGACACGCCGCAAGGAGCTTCGATGTCCGAGTTTGATTCCGACCGCCATGCCGATCACGTAGTGCGCCACGCCAACGGCATCGCCACCTTGGTGCGTGGCGACGGCCCCGTCGCCGTGGTGATGCTGCATGGCATCGGCGGCGGCAAGGCCGCCTGGCCCGCGCAATTCGACGCGTTGACCGAGGCCGGCTACCGTGCGGTCGCATGGGACATGCCCGGCTACGGCGACAGCGCGACGATCGGCCCGTACGACTTCGCCGGCCTCGCCGCGGCGGTGGCCCCGGTGCTGCAAGCCGAGCGCGACGCCGGCCGCCGCCTGGTGCTGCTCGGCCACAGCATGGGCGGCATGGTCGCGCAGCAGGCCTATGCGGCGATGCCCGAGGCGATCGACGGCATGGTGCTGTCGGGTACCTCGCCGGCCTTCGGCAAGGCCGACGGCGACTGGCAGCGCGACTTCATCGCGGCGCGCACGGCGCCGCTCGATGCCGGCCGCACCATGGCCGAGATGGCCGCCGGCCTCGTGCGCGGCATGGTCGCACCCGATGCGCCGGCGGACGCCGTCGCCTTCGCCACGCGCGTGATGGCCAGCGTGCCGCCCGACACCTATCGCGCCGCGCTGCATGCGCTGGTGCGATTCGACCAGCGCGCGGCGCTGGCGGGCATCGCGGTGCCGGTGCTGGCGCTGGCCGGCGAACACGACGCCAATGCGGCGCCGGCGGTGATGGAGCGGATGGCGGCGCGCATTCCCGGTGCCGAGTATCGGTGCCTGCCGGGCGTCGGCCACCTGGCCTGCATGGAGCGGCCGGCGCGGTTCAACGAGGCCGTGCTCGATTTCCTGTCGCGGCATTTCCCGGTCCGCTGACGTCGACCCCCCGTCGAAGCAACGGACCACCGCACCAACCCGCCACCGCACCAACGCACCAACGCACCAACGCACCAACGCGCCAACGCCCCAACGCCCCAACGCCCCAACGCACGATCGCGCCCACCGCATAACAAGCTGACCACGAGAGACACCATCATGCCCCTGGACTTCGTTCCCGCTGTCGGCGAGGCCGATTTCACCGACGATCAGGTCCGTCTGCTGACGCTGGCCAACCGGCTCGGCCGCGAGCGCTTCGCGCCGCGCGCGGCGCAATGGGACCGCGAGGCAAGCTTCCCGTTCGCCAACTACGACGATCTGCGCGAGGCCGGCCTGCTGGCGCTGTGCGTGCCGAAGGCCTTCGGCGGCGAGGGCGCGGACTTCGCGACCTACTGCATGATCGGCGCGGAGATCGGCCGCTTCTGCGGCGCCACCGCGCTGACCTACAACATGCATATCTGCTCGACGATGTGGACCGGCATGCTGGCCGACGGCATCGCGATGACGGACGCGCAGCGCGCCGAACATGCGGCCCGCCGCGAGCTGCATTTCGCGCGCGTGGTCAAGGACGGCGCGGTCTATGCGCAGCCGTTCTCGGAAGGCTCGGCGGCCGCGGCCGGCAAGGCGCCGTTCGGCACCACCGCGCGCAAGGTCGAGGGCGGCTGGCTGCTCAACGGCCGCAAGATCTTCGCCTCGCTGTCGGGCGCGGCCGACTACTACGGCATCCTCTGCACCGAGGACCGCGGCGACCATCATCCCGACATGCGCGACACGCTGTATATCGCGGTGCCGGGCAAGGCCGACGGTCTGACCGTGACCGGCGACTGGGACCCGATGGGCATGCGCGGCACGGTCTCGCGCACGCTGCTGCTCAAGGACGTGTTCGTGCCCGACGACGAGCAGCTGATGCCGCGCGGCGTCTACTACAAAGCCGCGCAGACCTGGCCGGCGATGTTCTTCACGCTGTCGCCCACCTATCTGGGCGTGGCGCAGGCCGCCTACGATTTCACGGTGCAATACCTGCGCGGCGAGGTGCCCGGCCAGCCGCCGGTCAAGCGCCGCATGTACCCCACCAAGCAGATCGCGGTGGCGCAGATGCGGATCCAGCTCGAGTCGATGCGCTCGCTGTTCTGGCGCGTCATCCACGAGGCGCGCCCCAATCCGTCGAAGGACCAGCGCATGCGGCTCTATGCCGCGCACTACGCGGTGATGGAAGGCGCCAACGATATCGCGCGGCTGGCGATCCGCACCTGCGGCGGCCAGTCGATGCTCAAGGACCTGCCGCTCGAGCGGCTCTATCGCGATTCACGCTGCGGCGCGCTGATGCTGCCGTGGACCGCCGAGCTGATTCTCGATCGCATGGGCCGCGAAACGCTGTACGAACCGGGCGAGCGCGACGAATGAGCGGCGCCTGCGGAGGGCGGCCGCATCTGGACGCGGCCAGCGTCGGCGCGCTGCTGCGCCCGCTGCATGCGCTGGCCGACGGTCAGCCGCATCGGCCGGCGCTGCATTTCCAGGGGCGCACGATCGGCTATGCCAAGCTGTGGAGCCGCATCGAACGCGTGGCCGCCCATCTGCTCGCCGATTGGGGCATCGCCCGCGGCGATCGCGTCGCCACGCTGTGCCTGAACCACGATCTGCAGCTGGCGTTGCTGTTCGCCTGCGCGCGGCTGGGCGCGATTTTCGTGCCGCTGAATTACCGGCTGGCGGTGCCCGAACTGGCCGCGATCACCGGGCACGCCGGCGTGCGCGCGATCTTTCATGACGACGCGCACGCGGAGGCTGCGGCCGCGGTGGCGCGCGCCGGCGAAGGTGCGGCCGCGGGTGAAGTGGCAAGTGAAGTTGCCGGTGCAGTCCGCGAGGAAGGCCGGCGCGGCGCCGTTCGCCACGCCCATATCGACCGCCTGATCGACCGCCCGGCCCCGCCCGAGCCGACCGAGTCGCCGATCGGCCCGATGCCCGACGACACGCCGCTGCTGCTGGTCTACACCTCCGGCACCACCGGCCAGCCGAAGGGCGCGCTGCATACGCAGGCCGCGCTGCTGGCCAATGCGCGCGCGAGCTGGTGGGCGCACGAGATGCGCGACACCGACCATGTCCTGTCGACGCTGCCGATGTTCCATGTGGGCGGGCTGTGCATCCAGACCGTGCCGGCGCTGCTGCTCGGTGCGCAGGTAACCCTGCACGAGCGCTTCACGCCGGACGGCTGGCTCGACGCGCTGGCGCAGGCGCGGCCGACGCTGTCGCTGATGGTGCCGGCCACGCTGCGCGCGGTGCTAGAACATCCCGGCTGGAACGATGCCGACCTGAGCGTGCTGCGCGGCGTGATGGCCGGCTCCTCGACCATCCCGCGCGCCTATATCGATGCCTTCCACGCGCGCGGCGTGCCGCTGGGCCAGGTCTACGGCGCCACCGAGACCGGTCCTGTATCGATCGTACTGCGCCTGCACGAGGCGATGGCGCGGCCCGGTTATGCCGGCTGGCCGCAGCCCGAGGCGCAGGTGCGGCTGCTTGGCCGCAACGGCGAGGAAGTGGCAGAAGGGGAGGTCGGCGAGATTTGCATCCGCGCCAGCAATCTGATGCAGGGCTACTGGCACGAGCCTGCCCATCCCGGCTTCGTCGACGGGTGGTTCCGCTCGGGCGATCTCGCGCATCGCGACGCCGACGGCTGCATCGAGGTGGTCGGCCGCAGCAAGGACATGATCATCTCGGGCGGCGAGAACATCTATCCGGCCGAGATCGAGAACGCGCTGGTGGCGCTGCCCGGCGTGGCCGAATGCGCGGTGGTGGGGTTGGCCGATCCGCGCTGGGGCGAGGTGCCGGTCGCGGTCATCGTGCCGGCGGCCGGCGCGGACCGCGCGGCGCTGGCGACCGAGTCCCTGCGCGAGGCGCTGTCGGCGCGCATCGCCCGCTTCAAGCTGCCGCGCGAGGTGGTGCTGCTCGACGCGCTGCCCAAGAGCGCGCTCGGCAAGGTCCTGAAGCCGCAGCTGCGCGCGACGCTGGAGGCGGCGCGGGGCGGCAGCGGCGGCACGAACTGAGCGCGGCGGGTATCATCGTTCGATCGCGCCTTGCCGCGCATCCCAACGGGTAAGCATCCATGGAAGATCGAACCGAAATCGCCACGCTCGGTGGCGGCTGCTTCTGGTGCCTGGAGGCGGTCTATCAGCAGGTCGAAGGCGTGACCGCGGTGGAGTCCGGCTATACCGGCGGCCATGTCGACGATCCCAGCTACGAGCAGGTCTGCAGCGGCGACACCGGCCATGCCGAAGTCGTGCGGGTGAGCTTCGATCCGGCGGTGATCTCCTATCGCGAGATCCTCGAGATCTTCTTCGCGATCCACGATCCGACCACGCTCAATCGCCAGGGCAACGACGTCGGCACGCAGTACCGCTCGGTGATCTACACCCACTCGGACGCACAGCGTGCGACCGCGCAGCAGGTGATGGCCGACATCGCTGCGCGCCAGCTGTACGACGGGCCGCTGGTCACGCAAGTCGAGCCGGCGCAGCGCTACTGGCGCGCCGAGGCCTATCACCAGAACTACTTCCGCAATCATCCGGAGCAGGGCTATTGCGCCTTCGTGATCTCGCCGAAGGTGGCCAAGTTCCGCAAGAGCTTCGCGCATCGGCTGCGCTCACAGTAAGCGCGCGTCGATGGCGGCAGCAGCGGCGGGCAGCTACACCCGGAGCCGCTGCGCGATCGCCTCGGCCAGTCGCGCCAGCGTCAGCGGCGCGCAGCCCTCGGCGTTGTTGCTGACGATCAGATAGGCCGGCTGCCCGGCCTGCAGCGTGCGCACGGCAAGGTCCGCCGCGGCCGCCAGCGTCTGCGGATCGAGCGCGTGCAACCGGTCGAACGGCTCGAATGCCGCCTCGGCCTGATCGTAGCCATAGCCTGGATGCAGCAGCCAGCGCAGCACCAGCGGCCCCGGCTCGCCTTCGTCGCGCAGCGCCTGCGCGGCGGCCAGGCGCGTCAGCGGCGGCATGCGATCGCGCGCGCCGCAGCCGAAGCGCACGCCACGCGTGCGCAGCAGCTTGATGAAGCGCGGCGTCAGCAGTTCGGGGTCGCGCAGTTCCACCGCATAACAGGCGTTGGGAGTCTGCATCGGATCCAGCGCCGGCAAGGCCGACAGAAAGGCATCGAGCCGCGCGAGGAAGGCCGCGGCATCGTTGGCCATCGCCCGCAGCGGCGACAGCTGGAACAGCAGCGGCCCGCATTTGGACCCCAGTCCCGCAGTGGCCGGCGTGATGAAATCGCGGATCGCGATCTCCACGTCGAGAAACGCCGCATTGGCCAGCCGGCCGGCGCCGTTGCTGTCGCGCAGCCACGGATCGCAGACGCTGGCGGGCGCCTTGACCAAGAAGCGGAAATCCTCGGGCACCTGCGCCGCATAGGCGAGGTAGTCGGCCAGCGGAATCGGTGCGTAGAAGCCGCGGTCGACGCCGGCCGCGCGCAGCAGCGGATGGCAGGCGTAGGCGGCGAGCCCCTTGCGCGACAGCAGGCTGTCGCTGTAGTCGCCGTCGTAGACGAGGCCCTTCCAGCCGGGGTAGGACCAGGTCGAGGTGCCGAGGTAGAGGTGGCGGGGCAGCCGGGCGGCGAGGGCCGTCAGTTCGGCGGAGGCAGCGACGGGCTGGACCGTCTTGCCGCGCCGAAGACGCTGGGTCCCCGCTTTCGCGGGAACGACACCGCTGTCTGGCGCGGCGTCGTCCCCGCGCAGGCGGGGACCCAGTGACTGTTCGGCTGGTGTTGCGGGTGCAGGCGGCAGGCCGCCAAACAAATCGTCAATCAAGCGTCTTGTCGTAGATGTAATGCCGCGACCAGGGCAGCGTGTTCGATGGCTGGGTGGCCTTGTGGCAGACCACCTGATAGATCGACATCTTCTCGCTGTCGAAGGCCTGCGCGCAGCCGGCCAGGTAGACGCGCCAGATGCGGTACTTCTTCTCGCCGACCATCTCGCGGATGGTCTCGCCATGCGTCTCGAAGTTCTCGGCCCAGTGCCGCAGCGTCTGCGCATAGTGCCGGCGCAGCAGCTCGACGTCGTAGGCCTCGAGCCCGCCCTTGGCCAGCGTATGCAGCACCATGCTGATATGCGGCAGCTCGCCCTGCGGGAACACGTAGCGGTCCATGAACTGCGCGCCGTCCATCGGCACCTTGCCGCTGTCCGGGTCCGGCGAGGTGATGCCGTGGTTCATCGCGATGCCGTCGTCGGCCAGCAGCTCGCACATGCGGCTGAAGTAGGTGACCAGGTTCTCCTTGCCGACGTGCTCGAACATGCCGACGCTGGTGATGCGATCGAAGGTTCCGGTCACGTCGCGGTAGTCCTGCAGGCGGATCTCGATCTGGTCCTGCAGCCCGGCCTGCCTGACCCGCTCGGTCGCCAGCGCGAACTGGTTTTCCGACAGCGTGATGCCGACACAGCGCGCGCCGAACTTCTGCGCGGCGCGCAGCACCAGCGCGCCCCAGCCGCAGCCGATGTCGAGCAGCGTCTGGCCCGGCTGCAGCCGGATCTTGGTCAGGATGTGGTCGATCTTCTTCAGTTGCGCGGTGGCCAGGTCCTCGGTGCCGTGCTCGAAGTACGCACACGAGTAGACCATGTTCGGGTCCAGCCACAGCTTGTAGAAGTCGTTGGAGACGTCGTAGTGGTATTCGATCGACGCCTTGTCTTCCTGCTTGGTATGGGTGAAGCGCTGCGCGACGCGGGCCAGCGTGCTGCCGGCCAGTTGCGTGGTGGCGCGGGAGAAGCCGTAGCCGACCGCGATGATGTCGGCGAGCTTGCCCTCCAGATCGATCTTCTGCTGGACGTAGGCCTCGCCCAGATTGTCCAGCGTCGGCGTCAGCAGCAGCGGCAGCGCGCCGGCCTCGCGCACGGTCAGCGTGACCGCGGGTTGCTCGAAATTGCCCAGCGCGTATTCATGGCCATTCCAGAGCCGCAGCTTGACGGGCAGGTTGGCCTTGTCGCGCAGCTCCGCGACCCAGCGCTCCAGTTGCGTGTCCAGTGCTTGCTTGAAAAACATGCGGCTTTCCTCCTGATGAATGGCGGCATACTTCTCCAACGAACAACTGTGGGGGCTAAGTCTTCGGATATATCAGACTGTGCCATACCCGACGCCAGAGCCCGCTGCCCGGTGCGTCTGGCGTTTCACTTTATACGCCAAACCACGCCGGTGTGCAGTGCACTGCCTAGACCCCATTTCGATGACAGGGGCAAACCGCGCGCCGCGCGCCAAACACTTACGGCGACAGCCGCGCGATGCGCCAGCTGCCGTCCGGCTGGCGCAGATAAGCGATGCGATCGTGCAGCCGCGACGGACGGCCCTGCCAGAATTCGACGCGCGTCGGCGCTACGCGATAGCCGCCCCAGTGCGGCGGCCGCGGCGGGTTTTCGCCGAAGCGCTGGCGGAACTCGGCCTCGCGTTGCTCGAGCAGCGCGCGGTCGGCCACCTCCTGGCTCTGCGCCGACGCCCAGGCGCCGATGCGGGAGCCGAGCGGCCGCGAGGCAAAGTAGGCATCGCTCTCGGCGTCGCTGACTTTCTCGACGACGCCTTCGATGCGAACCTGCCGTTCGAGCTGTACCCAGTGGAACAGCAGCGCGGCGCGCGGATTGACCGCCAGGTCCAGACCCTTGCGGCTCTCGTAATTGGTGAAGAAGGTGAAGCCGCGCTCGTCGATGCCCTTGAGCAGCACGATGCGGGCCGAGGGCTGACCGCTCCCATCGACGGTGGCCAGCGTCATCGCATTCGGCTCGGGCAGCTTGGCGGTCAGCGCTTCCTCGAACCAGCGTTCGAATTGCGCGATGGGTTGGGGCGCGACATCGGCTTCGGTCAGCGAACCGAGCACATAGGTACGACGGAGATCGGCGAGTTGCGTCATGGCGGGAAGAGCAGCGGCACGGCCGCGGGAGGGATGGTTGAAGCGTCCTGATCGGGTCTCCGATAGCGTCGGCACACCTGCTCGCGCGGCCGATATGCGGATCCGGATGCCTGGAGTATAGCGAAGGCATCCCGGCGCGGAACCCGCACAAAGGCCGGCCCGCAATAGCGGCCCAGGCCTCTCAGGCCTCAGGCCTCAGGCGTCAGGCGTCAGACCCCAGGCGTCAGACCCCAGGCGTCAGACCCCAGGCGTCAGACGCCCAGGCGTCATGCGGCAGGCGGCGGCAGCTTGCGCGTCTGCCCGCGCGAATAGAAACCAGCCACGCCCATCGCGCCCGCCATCGACAGGAAGATCGGCAGCATGCCGAGCGCGGTGCCCACCACGCCGAAGGTCAGCGGCCATACCACCTGGCTGGTGTTCAGCACCGCCGAGCGCAGGCCCAGCGCCTCGCCGGCGCGCCCCGACGGCGACGCGCTATGCAGGATGTTCATCACGTTGGGCTGCGCGCTGCCCAGCGCCAGGCCCAGCACGAACGCCAGGCAGCACATCAGCCAGAAGGTCGAGACGAAGGGGTAGAGCAGATAGGCGATGCCGCCGACCAGCAGCGCGCCGCGGATGATCTTCCATTCGGACAGATGGCGCGTGACCAGCGGCATCGCGATGCGGATCGCCAGCGTGGCGATCGCGAAGGCGCCGAGCACCCAGCCGATCGACGACGGCGACAGGCCCACGCGCGTGCCCTGGATCGGGATCAGGAACGCATGCAGATCCCACGCGGCGGAGAGCACCGCGCTGGCGACAAAGACCGCGCGCAGTTCGGGCACCATCAGCAAGTCCAGCGCCGAGCCGCTGCGGCCGTCGAGCGCGGCCTGGCGTGCCGCGCCGGCGCCGTGCGCGGGCAGGCGATCATGCACCAGACGCAGGCCGATCTGCCCGATCAGCGCGATGCCGACCAGCAGCAGGAAGGCGGGCCGATAGCCGGCGTGCTCGATCACGTAGCCGACCGTCACCGGGCCCAGCGTGCCGGACACCGACAGGCCCAGCGCATGCCAGGTGTAGTTGCGAAGACGGGTCTCGTCGGTCGACAGCTGGCCGATCAGCAGCTGCATGGCGACCTGGACCAGCATGAAGCCCACGCCGATCAGCGCGCACGAGGCGTACAGCGCGGCGACGCTCGGCCAGATCGCCGGCAGCAGCGTGCCGGCCACCACCATCAGCGAACCCGCGGTCATCGGCCGGCGCGGCCCGATCTGGTCGATGCGGCGCCCGGCGCGGATCGCCAGCAGCATCGGCAGCAGCGCGTACAGCGACATCAGCAGCCCGAGCGTGATGGTCGAGGCCTTCAGCGAAATGGCGAACAGGGAAACGACGACGCGGCTGGCGTTGAATGCCACGTGGTTGCACACCGTCAGCGCGATCAGAACACTGATCGGCATGGCGGCGGCGGGATACGGCGTCATTCGTGCTGGACCGGGAGGCGGAGGGGTGAGCCGGAACGACCGGCAAGACCGAAAAAGACGAACGGGGGGCGGCATGCGCCGCGCCCCGCAACAGACCGCGCCCTGTCGGGCGCCGTCCGCAAAGTGCCATCTGTTTACAGCGTTGTCTTGTGCATCGAGCCGCCGTTGCTGCGCTGCGGCTCCATGTAAATGGCCGTTTAATTATGGTGCGCTTGTTGACAGGGTGCAACGGTCTTTTAGGTTTTGGTGCACAGAAAGGGTGCCCGCGCACGGGAGTGTTGCGCTGGAGCATCGGTGCGCGCTGCGCCCGCGCGACGATGTGAGCCGGGCAGCGCGTCAGCCGCCCTGATACATCGGCGATCTGTTGGGCCCCGGCGACGGTGCGGCCGGCGCGGTTGGATTTTGGCGACGCGGCTCGGGCTCGTTGCCGCCCGCGGGCTGCTGGGCCGCCGGACCAGAGGCGGCCGGCGCACGGCGATCGCGGTAGGTCTTGCCCGGCGGCGGTGCGGTCGGGCGCTTGCGCAGCTCCGCCAGCAGCTTGGCGCACTGGCTGTCCTCGGCCGGCGACAGATCGATCAGCGGCAGCACCGTCGCGACCGGCGCCAGCAGCGCCAGCGCGACCGCGCCGCCGGCGCGCAGCGCCAGCACGCCGATGTCCGGGCTGACGCGCGGATCCTTCAGCGTGCCGCCGACATACAGCGGCGAGCGCAGCGAGAACACCCGCATGCCCTTGGAGTCCGGATTGATGGTCAGGCCCAGCCGCTCGCTGGCGAGGTCCACCACACCGGTGGCGTTGATGGTGGCGTCCTCCGTATCGATGACGAAGGTGCGGGCGCGGCCCATGCCGTTGGTGAAGGTGAAGTCCGCCACGCCGCAATGGATCTGCACCGGCTTGTCGCCGAACAGCTTGGCGATGATCACGCTGCCGACGTTCAGGCCCATCGCCTCGAGGATGAACTTGCTGATGGTGCCGTTCTCGACCAGCAGCCGCGCCTCGCCATTGGACGAACCGAGCAGCGCCGCCACCGAATTGCCGGTCGCCGACAGTTTGGCGGCGCCGTTGATCTCGCCCACGCTGGCGCGCATCGATTCGAGGTTGGGGAACAGCTGCTTGAGCTTGAGCCGCCGCGCCGTCATGTCGATGGTCGCGCCCATCGGCGTGCGCTTGCCGTTCAGCTGCAGGTTCGACGCGAGGGTGCCGCCGGCCACGCCGAAGTTCAGCGGCTTCAGGTTCAGCACGCCATCCTGCAACTGGATATGGGTCTCGAGATTGTTGATCGGCAGGTCGACGTCGCGAATGATCCGCTGCCCGGTAAAACGCACGTCGGCATCGATATCGTCCCAGCGCTCGGTGCGGAACGGCGCCACCGGCAGCGCCTTGTCGGCGGGCTGGCGCACCGGGCTGCGCGCCGCGGGCCGGCCGGGTTTGGCGTCCGCGCCGATCAGCGGCGCCAGGTCCTCGAAGCGCAGCTGCTTCGACACCAGCTCGCCGGCGAGCAGCGGGCGCGGATCGCGCTGGCTATAGGTCAGCGTGCCGGCGAGATCGCTGCCGCCGACCCGGCCGGTGAAGTTCTGATAGCGGTAGACCGACGCGCCCTTGCGCAGCGTCGCGGTCAGGCGGCCGTTGGTGCGATATGGCGGGGTCTCGGGCAGCACGACGCCGGTCAGCGAATACAGGTCGGCCATGCTCTCGCCGGACAGCTGCAGCATCAGGTCCAGCGCCGCCAGCCGGGCCGGTTCGGTCAGCGTGCCCTCGATCTGCGCGCGGGTGCTGCCGACGCGGACATCGGCCTGGAGCGGATAGGGCCGGCTGGCGTCGCGCAGGTTCAGCACCGCGCCGGCCTTGCCGTTGGCATTGATGGTGGCCTTGTTGTAATGGCCGACCGCGCGCCAGCGGATGCCATAGACCGGTTCCCCCTTGCTGTTCTTCGCGTCGGCTGCCGCGGCTGCCGAGGCCGCCGGCGCCGAAGCGCTGGCTGCGGCGGGGACACTGGCGCCGCTGGCGGGCGCCGCCGAGGCCGCCGGCGCCGATGAGGGCGCAAGCGGCCCGTCGCGGTCCTTGTCGTAAAGCGCCGCATCGCCGATGGTCTCGAGCGTCGCGCGCAGCTCGATCTTGCTGGCGGCGTCGTTCAGCGCCAGATGCCCGCGCGTCAGCACCACCTCGCCGATTTCCAGGTGCCATTGCGATGGCTCCTTGTCTTCGCGGGTGGGGAAGGTCCAGTTGTTGCGCTTGTCGGCCAGCCGTTCGAGCGCGACCGAGGGACCGTCGATGGTGATGCTCGGCAGGGAGATTTCGCGCGTCAGCAGCGGCAGCGGCCGCAGCAGGAACACCAGCTCGCGCGCGGTGGCGAGGTTGGGCTGCTGGGTCCAGTCGGGATTGCCGATGGTGACATCGCGCGCGGACAGCCGCGGCCACGGCACCAGGCGGCGCCAGCCGCTTTCGCCCTCGGGCCGGCGCCAGGTCAGGATCAGGTCGCCGTTGACGGCGAAGGGCCGGCCGATGGCATCGCTGACCTTGTCGTTGAGCCACGGCTTCAGGCGGTTCCAGTCGAACAGCAGCACGAAGGCCACCACCGCCGCAATCAACACCAAGGGCGTCAATACACTCCACAGCACGGCCTGGCGGCGCATCGACATGAGGGGCTCCCTGGCCGGCGCATGCACGAACCGAACTGGCTCGCCGGGCGCGGCGAACGTACCACGTTGCGGCTATTGTATAGTTGCGCGCCGGGCCCTCCTGTCGGCATGCGACTGACAATGATGCCCGCGAATTCCGCATTTTTTGCCCGCCTCCGCCCCTTGCACGTTCGGGCCGGCGGGCCCAGCCGATGGTGAAGTCCTCGATGGCCGACGACCGCAACGCCGCCTCCCCCGCCGACTCCCGCGCCGACTACAGCGCCGACCCCAACGACGAGCTCGCCGCCGCCGCCCAGGCGCTGGCGGAACTGCCCGCCGCGCTGCCGCACGACGGGGCCGAGGACGACGACTACCACCGCCGCTTCGGCGGCGTGGCCCGGCTCTACGGCGCCGACGGCCTGGCGCGGCTGGAGGCTGCCAACGTCTGCGTGGTCGGCATCGGCGGGGTTGGCAGCTGGGCCGCGGAAGCGCTGGCCCGCAATGCGGTCGGCCGCATCACGCTGATCGACCTGGACCACATCGCCCCGTCGAACACCAACCGCCAGATCCACGCGCTGGGCGAGGAATACGGACGGGCCAAGGTCGAGGCGATGGCGCAGCGGCTGGTGCAGATCAACCCGCGCGTGCGCGTGCGTCCCGTCGACGATTTCGTGACGCCGGACAACGTCGAGGCGCTGCTGGCCGGCCACGACTATGTGATCGACGCCATCGACGCGGTCAAGGTCAAGATCGCGATGCTGGGCTGGGCCCGGCGCCAGCGGCTGCCGATCGTCACCTGCGGCGGCGCCGGGGGGCAGCTCGACCCGACCCGCGTGCGCATCGCCGACCTGTCGCGTACCGTCCAGGATCCGCTGCTGGCCAAGGTCCGTGCCGGGCTGCGCAAGCAATGGGGATTCCCGCGCGATCCGAAGAAGCCGTTTGGCCTGCAGGCGGTGTATTCGGACGAACCGTTGCGCTATCCCGAGCCGGAGCAGCAAGCCTGCGAAATCGACGAGGCGCCCTTTGCCGATGCCGCGCATCTGCCGCGGCAAGGGCCGCAGGGGCTGGCTTGCGCGGGCTTCGGCTCGTCGGTGGCGGTCACCGCGGTGTTCGGCTTCGTCGCGGCGTCGGTGGTGCTGAGCGCGATCGCGCAGCCGCGCTGACGGCGGTCCAGGCTACGTGCTCAGGGCATCCAGCAGTCCGGCCACCGCGGCGTCGTCGGGTGCGAGGTTGTCGAAGTAGATCAGTTCGGGATACTCGGCCGGATCGGGCATGAAGCGCCGCTGCCGATAGTCTTCCCAGTGCGCCAGCTTGTAGGCATCGTTGGGATTGCCGCGCTGCACGATGCGCGCGTGCGCCTCGTCCTCGGGCAGATGAACCCAGACCACGCGCACCGTGGTGCCTGCCGGCAGTGCCAGCCACTGCGGATCGCTGAGGCGATGCTCGCGGATCTCGCGCGACAGCGGGCCGATCACGATCGCGCTGATGCCGAGCGCCAGGTTCTCGCGCGCGGTATCGAGCAGGCCCTGATATTCCGGATCGCGCAGATGCTTCAGATAGAGCGGGCTGTCGCGGTCGTTCGGATCGCCGGTCAGCGCGCCCATCGCGGCCGCGCTGTAGCGGCCGTACAGCGTGTCCTTGTCGAGCAGGCAGAACGGTTCGCCGGTGGTCTCCATCAGCGGGCCGATCAGCCGATGGGCCAGCGTGGTCTTGCCGGTGCCGGCATGTCCGCAGAAGAAAATCAGTCGTGGCATCGAGGGAAGCGCAGGGAAGCGGGGCAGCGAACGGGGAATGTGGAACGGGCGCCCGGCGCGGGGATTGGGTATCCTTGCGCGTAGCGCCGCCCCTGCCGGCATTCCGCGCAGCATAACCGATTGCCTTGATGACCGTTTCCGACCCCACCATGATCGCCACGGCCCCAGCGGCCGCTCCGCCCGACCTCGACAGCAGCGCGCTGCCAGCCGACCTGCATCTCGGCGAGCCGGTCACCGACCATACGCATGCGGAGTTCGTGCTGCTGCTGCAGGCGGCCGCGCGCGCCAGCGACGAAGGCTTTCTGGCCGCGCTGGACGAATGGATCGACCACACGCGCTACCACTTCGGCATGGAGGAGGCGTGGATGGAGGCGATGAACTTCGGCCCGCGCCAGTGCCATGCCGGCGAGCATCGGCAGATGCTGGAGATCGTCGACAAGGTCCGGGTCAAGGTCGAACAGGAGGGCGACTTCGAAACCGGGCGCCGCCTGGTGGCCGAGCTGCCCGGCTGGTTCGCGCTGCATGTGCGCAAGCAGGACGCCGCGATGGTGGCGTATATGCAGCAGAACGGTTTTACGCTGGTGGAGGGGCCGGCGGGGTGAGCCGCTTCTGAACCACCCCCTCTCCCCGGCCCTCTTCCCCTGAGGGGGAGAGGGAGAACGCAATCGGCAAGCCCGGACGGCATCGCGATCGGTTTTCTCTCCTCTCCCGCTTGCGGGAGAGGGGCCGGGGGAGAGGGCAACCGCCCCTGGTCAGCGCAGCGAACTCAATTCAACGCCGCGCTCAACTGCCGGCGCCAGCGCGACACCGCTTCCGGTGCGTCGCCCATCATCTCGAACACCGACAGCATCGTCTTGCGGCCGACATCGTCCTCGAACGTGCGGTCGGTGCGCACGATCGCCAGCAACTGCTCCAGCGCCGGTTCGTATTGGCGGCGGGCAATCAGCAGCCGCGCCAGATCGAGGCGGGCCTGCAGATCCGCGGCATCGGCGGCGATGCGGCCGGTCAGCGTGGCCTCGTCGGGCAGGTCGCCCAGGCCCTTCATCGCCTCGAGCCGGGTTTGCAGCGCCGCATAGGCATCGTGCTGCGGCGCGCGCGGCGTCAGCATGCCGAACTGGGCCTCGGCTTCCTCCAGGGCATTGCCGTCGAGCAGGAAGGCGATGTAGTCGATGCGCGCCTCGTCGAAACCGGGATCGAATGCCAGCGCGGCCTGGAAGGCCTCGCGCGCGATATCGCGCTTGCCGCCGGCCGCCGCCTTGCGGGCCTCGCGCAGTGCGACCTGGCCCGGATTCGGCGTGACCCGCGCGATGAATTCGCGCAGGCCGGATTCGGGCAGCACGCCGATGAACTGGTCGACCGGCTTGCCGTCGACGAAGGCCACCACATGGGGAATGCTGCGCACGCCGAAGTGGGCCGCCAGTTCCTGGTTCTCGTCGACATTGATCTTGGCAAGCTTCCACTTGCCGCCGGCCTCGCGCTCGAGTTTTTCCAGCAAGGGCCCCAGCGTGCGGCACGGTCCGCACCATGGCGCCCAGAAGTCCACCAGCACAGGGACGCTGCGCGACAGCGCAATCACGTCGTGGTCGAAGTTCTGCAGGGTGACGTCGCTCATTGCTTGCCTCGCTGTTCTTGAATTCGCGTGATATCGCGTGGGAGCCGCGGGAAGTCGCGAGATCCCATGAACCGGCCCGAGGCGCGCGGAATCGCGCCGCACGGCCGGTTTCCTTTTGTCGATGTGGGGACGGCGCGGCTCATCTCAACCCCGCTTGCGGGAATCTACCCCTTGGAAATAGAACGGTCGTTCGGTTATATTGCTTGACGACTCATCGCCGGGGCTGCTTGCCGGCCACGGCGGCGTCCGCAATCCATCCCGTCCAACACGCGCTCAAGACGCTCGAGAACAGGTCGCGAAGACCGCTCAGGAGACCACGCATGCAGACCCAGAAGGCCGCGCGCCCGCATTTCCAGTTCTGGCCCAAGCGGGCGCCCACCGCCATCGTGCTGCCCGAGACCTCGCTCTGGGTCAATCTGGAGGTGTCGGCGCGGCGCTATGCCGACAAGGCCGCGATCCGCTATTTCGGCAAGGCCATCACCTTCCGCGAGCTCGAGGCGCAGGCCACCGCGCTGGCCGGCTGGCTGCAGCGCGAGGCGGGCGTGGCCAAGGGCGACCGGGTGCTGCTGTACATGCAGAACTGCCCGCAGTTCATCGTCAGCTACTACGCGATCCTGCGTGCCGACGCCGTGGTGGTGCCGGTCAATCCGATGAACCGGGCCGAGGAGTTCAAGCACTACGTCACCGATGCGCAGGCGCGCGTGGCGATCTGCTCGGCCGATCTCGCCGGCGGCGCCGCGGCCGCCAATGCCGAGCTGCCGGCCGAGCAGCAGCTGCAGCATCTGCTGGTGACGCAATACGCCGATGCGCTGCCCGAGAGCCACGAACACCCCGAGGACGCGCCCCCCGCCTGGCTGACCGCCGAGCACGCGCTGCCCACCGGCGCCGTGCAGTGGCGCGACGCGCTGGCGGCCGGCCATCAGCCTGGCCCGCATACCGCCGGTCCGGACGACATGGCGGTAATGCCCTATACCTCGGGCACCACCGGCTTTCCGAAGGGCTGCATCCACACCCATCGCTCGGTGATGCACAACGTGGTCGGAGGCTCGACGTGGTCGGGCTCGGGCGCCGAGTCGGTGATCCTGTCCGTGCTGCCGCTGTTCCACGTGACCGGCATGCAGTACGGCATGAACGGCCCGATCTACAGCGGCGCCACGGTGGTGATGCTGCCGCGCTGGGACCGGGAAGTCGCGGGCCGGCTGATTTCGCGCTATCAGGTCACGCACTGGACCAATATCCCGACCATGGTGATCGACTTCCTGGCCAGCCCCAATCTGGCCGAATTCGATCTGTCGAGCCTGCGCTATATCGGCGGCGGCGGGGCGGCGATGCCGCAGGCGATCGCCGAGCGGCTGCGCGAGCAGTTCGGCCTGAACTATCTCGAAGGCTACGGGCTGTCCGAGACGATGGCGCCGACCCACAGCAATCCGGGCGATCGGCCCAAGCTGCAGTGCCTGGGCGTGCCGACGTTCAACACCGACGCCCGCGTGGTCGACCCGGTCACGCTGAAGGAATTGCCGCCGAACGAGGTCGGCGAGATCATCGTCTGCGGCCCGCAGGTGTTCAAGGGCTACTGGGGCAAGCCGGACGCGACGCGCGAGGCCTTCATCGAGTTCGAAGGCAAGACCTACTTCCGCACCGGAGACCTGGGCCGGATGGACGAGGAGGGCTATTTCTTCATCACGGACCGGCTCAAGCGGATGATCAACGCGTCGGGCTTCAAGGTCTGGCCGGCGGAGGTCGAGAACCTGCTGTACAAGCATCCGGACGTGCAGGAGGCCTGCATCATCGGCACGCGCGACGCCTATCGCGGCGAGACCGTCAAGGCGGTGGTCGTACTGAAGGCGCACGCGAAGGGCAAGACCACGGCCGACGACATCATCGCCTGGGCCAAGGAGAACATGGCGGCCTACAAGTACCCGCGCGTGGTCGAGTTCGTCGACGCGCTGCCGAAGTCGGGGACCGGCAAGGTGATGTGGCGCCAGCTGCAGGAAGCCGAGAACGCCCGCCTGGGCTGACCGTCCGCGAAGCCGGGGCAGGGCAACGGGTCCTTCCCCGGTCCATCCGTGCGAGTGCTGGGCCGCGCGATGCGACGTGCAGTCAGTGCCCGCGCACCCGCATCAGCATCTTGACCATCGTCTTGTAGCCGCGCTCGCGCGCATGGCGCGTCGGGGTGACGCCGTCGCGATCGGCCAGATTGGCGTCGGCGCCCGCATCGAGCAGCAGCTGCACCACGTGTTCGTAGCGCGCGCTGCCGTCGCCGAGCACGATCGCTTCGAGCAGCGCCGTCCATCCCAGCGCATTGACGTGATCGACCGGCACGCCGGCCTGCAGCAGCAGCTGGACCACCTCGGGGCTGCCGTGCTGCGAGGCCGCGGTCAGCGCGGTGCCGCGATAGCGGTCGGTGCTGTGCGGGTCGGCCCCGTGCGCCAGCGTCAGCCGCACCAGCTCCACCTGTCCGCTGGCGGCGGCCAGCAGGAAGGCGCTGTTGGCCTGATCGTCCTTGCGATTGACATCGGCCCCCGCGTGGATCAGCGCGCGGGCGACCTCGGCGTGCCGCTGATAGACGGCGATCAGCAGCGCGGTACGCCCGCGCTCGTCTGCCGCATGCGGGGAGGCGCCGGCGCCGAGCAGCTTGCGCACCAGCGCTGCGTCGCCGAGCGAGGCGGCGGTCAGCAGATTGCGGTTCAGCGCGCTGAGCGCGTCGTGGGGGCGGCCGGCACTGCCGGGCTGCGCAGCGGCACGCTGCGAGGAGCTCGGCGGCGAGGCGGGAGAGGGGGACGAGGAACCGGGGCGGGCCGCCATCGACACGCCGGCGGGGCCCGACAGCAGCGCCCCGCTGAGCAGC